>CAVPUV010000027.1:0-150629 GCA_963708905.1 uncultured Gammaproteobacteria bacterium | reverse complement strand
ATTTTCCCCCAGGCCCGGGCGTTCAAGGAGGCCGGCGCCTATGTCATCGGCATCGTCGGATTCAGGGACCGCAAGCTGGTTTTCTGGGATGACAAGTTCCGTCATTACTGTGACGAGTTCATTATCTGTACCGACGACGGTTCTGCCGGCATCAAGGGGCTGGTCACCGACGGCATCAGGCTGGCGCTGGAACAACATACGGACATCAGGGAACTGGTGGCGATCGGGCCGCCCATCATGATGAAAGCCTGCGCGGAACTGACCCGCCCGCGCGGCATCAAGACCACCGTCAGTCTCAACCCGATCATGGTGGACGGCACCGGCATGTGCGGCGGCTGTCGCGTCAAGCTCGATGACGGCATGATGTTTGCCTGTGTCGACGGTCCGGATTTCGATGGTCACAAGGTGGATTTTGATGATCTCATGAACCGGCTGAGGCGCTTTGCCGAAGACGAGAAGCAGGCGGTGGAGAAGTGGTCCGAAACCTGCCGGGCGGGGGCACTGTAATGGCGAAGAAAAAAACCATCCGGACCATTCCGCAGCAGCGCACGCCGATGCCGGTGCAGGAACCGCTGCAGCGGGTAAAGAACTTCGCCGAGGTGGCCGTAGGCTATCAGCTGGATGACGTCCTGCTGGAAAGCGAGCGCTGCCTGATGTGCCCGGATCCGGCCTGCGTGGCGGGTTGCCCGGTCACGATAGCCATTCCCGATTTTATCCAGAAGATCATCGAGCGGGATTATCGCGGCGCCTATGACGTGCTCAGCGATTCCAACCTGTTGCCGGCCATTTGCGGCCGGGTCTGTCCGCAGGAAGACCAGTGCGAAGGGGTTTGCACCGTGGGCGATACACTGGAACCGGTGGCGATCGGACGGCTGGAGCGCTGGGTCGGTGACCAGGCCATCGAGCATGGCTGGGCCAATATTCCGTACATCAGGCCCAATGGCTTCAGAATCGGCATCGTCGGTTCCGGTCCGGCCGGCATCGCCTGCGCAGCCGACATGGCCAAGGCCGGCTGTGAGGTCACCGTGTACGAGGCTTTCCACAAGCCCGGCGGCGTACTCAGGTACGGCATTCCCGAATTCCGCCTGCCCGACAGCGTGGTCGCGGCCGAGATCGATGCGCTGAGAAAGCTCGGCGTCAGCATCGACTGCAATACCCTGGTAGGGCGCCTGTTTACCATCGAACAGATGATCGACGAGATGGGTTTCGACGCGGTATTCATCGGCACGGGCGCGGGTACGCCAAGATTCATGAACATCCCGGGTGAATTTCTCAACGGCGTGCTTTCCGCCAACGAGTTGCTGACGCGGTGTAACCTGATGCGGGCCGGTGAGTTTCCCGCATTTGACACGCCGTTGCATCTCGGCCGCCGCATCGCCGTGATCGGGGCCGGTAATACCGCCATGGACGCGATGCGGGTGTCCTTGCGGCATGGCGCGGAAAAAGTCTATTGCATCTATCGCAGGTCCATCGAAGAGTGCCCGGCCCGGGCGGAAGAGGTCGAACACGCCATGGAAGAAGGCGTGGAATTTCACTGGCTCAGCGCTCCGGTGGAGATTCTCGGCGACGCCAACGGCAACGTTCGCGGCATGCGCTGCATACGCTACGAACTGGGCGAGCCGGATGCCTCCGGACGCAGGCGGCCGGTTGCAGTGGCAGGCAGCGAGTACGAATTCGCCGCCGACATGATCATCTATGCCATCGGCACCAGCGCCAACCCGATCATCGGGCAGACCTCCGGCCTCAAGCTGAACAAGTGGGGCTTTATCGACGTCGACGACCATCTTGCGACGTCCATAGCCGGCGTTTACGCCGGCGGTGACATCGTGACCGGCGGGGCCACGGTGATTCTGGCCATGGGCGCGGGCCGCAAGGCAGCTCGATCCATGAAGCAGTATCTGTGTATCAATGACGGCGAAACGATCGGCGGGGAAGCGCATGCAGACATCGATCAATGCCTGTTCGGCATGGCACGCGACCAGCACAATTTTGCCCGCATCCGCCTGGCATGAACCCAACCAACGACTGGACCGATAAATGGAAACAACGATGCTGCAAGACCCTGCTGTTGAAACAATGGAAGTGCGGAGTCCGATAGCTAAAACGGGAAACGCGCCGGTGCGCATCACCCGCCTCCAGGGTGAGCCTCGCAGCGGGCAAAAGCCGGCCATCACCATCAGCGACCACACGGTTGAAATTGTCAGCGATTCCGGCGAAGGCGCGCAAAAATGCGGACAGTCATTCGGGGCCATTGCCGCCCGCTCGGGCAACGGTATCTGGACCGTAGAGATCATCCCCGCCGAGATCCAGCCGCCGGCCCGCAGTATCGAAGGAGCCAGCGGCAACCGCATCAGGCTGGCCTCGCAGCGTGTCACCAATGGTGGCGACGAAGCCGACCTGATCGTGGCGTTCAACGACCAGGTGCTGTTGCGCCGGGCCAGGGAGCATGAACTCAAACCGGATTGCGTGGTGTTGCTCGAGAGTAAGTGGAAAACCAACCCGGACAAACTGATCGCGGCACAGTACGCCGCTGCCGTTGCCGAGATGGCAGCGGCCGGCTTTAAAATCCAGGAAGTGCCGATGGAGCAGGAATGCCTGCGCCTGGTCGACGATGCACGCCGCGGCAAGAACATGTTCGTGCTGGGCATGCTGTGCAACATTTATTCATTGGACCTGCAGATTGCCCGCGACCAGGTCGTTTTCATTTTCAAAAAGAAAAATGACGCGGTGGTCGATGCCAACATCCAACTGCTCGAGGCCGGATTTGCCTGGGCGCAGGAGCATCTCGACATCAAGTTCCACGTGCCGCCCGCCAACATTCGCGAGCCGCAGATCGTGGTCAACGGCAACCTGGCGCTGGGCCTGGGCGTCATGGCCGCGGGCATGGAAGTGTGCTCCATGTACCCCATCACCCCGGCAACCTCGGCATCGCATTACCTGAGCGAGGTTTTCCACAATGTCGGCGGCCTGGTGCACCAGGCGGAAGACGAAATCGCCGCCTGCGCTTTTGCGGTCGGCGCTTCATATGCCGGCAAGTGCCCCGTGACCATCACTTCGGGCCCGGGTTTTTCACTAAAGCAGGAGGTCATCGGGCTGGCGATCATGGCCGAAATTCCGCTGGTGGTGGTCAATGTCCAGCGTGGCGGACCCAGCACCGGTCTGCCCACCAAGACCGAACAGGGCGACCTGCTGTTCGCCTGCTTTGGCGGACATGGCGATGCGCCCAGGGTAGTGATGGCCGCAGCCGATATCGAAGACTGTTTCTACTCGATGATCACCGCGCGCAAGATCGCGGAGACATTCAATACCGTGGTCATCGTGCTCACTGACGCCAACCTGTCGTCGGGACAACAACCCATTCCGCGGCCGAAGCCGAGCGTGGAATGGCTGGCGCCACCCTACGACCAGAGCCCGGTTGCGCCGGGCGCCCTGGCCTATGACTGGGATGCCCGCACCGGCATAGCCCGCAGGTTTATCCCCGGGCAGCCGGGCGGCATGCACACCCTGACCGGCCTGGCGCACAACCGCAAGAGCTGCGTCGCCTACGATACGGATGCCAATGAAGACGGCATGCTGCACCGCAGCCTCAAGCTGGCGGCCCTGCAAAAAACCCTGAAAACGCCGCAAACCTATGGTGGTGAGGAGGGAGACTTGCTGGTGGTGAGCTGGGGCAGCACCCGGGGAGCCATCCGCGAGGCGGTGGACCGCTTGCGCGCCGCCGGTCACCGCGTGTCCTCATTGCACCTGAAGTTCATCCAGCCGATGGCGAGCGGCATTCGCGAAGTGCTGGCCCGTTTCGATGCGGTGATGACGATCGAAAGCAACTGGTCCGATCGCCTGGAGACCGAGCTGATCAACGAGGACAACCGCCGTTATTCTGCATTGGCGCTGCTGCTGCGGGCACGCTTCCTGGTCGATGTCGATTGCTGGTCGGAATGCACCGGGCAGCCACTCAAACCCGGTAAGGTGGAGCGCGTCATCCTGGCCCGGCTGCAAGCGCGAGGAGCCGGAAAATGACCACACCTGTATCGCAGTGCATGCTCAGACTGCTGGAAGAAGAAAACTACACGCTCGACGATTACAAGAGCGTGCTGCCCCGCTGGTGCGTTGGTTGCGGTGACCACGGCGTGCTGACCGCGATCCAGCGCCTGTGCCGGGATGAGAATCTGCACCCGGAAAAAACCGTATTCGTTTCCGGCATTGGTTGCTCGAGCCGCTTCCCGCACTACATGAAAACCTACGGGTTTCACGGGCTGCACGGCCGCGCGCTGCCGGTCGCGGAGGGCATCAAGGTGCGCCGGCCCGACCTCAATGTGTTCGTCATCATGGGCGACGGCGACTGCTGCAGCATCGGCACCGCGCACTGGATTCATGCCATACGCTACAACATGAATATGACCGTGCTGCTGCTGGACAACGGCATTTACGGCCTGACCAAGAACCAGGCCTCTCCCACGTCCCCGCAAGGCCAGGTGAGCAATACCACGCCGCGGGGTTCTTATCTCGAACCCATCAACCCCTTGAGCGTCAGCTTGAGCGTGCGCAACGCATCCTTCGTGGCTCAAACCGCGGATTGGATACCTGACATCACCCGCGAGATCATCTCCAAGGCTTTTCACCACAAAGGGTTTTCTTTTGTGCGGGTGCTGCAGCGATGCCCGGAATTCCTCGGCACGCGCTACGATCCATGGGTGCAGGATCCTGCACGGATGCTGATTCTGACCCACGCGGATGGTATCCGTATCAGCCCCGAGCTGGCACGGATTTACAGCAACCAGGAAGAACACGATCCCGCCGATCGCAGCCGGGCCAGAGATATCGCCACGGTCCATGACCCCATCCCGGTGGGAGTTTTTTACCGCAACACCGGGATGCCCTGTTATGAGGACCTGCAGGCTCCGGACATGCTCGCTACCCCGGCGGCGGTTACCGGGTTTCTGGAAAAAGAACTCGACAAGTTCACGATCTATCCGGCGGGGGTGAGCGCACCATGAACACGGCATCATCACAGCTGGCCACGTTTTACCTGCTGGGCCAGCGGCCGCTCGCCGCGATGGGCGAAGAAAAACCCCCGGGCCTGCAGCCGGCGCTGTTCGGCGATTTTCATGATTTGACCGGGTTGCGCTACGACTTTCCGCTGGTGCTGCTCACTGACGGTCCTGCAGGGGCGGGTGTCAAATCCCTTGCCGCTATCATCGACGAGCTGCTGCGGGAGCTGGCGCCACCAGGCAAGGCCGGTGAGCCGATGCGGCGCCAGGTCCTCAGTCTCGAACAGGAACTCAGAGGCATGGTCGCCCGCGGTAACCCGGACTGGCTTTCGGCCCTCTGGGATGCGGCCCAGGACAAACTGCTGGCTGCGGCCGGCAAGCACTCACGCAAGGAACTGAGCGACAACCTGCGCAAAGCCCGTGAAGCCGTCCGCCACCGCGGCTGGGTGGTCGCTTGTGATGGTCAGTTGCCGGCCAGACTGCTCAGCCATGTCTGGTCAACGGCGCGCCAAGCTGCAGAGCGCCAGCTTGGCGATCGGATCGAATACCTCAAGTGGAAGCTTGGCGACCTGTTGCGGGTCGATTTACTGCACAGCGACCAGGCGCGCGATGCGCAGCACCTGGAAAACTCCATGGGTAAATCGGACCAGGTGTTGTTCGATTTCCAGCGCATGGCGGAAGTGCTGGGCACGGTGCCGGCCGGCGCTGCCATGCCGCAGGACCGGCGCCGCAGAATCCAGCACGCCATCGCCGTGCTCGAATCGCAGCGATTTGTCGCCTCGGGGCGGAATTCCAGCGCCATACCACGCAGCAAGCCGGTTTTCAGGTTTGAGTTTGACAGTTGCAGCAAAGCGCTTGCCGCTTTTCGCAAACGCTTGCCCGACATGGCCGAACTCATTCGCGCCATCAGCATCGCGGAACTGGAAATGGCCAACCATTATGACGCGGCCCAGCACGACCGCTTCTTCAGTTGTTTTGGCGCCGAATCCCTGAGTGCGGAAGATATCGCCTTGTTCCCTTCGTACCTGGTCTGTGTCGCCGCCGGGAGCGGGTCCGCGGCGCAGCAAAGCATGCTGCTGGATATCCTGGGTTCCGGCCTGCCGTTCAAGGTCCTGGTGCAGAGCGACGATATCCTCGGGGACCTGCCGGTGGACGCCGGGGCCCTGGCATTCGGCGCGCGTGGAGCGCAGCTGGCCAGCATGGCGCTGGGCCTCAATGGGGTATTCGTATTGCAGGCGGCTGCTTCTTCCCTCTACCGTCTGCAGGGAGCGCTGTTGCGCGGGCTCGCCGGCCATCGCCCGGGCTTGTTCAGCATTTACTCGGGGGTCAACAGCGACGGGGTGGAGCCCTATCTCAAGGCGGCCGCGGCAACCGAATCCCGTGCCTTTCCCTGTTTTGTGTTCGACCCGGATGCGGGCACTGACCGGGCGGCGCGCTTCAGCCTGGAGGGCAATCCGCAGGTCACCGCCGACTGGCCTTCCCACCCGCTCGATTATGAAGACCCCGAACACAAGAGACAGCGTGAAACTGTGTCATTCACGCTGGCTGATCATGTGGCCGGCGATTGGCGCCATGCCGGTCATATCGCTGCCGTTGCCAGCAAGGAATGGCACGAGGGCATGGTTGCCGTCGATGCGTTTCTTGAGCTGGGTGATAAGGCCGGGGTGAACACCGTGCCTTATGTGTGGGTGATCGACGAAAGCAGGCATTTGCAACGGGCCATCGTGGATCAGCGGCTGGTCGATGGCGCACGCCGCTGCCGCGACCAATGGCGCGGTCTGCAGGAGCTTGGCGGCATACACAATTCCCATGCCTGTGCCTTGCTGGCACAAGCCCGGCAGGCCTGGCAACAGGAAAAGGAACAGCTGCTGGCTGACCGCCAGGCGGCAGGCGGGGCCATGCCTGCTGCGCCGGCAGTGGTGCCGGCCACGGCTGCAGCACCGCAGGATTTGGCTGCCAACCTCAACCTGGCCCAGGGCTCAGAGGCTGCCGCGGCGCAGGTGGTAACGGCCCCTGCCCCGGCACCCGTCATGAACCCGGATCAAGCCTGGATCGAGTCGATTCGCTGCACCAGTTGCAACGAATGTACCGGCATCAACAAGCGCATGTTCGCTTATGATGAAGACCAACGGGCCTATATCGCCGACGCGGATGCCGGGACCTACCGGCAATTGGTCGAGGCCGCGGAAAGCTGTCAGGTCTGCATCATCCACCCCGGCAAACCGCGCAACCCCGATGAGCCCGGGCTGGATGAACTCATCCAGCGCGCAGAGCCGTTTATCTAAGAAAGCTCTGAATAATGCATCCATGCATTATCAGAGCACGCCAAACAAAAAATGTGATTTTTGTCTGGCTTCATTTTCAATGAGTTGCACTCATTGAAAATGGTGGCACATCCCTGTGCCACGAAAACTCTGAATTACTCAGAGTTTCCTTAACGCCCAGGCGCTCCGCAACAGCTTGTTCTGCAATTGATTAGCAGGAACAGCTGGCGGGCGCGCCTGAGCGTGTCCCCGCAGCACGTTATTAAATTGTTAAATTAGTGTATTATTCGCCGCACACAGTCTATGTTCCGTTAAATCAGGCTATTCCAGCCTATCGAAAAATTAAGGAGCTACCATGAGATTTTCATCACCTATCCTGCGACGCGGGTTGCTGCCGGTATTGCTGGGCGCCGTCCTGGCGCTTGCTGCCCTCCCGGCTTTTGCTCAAAGCACGTCCTCGCAACTCAGGGTGACCGTCGTTGACCTGAACGGCAATGCCGTCGGCGGCGTTGATGTGCGCATCACGCATTTACCAACGCAGCGCTCAGTTACCCTGACCTCGAATGCTGCCGGTCTCGTCACCGCGCGCGGCTTGCAGGTTGGCGGGCCGTACCGGGTCGAGTCGGCCGACAGGACCCGCTATACCGCCGAGGCCATTGAAGACATTTTCCTTGTGATAGGTGAAACCGGGCTGGTGGATCTGGCCGTATCAGCCAGAATCTCCGAGCTGGAAGAAGTGGTTGTCGTGGGGCAAAAGCAGGCCGAAAGACTCAAATTTGGCTCGGGCAGTGATTTCAAACGCGAGACCATCGAGGGGATTCCCTCCATTTCCAGGGATTTTGTCAGCACACTGGCGACCGACCCCAAAATCCAGGTGGACAACAGTGTCGCCCGTGGTCCGGCCGTGTCCATCGCCGGGGGCAATTATCGCTACAACAGCGTGACCATCGACGGCGTGTCGCAGAATGACAACTTTGGTCTGTCGCAGAATGCCTCGGCCACCCAAAGGACACCGATCTCGATCGATGCGATTCAGGCCCTGGAAGTCAACGTGTCGCCTTTCGATGTGACCTACGGCAACTTTGTCGGCGGCAACATCAATGTGGTAACCAAGTCAGGCACCAATGATTTCCACGGCAGCGCTTATGGCTTTACCACCGGGGATAACTGGACCGGCAATAAGTCCAAGGGGGAAAACCTGGGAATCGGCAATTTTGACGAAGATACCTACGGCGCCACCTTTGGCGGCCCAATTATCAAGGACCGCTTGTTTTTCTTCGTCGCCTATGAAAAATTCGAAACCACCGTGCCATCGAATACCCGGACCATCGACAATATTACCGGTGTAACGCAGGCCGACGTGGATGAGGCCATCGATATATTCAAGACGGTCTATGGCTTCGATCCGGGTACTTTTGAGGCCGAGGACAAGGATCAGGATGAGAAAATCCTGGTCAAGCTGGACTGGTTCATCAATGACGATCACCGCGCCGTGGGCAGTTACCAGCGTGCCGACGGTGATGTGTTGTTCGACGATTTCCCGGAACTGGCCATCCTGCAGTCCAACCGTTATAACATCAATGAAACCCTGGATGCTTACTCGTTCCAACTGTTTTCACACTGGACTGACCGCCTGTCCACGGAATTCAAGCTCGGCTTCAAGGATGTAAAAAACCGCCAGATCAGCGTCAATTCCGACACGCCTGACTTTGCCGTTTTCACCGCCGGTGGCGGGTTTATCGGCGCCGGCGGTGACCGCTTCCGCCATTCCAATGAACTGGACAATTCAACGGACCAGATCAAGTTCAAAGTGGACTACGTGGCGGGCGACCACACCCTGACCGCCGGCTGGGAGCAGGAAGAGCATACCGTGCGTAACCTGTTCCTGCCTTTCTCCAAGGGTCAGTACAATTTCTTCAGTCTGGACGACCTGCGCAACCGCAACGTCGGCTTTGTGCTCTATGGCAACTCCAATACCGGTGTTGCCAAGGACGCCGAGGCGAACTTCTCCCTGCAGGTCGACAGCTTCTATTTACAGGACGAGTGGGCTCCGACCGATTCGCTGACGTTTAAATTGGGTCTGCGTTACGATACCTATTCGAACAATGATCCGGTCGTTGAGAACCCGTTCTTCCTCGAGCGTAATGGTTTCAGCAATACCGAAAACCTCGATGGCAAGGACCTGTTCTCACCGCGGTTCGGCTTTAACTGGTCGGCCACCGACCGGCTGGCCGTGCATGGCGGCGGCGGCCTGTTCGGCGGCGGCACGCCCTTGATCATGTTGTCCAACAGCTATGCCGGCAACAGCATCACCCGCACCTTCGCCACCTTCCTGGCGCCGTTCTTCGGGCCACCCGTGTCCGACGCCATTGCCGCCGCGGTAGCGGCATTGCCGGATCCGAATGTGGCCTTCGAGAATTTCCAGCAATTTATCGGACCCAATCCGGTCGGGGCTGTCGATGCGATCGATCCGGATTTCGATATCCTCAGCACGTGGAAATTCACCCTGGGCTTCGATTACACCGCCAACCTGGGTCCGCTGGGCGATGATTGGTTGATTTCCGGCGAGGTCACCCATACCGATGTAAAAAATGGCTACGACATCTTTGAAGGCCGTCGCCAGGTGGTTGGCACCGCCCCGGATGGCCGTCCCATTTACGACTTCCCGGCTGATGGCGACTATATCGTCAGGAATACGTCACGCGGCGGTGGTGAGATTTACACGCTGAATCTGGCCAAGAGTTGGGATACGGACAGTGGCAGTTTCGACGCCACACTGGGCTATGCCCACCAGAACCTGGATGAAATTCGCTCCTACAACCGCTTCGTCGGATTTGAAACCTTTGCCATGGATCCCCAGTCGGACCTGAACAATCCCTCGCTGTCGGATTCGCGTTTTGAAACACCCGACCGGGTAACCGCCACGCTGGATTGGAGCAAGGATCTGTGGGGTGACCGCATGACCCGGGTCAGCCTGGTTTATATCGGCCGCACCGGTTTGCACTACAGCTATGTTTTTGGCAGCGCCAATGCTCCTTTCGGCGGCACCTTCCTGGCGGACTTTGGCAGCGAAGCGGACAATCCGGGTTCGCAGCTGTTCTATGTGCCCACCGGGCTGGACGATCCGCTGGTTACCGGCGATCCGGCGTTTCTGGCCAACCTGGACGGCTTTATTGACAGCGAGGCCTGCCTGCGCAACAGCCGTGGCAAGATCGTCGAGCGCAATGCCTGCTCGAGCGAATGGTCCAACCTGTTCAACCTGCGTTTGCTGCAGGAGCTCGGGGCCTGGGGTGACAAGAGGCTTGAAGTCATCCTCGATGTCGAAAACCTGGGCAACCTGATCAACAGGGAATGGGGACGCCTGGAGAACTTCTCTGAACCGTCCAACGTGGCGCCGGCAAACGTGGCCATCAGCGCCGACGGTTCGCAATACATCCTGACACCTGTCTCGGGTGATGTGGTCAGCCCCGATACCGTTGTCGGCAATCCGGCGATCGCGCGGCTGCCGTCGACCTACCGCATCCAACTCGGCCTGCGCTTCAGTTTCTGAGCGCTTGTCCGGCTGCGGATTGAGAGCTGGCCCGCATGTTGCACCAGTCCTCTACTGCGACGGCCCAGGAGCACGCCCTGTCTGGCTTTCACTCGGTCGGAGTGCTCGACATAGTGGCGACTATGCCTGCGCGCTCCTCGGTCGCGAAAGCCAGCCATGACGCACTCCTGAACCGTCTCGCTACGAGCACTGGTGCAACATGCGGGCTAGGGGCAACAGCTGTTGCCCCTTTTTTCATCTACTCCTGGCGGGAGTGGTTCAACCTCAGCCGATCGTGCAAGGTATGCCATGGTATTGTCCAAACGAAATTTGCTGAAGACCGGTGCCGTTGGCGCCGGCGCCCTGCTGCTGGCGCCAAAATTTACCATCTCCTCGTTACTGGCGCAGGCGGAAGATTTCCCGCAGCCGCAGTTTGCCCCACTGCCCGCCATTACGACGGAAGAACGCCAGGCGCGGGTGGCAAAAGCCCAGGAGCTGATGCGAGCAGCCGGAATGGGCGCGCTGCTGCTCGAACCCGGATCGTCGATGCTCTATTTCACCGGGATTTCCTGGTGGCGAAGCGAGCGCCTGACGGCCGTTGTCATTCCCGCGCAGGGTGAGATCGCCGTGGTCACGCCTTATTTCGAGGAGCCCTCGGTGCGGGAAAGCATGGCTTTTGGCGATGACGTCAGAACCTGGAATGAGAATGAAAACCCGCTGCAGCTGATCAACGGCATCTTGCAGGACCGTGCTGCGCTCGGCAAACCACTGGCGCTGGAGGAGACCGTGCGCTATTTCGTGGTGTCCGAACTGAACAAGGTCAATCCGCACATCGACATGGTCTCGGGCAGCGAGGTCACGCTGGGCTGCCGCATGTACAAGTCGACTCACGAACTGCAATTGATGCAGCGCGCCAGCGATATCACCCTGGCCGCTTACCGCAAAACCTACGCAAAAATTGCCGCCGGCATGGAGCCGCAGGACATATCCGGGATGATGGCCAGCGCGACGACGGATTTTGGCGGCAACCCGGAGTTCCAGTTGATCCTGCTGGGCGAGGCCAGCGCCTATCCTCACGGTTCCCGCCAGCCGCAAAAAGTTCGCGAGGAGGAAATTGTTCTGATGGACTGCGGCTGCACTTACCAGGGCTACCAGTCGGATATCTCACGCACTTTTGTTCATGGGGAACCTTCGAGTAAGCAGCGCCGGGTGTGGGAAACCGTCCGCCGCGGCCAGCAGCTGGCGTTCGAGACGGCGCAGGTCGGAACGCCCGCAGGCAAAGTCGATGACACGGTAAGGGCTTACTACGCATCCCTGGGTTACGGGCCGGGCTACAAAATACCGGGAACACCGCATCGGCTGGGCCATGGCATCGGTCTGGACGGCCATGAACGCATCAACCTGGTGGGCGGAGAAGCGACCGTGCTGCAGCCCGGTATGTGCTTTTCCAACGAACCCGGGATCTATACTTATGGCCAATTCGGGGTGCGGCTGGAGGATTGCATGTATATCACCGCGACCGGGCCCAAGTGGTTTTCAGTGCCCCCGCCGTCGATCGACCAGCCGTTTTCCTGAGGCTAGCCGAGGGGTTCGGCGGGTAAACTCTTCGGCGATCAAAAACAGAGCCTTCCGCAACATGCAGGCTGGCTGCATCGATCCCCTGTGCAGCATGTCTTGAGCGGCGTATTCTTCGTATCCCACACACAGAAAAGGAATGCATATGTCGAACTTGATTTACGATCTGACCATAGCCCCGTTGATGCGCTCGCTCAGGAACCTCGATGCCATCGTCAGCAAGGCTGAAGCATACGTCGGCGCGGATACCAATATCGATGAAGGCACACTGGTGCAGGCACGCCTGTATCCGAACATGCGGCCGTTTATTTTTCAGATTCGAGTCGCCACCGATACAGCAAAAGGCGCAGCCGCCCGCTTGTCAGGCAAACCCGTCCCCGCCTGGCCAGATGAGGAAACAACATTTGCCGACATCCACCAGCGGATTGGCAAAGCCGTCGATTATCTGTCAGGCTTCAAACCAGCGGACTTCGCCGGCGCCGAGGCACGGTCCATTGAATTGAAACTGGGACCGCGCACGGTGAAATTCACCGGCACCAGCTACATCGCCGATTTCGTTTTGCCCAATTTCTACTTCCACGTGACGACTGCCTATAACATCCTGCGCCACAACGGTGTGGTGATCGGCAAACACGATTATCTTGGAGACAGTTGAACATTCAATCGACGGACCGGGTCAATAAGGGACTGGTTATTGGTGGGGAAAACGTATCCCGTTTTTTGCAGGATGAAAACTCAGTCCGACAGGAGGCAAAAACCAGCCCGGTGGGTGAGCTTTGGTTCTTTGCTTGCGCTGATACTGCTGTTGCCGGTACCGGTGCCGGCGGCTGAAACCCCGCAGGTCAACGAAGAGCAGGATCCGGAAACAGCCGCCGATGCCGATGCCGGGCAGCAGGATGACAGCAAACTAGATAGTCACAAGCGTTTTATGGATACCCAGGTGCAACGCGCATCACGCTGGATTGATGGTTTTTTCGTCGATTCAAATTACCGGGCGGAGACTTCCCACAACCAGCTCAGGGTGCGCCCGGAGCTCTACTACCGGGATGAGCAAGGCACGGAGGTGAAAACGAAACTGCAGGCGCGAATCCAGCTGCCCAATCTGGGGCACAGGATCAGCCTGTTGGCCGGCGCCGATGAAGATGACGTTCGCTCCGGTGAGTTTGCCAATGAAGAAAATCAAAACCGGATGGCCGGCCTGCAGTTTCTTCTGTCCGATTCGGAAAAATGGCATACCAGCATTGTCGCCGGGTTCAAGTTTGGTGGTTTCGCGTTCTTTTTCGGGCCGAGGTTGCGGTATCAAACCGCCATTAATGACAGAGCCCTGATCCGCTTGACCGAGACCGTTCGCTGGCAGACCAATAATTATTGGGATATCGGTTCCCGCGGGGATCTGTTTTACGTTCTCGATGAGCGGCTGTATTTTCGCCAGACCGTGCACGTTCGCTGGCGCGGCGAAAACGACGATGAGGAAGGGGTTCTCACAGAGCTCAGTAGTGTCCTGTCTCAGCGATTGTCTCCGACCGCCGGCCTGCAATATGACTTTAGTACGGTATTTCATACCCAGCCGGACACGCACGTGGACAAATATACCTTGTCCTTACGCTACCGCAAGCAAACCCATCGGGAATGGCTTTATTACGAAATTGCCCCGCAAGTGTCGTTCGAGGATGAGTTCGGCTTCAAGGCCAATCCCGGCATCCGGCTCAGGGTGGAGTTCTTTTATGGCGGCGGCAGTTCTGGCCGGTTCGGGCAGGATGAGTCAGAAGATGCGGAGGAGTTTGAGTGGTAGTGCAATTCCGTGTTAAATACAGCCGGTTGGTTTCGGCAAACCGGCAATTTTGCAGGCCTGTTTGGCCGGGCCGTCGGGAAATAATTGGTAGAGGTATAAACTGTTGCCCTTGTCGGGCCCCAAAGTCTTTCTGATCGCCCTGGTCAGAACCCGCATTGCCGGGGCAATCTGGTATTCCTCGTAGTAGTTGCGCAGGAAATTCACAACTTCCCAGTGATCGTCCCCCATCTCGATGTTCTCGTTGCTGGCAATCAGAACCGCCAGTTCCGGGTTCCACTGGCTGATATCGGTGAGATACCCTGCCTCGTCGGTGTCGATGACTGCACCCTTATAGGTATAAGCCATGAAACTATAACCAGGATTGCGTGGCTTCGTGTTGCGCCACCAGATCAACGAATCCCGCGTAATCGACGACAGTCATGCCCGCGATCAAAGGGGCGTCACGCAGGCCGCGGGCAAGCAGATCGGGACCCAGCACAAAAAAGGAAAAAGCCGCCATTGCGCGGGCGATTTTTCCCGCGCAGGCTGCGTGTGTCGGCGCCGCGTACACGCCGTCTTCCAGCAGCAGGATCGAACTGCCGGGTTTTGCCAGGCGCAGGCAACCGTCCAGTGCGGTTCTCTCGAACGGAGATTTGTTGATCAGGTGCAGCATGGTGTTCATGAACTGATGACCACATCCTGCTGCGCCATGATTTCACGCAAATCATCTGCCGCCACAACCTCCACCGGGATTACGAGATCCTCAGCGCTCAGGCCGCGCGCCAGCAGCGACTCCTTTTCGACGTAGATTTTCTCCACATCGTAGTCCGGCAGCGCCCGGTAGGTTGCGGAAAAATTCTTCATGCCGATGCCTGTTGTGTCCTGGTTTTTCTTCAGCTGGTAGACCCCATCATCCAGGAACACCATGCTGACGCGCTGGTCGAAGGCAGCGGCAACCAGCACCACTTCAAGGCATTCCAGGGCGTAGATCGTGCCGTAAGGCGCCCTGCGATTGACCAACATGAAGCGCTTTACCACCCCGGGGCCAGACTGCTCATATTGCCGCATTTCGTCCCTGCTCCCTAGTACCGTTTAGTCACCAAACACGATAAACCGGTCTGCCCTGATGCCCGCTTCAACCAGCTGGCCCAGCCCGGCAATCCGAAACCCTGGCGCCAGGACTTCATCCTTGATGCCGCGGCGCAGCGCGGCGGCAACGCACACCACCAGGTCGATGCCGTGTTGCCGGCCCAGCTGTGACCACAAGGCAACCAGGTTACGGTCGTCGCTCTGGGGTTGCGACCAGCGGTTGGCGTTGTACACGCCGTCGTGGTAGAAAAACACGCGATAAATCTCGTGCCCCCGCGCCAGCACAGCCGCGGCAAAGTGGTAGGCGCTGTCCGAGGCCTGGTGGGTAAACGGGCCTTCGTTGATGAGGATGGCAAACTTCATATGCATGGCTTCAACTGATCCCGGCCCGCATTGTGCACCGTGCGCGGTCTCCGCCACAGTAATACTGAAGGCAAGGCCACCGTGATGCCCACGACACCGGCGATCAGCCAGTCGTCGAAGTGCAGCGGCGCCAGGTGCAGAAAGGCGCTCAACCAGGGAGTTTGAATGAAAACAAAGGCCGACATCAGAGAGGTCACCACGGTAACACGCGCCGTCCGGCTGCGAAGCCTGCTGAGAATGACTGTAATGAACAAACCCGCAAAGATCAGGACCAGCATGGCCATGGCGCGGGCGTGCTCTGCATCATGACCAGCCCCCAGGCTGCGGGCATAGCCCAGTGTCACGGCGACGGTAATAGCCGTGCCTGTGCAGGCAATGATGAACCACTGGCTGCCGCCGAAAAACCTGGGCCTGACCTGTTTGTTCCGAACCCACGCCAGGGGTGTATCGGGAGGTAACTCCTGAAAGACCAGCAGTGCCGTGGGATGGATAATCAACTCCAGCCAAACGATATGTATCGGCAAGTACAGCAGAGGATGGCCCGCCAGGGGGATCAGCGCTGCTGAAATCACCAGCGGAATATGCACCATCAACAGGTAGGCGAAACTCATTTGCAGATTGCGGAAAAGCTGACGCCCCTCGGAAATGGCGTTGACAATGGTGCTGAAGTTGTCATCGAGCAGGACGATTGCACTGACCTCGCATGCGCTGCGCGTGCCGCGCTCTCCCATGGCGATGCCAATGTCAGCAGCCTGCAGGGCGGGTGCGTCATTCACGCCGTCGCCGGTCACAGCAACGATCTCACCGGCCGACTGCAGGGCCCGGACCAGCGCGTATTTTTGCGCCGGAACGGCCCGGGCTATCACGTCGGTTTTGCGCAGGGACGCGATATCGCTGGCGCCAACCAGGTCCTCGAATGCGTCGCCTTCGATCACCACCGGGTGACCTGCGCCCATTCCAATCTCGCGAGCCACGGCAGCGGCAGTCGCGGGGTGGTCGCCGGTAACCATGATGACATGGATGCCGCTGGCAGTCGCTGCCCGAACCGCTTCCGGCACGCCCTGGCGGACCGGGTCTTCGCAGGCCAGCAGGCCGGCAAAGCGGAAGCCTCCCTCCGGTTCGTCACCCGGCCAGTCTGCCGCGGAAAGCGATCGTGTTGCCGAGGCAATGACTTTATGCGCGGAGGAAGCAAGCTCATCCAGCTTTTTTTTCCAGCGCTCACGGTCGTGATCGCGCATTTCGCACGCTGCCAACACGGTCTCGGGAGCGCCTTTCAACGCGGCGATGAGTTTGCCCGGGCCGTCACCAACGACACATGTCTCACGGCGCCTTTGTTCGGTGAAAGGGAAGGTCGCAATACGCCCGGCAACAACATTCTCCCGGCTGCCCGCTCCGAGTATAGCCAGGTCCAGCGGATCGCCGCTGTCCTTGCGTGATGCGAATGCGGCGATGCGTAGCACTTCATCTTCGCTGTACCCATCCGCCGGGTAAACATGCGACAGGTGCAACCTGCCTTCGGTGATCGTGCCTGTCTTGTCAGAACAGATGAAGGTAATGCGGCCGATATTCTCTACCACCACTGCTCGGCGGACCAACGCCCGACGCTTGGCGAGCCGGTAGACGCCGACACCCAGGAAGAAAGTGAAGACCAGCGGAAATTCCTCGGGAATGGCGGCGATGGCGAGCGTCAAGGCGCTCAACAGGGCATCGACCATGCCGAAGCCCTGCTGCAGGCGGACACCGGCGAGAATGACACACAGGACTACCGCTGCCGCCAGCAGTATCTTGACGATATTTGTGATCTCGAGTTGTAGCGGCGTACGGTCGTGTTTATCAGAAACCACGGAGTGTACGATCCCGCCGTAGAGCGTTTCCGCACCGGTATAGACGATGCGTTGGCGCGCCTCCCCCATCAACAGCCTGGTCCCGGCAAAGCCCCAATGCGTGGTATCGAGGCCATTTTCCCCGCATGCTGCCGGCAGCTCTTGCGTTGCCTGCTTGTGAACCGGAAAAGACTCGCCGGTCAGGGTTGATTCATCGGCTTGTATATCGGCACCACCGATGATCACGCCATCCGCGGGAAACGATTCACCCGTTTTAACCAGGACGAGATCACCCGGCACCAGTTCGCTTGCAGCAAGGTTAACAGCCACTCCGTCCCGCATGACTGAAGCCGATGCGGCTATGCTCGAGCGTAAACCGGCCGTGGATGCCTGTGTCCGTCGATGGAGATAGAGGTCCATCCCAACCAGGGGTGCGATCGCCAGAATCAGGATGGCCGTTTCGCTCCACTGGCTGATCACGGCAAATAGCACGCTCGTGGCGAAGAGAAACCAGATCATCGGATCTTTGGCGGTGTCACGGACGAGAACACGCCACCCGCCCGGTGCTTCCTCGATGATTTCGTTCGCGCCGTAGACAGAGCGACGGCGATCGGCCTCGCTGGACGCGAGGCCGTCACTGCTGTTCACTCCCTCCAGGCGTTCACGTGGGAAGGATCTAATCACGGATCACTCTGTTGGGTGGATGGAGACGCTTTATATAATATATGAGATTTTTGTAACATGAGCTCAAAAGGGGTGATCGAAGCGAGTTTCAAGGGTCTCGCTGGCAGGTGATTTTAATTTATAGTAATTATACATTTTCTATAAAATTATAGGTATGATTCACTTTATATAAATATCATCACTCCCCAACGCGAGGATTTCCCATGGAAATGACGGACCCAAGACTGACCAAGCCCATGCCACAGGCCGGCATGACTTTTGAAGCAATCAAGGCGCATCTCGCCCCGCTGGAACTGCCCGATCCTTATGCGCATTTCGCCCGGGCTTTCCGTGGTCCCAAAGATGTCCAGGAGGTGGGAAAATACGCTTTCGAAAAGTTCATGTCCGACAACGGTTTTTTCTCCCTTTATCTGCCATACATGCAGACCATCGAGCAGGAAGTGATTTCCATGGGGGTCAGTTTGCTCCACCCGCGGGAGTCCTCCACCGGCAACTTTACCAGTGGCGGCACCGAGAGTAATTTTTCCGCGATGCATGCGGCGAGGAACTGGGCCAGGGTGCACAAACCCCATGTGAAAAAACCCAACATCGTAGCTCCTTATACCATCCACCCATCGTTCGAGAAAGGCGCCCGCTACCTGGACATGGAAGTGATTACCACCGACCTGGACAAGAACGGCAGGGGTATCGCTGGCAACATTGCCGCCGCGATCAACGACAATACCGTCATGGTTGCTGCATCCGCGCCATCCTGGCACTACGCTAACATTGACCCGATACCAGAGATAGCCGCCGTGGCGGCACAGGCCGGGCTGTGGATGCACGTCGATGCCTGCATCGGGGGTTACATCAATCCCTTCCTGGAGAAACTGGGAGAAAAGTTAACCCCCTGGGATTTCCGTAATCCCGGTGTCATGTCCATTTCCGCTGACCTGCACAAGTTTGGCTATTGCCAGAAACCGGCGTCCACCATTTACTGGCGCGACGCGTCACTGCAGGATTACCACTACGTTGCCATCGAGGATCCCCACCTGGGCTTGTACAAGTTGGCGGGATTCTCCGGATCCCGCTCAGCGGGCCCCATTTTTGCGGCCTGGGCGGTTTTTAACTATCTTGGTGAAGAAGGCTACCTGCGCTTGACCCGGCGCGTACTCGAGCTCAAGAAACGGTTTACCGCTGGCGTGAGCGCCATTGAAGGGTTGAAAGTGTGGCAAGTGGACGTCATGCCCATGCATTTCCACTCTGAGAAAGCCCCAACGTCCGCCGTGTACCAGGGCCTGCTCGACAAAGGCTGGTTGATGCTCGGACTGGTCGCTCCCGAGGCCATCACCATTTGTGTCGATGCTGCTCTGTCGGACGAAGATGCGGCACTGTTCCTGGCGGACCTCAGGGAGGTGACCGAGAAGATTCTCGCCGGGGGTGACGCCAAAAAAGGCGATATCCGTTACAGCTAGATCGACAAAGTCTTGGAGATGAAAGTTGAATCCAGCCTGAGGGAGCGACAGAAGACCCGCCGCCGGGCGGACATTCTTGCGGCAGGCAAGTCCTTGTTCTCCCGGCAGGGCTACTCCGCAACCAGTATGAATGCGATTGCGCAGACGGCCGAAGTGGGTATCGCCACGGTATACAACTACTTTGGCACCAAGGGCAGCCTGCTGGCGGAAATCCTGCGGTCCGATTTTGATCTGTTGTTCGAGCGGGGCGAAGCCCTGTTGGCGCAAGGGCCAGAGGAGCTGGACGCGGGAGTGCTTGCGCTGATAGAACTTTACCAGCAATTCCAGGACCACTGGCAACCCAGGCACATGCTGATCGCCGTCATGGGCCCGGGCTTGGCGGCAGAACCCGCACTGGATGAATTAGCCCGCGATGCGGAAAGCAGGTTGATGCGGCAGCTCGTTGCCCTGCTTTCACTCTACCAGCGGGCGGGCAAGGTCAGGGCTGATATTGATATCAACGATGCGGCCCTGATCGTCTTCTACATATTCAATCAGCATTTCATCGAATATGTTTCGCAGGAGACGGTGAAGTTTCCCGCAATGAAAGCGGCGATGGACCGGCAGATCCGGTTCATCGTGTCGGCAATCCGCCAGTCATAGGAGTCTTGCTCCACTGCTAATCAGCACTCTGCGGCGGGTTTAATTCCCTGGCCAGGATCTCCCGGCTTTCGGGCCGGGTGTAAGGTGTGGCAAAAAACGTCTCCACCAGCGCGTTGAACCCGGCCGGATCGGTTTGCGGCGCCCAATGTGTCGATCCGGGCAGAATGGCCAGGTGCGCCTGAGGCAGGTTGTCGAATATTTCCACCGTATGCCCGGTGTTGATAATGTCCTTGTCGCCGGCCATGACCAGCACCGGGGCTTCGATCTGGCGCAGGCTTTCGAGCGGAATGTCCGGCTGGGTCATCAGCAAATCGAGGAGCTGACGGTTCAGCAGCCAGTCCGCTGTCGTATCCTTGCTGCGGATCATTTCATCGACCGTCTTGCTGAAGGGTTCCAGCAATTCGTGCGTCCAGGCATTGACGGCGGTTTCGTCCGGGCGGAGATTGGCGCCCATGATGGCCATTTTATTGACCTTGTCGGGATGGTGGATCGCCAGCAACAGGCTGAGAATGCCACCGTCGCTCCAGCCGATAATATTGGCCTTGCTGACGTTCAACTGGTCCAGCAGGGCGTTGTAGTCTTCCATCATCTGGATATAGGTCAGGTGATCTGTGCCGAGACCGGATTTTCCGTGCCCGCGACTGTCGGCAACGACGACCTTGTAACTCCGGGCAAAATGCTCGACCTGGAAATGCATTGCGGCGATACTTTGTCCGTTGCCATGGATCAGCAGTAGCGGCTTGCCGTTGCCATATGTTTCGAAATACATGGCAATCCCGTTGACATCGGCATAATGGCCGGCTTGCGGATTATTGCCATAGGGGATGGCTTCAGGCTGTTCATCAGCAGCCAGCGTGAGCAAGGGCGCCGCCAGCATCAGGAAGGCCAAAACCAGGTAAAGCCTTGCATTTATGGTATGGGTCATATTCAGTTTCCTGGGTAATTCGGCCTGACCAGGCCTAAGGTTGATTTTCAGCTTTTGGCGTATGCGGCGCCGTGGCTTGCTGGGACTGGTTTGCCGCCTGTGCGGTTTCATAGTTCTGCCAGGCCAGGTCGATCAGGTAGTTATGGATCGCCTCGATCTCATCCGGTGATAGCAGGCCGGTGTAACTCCCCATGCCTTTGCTGGCCAGGGTGCCCTTGAGCATGACATCGTTATAATTCTGGTGGGCTTGCGCGCTCAACCTGCCGAGATCCGGAATGCCCGAACTGCGACCATCCATATTGGAATGGCACTTGGTGCAGTTTCGCACGTACAGATTGGCACCCAGCTCCAGTTGTTCGGGTGTGCCGCGCCGCGCCACGGGTGGTATCGGCACCTCTTCACTGGCGTGTTCCACCTCGGGCCGCTTGGGCACATCACCACCGCCCAGTTTGAAAGCGATGATGCGTCCTTTATTACCGTACTTATAAGCCGCAGTGCCTGGAAAGTACTCCTGGCCGGCCGCCCCACCCAGGCCGGCCATGATGGCCACGTATTGTTCACCACCCACGGTGTAAGTCATGGGTCCCGCCATCATGCTGGTGCCGGTATCGATACTATGCAGCTGTTTACCGGTGGTCGCATCCAGGGCAACAAACTCACCGGTCCCACGGCCCTGGAAAACCAGGCCGCCCGCGCTGGTCATCAGCCCGCCGCCATTCCAGGTAGCAAACAATTCTCCAACCCACTGCCCTGAGGTTTCCACTTCCCAGGCAAGTTTTTGTGTCACCGGGTTCCAGGCCCTGACAAAGCCACGAATGGTGGTGTCCGGCTGCCCTGCGGCCAGTTCGGCAAGGGGAGGAAGCTTTTTGGCGGCTTCTCCGTCCAGGCCCCATTCACCCCGCATCGGGAATATATAAATGGCCGTGGCGTTAAGTCCTCCCTTCTGGTATTCAAAGGGTTCTTCCGGCATGACCCAGATGATGCTGGCCTCGATGACCGGGATGTATACCAGGCCGGTTTCAGGGTTGAATGCCATGGGTTGCCAGTTGTGCCCGCCGGCCGGGCTGGGAAACATCAGTTTTGGCCCGTAGAAATATTCACCCTGCCCGGTCTCGACCGGCTTGCCCGTCTGTTTGTCTACGTGGGTAGCCCAGGTGACCGTCACGTAGGGTTCAGCCGAGAGAAGCTCGCCGCTCAGCCGGTCCAGTACGTAGAAAAACCCATTCTTGGGGGCTTGCATGATCACCTTGCGGGTTTTGCCATCGATCTGCAGGTCCGCCAGGATCATTTTCATGGTGGCGGTAAAGTCCCAGTTATCCGCCGGCGTGGTCTGGTAATACCACACCATGCGGCCGGTATCAGGGTCTATCGCCAGGATCGAGGACAGAAACAGGTTATCGCCCCCTGCCGGGCTTCTTAACCTGCGCGGATAGGGCGCGGCGTTGCCCGTGCCTACATAGAGCAGGTTGAGTTCCGGGTCATAGGCCATGGCGTCCCACACCGTGCCGCCCAGTCCGACCTCCCACAGGCTGTTGGGGTCCCAGGTTTTTGCCGCCATTTTCAGCTCGGGATGCTCAAAACCCAACTTGGGATCACCCGGCACGATAAAAAAACGCCAGCGTTGTTCGCCTGTGGCCTGGTCATAGGCAGTGATGTAGCCCCGGGCGTCGAATTCGGCGCCGGCGTTGCCGATGACCACCAGGTCCTTGGCGATGTAAGGGGCGCCGGTACTGGTGTAACCGCGCTCCCGGTCGGTGATGGTATCCACTTTCCATGCGACTGAACCATCATTGGCATTGAGGGCGTAGAGGTATCCGTCCAGGGACCCAACGTAGACCTTGCCCTTCCACACGGCCACACCCCGGTTCACCACGCCGCAGCAGGCTTTACGCACAAAACCCGGGTCAAGCTCCGGTTCGAATTTCCACACCTCAGCGCCGGTTCCCGCATCGACTGCGTAAGCTGTGCCGCCAGGGCCGCTGGAGTACATGACCCCGTCGACCACGATGGGTGTGGCTTCAAAACCGTGCTCCGTGTCGATTTCGTACTGCCAGGCGAAACCCAGTTGGGAGACATTGTCTTTGTTGATTTGTTTAAGCGGTGAATAGTAGCTCTGCTGGTGATCGCGGCCCGCGGTCAGCCAGGCACCCGGTTCATCGCTTATTGCGGAAAGTCTTTCGGCGTCTATCCAGCCGGGATATGGTGCGCTGACCTTTTGATCTGCTTCGGGTGTGGGTGCGGGTGTTGGTTCGGGAGCAGGCGCGGGTGCTTTCTCACATCCGTCAAGCAGTGCTAAACAAACGATAATCGCCAACCATCCACCCCGCCGAAATTCACTGTTCACCGTGCTACTCCAGGCTTGCTGATATAAAAAGGCCCGGCGTCATGGTCTGAGCCGGGCCGCTGTTTTAGTTTGAACTAAACCCTACTGTTAAAACCGTATTCTGCCCTCGATACCGAAAGTACGCGGACGATTGACCACCAGTCTTTGCCGCCCCGGGGTCTCCGCCGCGATGGAGCGGCTGTCTGCCAGGTTGGCGCGCTCGTCGGTGATATTGTCCGCGAACAGGAGCACTTCCCACTTTTCATTCACCACGCCGGCACGCAAGTTTAGGGCTGTCCACGATTCACGCAGTCGTTGCGTTGCCGCAGAAGTCTCATTATTGGAACTGTAGCTGTCACCATAGTAGTTGAAGTCGCCCCTGACCAGGCCTTCCCAATCCGAAGAGACAGGCCACATATATTGCGCGCTGGTGTTGAATGTCCAATCGGGCACGCCCTGGATTTTGTCACCCTCGGTAACGCCGGGAACGCCGCCGGAATCGGTGATTTGGGCATCGGTATAGCCCACGCCCAGTGACAGGGTCAGGCCGTCAGTGGGGGCGGACATCAACTCCAGTTCAAAACCCTCGCTCTCGGCCTTACCGGCGTTTTGGGTGAACTGGAAACCGCAGGCCAGGCGATTGAGTTGCTGGATATCGGACCAGTCAATGTGGAAAACTGCGCCATTGAGCGTCACCCGGTTATCGGCGAGGTTCGACTTGAAGCCCAGTTCATAGCTCCACAGGTTGTCTGAATCATAGGTCGTGGCGTTGGAAGGGTCTATCCCCAGTTCAGCCAGTTCAGGCCCGCACAAACCCACCGGCAAGTTGCCATTGATACCGCCAATGCGGAATCCCTTGGCTGCACTGGTGTAGAGGTTGACATTGTCGTTGATATTGGCCTGCACCATCACCTTGGGATTAAAGCCGGTTTCGCTTTGCTTGTCACTGAAACCGCTGGGGCCACTATTGGCGAACCCATCGGATTCATCGGTGGCGGAAACCTTGTTGTCGTAATAACGGCCACCCGCGGTAATGGACCAGCGGTCGCTGAACTCATAAGTCAACTCACCGAAAACCGCGAATTCCTCGGTCTTTATATCTTCGGTGTTGACAAAGATCAGGTCATCATCGGTCAGACAAAATCCATACTCACAATTCTGCCCCAGGCCCGGAACCCCGGTAAACGCATCGATCGCGTCAGCGAGGCCTGTCTGCACCGCCCGCGGGTAAAAATGGTCCAGCTGCAAATCCTGGTAAAAGACGCCGGCGATAAAATTCAACGGACCGTCAAAGCTGCTGCTGAAACGCGTTTCCTGCACGAAACTGCTGTACTTCTCCGTGGTGTTGATCAGCGAAGGAAGGGGATCGATGGGAATGCCTATGACCTGGTCGAACAGAAAATGCAGGAACGATGTTTCCTCTTCCCATTCGCTGGTTTTGTGGTCGTACCAAGAGGTGGTGGACACCAGCGTACCCGCATCGGTATTCCAGTTCAGGGTGCCGCTGGCGACGTACCATTTGTCGGTGCCGGGTTCTTCCAAATCGAAAAACCGGTGTTCAGTGGTATTGTCGGCGTCGATGTCCGCAAACGGCAGGCCATCGGCTTCGACTTTCTGACCAATAAGCCTCAGGTCCAGGCTCACGTTTTCCGTGAAGGCAATCTTGCCGGCGATTTGCCCGCCGTAATATTTTTCATCATCCACGTTTTCACGGGTTGCAAACGCCGGTCCGGGGCTTTCGCGGACATTGCCATAGGAGTCGACCCAGCTGGGAATATATTCGCGATCGAAAATACCGGAGTTCTCCCCATAATAAGCGGCCATGCGCAGCGCAAATTTGTCCGCGACCACCGGGATATTGAAGCTGGCGTCAAAGTCGTAATTCTGATCACCTTCTTTCACCGTCGACAGGATGGCATGGGCCTTGCTCTCGGATTCGTTGAGGTCCGGCTGCTTGGTGATCATGCGAATAGTGCCGCCCATGGACTTGGCGCCGTAGAGAGAACCCTGGGGCCCGCGCAGGACTTCGATGCGCTCGACATCCAGCACGCGCGGTAAGAGCGAGGCATTGACCGGCGTGTCATCGATATAAAAACCGGTGGTATTCTGGCCGAAAATTCCCCGGATGGACGGTGAACTCGAGTCAAACCGGCCGTCCGCCTCGTATGCCATGCCCATGTTGGGAACCCGCACGGCAAAATCGAGCAAGTTATAAGCCCCCATCCGCTCCAGTTCCACATCCTGAAGAGCGGTGACTGACATACCGACTTCCTGGATGGACTCTGCCCGCTTGGTGGCCGTAACGATCACTTCCTCGAGGCCTGCATAGCTCTCGTCCTGCGCATCTTGCGCGGTAGCAGTTGCGGTCCCCAGAGCTGCGGTACAGGCCACGGTTAAAAGAAAATTTTGTTTCAAAGAGGCATGATTGCTGTAGTTCACTGTGCCCATCCTCGTTTTGGTTTTACGTAGAGTATAAACACTTCCCTTAAAAATCCATGATTATTTAACAACCTGTGATCTCACCTTGTATCCGTGTCGTAATGAAATATCAGTAAATTTAAGGAAGCTCTAAATAATTCATCCATGAATTATCAGAGTGCGCACATCCCTGTGCCACGGAAACTCTGAATTAATCAAAGTTTCCTTAATTCAACCCGGATCGAATCTTAAAAAACCTTTTTTTGTTGTACCATGCAAAACCAGAAACAACCCAGGACTCAGAGATGGACTACCTACCCATCTTCCTCCATGTCAAAGGAACGCCCTCGCTGGTCGTTGGCGGTGGTTTCCTGGCTGCGCGTAAAGCAGAACTGCTGTTGCGCGCCGGCTGCAAACTGACCGTGCTGGCGCCGGTCCTGGGCGAAGAGCTCATCCATCTGGCGGAAACATACGATTTTGTCCACAAAACGGGTGAACTGAGCGCTGCGGATCTGGCCGGATGCGTGGTGGTTTTTGGCTGTTCCGACGACCGCTCGATCAACCGGAAACTGAGTGAGCTGGCGGGAGCTGCCGGGATACTGGTCAATATCATCGACCAGATCAATAGCAGCGACTTCATCATGCCGGCAGTGGTTGATCGCTCACCACTGCTGGTGGCGGTCGCCAGTGGTGGCACGGCGCCATTATTGAGCCGCATGCTCAAGGCGCGGTTCGAGACGACGATCCCGGCAGCCTATGGCCGCCTGGCCGAATTTGCCGGAAGCTATCGTGCGCGGATCAAAGAACTTGTTCCCAACATGACGCGCCGCCGGCGTTTCTGGGAAACGATGATCGCCGGACCCGTTGCCGAGCACATTTACTCTGGCCAGACCGGGCAGGCCGAAGCGCTGATGGAGCGGCTGCTCGCCGAGGCCGCCGGCGACAGCGACAAGCCGCGGCTGGGTGAAGTCTACCTGGTTGGCGCCGGGCCGGGCGACCCGGATCTGCTGACCTTCCGCGCGCTGCGCCTGATGCAGCAAGCCGATGTCGTGCTGTACGACCGGCTCATCGGGGACGGCATTCTCAATCTCGTGCGCCGGGACGCCAGCCGTATCTATGTCGGCAAACGCGCCAACGAGCATACCCTGTCGCAGCAGGAGATCAGCCAGATGTTGGTGCGCCTGGCGCAGGAGGGGAAACGTGTGCTGCGCCTGAAGGCGGGCGACCCATTCATATTCGGACGCGGCGGAGAGGAAATTGAAACGCTGTCGGCACACGGCATCACGTTTCAGGTCATTCCGGGTGTGACCGCCGCCACTGGCTGCGCCGCCTATGCCGGGATACCGCTGACCCACCGCGACCACGCCCAGGCGTGTATTTTCGTCACCGGACACGACCAGGATGGCGCGCCGGATCTTAACTGGGGCGCCCTGATCCAGCCCCGGCAAACCGTCGTGGTGTATATGGGGCTTTCCTCCCTGGCGCGGATCACCGCGGGTTTCATCACCCACGGCGCGGACCCCGCAACCCCGGCAGCAGTAGTCGAGAACGGAACCCGTGAAGGTCAGCGCGTCATCAGCGGAACGTTGGCCTCGCTGCCGGATAAAACCGCGCAGGCCGGGATCAGGAGTCCCGCCCTGATTATCGTTGGCAGCGTGGTCACGCTCAGGGACAAACTTTCCTGGTTCGCCGCAACGAAGCAGGCTGCTAGTTAACGCGTCTGGTCTATACCGACGGAATTCCTGGCTTCTTTTTTGGATTTCTTGGCCGCTTTCTTTTCTTTCTTCGTCATGGCCGGTTTCTTCTTCGCCTCTTTGATGCTTCTCTGTTCTTTGCTCATGTCGTACGCTCCTGTCCTGCGCTTGCGCCAGGGGATAAATGCATTGGTCACCAGCATAGCAGTCTTCGTGCTCTTCAGCCCAGATGGCCGCCGCTCCCTGTGCAGCATGTCCCGGGCGGCGTATCCTTTCACTCCCGGCCGAAGAAAAGAAATACCTATGACACATCGGGTCCATGGTCTGACGATGACAACCTTATTCGGTCTCAGCTTGCTGGGCCCGGGTGCGGTGGTGGCCTCCGGGCTGGAGCTGCCGCGCGACCTGCAAACCTATGCGGACGGAAGGATGCCGGTGGAGGCGCTGTACGGGTCTTACGCGGCGCTGCTGGAAAAAGGCTGGCAACTCGACATCATCACGCAATCGCAGCCGCCGGGCAGGGACTACGCGCTGCCGGTCATCGCGCTGCGCACCGCCCATTCCGGCGAAGCGGTGTGGATTATCGCGGGCATTCATGGCGAGGAGCCGGCCGGCCCGAACGCCATCGCCGCGGCGATCGATGACATCGCGGCGCTGGGGAAGCAGCGCGCGGTGGTGCTCATGCCCTTGAATAATCCGCAGGGTTATACCCACAATTGGCGCTACCTGAACATGCCGGCATACTCCGCCACCGTGGAGGGGCAAAGCGTGGGCGATTCCTCACACCTGCTGGTGGAGCCGGAAAATCCCGGCCACGCCCGTGCGCCAGCCGCATCCAGCGCCGAAGCGGACGCCATCACCCGTTACCTTGTGACCCTGTCCGCCACTTACCCGCCGGCGTACAGCATCGATTTGCATGAAGACAATCTCATCGATGAAGGCTATGTCTATTCGCAAGGACGTTCTGGGCGCCGCGGATCCCCTGGCGCTGGCCGCGGTGCGGGTGTTGGAGGAAAATGGAATTCCGCTCAAGAGCAGCGGCCAGACGCGGTTCGGTGAAAGCATAGACGGCGGCATCGTCGGCCCGGTGATCGATGGCTCAATCGATGAGCTGATGAGTGCCTCCTCCATCCTGCTGGATGGTCAGGTACATGCCGGCCCGGACGCGCGCACGGTGCTGGTATTCGAAACCCCGGCGGACAAGGTAAGTCTGCCCAGGCGCGTTGCTGCGCACCTGGCCCTGCTGCAGAATCTCGCGCGGGAAATTGGCCAACAAGGCCTGGATTGATTTGAGTAAACTCTGAATCATGGCCAACGAACATTTCTTCCCTTCCATCGAACCCTATGCAAGCGGCACCCTGGCGGTCGACGATCCACACCTGCTGTACTGGGAGCAATGTGGCAATCCCGCCGGTGAGCCGATTCTTTTTCTGCATGGCGGGCCGGGCGCGGGTTGTACCGTGACCGACCGGCGGTTTTTCGATCCGGCGCATTTTCGCGTGGTGTCTGCTGGACCAGCGCGGCAGCGGGCGTTCGACTCCTGTCGGCGATCTGAGCAACAACACGATGGCCGCGACCGTGGGCGACGTCGAGCGCCTGCGCGAGACGCTGGGCATCGAGCGCTGGCACGTCTTCGGCGGTTCCTATGGCAGCACGATCTCGCTGTACTATGCGCAGGAACACCCGCAGCGTTGCAAAAGCCTGACGCTGCGTGGCATCTGGTTGTTGCGCGACGAGGAAATCGACTGGTGGCTGTACCGCGTGCGCATGATTCAGCCCGAAATCTGGCGCGAATTCGCTGAATTCATTCCCGCGAACAGGAGCGCGGTGATTTGCTGGAAGCATACTGGCAACGTTTGACCGGCGAGGACCGCGAACTGGCGCTGCAGGCAGCCAGGCACTGGTCGATTTATGAAGGCTCCTGCTGCACCTTGCTGCCCAACGAGGAATTCACCAGCGAGTTTGCCAAACCCGCTATCGCCTGGTCGATCGCGCGGTTGGAAGCGCATTACCTGCGCAACGTCAAACCCGAGCCCGAGACCCTGCTGCTCGACCGCGCGGAGCGCATCCGGCACATCCCCGCATTCGCGGTGCACGGCCGCTATGACATCGTCTGCCCGGTGAAAAATCTCATCGACCTCGCTGCAAGCTGGCCCGAGCTCGATTACCTCGTCGCGCCTGCTTCCGGACACTCTTCACACGAACCCGAGATCACCCGTGAACTGGTTGCCGCGACCAATCGTATTGCCTTAAGCGGCGGTCCGCGACGGACTTGAAAAAATACCTCGGTGGTTTGGCTGAAATCTAGCGCAACTGGCTGTCCTTGCTGCCACGGCGGTTATAGCCGCTGAAGTTGCTCTGTTCCGCATCGGCTTGCGCCTGGCAAGCGATGCACAGGCGCACACCAGGAACAGCCTGGCGGCGGGGGGCGGGAATGACCGCGCCACACTGTGCGCATTCTTGCAGGCTTTGGCCGCGCGGCAGCTGGCTGCGCGCACGTTGCACGGCGTCCTCGACACTGGCGTCGATCTGATCCTGCACGGCTCCGTCTTTGGCCCATCCACCTGCCATAAAAAACTCCTCAGACTTTCTTGATATCGCCAAGGTATGTCATTACATCACGCTGGCCAGCCAGATGGTATGCCTGGGCCCCTTGTTGCCGTGCGCGTGCACGGTGGTCTCCTCGACCAGGAATCCGCATTGCCGCAGCCGGTCGTGAAAGCCCTGGTCCGGGCCGGCGGACCAGTAAGCCACGATGCCGCCGGGGCTGAGTGCATCCTGGGCGGCGGCGATGCCGGGCGCCGAGTACAGCCAGTTGTTGCTGCTTTTGGTCAGCCCCTCGGGTCCGTTGTCCACATCCAGCGCGATCACATCGAAGCAGGCGCGTTGCCGGCGCAGCAGCTTGGCCACATCGCCGACGTGCACCCGCGTGCGCGGATCGTCGAGCGGGCGGCCACTGAAGTCACCGAGCGGGCCGCGATTCCACTCCACCACTTCGGGAATCAGCTCGGCCACGGTCACTTCCGCCTGCGGCCCCACCGCCTGGAGCGCGGCAGCCAGGGTAAACCCCATGCCCAGGCCGCCGATCAGCACCCGCGCCGTATCCGGCTGGCTTAGCCGTTGGCACGGCAGGCTGCCCAGCGCGTCCTCGGAGCCATGCTTGCGGGTGTTCATGAGCTCATGGCCACCGGCTATCTTGATGGAGAAATCATCCTTGCCCTGGTACAGAACCAGCGACCGGTCCGTGCCCGGGATGGGCGCCTCTCCAAGCAGTGTCCAGTGGCGCATGGTCGATCCTACACCGATAAATTCCGGCTGCAATCATCCGCTTCCGCCGGGCCGGCCCGATGGCGCTGCAAGGCCACGGCAATGCGCGCACCCACCCGGGTGTTGGCGTGTTCTTCGAGATCCGCCGATACATCCATGCTCTGCTGCGCGCCGCGGTGCACCGCGCCGCCCGAGTCGAGCGCCACCTGAACCTCCTGGCTTGTTTCCAGCCAGGCCGTCACATACGAGTCTCGCTTCCCTGCTCCCGCCTGCGGCTCTTCAGTCATGTTGAACCCTCTCCTTCAGCACATGCAGTTCAGCGGGATTGAGCCTGCACAAGCTCCGCCAGCAGCGGTGATGATTGCGCGCCCGCCCGGGTGGCCGTCAACGCGCCGGCAAGGCAGGCGCGTTGCAGCGCGGATTCGGGCGACATGCCGGAAACCATGCCAACGACCAGTGCCGCGGTAAACGCATCGCCCGCCCCCGTGGTGTCGATGACCTCGACTTGCGGCGGCTGTGCGCTGGCCACTTCAAGGCCATTGCGTTTCAGTACGGCGCCGCGCGCGCCATAGGTCACGGCAAGCCAGCCGGCATAATGGTCCAGCTGCGGGCCGAGGCAACGCGCTTCCACTTCGTTGACGATCAGAAGGTCGGTGAGGTCGAGCAATTCCTGCGGTACCGCTTTGGCCGGCGCCGCATTGAGGCAGAAAAAACTTCCTGTTTTTCGCGCCAGGCTCAAGACCGTTTCGAGCGGAATTTCGAGCTGGGCGATCACCGCATCGGCCGGCGGCGCCTCGAGCAGCTCCGCTGCGAACGCGGCGTTGGCTCCGGCCGCGACCACGATCTGGTTCTCGCCGTCACCGGACACCAGGATCAGCGCCAGGCCGGTGCTGACGCCTTGCAGCCGCCGGCAATAGTCCAGATTGACCCCGGCGGCGGCCAGGTTGACCAGGGCCTCATCGGCAGCGGCGTCATCACCGACGCAGGCCAGCAGCGACACGCGGGCGCCCAGCCGGTGCGCGGCCAGCGCCTGATTGGCGCCCTTGCCGCCGGGAAATCGGCTCACCACGGCATTGGTCATGGTTTCGCCCGGCACCGGAAAGCGCGCGACCCGGGCAACGATATCCAGGTTCACCGACCCGGCGACGGTGATGGCAGGCTGTGTCATTGGCAATGCTCCTGAATGCATTAGGCGGCTTGGTCTCGATAACGGGACAGGCGCTCGATCAACAGGCGAAAGAATTCGCCGGCATCCGCTTCACAAAGCCAGTTGATGTTTGCCGGACGGTCTGAAACCTGCCAGAAATCCACTTCTTCCACTTCCTGCCGCAAGGCTGGTATATCCCTGGTATGGGATTGATCGCTGCCCTGGCGATCACGGTTTTGATCCGATTGCTGTCCCATATTCTCTTGTTCCAGAAACTGCTTTCCCTGGGCGAAAACATCCTGAACCGCTTACCGCTGGTCAAAACCATCTATTCCGCGATCAAGGACTTCATTGACTACCTGAGTCCAGACAACAAGCAGGCGATGAGCAAGGTCATCATGGTGCGCATTCCAGGCCAGGATTTCGAACAGATTGGCGGCTATACCCTGATTCTGCCCCGCTCCAGCATCACTCCGATAGATATGTCGTTCGAGGAGGGTATGAAGTTGGTGCTGACCGGCGCCATCACCAGAAACCGCGAGGGCGGCTCGCCCGAAGTATCCAAACACCAGCGGCCGCGTGAATCTGGCGAACAAATCGCCGGTTCTGTGTGTTCGCGGCGCGTTTCTCAAGAAGTTTACTGAATTTCTGGCACAGTGCTGCGCAAGAGCATAAACGCCCGCTCATCACGGACCTGGTCTCTTGGATTTGAGTTCACGCGATTGCCATATGAAACGTAATCCAATATCTCCCATCCCGCACGCTCAACGATTCTGCGCAGACCCGTTTCGGAAAAAATCCAGTAGTTTGTCGAGTCATTATTGCATTCGTCCGGTGCCAACAAATATGCCACCGCAGAATTACGGATATAGCTGCGTCGCTGCCACGGCCAAAAACCCGAGTCTATCCAACGTGCAATGCGCGAGCTGAGAAAACAATAGCGAGCATTTTTGGCCAAACTTTCCAGTGCGAAGAACGGGTTTCTCAGGTGGTAAAGAATGCCCAGGAAGATCACGGCATCATAGCGCCTGGGCAATTCAAAGCGCTGGTCAAGGTCGATCTCATGAATTGAAACGTGGGATTTCAGGGCTTCCTTGAGGTGATAAGCCGCGCGCATTCGATTGAAGTTGTAGTCCGGGAAGTCAATGATGTCGCATTGGTAACCTAGCGTCTCAAGGAAAAAGGCAAGATCGCCATCGGCTGCACCAATGTCAGCAACACGGCCGCCAGCGAATTTTTCAAAAATTTCCCGGTTCTCCCCCTGCAATAGTCCCGCCAGAGCATCGATATTTGCCAGGATGTTACCGAAGTACCAATGGATATCTGACGATTTCCGTTTTACGATCTCCAAACGCCCCTTGAACTCTTCAGCCATTTTCTGCATCACGTGAATATCCATTCTTTAGCACTGAGCCCCCATCGGGTTATAACGTTAAAGTCAACGGGTGCCAGTATTGCTGGCCTCGGTGATAAATGTGGAATACCCCTGGTTCAACGGACACCTTTAAGCCTCGCATTGAGGTACGTTCAAATGCCGCTGAACTGACTCCGCCGAGTTGGATATGTCGACAGATAGGAATTATTAAGCGCCTATTAGCTGATTCGAGCAAGTACCGCGTCACCGAGAACGTGGTCTGAACGTCCACCAGCGGCCTCTCGCTGTAGGCACACGCATGCATTGATCCCGCTTCCAGGGCCTTGCCGAACCAGATATTCCAGCACCAGCGCTTCGACGTCGACCACGACATCCCCGATGCCTATCTCCCCGAGTTCCCGCCGCCGCTCTTCCTGACCACGCGGCCTGACCTGGGCGATGTTTCCCAGGGGCAGGAGATCACGCAGGCCAACTTCCGGCAGCTCTTCAACGGCGCTATCGAGATGGACCCGGGCGTTCGGCCGACTCTGGCGCGCGCCCGACTCGACACGCCTTCGCTGCGCGGCGACCACATCAATCGCCTCTTTAGCCTAAAACGCTCCATCCGCTCTCTCGACCACTTCTCCGAGGTCGAGGAGTACTTCGACGGCGATCCGGCGTTCCAGATCCAGATCGGCGGCCGCCAGCTGGACAAACCCTCCACGAACCGGATGGGCGACTTCCAGTCCTTGGTCGCCTTTCCGCCCGCGCCCAAGCTCGACCGTTTCGGACGGCTCGACCCGAAACGCGCCTCGCCCGCGGAGCTTCGCGGCGAAAAGCTCTTCAACGGCAAGGCCCGTTGCTTCGAGTGCCACCCGGCCCCGTTCTACACCGACAACCAGATGCACGATCTTCGCGTCGAGGAGTTCTATCCGGGACGCGCCGAAGGCTGGGCCAAGACCTTCTCCCTGCGCGGGATCAAAGACTCGCCGCCGCACTTCCACGACGGCCGCCTCCCGACCTTGGAGGACACCGTAGAGTTCTTCACTCTGATTTTCGGCGTGCAGCTCACCGCCGAAGAGAAGAGCGACGTGACTGCATTCCTGCGAGTGCTGTAGGCCTGAGGCCGGAGGCTGTAGGAAAAGAGGGGATTGGCGCCGAGCAAGCCAGGGTAATGCGAATCCCAAGGGTAATGGAACCGGCAGCCGCCGCCTTCAAGGTGTCGATGTATGTAGTCCACCGCATGCTGCGACTGTAACGGGATTCGCGGCTCATGAATCTCAATGCCGTCGATGCCGCTGCGGCCATGTACGTATTCCGCCGTCACCAGCTCACGTTTGAGCGGGCGCTCGCAGCCGGCGTAAACCGGCACATCGGCGCGGCCAGCCAGTTCACAGATGAGACGCGCATTGCACTGGGTGAGCTTGAGCGGCACGTTACCGGCCACGGTGGTGATGCCGAATATGTCGAGTTCGTAAGGGCATGCCAGCGCCAGCAGCAGCATGACGGCGTCATCCTGGACGGGATCACAATCAAGGATTATTTTTCTTCCGGGCATGGTTGCGCTGATCGAAACGCTGCCCCAGGCCTTGCAACAGCGCGATCGCCTTCAGATCGATATTGAGACCTGCTCCGAGGGCGGTGGAAAACTTCGGGTCATTGCCTGCATCGAGGAGCCGCTGCTGATCGCGAAGATTCTATGGCATGTGCACCAACATGAGGAATTGACGGCCCCTTGGCGCGAGCGCCGCCCAGACAGCAAGAGGAAGCACTCAATCTGATCTGGCGTTACGAAGGAGCGCTGTCCGCTCAGGGGCGGGTTGTGTTGCGCTACGGGAATGGCGCCATGCAGGGTGAGTGACAGCGGCGTCCGGCGACCTGGCCGGGACGAAACCCCTTGGTACAGAGGTAGCCCGACCCCTATCCGAGATCAGTTTACCGCCACTGATACTTGCATGAATTCCGAAATAGGCGGTTAATAGTTCCTATGCCCGAAATCGGCGAGCGCTATCTGCTGAACCACCGTTGAGCGGCTCATGACCGAGTTCGCTCCGGTGATCGTTGCGGCAACTCTCGCCGTTCTCGGTGTGTCCTACCTGTTGCAAACCGACCGATGGCTGGGCTTGACGCGACGGCTGATGGCGGAACCGGAATACTTCTTTCCGGCGGCGATGGTGATGATGGCCGCCGGCATTACCGTCGGCTACGGCTACGGCCGCTGGAGCGGTGCTTGGCCGCTTTTCGTCACATTGCTGGGCTGGCTGCTGGCGCTGCAAGGCGCTGTGATTCTCGTGCTGCCCGGCCTGGTGCAGAAATTCCAGCGCTTGTCCGACAAGTTCCTGCGCATTTACCTGCGCGCTGGCGGCGTCTTGCTGCTGGTTCTGGGCATCCTGCTCTGGCGATCACTGCGCGAATGATGACACGCGGCTCAGTCCGGCTTGATGCGGCTGACCATCGCCGCCGGTGCCCGCGGTTTGGTAGTTCCAAAAAAGCGAGCCGGAACGGGGCAGCGCGCCCGCAAAGGCCCGTCCCATAAGGGTTTCCTGATGGTGATTGGAAAGCCTTGAACACGGTTTATTTGCGGAGGTACTCATACCATGACCACGAAATTCAGTATCGCCATGCAGGGCAGTTATCCTATACGCGAGTATATCGACAAGGCACAGCGCATCGAATCTCTCGGTTTCGATGAAGTGCATGTCTATGATGATCTGATGTTCAAACCGACCTGGCCTTTGCTCACCTTGATCGGTGAGCATACGGACCGGATCAAGGTCGGCCCTGCGATCATCACACCGCAAATTGTTCATCCGTGTTATCACGCAGCGAATCTGGCTGAATTGGACGAACTGACCGGAGGCCGTGCCGTGTGCGGCATTGCCCGGGGCGCCTTCTTCGAGTTTCTCGGCATCGAGAAACAGAACAAGCCCATCACCATGGTGCGCGAAGCGATACAGATCATCCACCGCCTGCTGAGTGGCGATCGCTCGCCCTTTCACGGTGAAATTTTCACCTGCACCGAGGAATTGTTCTTTCGGTTCCAGCCCGTGCGCAAGGAAATCCCGATATTCATCGGCACATGGGGACCGAAGATGTGCCAGTTGGCGGGAGAAATTGCGATCGGTACCAAATCCGACGGGTTGTGGAATCCCGATTATGTCAAGATTATCCGGGAGAATATCGAAATCGGCGCCGGTCGCGCTCAGCGCGACCCTGACGAAATAGAAATCATTGCCGGCCCGCTGTGCGCCATCGCTTCAAACCGTGAGCAGGCCAAAGCGACTGCCCGCCGCGTGCTGGCAGTGTACCTGCCCTATTTGCGGCCCATGACCGATGTCGCCGGTATCCCGGAGGAGGAAATCAACAAAGTCAGGGAAGCCGCCTCGGTGGGTGATTTTGAGCGCGGCGCGAGTTATGTTTCGGACCTGTCAGTGGAAAAATGCTCCGTTTGCGGAACCCCGGATGACGTCATTCCGCAAATTGAATCCATGATCAGCGCCGGTGTCAATCACATCTGTTTTGGTCATCCCCTGGGGCCAAATTTCAACGAGTCCCTGGACTTGATCGGCCGTGAGGTATTGCCGCACTTCCGCAATTGAATTTGGGTCCGCCGGTGGCCGCGCCGACGCCGGATACGATGATTGGACTTATGGTTCAAGATTAGGCACAGGCGGATATGAAAACCATTATCGAAGAGGCAAGTGAGCTGCCCGCACCTGACGCGGCGGTTCCAGCGCGCCGTGGGACTGGGGCCGAAGGAGTTCCGCGAGCTCGCCGGCATGAGCGAGCGGGAATACCGGTTCGCGTTGGGGGATCGCTTCATTCAGGTCAACGGCAAGAGCACGTATCCGCCGCAGGGGAAGAACCCGAAAGGAGAGGTTCACGATGATGTCGGCTTCATGAGCTACGACACGGGCGCGCAGAAGCTGGTCCTGAAGCAGTTCCACATCGAGGGCTTCGTAAACCACTGCGTGCTCGACAGCATCTCGGAGGACGGTCGCACGATCATGTTCGTCACGGCCGCCATCGAGAACATCCCGGCCGGCTGGGCCTCGAGCGGCTCCAGCGGCTGCTTTTCGCCGGGCATGGTTCCGCTGTGGGTCGTGAAAAAGGCGACCATCATAGCTGGATCGCTGGAAAATGGCCAAAAGCCGGTATAACGATCAAAAACCCGCCCTTCCCGCTTGTTCTCAAGTAAAATTGCGGTCCCCTTGCCGCTGCAGAAATCCAGGAATCGATCGCATGTCGCTGTTTGACTCATTCACAGGCCCCAGGTGGCAACACAGTAATCCGCAGGTGCGCAAAGAGGCGATTGCCCAACTGCAGGATCAGGAAGTGTTGCTGGAGCTGGTCAAAACGGACCCCGATCCGTCGGTGCAGGCCGCGGCGCTGTGCCGCATCAGCAGCCCGGAGGTGCTGGATGCGCTGATCGAAACTGTGCCCCAGGCCTTGCAGCAACCGGCCAAAAACCAGCGCCTGCAGCAATTGCTGCCCGGCGGAACGGATGCGCTGGCAACGATCGCTGACGAGGCGCTCTTGCTGCGCATCCTCAGCCTCACCGACGACGTGGAGCTGAGCATGGCGGTCGTCGCGCGGATCGGCAACAACAGCGTTCGCATGGACCTCGCCCGCAACCACCCGATAGCGAAAGTACGCCTTGGCGCGGCACTCGGCATCGAGGACATCGGCTTGCTGACCGAGCTGATGCAGCACACCCGCGGCCGCGACAAGGCCGTCTTCCGCCACTGCAGGACCGTGGTCGATGAGCACCATGCACGGCAGCTGGCCGCCGCGCAGCAGCAGGAAAAAATCCGGCACTTGATCAGCCAGGCGGAGGCCCTGGCCGGAGCGGTTGATACAGCGGAATACGCCGGCCGCTGCCGTTCGCTGGAACAGCAATGGCAGATGCTGGAGGCGGCAGCCAGTGATGCGCAGAAGGATCAGTTTCGCCGCGAGCTGGCCACGTGCGCGCAACGCCTGGCCGGGCTGGCTGAAGCGCAGGCCGCGGCGGCCGTGGCGCAGGCCGGGCTGGCGGCTGCCAGCGAGGTTTTTGCCGCTCTCGTCGGTGAACTGGAACAGATCGATGCGGCGGCTTCATTGCCGCAGGATCGCGCGGCGATCGCGCAGCTGAGCGAACGGCTGGATGACATCGAAAGCCGCTGGCAGGCTGCACGGAACATAACGCCACCTTCCCCGCAGCAGGCACAAGCCAGCGGCAAATACCTTGAACTGTGGCGCTCCTTGTTACCCACCTTGCGCCAGCTCCACGACCAGGAAACCCGTTTGCACAAATTCCTGCACGAAGCGGGCGACGTGGATGCTGCGGATTACCAGGCCCTGCAACGGCACATTGAACGCGGTGGAAAAATGCTGGCCGCCTTGCCCTGGCCGGATTCACAGCAGGCCCGATTGCCCGCTCAAATGGCGCAATTGCAGCAGGCGCTGGAGCAGCTCAAAAGCCAGCTCGGTGCGCTGGAAAAAGACCAGCAGAAATACAGCGAGCGGGTACGAACCAGACTCGCAGCCTTGCGCGGGGAACTGGAGCAGAACCACAGCAGGGAGGCCGACCGCTTGCTGATCAAGGCACGGCGAAGCCTCAAGTCGCTGGCGGCAAAACAACGGCTGCAGTTCGAGCAGGAAATGCAGCCGCTGGCTGCACGGCTGCAGGAAGTTCACGACTGGCAGGCTTTTGCCATCGAACCCAAGAAGCTGGAACTGTGCGCGCGCATGACCGCCCTGATCGGCAGTTCGGAAGACGTCGAAACGCTGGCGCTGAACATCCAGTCCCTGCAGGATGAATGGAAGCGGTTGGGCGGCGTACCCCATGCGCAAGAACAGGCTTTGTGGATTGAATTCAAAGCCGCCGCGGATGAAGCCTGGAAGCCCTGCAAGGAGGCCTTCGCTCAAAAGGCCATCGTGCAGCGGCAAAATTTTGACCAGCGCATGCAACTGGTGGCGCAACTGGCGGACTACGAAGAAAAAATGGCCTGGCCAGCGGCTGCCGCTGCAGCGGGAGAAGCTCGAGAAGCGGGCGCGGGGCAAGCGGCCGCGGCGCCCGACTGGCGTCTGGTACAGAAAACCCTGGATGCCGCCCGTGACGCCTTTAATGCTATCAAACCGCTGGAACCAAAGGCCGACCGGAAAAGCCACAAGGCATTCCGTGCTGTCTGCGACCGTATCTACAGCCACATCAAGGCAGAGTACGAGCGCAATATCGCCCGCAAGGAACAACTGGTCAGCCGTGCGCGGGAACTCGCCGCGGCGGATGATCTGCCGCAGGCCATGGATACCTGCAAGCGGCTGCAGCGTGAGTGGAAAGAAATTGGCATCACCCCGGTGGGTGTTGATCGCAGATTGTGGAAGGCTTTGCACAGCGCCTGCGACGCGGTTTTTGCCCGCGTTGACGAGCAGCGCGCGCAGGGTACCGCCGCACTGGACGCGCGGGTGCAACAGGCCGAATCCCTGCGCGACCAGGCGCGGGCGCTGCTGACAACCAGGGATGAGGAACATATCAGCCACCTGGGCAAAGACCTGGCCGAACTGCAGCAGCAGTTCCGCGCGCTCGAGCTGCCGCCGGGCCTGCAACAGCGCCTGGCCAAAGAGTTCCACGCGATGGAGCAGCGGGTGCGTGATCTCGCCCTGGAGATCCGTGGACGCCAGGAACAGGCAGGCTGGACCCGTCTGCTGGAGAAAATAAACGCCTGCGCCGTGAAAACAGCGGATGAGGAAACCGCTGCCGGATTGTGGCACAAGCCAGGCGACCTGCCCGAAGGCATCGACGCCCAGGCGCTGGAAACCTTCTGGCAACAGGGCCCGTCTGACGGCGGCGAGGAACAATTGCGGGAAGCCTGCATCGCGCTGGAAATACTGGCGGGAATCGACTCGCCGGCCGCGGATAAAAAAGCGCGTATGAACTACCAGATGCGGCGCCTGGCGGCCGGCATGGGCAGGCGTAACAATCAGCCCGAACCGGCCCTGGAAGAGCGCATCAATGCCTTCATCACCCTGCGCCCAGTGGCCGGGTGGGCGGCCCGCTTCTGTGCCACGCTGGAGAAAATCCAAAAATAGCCCAGCTGCAGCACGGGGCGGGCCAGGAGCCTGTCGGACTTAACACTGATCTACTGCGGCAAAGCCGGATTTGGTCATATTTTCCGCTCTTTCTCGTTAAATAGCGGTGCTATTCGCCTCAAAAGAGCGAAAAATCTGCCTCAAATCGGCTTTCCCTCGCTACGATCGGTTAAGTCCGACAGGCTCCTAGGTCTTCAGGCGGTAGCCGCTGCGGAAAATCCAGCCGATGGCGGCCAGGCACAGCAGCATGAATAGCAGCGTCATGCCCAGGCTCACCGCGGCGCTGACATCGGCAATGCCGTAGAAGCTCCAGCGGAAGCCGCTGATCAGGTACACCACCGGGTTGAACAGGGTGATCTTCTGCCACAGCGGCGGCAATATGCTGATGGAGTAAAAGCTGCCGCCGAGAAAGGCCAGCGGCGTGACGATCAGGCTGGGCACCACCTGCAGCTTTTCCCAGTTGTCGGCCCAGATGCCGATGACGAAACCGAACAGGCTGAAGGTCACCGAAGTCAGCAGCAAAAACCCCAGCATCCACAGCGGGTGGTCGACGTGGTAGTCGACGAAGAACCGCGCGGTGAGCAGGATCACGCCACCCAGCACGATGGACTTGCTGGCGGCGGCGCCGACGTAACCGATGACGATCTCGACGAAGGAGATGGGCGCGGACAGCACTTCGTAGATGGTACCTTTGTAGCGCGGCATGTAAATACCGAAAGAGGCGTTGGAGACACTTTCGGTGAGCAGGGCCAGCATCACCAGTCCAGGGATGATGAAGGCGCCGTAGCTGACACCGTCCACTGCGGCCATGCGCGAGCCGATGGCCGAACCGAATACCACGAAGTACAGCGAAGTGGAGATCACCGGGGTGGCCAGGCTCTGCATCAGGGTGCGCAAGGCGCGCTTGATTTCGAACAGATAGATGGCGCGGATGGCGTAGACGTTCATGGCCGGGACCTCACCAGGTTGACGAAGATTTCCTCCAGCGAACTCTCGCTGGTGTTCAGGTCCTTGAAGTCGATGCCATGATCGCTCAGCCGCCGCAGCAGGCCGGCGATGCCGGTGCGATCGCCCTGGGCATCAAAGGTGTAGACCAGCTGCGCGCCGTCCGTCGAAAGCTCCAGTGGATAGCCCGCCAGTTCAGACGGAATCAGCGCCAGCGGGCTCTGCAGCTGCAGGGTCAGCTGCTTCTTGCCGAGTTTTTTCATCAGCACGTCCTTGTCTTCGATTACCACGATCTCGCCCTTGTGGATGATGCCGATGCGGTCCGCCATCTCCTCGGCTTCCTCGATGTAATGCGTGGTGAGAATGATGGTCACGCCGTTGTCGCGCAGCCGCCGCACCATGGCCCACATATCCCGGCGCAATTCCACGTCCACGCCGGCGGTGGGTTCGTCCAGGAACAGGATCTGCGGTTCGTGGGCCAGCGCCTTGGCGATCATCACCCGGCGCTTCATGCCGCCCGACAGCGCCATGATGCAGGTGTGCCGCTTATCCCACAACGACAGCTCGCGCAGCACCGACTCGAGGTGCTGCGGGCTGGCCGCCTTGCCGAACAGGCCGCGGGAGAAACTGATCGTATCCCACACGGTTTCGAAGGAGTCGGTGGTCAGCTCCTGTGGCACCAGGCCGATCCTGGCCCGGGCCGCGCGGAAGTCCGTAATGATGTCGTGGCCGTCGGCCAGCACCTGGCCCGTGCCCGGATTGACAATGCCGCAGATGATGTTGATCAGCGTGGTCTTGCCGGCGCCGTTCGGGCCCAATAAGGCAAAGATCTCGCCGTGCTGGATCTCCAGGTTCACGTTCTTCAGTGCCTGGAAACCGCTGTCATAGACCTTGCTGAGATCTCGCACCGAGATGGTGGGCTGCATGGGAAGCTCGATCCGGCTCAAAAGCTGATATTGGCCGTTCCCTCCATTGGAATCCTTTCCTTGGACATCAGCGGATGCCCGCTGCCCTTGAACGCCAACTTCAGGCTGTGGCGGGTGATTTCCTTGATGTCGATCGTTCCTTCGGTGAACAGGATGCGCTGCTGCACCGCCAGGCTTTTCCTGCTGTGGTTGATGAAATTCAGGTCGATCAATATGTTGTCTTTATTGTCCGCGGGCAACTCATACACGACAGCGCCATTTTTCAGAATGCCCATATCGGTCAAACGCAAATTCATTTCTACCGGGTTATCGTCTTCCGTGAGGTAGGTGTTGATTTCTCCCCCGCTGAAGTGGACGAAGCTCTTGGTCCAGTTGAGGTTGTGCAGTTCATGGCTGTTTCCTTCCATGGCAACGACAACCGCAACACTCGAGATGGGGGGAACCGCGCTGTGTTTAACCTTGGGTTCGCTCGGCTTCGTTGTCTGTTGGGTCTGGCAGGATGCGGTAAAAAGTACCAGCAACATCAGGATCAATAAGTTTTTCATGGATACCGGCCCTTTGAAGGTGATAAAAATGGATGGTGCTTTCCGCACGCCTGGTCGGAATTGCAGTATGCCTTTTTGTCAATGATAAAAGGAAGCAGGGAAATGCCCACAGGCAACCCGGCTTAAGGCACCACTATGACCTGCCGTGAGCCAATAGATTCCGCGGCATTTTTTCCAGCCGTCATCCCGGATCGGCGCAGCCGCAGCTGGGATCCAGCAAACTCCGCCCCCCAACCCCTGAGATCCCTCGGGGCCAGAGTCATTATCGGCAACGGTGTTCCCACAGCAGCCTGGCCGGCCCGGAGCGGCTCCGCGGGTGCAAACAGATGACGTTGAGGCCGGGCACGTCCCGCCAACTTCGATGATGCCGCAGACCCCCGTCCTCGAAACTGTGGAAAAGATACCCCATCGACTCGAGAGTCGGCGCCCACTGTTGCCGATTATTCAACTCGATGATGAGTGCCGGGCGCTGCTCGCGCAACAGGTTTTCCATGCCCCGCAGAACCTGTGCTTCCCATCCTTCGACGTCGATCTTGACCACATCCGCTTCCGTGCCGAGTTCGTCGATCCGCCGGATCTCCACGCGGACGGAGTGAAAGCACGAATCGTCGCCCCGGTGGCCGCCGGCTCGTAACCGTTCGACCACGTAGTCCTTGCGGAACTCGCGCCGGTCCAGCGACGCTTGCGCGGAAAAGTCCCGAGGGCCCGTGGGGATGACCAGGTCGGCGCGAGCGTGCCGCTCGCCCGCCGCTATGAGGCGATAGCGGAAACGTAGCGGATAGAACAACCAAACCAGGCCGAGCGACCAGCGCAAACCAGGATTCGGCTCCAGGGCGATGACCCGGAAGCGACGGGTTCGGCTCAGCACCGAAAGCGCCGCTGCACCACGGTTGGCGCCGACGTCGAGCATCAAGCCGGCACAGTTCCGGAGTTGGTCGAAGATGAGGAAGTCGGCTTCGTGGACGCTGCGCAGGATCCATTGACGGAGATTCTCTCGCGCCCGGTAAGGTATGAACGCCGCGACCGCCAGAACCATACGGCGCAGGAATGGCTTGCCCCGCAGCCAGTTGATCATCGCACGCGGATTGACTTGGATAGGTTTTTTCAAGGTTCACGCATCAATACGTCAAGGCACTATCCACCTGGACCGTCCCGAAACTACACCCAATTCAGTCAACCGGCAACGGAAAATCCGTGCCGGAGGTTTTTCCGCGGGAACGTCCGGGTACCGCACCGACACTCCCATCAAGTGCTTTAATCCCGAAGTGGGGGAAATTCTGGAACAACGCATCGAGCTGTGCAGGCGCCGACCTGGCTCGACCAGCTATCCGTGGAAGACCGCGATGTATGCACGATCAGCTGGGACTCGCCCGATCCCGTTCAAGACACCATCGCCACTAACCTCAAGGAACTCGGCATTGACTGAAGGCGTTATTAAAGCGAACAGCTCATTTCTTTGATAACATAGGCGCTTATTAAAGTCAGCTTGAGCTAAGGAAAGGGCGCATGCAGCGGGGACCAAGCGGCCACTACGAAGTCACCACCACCGCCACCGAGGTGGTGCGCGCATTCGTGCCGAATCCATTGCCGCCGCAGCCGCCGCTCGACTTGTCCGGCCCCCGCCAGCGCCTGCTCGAGCGAGCGCTACTCGCCTGCGGACGCCTGGATGGGGTCTCTGCTCTGTTGCCGGACCCGGATCTTTTCCTCTACGGCTACGTGCGTCGTGAGGCCGTCCTGTCCTCGCAGATCGAGGGCACCCAGTCGTCTCTTTCGGACCTGCTGCTGTTTGAACTTGAAGACGCGCCCGGCGTACCCTTCGTCGACGTGGTCGAAGTATCCAACTACGTCGCCGCCCTGGAGCATGGCATGGCACGCCTGCTCAAGGGCTTCCCCCTGTCCAACCGTTTGCTGCGCGAGATCCATGAAAAGCTGCTCGCCCGTGGGCGCGGCTCGGCCAAGCTGCCGGGTGAATTCCGCCGCTCACAGAACTGGATTGGCGGTACGAGGCCGGGCAACGCGCAATACGTGCCGCCGCCTCCCGAAACGGTCGAGGAGTGCATGTCCGCGCTGGAGCGATTCATTCATGATGAAACCGCGGCCTTGCCCGAACTGGTCAAGGCTGCCGCAGCCCATGTCCAGTTCGAAACCATCCACCCGTTTCTCGACGGCAACGGCCGCGTCGGCCGCTTGTTGATCGCCCTGATGCTCCACCATGCCGGTATCTTGCGCCAGCCGTTGCTGTATCTGAGCCTCTACTTCAAACAGCACCGCGATGAATACTACCGCCTGCTGGACGCCGTGCGCCGCGATGGCGACTGGGAGGCCTGGCTGGATTTCTTCCTCGAAGGCGTGATCGAAACCGCCGGCAGCGCGGTTGACACAGCACACCTCCTGCTCGCGCTGTTCCAGCACGACGAGGCACGGCTCGCCGTGCAGGGGCGCGGCAGCGCCAGCCTGCTGAAAGTATATGGCGCGCTTCGGGCGCGGCCGGTGGCCGCCATCAACGACATCGCCGCGCGCGCAAGCGTGAGCTATCCGACCGCTGCCCGCGCCATCGGGATCCTGACCGGCGAAGGAGTGGCCCGCGAACTCACCGGACGGCAGCGCAACCGCGTGTACGCCTACGACCGCTATCTCGCCATCCTCAACGAGGGAACAGAACCTTTGTAAATACCGGCTTACCACCGCGGGGTATGAACTGTTTAAAGGCTCGATTACCGAGCGTGGTACGTGATCGGACTGCTTTTGTATAAGTATCGGGAAAGGCAAGCCTTTTATTCATCATATACTCGGGCTATGATCCATTGGTGCTGGAAACGGTTGGGGGCGATTGGTGGCGAAAACGCTGTCGGCGTTAATGAGCGCGGTGGACCGTCAGGACCAATCGGCGGCTGAGGACCTTTTTCGCACCCTCTACTCGGAGCTGCACCGGGTGGCCAGGCGCGAGCTCGCGCGGAATGCGGGTGCGTTCAGCCTGGGGCCTACGACCCTGCTGCACCAGGCATATATCGACATGGCGGGGAGGGAAGGGCCCGAATTTCCCGACCGGCCGCGCTTCATGGGCTACGCGGCGCGGGTCATGCGCGGACTGATCATCGACTACATGCGCAGCCGTTATGCGCAGAAGCGTGGTGGCGGGTTCGAGATCACGTCGCTGAGCGAGGATGCCGCAGACAACGCCGCGGAGGTAATCGAGTTGACGCGCATCAGCCAGGCGCTGGACGAGCTGGCCGTCGCCGAGCCCCCACTGGCGGAGATTGTCGATCTGAAGTTCTTTTGTGGTTTTACGTTCGTGGAGATAGCGGCGATGCGGGGCGTCACCGACCGGACGGTGCAGCGGCAGTGGCAGAAGGCCCGCATCTATCTTCATCACAACCTCGGCACCAACCACTCGGATTGAAGGCGCCATGCGGGTACTCGATCCCGAGGTTTGGCGCAGGCTCAGTCCCTATCTGGATCAGGCGCTGAACCTGAGCGAGGCCGACCGTGCCGCATGGCTCGCCGACATCCGGTCGCGGGATCCCGAACTCGCGGAACAGCTCGCGGTGTTGCTGCAGGCGCATCAGACTCCAGGGTGGGAGGGATTCCTGCAGCTTGGCCCTCGCCTGGCGCCGGTGCAAGCTGCGCGTGCCGGGGAAGTGGTCGGCCCTTACCAACTGCTGGAGTTCATCGGCCACGGCGGGATGGGAACGGTCTGGCTCGCCGAGCGCAGAGACGGCCGATTCGATCGCCGCGTCGCCATCAAGTTTCCGAGCATCTCGCTCAGCACGCACGGCGAGGAACGGTTCCGGCGCGAAGGCAGCCTCCTGGGACGCCTGAGCCATCCCAACATCGCGCAACTCCTGGATGCCGGGGTGTCAGAGGCCGGACAACCCTACCTCGTCCTCGAATACGTCGAAGGAGAACCGATCGACCGCTACTGTGATGCACATGCGCTCACTGTCGATGCGCGGCTGCACCTGTTCCTCGAGGCGCTCGGCGCAGTCGCGCACGCGCACGCCAACCTGGTCGTGCACCGTGACATCAAGCCGTCAAACGTGCTGGTGACCGGCGACGGGACGGTCAAGCTCCTGGACTTCGGGATCGGCAAGCTGTTGGAGGAACATTCCATCGCAGACCTGGCGACGGAGCTGACCCGTGAAGGCGGCGTCGCGCTGACACCCGAGTTCGCGGCGCCCGAGCAGATGACCGGCGGCGCGATCACCACCGCCACCGACGTCTTCGCGCTGGGCGGGCTGCTTTACCGGATCCTCACCGGCGGCCATCCGGCCGGGAAGGTCCCGACCACTTCTGCGGCAATGATCAGGGCCGTCGTTGACGTGGACCCCCTGCGGCCATCCGACATCGTCACCCTGCGGGGCGACGGATCGGCGGACATGCGCTCCGCCGCGGCGCTGCGAAGCACGACGCCGCAAAAGCTGCGCCGCATGCTGCGCGGCGACCTCGACACCATCGTCCTCAAGACACTGAAGAAGAACCCCGAGGAGCGCTATGGCTCGGTGACGGCCCTGGCAGAGGACCTGCGGCGGTTTCTTGCCCATGCGCCGATCAGCGCCCGGCCGGATACGTTGCTCTACAGCGTGTCCCGGTTCGCGCGTCGCAACCGGCTCGCAGTCAGCCTCGCGACGCTGGCGATCCTCGCCACCCTGGTCGGAGTCGCAGGCACGCTGGTCCAGGCCCGGGCGGCGCGTGCGGAGCGCGATTTCGCGTTCCGGCAGCTCTCCCGCGCCGAAGCCATCAACGAGCTGAATCGTTTCGTGCTCTCCGATGCCGCGCCGTCCGGCCGGCCGTTCATGGTGAACGAGCTGCTCGCACGTGCGGAGTTCGTCGTCGCGCGCAGCCAGTCGGCGGCGGCGGACCGGGCGGGACTCCTCGTCGCCATTGGCGACCAGTACGCGACACAAGATCAGGGCGAGAGCGCTTTGCGGGTGCTGACCGACGCCTACGAACTCTCGCGCGGGCTCGCGGACCACTCCACCCGGGCCAGGGCCGCATGCGCTCTGGCGGCGACGCTCGCCCGCGGCATCGACTTGCCGCGGGCCGAGGCGCTGTACCAGGAAGCCTTGCGCGAGACCACCACGGGATCGCAGCTGGTGCTCGACAGGGTGTATTGCCTGCAAAGCGGCAGCATCGTCGCGGCAGAGGCCGGGGAGATGCAGGAGGCTATCGCCAGGGTGCAGATGGCCCAGCGACTCGTGGACGAGTCGCCCTTCCGCTCCGAGGTCTTGCAACTGAATCTGACGCTGACGCTCGCGGCCGCGTATACATTGGCGGGGCAATTGCAGGACGCCGCCGACACCTACGAGCAGGCAGCCCGGCGGATGACGGAATTCGGGCGCGACAACACGCAGACGGCCGGCACGCTGTTCAACGACTGGGGCCTGGCGCTGACCTTGATGGGAAGGCCGCGGGATGCCCTGACGTTGCTCCGCCGCGCCATCGACATTGGCCAGGACCAGCGCGGTGACGACAGCGTCTCGCCGGTGCTGTTGATCAACTATGCCCGCGCCCTTAGAGATGGAGGGAAGTTCGAAGAGGCGTCCGCGTATGCAGAGCGGGCGCACAGCCTGGCGACGCGACTGGGCCTGGAAGGAACGGTCAATCATGCCTTGCTCACGCGCGCGAGGAACTATCTGGCGCAGGGGGACGCGGACCGCGCGGAGGCCATGCTGGACGAGGTGGAACCCCGTCTGCGCCTGGTGCTGCCGGAGGGCCACTACGCGTTCGGAGCACTGATCTCCCAGCGCGCGCAAGTGGCGCATCTGCGCGGCGACCTACCGGGCGCGCTTCGGCTGACCGACGAGGCGCTGGCGATATATGAGGCGGCGGTGGCCGCGGGTCACAGTGGCCCATCGAGCCTGGCTCAAGCGCTGGTCCAACGAGCCGAGCTGCGGTTGGAGCTCCGGCAGCCGGACCTGGCCGTGGACGACGCCTCGCGGGCCTTGGCTTTATTGAAGAAAACCTCGCCAGACGGTAGCCATACCATCGGACTGGGCCGTGCGTACCTGATCCAGGCCCGGGCACTCCGTGCGCGGGGCGACCGGGAAGCGGCGCTTGCCGCGCTGACGTCCGCGCTCGAGCACCTCCAGGACGCGGCCGGACCGGATCACCCCGAGACGCTCGAAGCCCAGGCCCTTCTCCAGGAGCAGGCCACGACGCCCTGAGCGTTTCCCGCAGTAGATCAGTCCTAAGTCCGACAGGCTGCTAGACCCCCTCTTGTCGGGTTTCGCCCGCGAAATCCGATATCCCCTGTAAGAGCCAGCGCCGGCCATCAGCCGCCCGGAGCCGACGGCGTGCGGTTCTCACAATCTCGTTATCGGAAAATTCAACAATTTCTCTGCGTACGGCGGCATGGTAGTTGGCATTAACAACGAAACTTCCGCCGGGTTTGCGTCAATTAGCGGTGGGCAGCAACACATTGCCAGCGGTTTGGGCTCGTCAGTCAGCGGCGGGTTCGGACACTTGGCCAGCGGTGGCTTTTCGTCTGTTAGTGGTGGCAATCAAAACATAGCCAGCGGTGTTGGTGCGTCAGTCAGCGGCGGGTACCTTAACGAAGCCAGCGGTCCCAGTTCGTCAGTCAGTGGCGGGGAAAGTAACTTTGCCACCGCATACAATTCGTCAGTCAGCGGCGGGGAAAATAACGCTGCCACCGCATTCTATTCGTCAGTCAGCGGCGGGAATGGACGAAGTGCGACAGGTATAGACGACTGGGTAGCCGGAAGCTTATTAGAAGACAATTGATCAGCGGAAGGGGTCCGGAAAAGGGGTCAGAGCCCTTTTCAGACGCTCGACGCTCAGGCCCTTCTCCAGGAGCAGGCCACGACGCCCTGAGCGTTTCCCGCCGCCGGCCGGGAACGCCGACCCGGCACAAGCCCTGCCTCGACCCCCTCTTGTCGGGTTTCGCCCACGAAATCCGATATCCCCTGTAAGAGCCAGCGCCGGGCATCAGCCGGCCGGAGCCGGCGGCACACCCACAGACGGCTGGAGGGAAGCCCATGAACGACCATATGAATCCTGCAAGATCGCCGCTGGCGTATCGGCGCAATCCTGGAAACGCCCGGCGACGACATCCGAGTGGCTAGGCATTAATAACATAGTACAACTAACTAATTCCCTGTCGGTCGACCGGACCGTCCCGATGCCGGTCATCGGCCAGGTGCGGCGATTCACCTGATGCTTAAGATTTCATTCACTTTTCACCATGCGAGGTACCAAGACATGATCACCGTAGGAAAAACCGGGTTGCGCGCGAAACGCGGCGACTTCAATCGCGTTCGCGGGTCGATCATCCACCGCTCGATTCTGGCTCTGGTGGCGCTGGGTTTCACGCTCGATGCGCCGAAGGCAGGCGCGGATCCCTTCGCTTACGTCGCTAATGGTGGCTCCGATACCGTCTCGGTGATCGATACCGCGGACAACACCGTGGCGGACACCGTGTCCGTCGGGGACCTCCCTTTGGGCGTGGCCATCACCCCGGACGGCGCTTTCGCCTACGTCGCCAATGCTGCTGCCGGCACCGTCTCGGTGATCGATACCGCAACCAACACCGTGGCGGACACCGTGTCCGTCGGGAACTTCCCTTTGGGCGTGGCCATCACCCCGGACGGCGCTTTCGCCTACGTCACCAATGAATTCTCCAACAACGTCTCGGTGATCGACACCTTAACCAACACCGTGGCGGACACCGTGTCCGTCGGGAACTTCCCTGAAGGCGTGGCCATCACCCCGGACGGCGCTTTCGCCTACGTCACCAATGAAAGCTCCAACAACGTCTCGGTGATCGACACCGCAACCAACTCCGTCGTGGGGGCCCCGGTGGCCGTTGGGGACGGCCCTGTTGGCGTGGCCATCACCCCGGACGGCGCTTTCGCCTACGTCGTCAATCTCTCCCGCACCGTCTCGGTGATCGACACCTTAACCAACACCGTGGCGGACACCGTGCCCGTCGGGGACTTCCCTGTTGGCGTGGCGATCACCCCGGACGGCGCTTTCGCTTACGTCACCAATGCTCTCTCCAACACCGTCTCGGTGATTGACACCGCGACCAACACCGTGGCGGACACCGTGCCCGTCGGGGACTTCCCTGAAGGCGTGGCGATCACCCCGGACGGCGTTTTCGCCTACGTCGCCAATAGTGGCTCCGACAATGTCTCGGTGATCGACACCGCGGACAATACTGTGGTGGCCACCGTGGTCGTCGGGGACGGCGCTAACGCCGTGGCCATAACACCGCAACCGCCAAGCGCCATCGGCAAAACCCTCATCAGCGGCCCGGACGTGGACGCGGATGGCGAGATCGACGTGGTGGTCGAAGTTGGTCAGAGCGACCCGACCGAGTACGACTTCGCCATGACCTATGCCAACCCGGACGGCCCCGCGGTGCTGATCCTCGACACAGTGCCGGCCGAATGGCAGGTCACGGACGTGGCCGCTAACGAGATCGAAGACGGCTTCGGCAGCGGCGCCGACGGCAACGCCGGCACCGGCACGGTGGATGTGGCCGCGGCCAACCACAAGCCCAACAACAAGAGCGCCACATTGATCGTGTGGACGCCGGATGCCAGCCTCTCCAGCTCGACCCTCAGCGTGGGGGCCGAAACGCGCGGGCGGCCGGTAAAAAATGCCAAGCGCTACGCCCCCGCCTCCTGCGGACCGCTTTCCCTCAACGACGGCGCGCAGGTATTCGCGGTCGACGAGGACGGCAAGCCCTTGCGTGACGAATCCACCGGCGAGCTCTTGCCGCCGCTCTTCGAGAGCGGGCCCTTGCTGCTCGCGGCGGTCAAGGACCTCAACGGCGGCGGCCTCGTTGGCGACGGCAGCGGCGACGAGGACGGCGACGGCCGCACGGACCTCGCGGAGGTGCGGGATGAACCGCTGACCGACCCCTGCAATGCGGACACCGACGGTGACGACGTCGAGGACGGCGCGGACCAATGCCCGCTTACGGGACCCCTGGCGGGCCAAATCGAGGACCCCGAAAATCCGGGTTGCTGGATAGACCCCTAGTTCAGGGCCCTTTCTGGACTTGAGAGCCCGGTGGCTTCGGCCGCCGGGCTTTTTTCTGGCACCGAGATAATGGGGCCGCCCATTAACCGCCACGGCGAGGTCTGGCTTACCCCCGTACCACGCTGATCAAACAAAACGGAAAAAAAGGGAGAAGATACTTGTCCGAATTAGGCACAAGTGCCTATCCGCAAGAATCAATCCCGTGTTGTCCTCAGTTTTTACTCTGACCCCAAATATACTAAGTCCGACAGGCTGCTAGACCCCCCTCTTGTCGGGTTTCGCCCGCGAAATCCGATATCCCCTGTAAGAGCCACAGCGCCGGGCATCAGCCGCCCGGAGCTGGCGGCACACCCACAGACGGCTGGAGGGAAGTCCATGAACAACCATATGAATCCTGCAAAATCGGCGCTGGCGTATCGGCGCAATCCTGGAAACACCCGGCGCGGCATGCTGCCCGTCTTAACGCTCGCGCTCTTGCTTTTCCAGCTGGCGCTGATTCCGGTAGCCGACGCACATCACGGCAAATGCTCGTCCGTATCACCCGGAGTCAAGCACAAAAAGGACATGATCATCGGCACCCCCGGCGACGACATCATCTGGTGTGCGAATCTGTCGGGTGACCACGTCATCGAAGGGTTGGGCGGCAACGACAATATTATCTCGGGCCCTGGCAACGACATCATTCGGGGTGGTGACGGCGACGACACGATCTTAGCCGGCGCGGGGGACGACACTGTGAATGGCGGTGCGGGGTTCGACTTGATCCTTGGTGAGGACGGCGATGACGAAATCGAGGGCGAAGAGGGTGACGATGGCCTGTCGGGTGACGCGGGCAACGACATTGTCAAGGGCGGCGTAGGGCGCGATGAGCTCAGCGGCGGCGACGGCGACGATTGGCTGGTGGGAGGCGACGGCGACGACGCCATTTCTGGGTGGTTCGGCAACGACGTCATCGACGGCGGGGCCGGAATCGACCTTCTCAACTTCCAGTTCTTCCCTGGTCCAGTCGAGGTCAACCTCGCCACCGGGCAGGGCGACGATGGCTACGGCGGCACCGACAGCTACTCCGGCATCGAAGACGTGAACGGCAGTGCCTTCGACGACTTCATCACCGGTGACGACGCCAGCAACTTCCTCAGCGGCATTGGCGGGAACGACATCATTGTCGCCGGCGGCGGAATCGATGGGCTCGCCGGAGGTCCTGGCAACGATGTCCTCAACGGCCAGGACGGGAATGACGTCATTAACGCCGGCGACGGCGACGACGCCATCGCCGGCGAAGCCGGAATCGACCAGGTCCACGGCGGGGAAGGGATTGACGAGGTCACGGCGCAGACGGCGTCGGGCCCGGTGGACGCGGATCTCGGCGGAGCCCGTCAGGACGGGTACGGCGGCGTCGGAAACTACTACGAGACCTACCTGAGCGTCGAGAAGCTGACCGGCGGCAACTTCGGCAATATTCTGACCGGCGACGACGGGCCGAACACCCTTGTTGGAGGAAGCGGCCAGGACCAGCTGTCCGGCCTGGGGGGAGACGACATTCTGGTTGGCAACGAAGACGTTGACCTGCTCGACGGCGGCGCCGGAACCCTGGATGCCTGCTTCGGAGACGTAGCAGACATTTTCTTCGACTGCGAGTTCGTCAACGATGGCACCTAGGCACCCCATGATTCGCCCTGTCTCCCATTCGGCCCATCAGCGACGGTCGGCGCAGATAGTCAGTTGAACGCCGGATAATGGCGGCTCGAATACCTGCCGGGCCGCCGGCTGCCTTGGGGTATTTCGCATGTGCGGAACAACCGGGCTGTACCAACATGCGGGTCATCCACAGAGTTGATCGTACAAACTCGAATTCTCAAGGAGAGTCTCCATGAAATTGAAATCCGTCGTCGTAAGTCTGTTTACGATTTTCCTGCTATTGACCATATCCGTATCCCAGGCTGCTCCACCGCTACCGTCTGGCTCCAACTCTCCAAGCCAAATTGAGGGCTATTGCTTTGAAAACGGAGGGACCTATTCACCCCCCAATGAAAGCGGCTACTACGCCTGCATCTTCCCGGATGGGACGGTCGTCGCGTGCGGGGGGTCTATCTCGGGATGCAGCGTTATCCAAGCATCGGCCGGGCTGCCCCCTATAAAGCTGCCACTGTCGTTAGTCCAAATTACGCTGCAGGTCCAGACCAAGACTCAGCTGGAATTGTTGCAGGACAAAATGGACTTGCTCGAGGTGATGGTGGAGGACTTGGGCGTGCTTGTGGAAGATGAGTGCGAGCCGCCCATTTTTGTCCCATAGCGAATGAAAATGGGGCCGGATACAATTTGATTTCCCGGCTATTACTGTATCCGGCCCCTTTTCCGATGTATCCTGCTTGCACCCCACCGTTGGCACGTCCTGCTTCGGGGCGGGCCTGCGTTCACTGATTCTACCGCACATCCAGCGAATGCCATGGCATCGTAGAAAAGGTGGCCGGCTGTGTTGCAAAAATTCCCCGGCGAGAATCCGATTCGGCAACCCCGGAGTGGATGGCAACGGCGGGACTTTCCGGTTCATCCGATCTGACCAGGCGAACTGTACGCTAGCGCACAGACCAGAGATGGCTCTGTGAATATATTGGAACAGAGGGCTGCCGGAAATTTTTGGGAATTTTGCGCTTCAGAGTTCGCCCTCATCAACCATATTTTAATGCCGGGGTGTTTTCATGACGACGCATAGGAGTGCTGCTGTACAGTTTCAACCCGTTACGCCAGCTATGGTCGAAGTCGGGCCCGGGCAATGCCGACCGCGCTCCTTTGTTTGTGCCAGCCTGGTTTCGGTTGTCTTGCTTTTGTTCATCCAGACTTCTCCAGCATTGGCCGCGACCGCGCCGAACCTTGGATCGACCAACCCATATGCGATTGTTTCCGCGACCTTTACCAATACCACGGCCGGAACCACCATCGATGGTGATGTTTGCTATACCACGGCACCTGCGGTCGTTCCGTTTATCGGTGGCGCAACGGTTGTGCCTTGTCCTGCCGTTACCGGGACGGACCAGAATGCGGCCCGGGCCGATCTGATTTCTCAAGACTGTACACCGATCGGCGCTGCCGTCGCTCTGAACGCTATAAGCATCGGCGGCGGCACGCCCGGAGAATTCCCTCCCGGTTGCTATTCCAGCACGGGCGCCATGAGCATAACTGCAAGCACGACAGTGACCTTGACCGGTACCGGTGTTTACATCTTCAGGCCGGGTGGAGAGATTACCACTGGAGCCAATTCGAATGTTGTCGTGGCAGGCGGCGCCTGCGAGAACGACGTATTCTGGGTGCCTGAAGGCGCAACAACCATTGGCGCGAACGCCAATTTCACCGGCAACATCTTTCGCGGCACTGCCGCTGGTCTCAGTATTACGTTTGGAGATTCGTCAAGTTTGATCGGCAGGGCATTGGCGTTCGGCTCGACAGTCACGACCGATAACACCACATTTGTTGTCCCCGACCCTTGCGCCGAGCCGGCTACGATCACGGTCAACAAGGATTTCATCCCCAACAGTACCGCAACGGTGCCGGTGGCCCTGAGCTGCACTTCGGGCACGGTGACGACCACGCCGCTGAACGCATCAGAAGCACTACCGGCGGTGTTCACGGTGACCGGCGCGAGCCCGGGGGCGACCTGTACGGCAACGGAGACGGTGCCGGCCGGCTACACGGCGAGCCAGGGGGATTGCGTGGGTGTGGCGCTGGGTGGCAGCTGCACGATCACCAACACGCTGAACAGCGAGACGATCGTGGTCAACAAGGATTTCATTCCCAACAGTACCGCAACGGTGCCGGTGACCCTGAGCTGTACTTCGGGCACGGTGACGACCACGCCGCTGAACGCATCAGAAGCACTATCGGCGGTGTTCACGGTGACCGGCGCGAGCCCGGGGGCGACCTGTACGGCAACGGAGACGGTGCCGGCCGGTTACACGGCGAACCAGGCGAATTGCGTGGGTGTGGCGCTGGGTGGCACCTGCACGATTACCAACACCCTCAACAGCAACACCATCGCGGTCAGCAAGGACTTCATCCCGAACAGTGTCGCGACGGTGCCGGTTTCCCTGACCTGTACCACGGGTACGGTGACCACCACGCCGCTGAACGCGGCCGAGGGGACGCCGGCGGTGTTCACGGTGACCGGCGCGAGCCCGGGGGCGACCTGTACGGCGACCGAGACGGTGCCGGCCGGTTACACGGCGAACCAGACGAACTGCGTGGGTGTGGCGCTGGGTGGCAGCTGCACGATTACCAACACGCTCAACAACAATACGATCGTGGTCAACAAGGACTTCAGCCCGAACAGTATTGCGACGGTGCCGGTGGCCCTGACCTGTACCACGGGTACGGTGACCACCACGCCGCTGAACACTTCCGAGTCGATACCAGCAGTGTTCACAGTGACCGGCGCGAGTCCGGGGGCGACCTGTACGGCGACCGAGACGGTGCCGGCCGGCTATACGGCAAACCAGGCGAATTGCGTGAATGTGGCGCTGGGTGGCAGTTGCACGATCACCAACACGATCAACAGCAACACCATCGTGGTCAACAAGGACTTCACCCCGAACAGTGTCGCGACCGTGCCGGTGGCCCTGACCTGTACCACGGGTACGGTGACCACCACGCCGCTGAACGCTTCCGAGTCGATACCAGCAGTGTTCACAGTGACCGGCGCGAGTCCGGGGGCGACCTGTACGGCGACCGAGACGGTGTCGGGCGGTTACACGGCGAACCAGTCGAATTGCGTGAATGTGCTGCTGGGTGGCAGCTGCACGATCACCAACACGCTCAGCAGCAACACGATCACGGTCAACAAGGACTTCACCCCGAACAGTATCACAACGGTGCCAGTGGTCCTGACCTGTACCTCCGGTACGGTGACCGCCACGCCGCTGAACGCGTCCGAGGCGATCCCGGCGGTGTTCACGGTGAATGGCGCGAGTCCGGGGGCGACCTGTACGGCGACCGAGACAGTGCCGGCCGGTTACACGGCGAACCAGTCGAATTGCGTGAATGTCGCGCTGGGCGGCACCTGCACGATTACCAACACGCTCAACAACAATACGATCGTGGTCAACAAGGACTTCAGTCCGAACAGCGTCGCGACAGTGCCGGTGGCCCTGACCTGCACCTCAGGCACGGTGACCACCACGCCGCTGAACGCGGCGGAAGGAGCACCGGCGGTGTTCACGGTGACCGGCGCGAGCCCGGGGGCGACCTGTACGGCAACGGAAACGGTGCCGGCCGGCTACACGGGCAACCAGTTGGATTGTGTGGATGTTGCACTGGGCGGCAGCTGCGAGATCACCAACACGCTCAACAGCAACACGATTGTGGTTCAGAAGGACTTCAGTCCGAACAGCGTCGCGACCGTGCCGGTGGCCCTGACCTGTACTTCAGGCACGGTAACGTCCACGCCGCTGAACGCATCCGAGGCGCTACCGGTGGTGTTTACGGTCACCGGCGCGAGCCCGGGGGCAACCTGCACGGCGACGGAGACGGTACCGGCCGGATACGAGGCCAACCAAACGGATTGCGTAAATGTGTCGCTGGGCGGCAGCTGCGAGATTACCAACACGATCAATGGCGACACGATCGTGGTCAACAAGGATTTCAGCCCGAACAGCGTTGACACCGTGGCCGTGGCCCTGACCTGTACCTCAGGCACGGTGACGACCACGCCGCTGGACGCATCCGAGGCACTGCCGGCGGTGTTCACAGTCACCGGCGCGGACCCGGACGTGACCTGCACGGCGACGGAAACGGTGCCGGACGGCTACACGGCCAACCAGGCGGATTGCGTGGATGTGCCGTTGGGTAGCAGCTGCGAGATCACCAATATCCAGGATAATCCGCCGGGTCGTGCAACGTTCCGCGTGATCAAGGACTTCACTGACGGCAACCCGATGGATGTCGAGGTCACGATCAGTTGCAACTCCGGTTTGCCGATCGAGCAGAGCAAGGATATCAACGAAAACAGCGGCGTCGAGTTCGTCGTCACCTCTTTCGACGCGGGTGAGCTGGATTGCGATGTCACCGAAACCTTGGTACCAGGTTATACACCGGCTTACACGGCGTCTGCGGCCACCGGCCAGGGACTGGTCTCGCATGACAATGAAGGATGCCACTTTGATGACGTCGCTTCCGGCCAGTTCGTCTGCAGCATCGTCAACACACCCGGTTTGGTGGATATCGAGATCGAAAAACTCTGGGTGATCGATGGCACGGGTGGTGAGGGAGTCGACACACGCTACTCACTGAGATTGAACTGCGATGAGCCGATCGGCCTGGTCGACGTATTCGAGGGGGAGGGGTCCGATACGTTTTCCGTGCAGGTGGCGCCGCAGTTTCCGAGCACGCACTGTTGGATCGTTGAAACGGTGTTTGCGAGTGGAGTGGAAGTCGACAACGATTGCACTGACCTCGTAATCAGCGCAGCTCAGGGTGGTGACAGCTGCCTGATTACCAATACGGTGTTTTTCGAAGGCATTCCGACGCTGGGGCAGCATGGCATCGCGATCCTGGCTCTGCTGCTGCTGAGTGTTGGACTGGTCGGGTTCCGGCGCTTCGCTTGATACAATAAGGCCAAAAGCGCTTTCTGCACACAAACGAGAATGTCATGAATATCAACTTGACTCTGGGGCCCCTCATATCGTTGATCGCAGGCGTACTGATTTTGATCGTGCCCCGGCTGCTGAACTATATCGTCGCGGCCTAATTGATCGTCTTCGGCTTGCTGGGGTTGTTCGGCGATGTAAACCTGAGGTAGCCCTGCTGCGGCCTGGGGTACACCTGTAATGGTGGCAACTGCGCCTGTGCCGGGGCCAGTGACTGCGTCACGATGATCTCGAACGATGGCAAGTGCGTAGAGGGCACCGTGGGCTGTGCAACGACTACGGCTGCACCTGCAAAGAGAATTAGCCGAACAGGGCCCCATCAATCGTCCATCGCTGATTCATCCATCGGGTCTTCGATGGCCGCGCCCGGCAACTCCAGCTGCCGCACCACTGGCAGCGCGTTGCCGGCGATGCCCTTGATCGAGCTGTACATGTCACTGGTGTTGAGCAGCACTTTCTGAATCTGCTTTTCGCGTTTTTTCCAGATGCTGGTCATGGCGCGCTTTTCGGCCTCGAGATCGGTCTGCATCTGCGTAAAACCCTCGACGATGGCCTCGACCTGCAGGCGGAATTCATTGCTGGTAAGAAAGTCATAGACCAGGGACATCTTGTCGCCGCGATTTTCCTGTTGCGAGATCAGCCGGTGCATGCTGATGAGGGATTCGCGCAGCACGTTGGACAAGCCTTTGAACTCGGTGAAGCTGCAGACCCAGATGCCTTCGCGGTAGCCCATACGCTCCATGTCCTGCGGCATGGCCTCGGTGATCAAGACACCGATATCGGCGCCCCGGTCGCGGATGTCCATCTTGAACTTCTCGATCCACGCCGGCTGGAAGGCCTTGGTGCGCTTGCTCTCGTAGTAGATCCTGCCGGCGTTGGTGAACGAGCGGGTATTGATGGTCTGGATGCAGTCACCGCCGCGCGCGCCTTTCCTGATTTCCTCGATGGTGTCGAGCGGGTAGTTCGCTTCCAACCAGTCCTCGATGATCAGTTCCTGCACTTCGCCCTGCAGTTGCATGGAACCCTGCTCGGCCTTCCTTTTCATGATGTCCATCTGTTCTTTCATCTGGCGGATGAGGTGGTCCCTTTCGGCCAGCATTTTCGCTGAGCGCTCTTCTTCGCTTTCCTTGATCCGGTGACGCTCTTCGTTGAGCTTCTGGTTGAGCAGCCGCTCCATGTCGGCTTCGGCCTTGCCCTGCACCTCGTCCTTTTCGCGTTTCAGCCGCTCGATGTCCGCTTCCGCCTTGTGCAAGGCCTTGACCTGTTCGGATTTTTGCGCGAGCTCTTCCTGCAGCGCTCGGAGCTGGCTGGATTGCTCCTCGCGGATGGCGCTGGAAAGTTTTTTCTCCAGCGCTTGCGTTTGCTGCTGCAGCTGTTGCCGGATGGCTGTGCTGACGATCTCGTCCTGCGCTGCGCGCGCTTTATCGAGTTGCTCGCGTTGCTGCTCGAGCGCTTCCGCCTGGCTGCGGTACTTGTCGCGCTCTGCCTTCAGGCGCGCTTCGAAATCCAGTTTCAGTTCATGCTCGACCTGGTGGTAGAGCACGTCGCTGACATCGAACTCGTGGCCGCATTCGGGGCACTTGATAGTAATCTCGGAGCTGGTCATGGTGTTACCCCTTGGCAGGCGGGAAAGGTGCCCGGGAGGCGTTCAGTGCCTTCTCCACTGCCTGCAGCATCATTTCCGCCTTGGCCCATCCGGGACGAAGGTGAAGCGCCTCTTCGATGTACCCCCTGGCGAGGATTCCTTGCTCACGGCTGTTGGGGTTGAGATCAATGATCATCTCCGCCGTGTTTAACGCCTTGTCCGCCGGGTCATCGGACCACTCAATAGCCGCAATGAACTGTTTTTCCGCATCCTGCGGGCGCGCATGCCGGACGTAGAAGCGCGCGAGGGACATGCTGGCAGCGGCACGGGTTTTTTCATGCGCGATGGCGTAAAAATGGGCGCGTTCCGCTTCTTCATACCGGTGCTGTTGCTCATACGCGGTAGCGCAGGACTGCACAAAAGAGGAGTCGCCGTATTGTTCCTGCTGGTCCAGGTTGTCATCACACATCTGCACAACCCACGCAAAATTCCGCGCGTTGAGGTAGGCCGCTGCAACCCACCGTAGGGTATCGTTCCCGCGGTTGCCGTGCTGATATTCAGTCTCGAACAGGGAGACTTCGCTCCGCCAGTCCATATTCCTGTCCAAGGTCAGTGCAGCCAATACCAGCACAATGGGCACTGCAACATTTGCCAGGATGCGCGGTGTGAAGCGTTGCGCCAATGTGCTGAGGGCGAAGGCCAACAGTATGGCCAGTCCGATGGATGGGAAGTAGGCATAACGTTCCGCGAAATGGGGCCCCGACTCCCCCATGCCAAGGATACGGCTGGCCGGCAGCATGGCCAAGTAGAAAAAAACCAATCCGGTAGCCAGGCCATAGCGCTTGCGTCTGAATTGAACGAACACGGCAATGAGCAACATGAGGTTGAGCGCGCCATAGCCCAGCAACTTGGGCATCGAAGGCGTTGCATAGCTAAGATGGAGCGGGTAGGGCCAGACCGTGACTTTTAACGCCTCTGCAAAAACCCCTGAGACCTTTAGAACGGTTTTGGCGCCCGGAAGCTTCACTTTATCGAGCATTGTCAGCAATTCTGTACTCTCGGCAGTGGGTGCGGTCACGTCACCGCGCACAACTGTGTCGCGCATCGCAGGTAACTCTGCACCCTCGATAACTTGGGTCGAGTTTGCCAACTCGGGCGGGAACAGTGCATTGGCTCGCAGGATCAGGTAAAGCGCGAGCGGGAGAATCATCCACAACACAGGTAGGCATTTACGTATTCTGCTGACCAATATACCCGGCGTAAGCACCAGGATGAAGGCAACAGCCAGACCCGGAATCACGACGGCACTTTCCTTCGAAAGCATGCCCAGGAAATACGTGACGGCCAATCCAAACCAGGCCCAAGCCGCGTGCCTGTCCATGTGATGGAGCAGCCACCACAATCCGCCCAGGCCAAACAGGGCCACCATCATGTCAGATCGGTTGAACACCGAATTGACCACCTCGGTGTGAATGGGATGCACCGCGAAAACCGACGCGGCCAGCAAGGCACAGAGGTCTGACGAAGAATGCGGGTTGCCGGTCCTGCGCAACAGGAAACGGAGAAACCCGTATAACAGTAGTGTCACCAGCAGATGTTGAAAAATGTTGCTCAGGTGGTAGCTTGCCAGCCAATCCCCGATTACCCTGGTTTCGAGGGAAAGCTGTAGCAGCAAAAGCGGTCTGTAGAGGCCGCTTTGAGTACCCACCGTGGCCCATACTTCGTGGGTAAAGATGTAATGCAAACTATCGAGTTCTGGTACGCGTGCGGGCCCGGCGAACGCTTTGTCGTCGAGCACCAGGTTGTCCGGCCAGGCATTGGCAAAAGCCAAGATCGTCACGCAGGTGAGCATGGCCAGCGGGGTGGCTGCAGCCAGCAATCCACTTTTCCCTGAGGCTTGTCCGTTCTTCAGGCCCATGGGGTATTATACTCAGAGCTCCATCCTGCTGAGTGAGAAGAAAACGATCCCATGCCAAAAGCCACGGTAGTGCTGATCAATCTGGGTACGCCGGACAGCCCCTCGGTCAGCGATGTGAGAAGCTATCTCAGCCAGTTTCTCAACGATCCCCGGGTTATCGATATCCCCTGGCTGCTGCGGAAAATCCTGGTCAACCTGGTCATCGTTCCCTTCCGGGCTGCGAAGAGCGCGCGGATTTATCAAAAGCTATGGACAAACCGGGGCTCGCCGATCATTTTTCACGGCGAAAAGGTGCAAGCGCTGTTGCAGGCCAGGCTGGGACCCGATTATGTCGTGGAACTGGCCATGCGTTACAAGAACCCGCCCATTGCGGATGTTCTGGAGCGGATCAGAAAAACCAACCCGGAGTGCATCATCGCGCTGCCGCTGTTTCCGCAATACGCCTCGGCCAGCACCGGCTCGGCACTGCAGGAAGTGATGGACGTGGTGAGACACTGGTGGGTGATTCCGCAGTTGAGGTTTATCAGCCAGTACTGGGATCATCCGGCTTTCATCAAGGCGCTGGTCGAGCGCGGCAAGACCTATGACTGGCGGCAGTACGATCATGTGCTGTTTTCCTACCACGGGCTGCCACGGCGCCAGGTCGACAAGGTTTATGACAGCGGGCTGTGCCAGGATCGGGAATGCGAACATGAAATAACGGCGGAAAACAGGTACTGCTATAAAGCCGCGTGCTACGGAACCACGCGGCTGCTGGCGCAGGGCCTGGGCATTCCGGAGCACAATTACTCCGTGTGTTTTCAATCCAGGCTGAACAAGAACTGGCTGGAACCCTTCACGGACAAGGTGATCCTGGAGCAAGCCGGCAAAGGAGCAAAAAAGTTGCTGGTATTCTCGCCGGCCTTTGTCGCCGACTGCCTGGAAACCACCGTGGAAATCGGTGTTGAATACCAACAGCTTTTCGTCAAACACGGCGGTGAGGTGGTGCAGCTGGTGGAAAGCCTCAACGATCATCCAGCGTGGATCGAGGCGCTGGAAGCCCTGGTGAAAAACCAGTGAAAAATTTACCCGGAAAGACACCATGAGATTGCAAGACTGCCACAACACCGCAGATTTCCGCGAACTGGCGCGGCGCAGGCTGCCGCGGCCCATCTTCGATTACATCGACGGCGCGGCGGACGACGAAGTGACCTATCGGCGCAATACCGAGTCTTTCGAGCGCTGCGATCTGGTGCCCAATGTGCTGAGCGGCGTCGAACACATCGATATGAGTGTTACCGTCATGGGCCAAAAACTGGCAATGCCCTTTTTCCTGGCGCCGACGGCGCTGCAGCGCCTGTTTCATCACGACGGCGAGCGCGCGGTCGCAGCGGCAGCGCAGAAGTTCGGCACTCTGTTTGGCATTTCTTCCCTGGGCACGGTCAGCATTGAGGAAATCAGTGCCGCCATCAGCACGCCGAAGCTCTTTCAGCTCTATGTCCACAAGGACAAGGGCTTGACGCGAAGCATGATCGATCGCTGCAAGGAGGCCGGCTTCGAGGCTTTGGCCCTGACCGTCGATACCATCGTCGGCGGTAACCGCGAACGCGATCTTCGCACCGGCTTTACCTCGCCCATGCGCCTGAATGGGCGCAGCCTGCTCAGTTTTGTCACCCACCCGCGCTGGGCCTTCAATTACTTCACCCATGAACGCTTCGAGCTGTCGCAACTCAAGGACCATGTGCGGGAAGGCACCAAGGTCGCGGTTTCCGTTTCCGAATATTTTGGCGCCATGCTGGACCAGTCCATGGACTGGACAACGGCCGCGGAGATCGCGCAATACTGGGGCGGGCCATTTGCCCTCAAGGGCGTGATGTCCGTTGCCGACGCGCGGCACGCGGTGGCTATCGGCGCCAGCGCGATCATGGTGTCCAACCATGGCGGCCGCCAGCTCGACGGCTCCCGCTCACCCTTCGATCAGCTGTCTGAAATCGTCGATGCGGTGGGCGGCACAACCGATGTCATCTGCGACGGCGGCATCCGCCGTGGCACGCACGTGCTCAAGGCGCTTTCCGTCGGCGCCAAGGCCTGCTCCGGCGGACGTGCCTATCTGTATGCCCTGGCAGCGGCCGGCCAGCCCGGCGTCGAGCGGGCCCTGGGCTTGCTGCGGGACGAAATCGAACGTGACATGAAACTGATGGGCTGCCGTTGCCTGGCCGAACTCGGCCGGCACAACCTGAGATTTCGTTAGCGGATAGACAAAAGTGAATCTGGATACCTACCTGGAAAATATCTGGTTTGCGGGTGACCCGAAACCGGATCTCGACACCCTGCAGCAAATCCATCGCCAGCATCTGCTGACCATTCCTTTCGAAAACCTGGACGTGCAATTGCGTCGAACCGTCGATCTCGATATCCAGCGGATATATTCCAAGCTGGTGGAGCAGGGGCGGGGCGGCTGGTGTTACGAAATGAATGGTTTGCTGGAATGGGCCTTGAAGGAAATCGGTTTTGATGTGATGCGCATGGCCGGCGGGGTGTGGCGCGCCGAGCGCGGCGATTCGGTGCTGGGCAATCACCTGTTGCTGTGTGTGCAACTGGACCAGCCGTGGATCGCGGATGTGGGTTTTGGCGATGGCATCTTCGAACCTGTGCCCTTGACACCCCATGCTTTCGAGCAGCGCGGGTTTGCCTTTCGCCTGGAGCAGCTGGGTGACTACTGGCGTTTGCACAATCACGCCGGCGGCGCCGCCGTTTCCTACGATTTCCGCCATGCGCCGGCGGATGAAGACCTGTTTGTCAAAAAATGCCGGTGGCTCAGCACGGCGGCGGAATCGCCCTTCGTGACGGGCCTGGTATGTCAGAAGTTCATCCCGCAAGGCTACGACATCCAGGTCGGCCGGGTGGCCAAACAGGTCACCCCGCAAGGCAAGCGCGAGTGGCTGATCGATTCCGCGGATGAGTTGCTGGAAGCGCTGAGCGACCGTTTTGGTATCGACCTCCCCGAAGTGGCCAGCCTGTGGGACCAGATCATTGCCAGGCACGAGGAGTATTTCGGGTCGCCATAAATGGGTTAAACCTTCAATCAGGATTCTTGTCCAAAACGGTAATCCACGGATGTTCGGATATTTTTGTGTAGAAAGCCGACGAACAGGAGGATTGTCATGAAAAACTCAGGAAATGCATTGCTGTTGACCGCCATGGTCGGTGCCGTTGTGGCTGTTACCGGCTGCGTGGCATACCCGGCACATCGGGGAGGAGTTTATGCGCCGCCGCCATACGCTCCGGCGGACGGTTACCACCAGGCGTATTACGGGCATGACCTTCGTTACGACGTCAATTTGGGTGTTTACCTGGTCGTGGACAGGCCGAATCACTATTACTACCATGATAATTATTACCGCTACGATGCGGGCCGCTGGTATTACAGTCATGATTTGAACGATCGCTGGCGGACCTACGACGAACGCAAGCTGCCGCCCGGTCTGGCGAAAAAATACGGCCATGACAACCGCGGCAAGGGTCGAAAGCGGGATTATCACCCTTGAGTGCGCTTGGGGTCAGAGTAAAGGGTCAGAGTCGCGACTCTGACCCTTTACTCTGACCCCACCAGCCCCCAAGCCTGTTGAAGGAGACGGAAAATGAATGTTCGGAAAGCATACCTGTTGGCGGTTTGCCTTGGCTTGGCTGCTCCGCTGGCAGCCGAAGAAAAAGCCACGGATGAATCACTCGACCTGGTATCCGGCCCGCCGGAACAATGCGTCAGCCTGATCCGCATCGACCACACCGATGTCATCGACGACCGGAACATCCTGTTCTACATGAAGGGCAAGGACATCTACCGCAATCACCTGCCGTATCCCTGTTCCGGTCTTGGCAGGATCAATGACGCATTCATGTACCGCACTTCCCTGAACCAGCTGTGCAACGTCGACATCATCACGGTGCTGGACAACCTGGGCTTTGGCTTTTCGCCCAGGAACTCCTGTGGACTGGGACTTTTCTACCCGGTCACCAAGGATGACGTAACCAAGCTGAAGGAACGGGCCAAGGCGGCAAGAGAGAATTGAGCGCCCGGGTGCGCTCACCGGCCATCTTCAGAGGCAGCAGATAGGCCGGTACGTTGGTGTTATTCTACACACCTCGATTCGGATGAGGTGAGCTTATGCGGCAGTTCGTTCTGGCGTTGGTAATTTTTTCACTGTTGCTGGCGCCATCTTTGCAGGCGCAGACCATCGAAGACGAGGCAACCGGTTGGCTGCAGAATTTCATCCGCGTCGACACCGTGAATCCGCCGGGCAATGAATCCCGTGCTGTCGATTTCATCGCTGCGATACTGGATGCGGAAGGCATAGCCTGGCAATCGGCGGAAAGCGCCGAAGGCCGCGGTAACCTGTGGGCGCGCCTGCCAGGCGGCGACAAACCGGCACTGATCCTGCTGCAGCACACCGACGTGGTGCCGGCCGATGCCAAATACTGGACCACCGATCCGCTGTCCGGCGAGATGCGTGATGGTTTTATCTGGGGCCGCGGCACTCTGGATATGAAAGGCACGGGCATTTCCGAACTGGCTGCCTTCATCAGCCTGCACCGGGCCGGCCTGCCGCTGAACCGTGACGTGATCCTGATCGCCACCGCGGATGAAGAAGCCGGCGGCGCGTATGGCGCGGGCTGGCTGGTCGAGCATCACCCGGAGTTGTTCGCCGGCGCCGGCTTGCTGATCAATGAAGGGGGCTTTGGCATGGAACGCGAAGGTCAGGTCACCTTCAATGTCGAGGTCACGCAAAAAGTCCCGGTGTGGCTGCGCCTGACGGCGGTGGATAAACCCGGTCATGGTTCCATGCCCAATGCCACCAGCTCGGTCGCGCGCATTGTCGATGCCACCAACCGGCTGCGCGAGCATCCCTTTGCACCGCGCATCGTACCGGCTGTGGCAACCATGTTTGCCGGCCTGGCCGAGGGTAGCGGCGAGTGGGCCGCCGCTTACCGTGACATTGCCGCCGCCGTGCTGCAGCCCGGTTTCCTGGATAAACTGCAGGCGCACTCCCCGTATCTGCACGCACTGACGCGCGACACCTGTTCGCTGACCCGCATGCAGGGCTCGAACAAGATCAATGTGGTACCACCCGAAGCCTGGGCCGAGATCGACTGCCGCATCCTGCCGGACCGGCCGGCCGAAGTCTTCATACAGGACATTCGCGACCTGCTCGATGGCACCGGCGTCGAGGTGGAAGTTCTGATGGCCTTCACAGCGGCTGTTTCATCCACCGATACCGATCTGTACCACGCCATCGAGCATGTCGTGGCGGAACAACATCCCGAGGCGCGCGTGGTGCCTGCGGTCATGACCGGGTTCACCGACAGCCATTTCACCCGCGATCTCGGCATTGCCAGCTATGGCTTCGATCCCAAAGTCACAGCGGAGCTGGAGTTTGCCCGCATCCACGGCAACGACGAGCGCGTCAGCGTAGCCGCCTTCCGCCGCGGAGTGAGTGATATGCGCGCCATCGTCAGCGAAGTGGTTTACGACCCGTAACAGGGCTCTGCCACTTCCAGCAGCCGCTGTTGGCATTTGGCGGGCAAGGGGATACTCTTAGCGGCACCCCGTGCCAGGCAGAACCCTGAATGGTCTTTTATCATCGAGCGCAAACACGCTGTAACGTTGAGTGCTTAACGTGAGCTTTTTTGCCGAACTCAAACGTCGCAACGTGTTCCGGGCGGCGGCCGCCTACGTCATCCTGGCGTGGCTGGTGCTGCAGGTGTCCGATGTGATCCTGAGCAACATCGCCGCGCCGGCCTGGGTGTTCCGCGTGCTGCTGTTATTTCTCGCCGTTGGCTTGCCGTTCGTGTTGTTTTTTGCCTGGGCGTTCGAGCTCACGCCCGAGGGCCTCAAGCGCGAATCCGAGGTCGATCGCAGCCAGTCCATCACCCCGCATACCGGCAAGAAACTGGACCGCATGATCATCGTCGTGCTGCTGCTGGCGCTGGGCTATTTTGCCTACGACAAGTTCGTGCTTTCACCATCAAGCGACCTAGCCACGACGGTGCAGACCGCCGCAGAACCCGCCCCGGCGGCTCCACCGGTAGCGGCTGAGCCCGACAACTCGATTGCCGTTTTGCCCTTCGTCAACATGAGCGACGACGCCGGCAATGAATACTTCTCCGATGGCCTGGCGGAAGAGTTGCTGAACCTGCTGGCCAAGATACCGGAACTGCGCGTGGCCGCGCGCACCTCGTCGTTTTCCTTCAAGGGTCAACAGCTGGAAATTCCGGAAATTGCCGCGCGGCTCAAGGTAGCGCACATCCTGGAAGGTTCGGTGCGCAAAGCCGGCAACCAGGTGCGTATCACCGCGCAGTTGATCAAGGCCGACGATGGTTTTCACCTGTGGTCCGAAACCTATGACCGCACGCTGGATAACATCTTCGTGATGCAGGACGAGATCGCCGCCGCCGTGGTCGACGCGCTGAAAATTTCCCTGCTGGGGGCCGCGCCCGTGGCTGCGGAGGTCAATCCACAAGCCTACGCCTTGTTCCTGCAGGCGCGTTACCTGTTCAACCAGCGCAGCCGGGAAAACTATGAAAAATCCGCCCAGGCCTATCGGCAAGCGCTGGATCTCGACCCGGACTATGCAGCGGCGTGGGCAGGCCTGGCAACCGTGACCGTCAATCAGGCCGGCTACAACTACATTGATCTGCACTCCGGCGTGCAACAGGCCCGTGCGGCGGCGGAGCGTGCCATAGCGCTGGACCCCGGGCTGGCGGCGGCCTGGGCGAGCCTGGCCCAGATTCAGGGCAGTTACGAATTCGACTGGAACGGAGCCTATGAATCCGCGCAAAAAGCGCTGCAACTGGAGCCGGCCAACAGCGAAGTATTGGCGCAGGCAGCCAGCGTGGCCGGCAGCCTGGGCAAATCGGATCAGGACCTGGCGTATTCCACACAAGCGGTAGACCTCGACCCGCTCAATTACGCTGCTCTTAATCGCCTGAGTGCGGCATACGAACAGGCCGGCCACCTCAATGAGGCGGAAAAAACCATCCGCCATTTGCTGACGCTGAATCCGGGTTTTGTGAGCGGGCACTCGACACTGGCGTACACCCTGCTGCGCCAGGGCAAGGCGGAGCAGGCCCTGGTGGAAAGCGACAATGAACGCGAAGACTTCTGGCGTTCACTGAGCAAGGCCATTACGCTTCACACACTGGGCCGCAAAGCAGAGGCAGATGCTGAACTCGCCTCATTCATCGAGCTTAACCATGAATTCGGCGCTTACCAGATCGCCGAAATTCACGCCTGGCGCAATGAACCGGATGAAGCTTTCCAGTGGCTGGAAAAAGCCTATCAGCAACGTGACCCCGGGCTGGGCGCTCTGCTCAACGATACCTCAATGATGAATTTGTATGCAGATGCCCGCTGGCAACCGCTGTTGGAGAAAGTGGGTTTGCTGGATGCCTGGAAGGCCAGCGACGATGCCAAAAACAAGCGCTTGCGAGAACCTGGCAAAAATGATTGATCTGTATACCGCCGCGACACCCAACGGCCGCAAAATCTCCATCATGCTGGAGGAGATCGGGCTGGCTTACACCGTGCACCACATTGACCTGGGCGCGGGACAGCAAAAGCAGCCGGAGTTCCTGGCGATGAATCCGAATGGCCGCATCCCGGTTATCGTCGACCGGGCCAGCGATGACTTCGTCGTCTTCGAGTCCGGCGCCATCCTGATGTACCTGGCGGAAAAAACCGGCCAGTTGCTGCCGCAGGAAGAAAAGGCCCGTTCGCGCGTGATTCAGTGGCTGATGTTCCAGATGGGCGGCCTCGGCCCGATGATGGGCCAGGCCAATGTGTTCTTCCGTTATTTTCCGGAGAAAATCCCGGCGGTCATCCATCGCTACCAGCACGAAAGTTTACGGTTACTCACGGTGCTCGATACGCAACTGAGCGGACGGGATTACCTGTGCGATGACTACAGTATTGCCGACATCGCCAACTGGTGCTGGGCCGTGGGGCATGAGTGGTCCGGCATCGACATCGCTCACCTGGATCATCTGCGGGCCTGGATCAATCGTGTGGCGCAACGCCCGGCGGTAGCGCGCGGCAGGGACATTCCCAAGTCCATGCCCAGCAGCGAAATGAAGCAAGCCGGCGAGAAGATGATCATGCGTTGATCACCGCTATACTCATCAACAATCGCGGAATGATGAGTTCGAACGGTCAGGAGGAAATGAAATTTTTCATGGCGAAGCCGAAGAATCTGAAGCACACCGTTCCCGGTATCTGGCGGCTGCTCAAGTATCTGCAACCTTATATCCGACCTCACAGAGCGATGCTCGCCGGCTCATTTGCCGCACTTTTAGCCGGTGTAGTGATGCGGGCACTGGAGCCCTGGCCACTGCAGGTCGTTTTTGATTACGTCATCGTTCCCGCAGGAGGTAAATCCGGAGCCGGAGTTTCCTGGTTGCAGCATCTCAATCCAATGGCGATTGTTGTCGGCTCAGCGCTCGCCATTGTCGTTATACTGATCCTTCGCGCACTGACTACTTATTATCAGAAAGTCGGGTTCGCGCTGGTGGGTAACCGCGCGTTGACCGAAGTGCGAGGCGATTTGTTCCGGCATATTCAGTGCCTTTCCCTGGCATTCCACAACCGGGCGCGCTCCGGTGATTTGATCCTGCGCGTCATTGGCGACATCGGCTTGCTTAAAGAATTTTCCATTACCGCACTGATGCCCCTGGTCGGAAGCGTTCTCATCCTTGGTGTCATGTCGGCATTGATGCTGTGGCTGAACTGGAAACTGGCTTTGCTGGTCATTTTGTCCTTACCGGTTTACTGGCTGCCCACATATCTTCTGAGCAAGAAAATCCAGAGTGTGTCACGCGCCCAGCGTAAACGCGAGGGCGAGATGGCATCCCTGGCAACGGAATCCATCGGTGCGATGCAGGTGGTACAGACCCTTGCTCTCGAAGACAACTTTGCCGAGCAGTTTGCCGGCCGCAGCAGCAATAGCCTTAACGTGGGCGTCAAGGCCAGGCGCCTGCTGGCTAAATTAGAAGGCACGGTGCAGGCAATGACTGGCGTCTCCACGGCGATCGTATTGTCCTACGGAACATTTTTGATTATCAGTGGCCATCTGACAGCAGGGGAGTTACTGGTTTTTCTTTCCTATCTGAGAGCGGCTTTCAAGCCAATACAGGATTTCTCCAAGTACTCGGGCAGGATGGCCAAGGCCATGGCCTCAGGAGAGCGGGTGATGGAGATGTTTAACACCCGGCCTGATGTAGCTGACCATCCGTCTGCCGAACCGGCGCCTGAATTTTCCGGCGCAATTGATTTTGAAAATGTCAGCTATGCCTACGAACCGGGTCAACCGGTTTTGAAAAATCTGAACTTTTCTGTCGCGCCAGGCCAGATGGTTGCGCTGGTGGGGCCCTCGGGCAGTGGCAAATCGACCATCATCGGGCTGATTTCCAGGCTTTACGATCCCGACGAGGGCAGAGTGCTGATCGATGGCAGGGACATCAGGTTTTTTACCCTTGCATCGCTGCGCCGCCAGATCAGCGTCGTGCTTCAGGACACCACCTTGTTTGCCATCAGCATTCGTGAAAATATCGCCATTGGCACACCTGAAGCCTCCGATGATGAAATACGCGCCGCGGCCAGGCTGGCCAGGGCGCACGAATTTATTGAGGCCCTGCCGGAAGGATACGACACGCTTGTGGGTGAGCGCGGTGTCACCCTGTCGACCGGGCAGCGGCAGAGAATTGCGATCGCCCGGGCAGCGCTGAGCGGATCTCCGATATTGATTCTTGATGAGCCGACTTCCGGTCTGGACGAGGAAAACAGCCAGGCCGTGATGCAGGCGCTGAAAAATCTTGCGGCTGGAAAGACAGTCATCCTCATTACTCACCAGATGAAAGAAGCTGCCCCGGCCAACCGGATTTTTCGCATCGAGGGTGGCGTGTTGCGGGATTACCGTCTTGATGAGGCACACATGCAACGTCAGGTTTAAGCCAGACAAACCGGGAAATATGCAAAGGAGAATGGCCTGTGGTGACAACTGTTGGTGAAAGGGAATTCATCAATCCCTGTGTTTTTCTTGTGGGTTGTCCGCGCTCAGGCACGACTTTATTGCAACGAATGTTCGATGCCCACCCACAATTGACCGTGGCCAATGACACGCACTTCATTACGCGTGCTGTCGAAGGCGTGCTGCAAAAAAACTCCAACCCGGCGCTGACTGCGGAACTTGTTGATCAGGTGTGGTCGTATCGCCGCTTCTACCGCATGGGTCTCGACCAGCAGGAAGTTCACGAGGCAGCAAGGCACTGCGGCAGCTACAATGAATTTGTCAGCCGCTTATATGACCGGCGGGCGCAGCAGCGGGGCAAGACCATCAGTGGCGAGAAAACACCGGATTATTGCAAGCAGATACCGCTCCTTAACCAGCTTTTTCCACGGGCAAAATTCATTCATATCATACGCGACGGACGTGATACAGCCTTGTCTGCACTGGACTGGGCAACGCAGCAAAAAGGCCCTGGCAAGTGGTCTTTGTGGGAAACAGATGCTGTTGGAACCTGTGCCCTCTGGTGGCAATTGCAAGTCAGTAGCGGCTGCCTCGATGGCGCCCGGCTCGGGCCGGCGCTTTACCATCAATTACGCTACGAGGACCTGCTGGCTGATCCGGCCGCTGTGTTGCGTGAGGCAGTCAGCTTTCTTGGCATTCCTTATGCGGAGCAAATGATCCGCTTCTTCGAAGGAAAGACAAAATTAAAAGAAGGCTTGTCCGCCAAGTCCGCCTGGCTTCCGCCCACCCGTGGTTTACGCTCCTGGAGAAGTCAAATGTCCGCTGACGACGTGGCGGTTTTTGATGGCATTGCAGGAAATTGGCTTGACAAGACCGGCTACGAACATGGAAACTACCTTGAAAGTCAGGCTGTTAAGGGGCGGATTGAAAGCTGTCTGGCATGGTGGGAAACGGAAGGAAAATCCAAGGGGGTGAAGCAAGAACAGCAACAGTCACAAATTTGTTAACGAGCATTTCTCCTTCGCCTTGCGGCAAGTGGACGGGCGAACGGTGGCGCTGCTGCAGATTTGCTGTTAATCGCGAGTTCAGAAACCAGGGAAGGCTAATATGAACGAGATTCAATCCATCCATTTTTCCCGTGTGGACACCCTTCAGGGACCCGCGGGCCATGCACCTGTTTTAAAAATCCTGCTTTATAGCCATGATTCCTGGGGTCTTGGACATCTTCGCCGCAATCTGGCGATAGCCGGTGCGTTGGTTCGGCGTATTCCCCATACCAATGTCCTGATCATTTCAGGTTCTCCCTGTGCGACCCAATTTCCGCTGCCCGAGCGCTGTGACGTGATCAAGCTGCCTGCTATCGGCAAGGACAAGGAAGGCCGCTATGTGCCCAGAAGTCTTGCGATTTCATTGAATGACACGATGGCCATACGGCGGCAACTCATCATGGCTGCTGCGGAGGTATTCGATCCCGATGTAGTGGTGGTGGATCATCAGCTGACGGGCTTGCTGGGCGAGGTTCAGGGCATGGTAAGGGCTGCCCGTAAAGCCGGGAAGCTGACGATATATGGAATGCGCGATATTATTGATTCTGCGGCAACCGTAAAGCGGGCCTGGAGCTCGCAGGAATGTATCAGGGCTTTGACTGAGGATTACCAGCACATTTGCATCTATGGAGATGATGCGATATTTGACACGGTTGCCGAGTACCCCATGTTACAACCCTATCGGTACAAGATTTCCACCACAGGCTATCTCGTCAGCCCGCTGGACAGTGCCGTGCGACCAGCGGTTCCGAGCCTTGAACAACAGGTGCTGGTCACGGTCGGTGGCGGAGAGGATGGCGAAGAAAGAGTCGAAGCCTATCTCGCCGCCCTGGATCTTGCGCCGTTTGACTGGAAGTCCCACATCATCACTGGTCCGCTGATGGACGAAAGTAAGGTTCGTTCCTACAAGAGAATGGTTGAACGGGCCGGGCACGACCACAGCATCAGGATCAGCAGGTTTCACCGCAACATTCCGGGTCTGTTGCAGCAGGCGGATGCCGTAGTCAGCATGGCAGGGTACAACAGCTGTGCTGAAATCATGCAAAGTGGCAGACCAGCCGTTCTGTTGCCGCGTGATCGAATGCGTCATGAACAGTTTATGCGGGCGCAGAGACTGTCTGACCGGGGATTGGCCGCGTCCATTTATGGTTTTGATCCCCCGGCTTTGCGCAAGGCGGTCGAAAAAGCCCTGATCGGTATCCGCGTGGGCGCCGCATCACCCAACCTCAATGGACTGGACAATTTCTGTGACTTGATCATTGAATTGTCTGCGCAGAATTCAGCCGGATCAGCCATGCTGGCTCAGGCAGGTGCCAGTTCACAAGCTGGGTAAAGGATGGATTTCTGTACAGGCAGGCGCACAGGCCAGTTTTGCTCCCGGACGATTTCCAGGCGGGCCGGTTGATCTTGGGCGCTTTGCAGAACAAAGATCAGGAGCTGATCCAGCGCGATAAAGCGTTGCGCGGCCTGTCGCTGCTGTTCGATCCTGGGCAGTTGCACGAAGAGCTTCGCCCGCGCATGGATACCTCCCTGCTGGGCGATCTCAAACTTACCTATGTGCGCTATAAACCGGGAATGAATTGCCTGGGGCGTTATGAATTCCAGGCTGAGGGAAAAACGCATCTGGCGTATGTCAAGGCCTATGGCAATGACGCGACCATCAAACTGGCTAAGGCACGTCAAGCCCGGCAGATCAGTGGGCCGCTTTATCCGGCCAGGGTGGCCATACCCGAATCAAACCTGCTCCTCTCTTTTTTTCCCAATGACCTCAAATTGAGAAGCATATGCCGGCTGGCTGATTCGGCAATGCGCGGCCCGCTCTTGCGGCGGGTTTTTGACGGCAGTGATGAATGGGAAGGAAGCGAGCAGTCCATTCTTAACTACAAGCCCGAAAGAAGGCTCGTGCTTCGACTGGTCAGCGCCGGCGGGCGGGCCGCCACGATCAAATTTTATACCGGGCGGGAATATTCCTCGATGTCACGCCAGGGCAAACTGGAATTGGGTGGCATGGCTGAGCTGCTGCCCAGGCAAATCGGCAGCTCGGATAAACACTGTGTCGTTGCGTTTGACTGGATTGCCGGAGAAACACTCCAGGCCTGTGCTCAAGATGCCAAGGGTGCGAAGAACCACTTTTATGCGGCCGGACAGTTGCTGGCACGCTATCACGCCAGCCCGGTCAACGGACTGAACCCCGAGGATAAGTCGGTGCAGGCTCGGGAACTGGGGTCCCTGGCAGAGCAACTGGCGTACTTGTTACCCGAATTGGGCGCCACGGCGAAGAAGCTGGCGGCGGATTTGCAGCGGGTCGCGGGTGCGACGCCAGCGGAGCTGTGCCCGGTTCATGGAGACTTTTGCGACCAACAGGTCATTGTCGGCGCACATGGCTTAAGCATGATCGACCTTGACCGCAGACACCTTGGCGCCGCCATTGAAGACCTGGGTTGTTTCCTCGCGCATCAGGAACGAAGTGCCATCCAGGGCCGGGGTAGCAGCAAGGGCCAGATTTCCCGTTCATCTGCCGAATTTCTGGCGGGTTACACGCAGGCCGGTGGACATTACGATGAAAAACATCTGACCGCATGGACCGCACTGTGCCTGTTCAAACTCAGCCACAACCCGTTCAAAGAGCGGGATCCCGACTGGCCGGAGCAGACAGCAGGCTTGCTGCAACGGGCTGGCGAGTTACTGCGAACCAACAAGCAATATTTGGCCTGACAGCCAAGGCGAAGTAATGAACCCCGCACAAAAATCCACCATTGCATACGTACTCAAGGTCTATCCGCGCATTTCGCAGACTTTTGTCGTTAGCGAAATCCTGGCGCATGAAGAGGCTGGCTTGCCGCTGGAAATATTTTCCATGCGTCTTTCCGACGACACTCGTTTTCACGAGTCGCTGGCCCGGGTCAAATCTCCATTGCATCAGGTGTTGAAGCCCAGCGGAAAAGCCGAGGATTTCGTCCGAGAGTTAAGAGAAACGGCAAGCCGGTTTCCCGCTGTCACAAAACTCATCGAGGAAAATCCGCATGTCATTGCCTCCGACATGCAGCAGGCGATGATGCTGGCGCGCCGCATTCAGGATCGGGGTATCTGTCATTTGCATGCTCATTTCGGAACGATAGCAACCACGGTTTCACGCCTGGCCGCCCGCCTGGCCGGCATCAGTTACACCTTCACCGCTCACGCCCGGGATATATTCCACGACTCCGTGGATCACGACATTTTCCGCGAGAAAATGGAGGATGCCGCCGCCGTCGTCACGGTGAGCGAATACAACCTGGATTACCTGAAATCCCGTTACGGAAAATCGGCGGACCGCGTCATTCATATCGATAACGGCCTGGACCTCGATCAATTCACTTTTTGCGATCCGGCGGACCGCGAACCGCTGGTGCTCGGTGTCGGCCGCCTGGTCGAGAAAAAAGGATTTGAGTACCTGATCCAGGCCTGCGTCAACCTGACCAAAAGCGTACCCGGGACACGCTGTGAAATCATTGGCGGGGGTGAGCTGGACGGCGCGCTGCGGCAACAAATAGCCGGTCTGGGTCTGGACAGAAAAGTAAGCCTGCTCGGCCCCCTGTCGCACAGCGAGGTGCTGCGGAAAATGCAGCAGGCAAGTGTCATCGCGGCACCCTGTATTGTGGCGCCTGACGGCGACCGGGATGGCCTGCCAACGGTGTTGCTCGAGGCCATGGCGATGGGTACACCCATCGTTTCCACCGACGTCACTGGCATCCCGGAAATCCTGCAGGATGAAGTAACCGGTCTGGCCGTTCCGCAGCGGGATGCACAAGCACTTGCAACCGCTTGTCTGCGACTATTGCAGGACACCGAACTGAGAAGAAGGCTGGCCGAAAACGCACGCGGCGTCGTGGAGCAGCGCTTTGATATCCGGAAAAACAGTGCGCGGCTGAGAACGATGTTCCAGCGTTTTTCAAGCCCATCACGGATGATGCCGGTTCGCCAGATCAGGTGAAGACCATGGATGGAACACTGCAAATAGTTTCAGTCAATCAGGATCCGGGTATTTCACCGGGGCGTTGCAAAGGCGCCGCCGTTCACCTCAATGCCATGCGACACGCCTTCAGGCAGCTTGGCGCCAGGGTCATGGAAATTGATGAAAGCGATGAGGGGAAAACTGAAAAACAGCTGGAAGATATTCATGGCCGCACTCCCATCAGCGTGATTTATGAACGCTATGCGCTCGGCCGATCGTCCGCGGCCCGGTTCGCCATGAGGCGCAATATTCCCTACGCTCTTGAAGTCAACGCACCCCTGGCCGAAGAGCAGGTGCGCTGGCGTGGCCGGACGGACCAGGAAAAGGACGCCAGTGAAGACCGCATCACCTTTGGCGCAGCCTCTTTTATCGGCGCCGTCTCCAGTCAGGTTGCAGAATACGCCAGGGTTCGTGGAGGCCGCAGCGATGCGATCTGTATCTGCCCCAACGGCATAGATACTTCCCGCTTCAAAATCGGCATCCAGCCTGACAGGCATTTAAGCCCCACATTGCCACCGGGCCGGTTCGTGCTGGGATTCCATGGGCGTGAGCGTCCCTGGCACGGATTTGGAATGCTGGTTGCTGTCACCCGGGAATTGCTTGCCCACAACCAGCCGGTACATCTGTTCATTATCGGTAATGGGGAATTCAAGGATTTGGCGCAGTTACCGCCCGGCTCCTACACGCGGACAGGTTGGGTAGCCCACGAGGAAATACCGGCTTATGTGTCGTCTTTTCACGCATTGCCACTGACTTACGCTGCAGATATGCCTTGCTACTTCTCGCCCTTGAAGCTGATGGAAGGTATGGCTTGTGGGGTCGTGCCGTTGGTGCCGGAACTGGGTGACCTGCCAGTGGTTGTCAATCATGGCGTGACTGGCCTGGTCTATCCAGCCGGCGACTCCAGGGTGCTCTTTGAACAGCTGATTGCATTGATTGCCGACCCGGACTGGCGCCAGCAAATGAGCGTGAAGGCGGCCAGCGCCGCCCGTGCCTATGACTGGAAGGGAATTGCCGGAACGCTGCTGAGTCGCCTGGGATTATCAGCAAGTGAACCCAGGCAGGGTAAGGCCATTTCGCGATGATCGCGTATGAACTGCCGATGGACCAGCCCTCGACGCAACAATCCGGGTTGGAAGCTCTGCGCTGGGTGAGCGATGTGCTGGAGAAAGCGGGTATAAAAGGCCGGCTCGAGCGCGTCGACATTGCAAAAAGTGGTGCAGTCGAAATCTTGCTGACCGTTGGCAAGGATCGCAAATGGCTGGCGATCGGGGCCGAAGCGCCCAAGGAGCTGAATGCCTGGACCGACGAGCAAATTCCATTTGCTGGTCACCAGAGCCATGGAGGTACTCATTACGGGCTCACTGTTCTGACTTATCGACCGGCGAGAAGACTGGTTGTGCGGGATGCGCGCGGCAGCGACACGATGGTCATCAAAGCTTACCGCAAGGGCCGGGGGGCCGAGGCAGCGCGCAAGTTCGGGCTGGCCGCGGAAGCGCTCGTTGGCAGTCGATTGATTGTGCCAGGACCGGTTCGGTTCAATCCATTGCATGACTCCCTGACGATGCCTTTTTTGCCTGGTACACCTCCGCAGATAGCAACCACCCATGCGGATGATTTCAGATTGCTGGGCCAGGGAATCCGCGACTTGCAGGGATTTCGCATGGAAGAAGATGCGCTGGCCGAATTCACCCGCATGGACGAGCTGGCTGTATTGGACGAACTTGCGCGCAAGTTGAGGTTGGTGAGCGGCACTTTACCCGCAGACTGGGAACGGCTGCGCCAGCGGCTGGAACAGGACCACGAACACGTGCCAACCGTGGCGGCGGCAGCCGCGCACCGGGACTTGCACGATGGGCAATTTTTGCTGACCCTCGCTGGACCGGCGCTGCTTGATTTTGACCTGATGTGCCGGGCCGAACCCGAACTGGATCCGGCAAATTTCCTTGCCCACCTCACCTTGCGCTGTTTACAACATCGTGAGCGGATTTCAGAATATGACGTTGCTGCCTGCGGCAAACAATTCCTCGATGGCCTCAACGCCTATGAACGGAACGGGTTTTGGCAACGGCTGCGTTTTTATCAGGCCAGCAGCTTTTGCCGCCTCGCCCTGGTTTACTCGTTCAGGCCGCATTGGACCGACACGGTACCTGCATTGGTCCGGATGGGTCATCGTTGCCTTGATGATCTGCAACGGTTGATGCCTTGAGCCATGAACAGCCGAATCATTTCATGGGCGCTCGCAAGTATCGCCGGCCTGACGATAGCCATCACGGCGCAGGCACAACTACAGTCTCCACTGGAAGCAATCCATGAGGGTCACTGGCTCGAGATTCACGGCCAGTTGTTGGACGATGGAACCTTCGAAGCACAAGAGGTCGCGCTCATCCATAGCCAACGCTACGAAGAACTGACCGGTACCGTTGCCGAGGGCGCCAAGGCGGGTACGGTAAGCCTGCTGGGTCAGGAGGTGGAACTGACCGACAAGACCACATTTGATCGGGTGGCACGCAACAAGCTGGTCCACTCCAGGGTCAAGGTGAAAGGATATTACCTCGGTTCAAAACGGTTTTCTGCACGGCGCGTAAGGCCCAGGGGTGAAGGCAGGGACAAGCTGGTGGGCCGTGTCGACCAGGTGCGAAAGAGTGACGAGGCATTGCTGATCAATCTCATGAGCTTCAGCGTGCGCATTGCTGCAGACAGTCCGGTGATGCATCAAGAGCCTCTCGCCAATTACGAACTGAGCGATGCCAGAACGAAAGTGCTGTCGCCGGCAGCGCGCGATGAAGATGACTTCTTCGGTACTGGCGTCCGGATTTCCGATAATCTCCGCATGGCTGGTCTGATCGAGGGTCAATGGACGGGCGAGGATGAGTTTGATCTCAATAAGCGTCGGGCGCGGGATCGCGAGGACACCGAGGGCAGGATCAGGGCGCGCTTCACCTACCGCCCGTCCGCCAGCTTTATTGGCGTATTGGAACTGACCTACGATCAGTTGTGGCGCGATGACGATGGAGACGGCCACATGGCGCAGGGGAATACGGCGCTGGCTGAGACCTTTGCCTATTGGATGGATCCGCTGCAGTGGGATACCGATTTCCAGGTCGGAAGAATGGATTTTGACGACGAGCGGGAATGGTTGTACGACCAGAACCTTGACGGCGCCCGCATTCTTTATTTTGGCGGCACTCTGTCCGCCGAATTCTCAGTCACAACCACATTGTCAGATGGCGGCCCTCGCGATGAGAACACGGTCAACAGCGTGTTGTATGTTTCCAACGGCAGTCAGGACAGACACCTGGCGGGATACATCATCCACCGCGACACCGATCTCGCCGTGGATGAAAAACAAACTCATGTGGGCCTGCGCGCGTATGGTAACTGGTTGTCGAACCATAACAGCTGGCTGGAAATTTCTTACATGTTTGGCGACACAGGCAGTACAGACATGGCAGGTTGGGGACTTGACCTGGGAATGACCTGGATGGCCAAAAGCGGTCTCAATTTTACCCTGGCTTACGCCCTGGGTCAGGGTGATAAGCCCAACAGTGAGAAAGACAACAGCTTTCACCAAACCGGATTGCAGGACAATAACGCGAAGTTTGCCGGTGTCACCTCTTTCAAGTACTACGGCGAACTCACCAACCCGGAGCTCAGCAATCTGGAAATCATCACCGCAGGAATTGGTTTCAGGTATAAATACCAAATTTCCGTCGACCTTGTCGGCCATTATTATGAGCAGAATCAGCTGAGCCAGCGATTTGTCGGTGCGGACATCAGAAAACGGCCCAACGGGCTCAATGCCGAATTGGGATGGGAAGCGGATGTTGTCCTCGGTTGGCGTCCCGACATCAGTTGGGACCTCGAAGTCATTGCAGCCTATTTCAACCCGGGAACGGCTTTTGGTGCGGCCGACAGCGCCATGCTCGGCAAACTGCAATTACGCTATCGTTTTTGATGGCCCGGTATAAGGGTGCGGATTTTAGCCGAGCCCGGAATGACAATAGCCGCGGTGTCCATCGCACTTCCTTCAACGCTGCAGGCGGCCGCGCAGGCCGGCGTATAGTCCCCTGCCGGGGCGGGCGAAACCGACAATCTCCTCGTAGTCTTCGTCGAACAGATTGCTGATGCGGCCGACCAGCTCGAGGCCCTTCGTCAGTTTCCACGAGGCCGCCAGGCCGACGACGGTGTAGCGGCCCAGCTCTACCTCTTCGAGGGCGAAAAATGGCGGCGGGAAAAAGTTGTCGAGCTGGCTGCCGTTGTAGTTGATGTTCAGGGTGAGGTTGCCGCGCGCCTGCACGAAGCCATAATTGGCGCTGAGGCTGGCCATGTGCCGGGGCCGGCGAATTTCACGCTTGCTCCCGCCGGGGATATCGCTCTCGGTCGCATCGACATAGGTGTAGCTGGCAGCGTACGACAGGCCGCCCATCAACGTTCCGTCCAACACCAGTTCAAGTCCCTGGCGGTGGCTTTTCCCCTGCTTGTTCTCGGCGGTGAACAGGAAAGTGTCGGGATCGAACACGAAACCATCTATTTCGTCTTCCAGCGTTTGCTCGAACCAGGCCGCGCTCAGACGCAGCCCGTCCCGGTTGAAATCGGTTTCCAGGCCCAACTCCCAACCCCTGGAGGTTTCCGGTTTCAGATCGGGGTTGCCGATAAAGAGATCCGCAAAGAAGCCAAATCGCTCGGTGAAGGTGGGCGCTTTCGAACCGGTACCGACGGAGCCGCGAAGCTTCAGCGCCGACGCGAGGTGCCAGGATGCGGCCAGTTGCCAGGTGCGGGCATCGTCGAAGTCGCTGAAGTCATCCACCCGGCCGCTCAGGGTCCAGCTGAAGTCCGCGAACGGCTTGCCGACATATTCGGCGGCATAGCCGTTGACCGCATAGGATTGGTCCTGATTGGGATCGCCAAAAAATGAGGCCAGGCCGCGTTGCCGGTAGTCGGCCTCGTCCCGATCCAGCGCCAAAGTCAGGCGGTGGTTTTGCTTTGCTTCAGAGCCGAGCAGCAGGCTGGTCTTGAGCCGCAATTCCAGCGACTGGGCAGCAGTCGAATCATCCGCCATGCCGGCGCGGAAATTGTCATTATCGGTGTCCAGCCAGTTGATCGAGAAACTGCCGCTCCAGGGGCTGGATTGCGGATCGTAACGGGCTTCCGCGCGCAGATACTTGCTCCGGGCTTCGGTCACCAGGTCCGCGTCTACCGGCAATCCGCTGGCGATGAAGTCAATGTCATCAAAATCCGTGTGCGCATCGATGAACTGGCCGGAGAAAACCAGCTGCACGGAATCCGTGGCAGCGATATCCAGCATGGCGTTGGCATTGGTGTTTTTCGCACCATCGCGTTCTTCACCCGTGCGCGAGATGTTGGTGCCATCGGTATCCTGGAAGGAAACGCCGCCGTTGAACTGGTAGCGCTGCCGGGCGATGCCGCCGTCAACGCCCAGGTCAAAGCTGTTGAATGAACCGTATTCCGCGTTGGCGGAGATATAGTCGCTGCTGACATCCTTGCGGCGAATGATATTGATCACGCCCGCCAGGGCATCGGTACCCCAGGTGGCGCTCTGGGGTCCGCGGATGATCTCGATGCGTTCGATATTGGACGTCAACGCATACTGGAATTGAAACTCGTCGTTGGAAGCCGGGTCATTGGCGCGGATGCCATCCATCAATACCAGCAGGTGATTGGACTCTGCTCCCCGTACCCGGATCTGCGTCTGCGTGCCCGGCCCGCCGGCCTGGCTGATGGCAAAACCAGGTACGTCGCGCAGCAGGTCGGCGAGGTATTTCACTTGCCGCTGCTCGATCTCCTGGCGCGTAATCACGGTGACTGAACTGGCCACATCCCGCATTGAAACAGGCTCGAGTCCGGCAGTGACCACCAGTTCATCGAGTTCTCGTGGCTCTTCGGCAAACACGCCGGAAACCATGAAAGAAAGGACTAACAGGAACATGCGCCGGACAGATGCCGGCGCCGGGATATTGGAATGAAACATACGCTCCGCCCTGGCGTTCTCACCCGAACGCTATCGGTGCGTCATTGCGCAGGTTTCAGCACAGAGCTTTGTCGTTAACCGCTGGATCTGGCCGGACCGGCAAATCTCACATGCATTCGCCCGCCGCGAATGATCGCTGTGAAAAAAACTGCTGGTCGGTCTCCGGGCTCACGAAGGGCGATGTGGTCTTCGCCGATGAAGGATCGCCTTCCCATGCAAAGCACAGTGGCTGCGATGATCCTTGCCTTCGTCTACCGTTGCGGGGGCAGCGACGGAATGGCCAGTGAAAATCCTGGCGCACCATCTTCCCGTTTAATCCCCGGACTGAGCAGTCGCGGGGACACCTGCAGACTCAGTGCTAGATTGAGTCAAAGCGGGGGTAATGTCAATCCGGCTTCTTGGCCTGCTACAGCGCCTTGTACACCGCGTCGAGGCTGTCCTTGGCGTCGCCGAACAGCATGCGTGTGTTCTCCTTGAAGAACAGCGGGTTCTGCACGCCGGCGTAGCCGGTGGCCATGCTGCGCTTGAGCACGATGGTGGTCTTGCCCTTCCAACACTCGAGCACCGGCATGCCGCCGATCGGCCCGTCAGGCTCTTCCAGCGCGGACGGGTTGACGATGTCATTGGCGCCGATGACGATCGATACGTCCACATCCGGGAAGTCGTCGTTCACTTCGTCCATTTCGAAGACGATGTCGTACGGCACCTTGGCTTCAGCCAGCAGCACGTTCATGTGCCCCGGCATGCGCCCGGCGACGGGGTGGATGCCGAAGCGGACGTTGATCTTCTTCGCGCGCAGCGCCTGAGTGATTTCGTAGACGATGTGCTGGGCCTGGGCCACCGCCATGCCGTAGCCGGGGATGATCATCACTTCTTTGGCGTCCCTCAGCAATTCCGCGGTCTCTTCAGGCAGGATGGGCTGAACCTCGCCCTGGTCTTCGCCGGCCGCCAGTTGGGTGCCCTCGCTGGTGCCAAAGCCACCGGCGATGACGGCCAGGAACTTGCGGTTCATCGCGCGGCACATGATGTAACTGAGGATGGCGCCGCTGGAGCCGACCAGGGCGCCGGTCACGATCAGCAGGTCGTTACCCAGCATGAAGCCCGTGGCCGAGGCCGCCCAGCCGGAGTAGCTGTTCAGCATGGACACGACCACCGGCATGTCGGCGCCGCCGATGGCCATCACCATATGAATTCCGAACAGCAGGGCAATGGCTGTCATGATGATCAGCGGCAGGATGCCCGCGCCCGCTGACGATTGCTGCACGAAGGCATAACCGAACCACAAGACGCCAAACAGCAGGGCGAGATTCATGAAATGCCGGGCCGGCAGCAGCAGCGGCTTGCCGCCGATGCGGCCGGACAGCTTGCCGAAGGCGATCACCGAGCCCGAAAAGGTCACCGCACCGATCAGGATGCCCAGGTAGGTTTCGATGTCGTGGATGGTCAGCTCGACCCCGAGGTAATGTGAGAGCCGTTCCGGATCCATGAAGTTGGCGAAGCCCACGGCCACTGCCGCGAGGCCCACCAGGCTGTGCAGGATGGCGACGAGTTCCGGCATCTGGGTCATCTGCACCCGCCGCGCCGCAATCAGACCTACGGTACCGCCGATGACCAGGGCGGCCAGCAGAATCTCGTAATGCTGCGTGACGATGCCCAGCACCGTCGCGAGCAGGGCAATCGCCATGCCGGTGACGCCGTACCAGTTGCCGCGCCGGGCCGTTTCCTGGTTGGAAAGTCCGCCGAGGGCGAGGATGAAAAGAATGGTCGCAATGATATACGCCACCGTTATGATTCCAGCGTTGATCGTGATATTCATCTTCCGGCCCTCATCTCCTGAACATTTCGAGCATGCGCCGCGTCACCGCGAAGCCGCCGAAAATGTTGACACTGGTCAGCAGCACCGTCCCCGCTGCAATCCACTTGACCGCCTCGACGCCCGAGCTGATCTGCAGCAGGGCGCCGATCACGATGATGCTCGAGATCGCGTTGGTCACGCTCATCAGCGGTGTGTGCAGCGCTGGCTTTACGTTCCAGATCGTCATGTAGCCGACGAAGCAGGCCAGTACGAACACGGTGAAGTGGGCCATGAACGATGGCGGCGCGACCGCGCCCAGGCCGAGCAGCGCCAGGCCGGCGGCCACCATACCGATGACCGGGCCGATGACCGAAGGTTTTTTCTCCTCCGCCACCGGCGCGGGCGCCGGTTTTGGCTTGGGTGGCGCGGCGGAGAGCTTCGGCGCCGGCGGCGGCCAGGTCGTCTGGCCATCCTTGCAAACCGTGGCGCCGCGAATCACCTCGTCCTCCATGTTGACCACGATCTGGCCGTCCTTGCCGGGCGTCAGGTCGGTCAGCAGGTGGCGCAGGTTGGTCGCGTACAACTGGCTCGATTGCGTTGCCAGCCGGCTCGGCAGATCGGTGTAGCCGATGATGGTCACGCCGTGGTGTTCGGCCACTTTGCCGGGTTCGGTCAACTCGCAGTTACCGCCCTGCTCCGCCGCCAGATCGACGATGACGCTGCCGTCCTTCATCGATTCGACCATCGCGGCCGTGATCAGCCGGGGCGCGGGCTTGCCCGGAATCAGCGCGGTTGTGATGATGATGTCCACTTCCCTGGCCTGCGCGGCGAACAGCGCCATCTCGGCCTCGATGAACTCCGCGCTCATCACCTTGGCGTAGCCGCCTTCGCCCGTGCCGTCCTCGTTGGCGAAGTCCAGCATCAGGAATTCGGCGCCCATGCTCTCGATCTGCTCCTTGACCTCCGGCCGCGTGTCGAAAGAACGGACGATCGCTCCCATGCTCTGGGCGGCGCCGATGGCGGCCAGGCCGGCCACGCCGGCGCCGATGACCAGCACCTTGGCGGGCGGCACCTTGCCGGCGGCCGTGATCTGGCCGGTGAAAAAGCGCCCGAAATGCTGCGCGGCCTCGACCACCGCCCGGTAGCCCGCGATGTTCGCCATGGAACTCAGCGCGTCCACCTTCTGCGCGCGTGAGATACGCGGAATGCTGTCCATCGCCATGGCCGTTACGCCGAGCGTGGTGAGCTGCCGAAGCATCTCGCCATTCTGGGCGGGATAGAGAAAGCTGATCAGTGTCTGCCTGGTTTTCAGGCGTGCCGCCTCGTCGGCTGACGGGCTGCGCACCTTGAGGATAATGTCGGAACCGGACCAGACTTGGTCCCTGGCCGCGACCGTACAGCCTGCCGCCTGGTAAGCCGCGTCGGAAAAGTTCGCCGCGGCGCCCGCGCCGGCTTCGACCGCTACCTCATAGCCCAGCTTGAGCAACTGGGCGGCCACGTCGGGGGTCGTGGCTACGCGCTTTTCGCCCGCGTATATCTCCCTCGGTACACCGATTCTCATTGGATATCTCCGATTGATTTGCCGTTTACAGCCTGCTTTGCCTTGATCGATGGATTTTTTTGCTGCTCTCGTTCCAGGGCGCCGGCGACGGCCGTATGGATGAAATTCAGTCAGAGGTGAGGATACCGGCAAAAACTTCCGGCGTGTAGACCTAGGTCAATAAATTCTTATTGGGGTGGGGAAGAGCTCAGACTGTGGCAGAATAGGGCGGCTCAATAGAAACAAGGCGATCAGGTACAACACCCGGACATGAGCTTTTTCCAGGAACTCAAGCGCCGCAATGTATTCAGAGTAGGTCTGGCCTACGCGGTAGGCGCCTGGGTGTTGCTGCAGATCGTCGACTTCGTGTTGGATGCGATTGCCGCACCCGGATGGATCCTGCAGGTCTTTCTGTTGGCTGCCGCGGTGGGTCTGCCGGTGGTGCTGGTCATTGCCTGGGTGTTCGAGATGACGTCCGAGGGCATCAGGCTTGAATCCGGCATCGACCGCAGCCAGTCCATAACGCCCAGCACCGGGCGCAAGCTGGATCGGGTGATCATTGTCTTCCTGGCCGTGGCGGTGGTTCTGTTGCTGGTCGAGCGATTCATCGGCGCGGACCGTGAAAAGGGACCGGATACATTTTCTTCCGACCCCGTTGCCGTTGCAGGAGGCCGCTCTGCGATCGAATTACCGGCCGCAACCGCGGCTGGAGAATACGCAGCCAGCGAAAAATCCATCGCCGTGCTGCCCTTCGTCAACATGAGCAGCGACCCGGAACAGGAATTCTTCTCCGATGGGGTTGCCGAGGAAATCCTCAACGTTCTGACGCGCATTCCAAACCTGAAAGTCGCCGCGCGCACGTCGTCGTTCAAGTTCAAGGGGAAGCAACTGGATGCCGCGGAGATCGGCCAGCAGTTGCAGGTCAATCACCTGCTGGAAGGCAGCGTGCGCAAATCGGGCAATACACTGCGTATCACCGCGCAATTGATCGATACCCATAACGGCTTTCACCTGTGGTCCAGGACTTTCGATCGCCAACTGGAAGACGTATTTGCCATCCAGGGCGAAATTGCCGCGGCCATCGCCACGGAATTGCGCGCCAGTCTTTCTGCCGGTGAAACCACGCCCACGGCAAAAGTCGACATAGCTGCGTATGAGCTGTACCTGAAAGGACGCGGGCTGGTGGCGCAGCGCAAGGAATCCAGCCTGCTGGAAGCCATCGAATTGTTGCAGTCTGCCAATCGCATCGACGCGGAATATGCCCCGGCGATGGCGATGCTTGCCACCGCGTATGCTGTGCTGCCGTGGTTTTCGGTCCACTTGCCGACCGGTGAAGCACGGGAGCTGGCACGTGGCTGGGCAAGCAAAGCCCTGTTAGCGGAGCCGGACAACTCCGAAGCATTGGCCGTGCTGGGCCTGGTGAAGTTCGAACTTGATATGGACTGGGGGGGCGCCCGCAGTCTGTTTGAACAGGCGCTGGAAATCAATCCAGGCAATGTTACAGCCAATAACTTCTATGGCGATTTTTTACTCAGAACTGCCGATTTTAACAAAGCCCTTATTTATGAATCCAAAGCCGCCGAGCTGGACCCGCTCGCTCCGGTACAGCTGGGGGACCTAGCCAACGTACACTTGCTGCGCGGCGAGTACGACCAGGCGATCACCCTGGCCAAGCGTGCCCTGGAACTGGATCCGCAATTCGACAGTGCGCGGCAAACCCTGATCACCGTTTACCATGTTTTGGGCGATGTTGCATCCATGGAAGCGGAGGTGAAAAAAGCCGAATCGCCGCCGGAACGTAATGAAAGATGGATCAAAGGTTTCCGCTTCCAGCTGTTGCTCGCCAGCGGGGACAGCGAAGGGGCCAAGGCGGAACTGGATTCCCGGCTGCAATTTCTGGATTCCGGCCAGGAAACGGACGCCACTTCCTTGGCTTTCGACTTGACGAACCTGGGGGAATTCGACAGGGCGGGTGAGTTGCTGCTGCGGGCTTACGCCGCCAAAGACGGATTGTGGATGTTTCCGTTTGTGGTACGGTTACCGGAACAGGCGCCGGACAGTGAGCCCTGGCTGACCTTCTGGCGCCAGCCGGGTGTGGCCGAACTGGCGGAAATCCGCCGCAGCCATGGCTTCAGCGCGGAAATTCCGGCCTTCGGCGGTGGCGCCAAACGCCGTCCAGATTGAATCATTGATTTGGAGTAGGCTGGTCTATACACTGGTCTACATCAAGTTCGCCGCGCAGGAGAGCAGGAGAGCAGGAGATAAGACATGAAAATTCAAATTGGTTCGTATGAAGCGAAAACCAGGCTTCCTGAACTGCTGCGGCAGGTGAAAGCCGGCAAAAGCTTTACCATCACCAATCGCGGGGAAGCCATTGCGGATTTGGTGCCAAGCCTGGGCACGCAGGTGAAGGACAAAGTTGCAGCGGCGGAAAAACTCAAGACATTGATGCTGGCCGATCCGGTGCGTGGCGTAAACATCAAGGCACTCATCGAGGAGGGGCGCGCTTGAGTTTTGTGCTGGATAACTCGGTGACGATGCGCTGGTTTTTTGGTGACGGCAAGCGGCAGGAACTTGCCTACGCTGGCCAAGTGCTCGATGCGTTGAAACAGGACATCGCCCTCGTGCCTGTAACCTGGGGACTTGAAGTGGCCAACGTCATTGCCAGGGCGGAAGCGAAAACCCTGGTGACCGAAGCGCGTAGCGAGGCGTTTCTTGAGATGCTGGCAGGCGTGGATATTGAAGCGGACACGGCCACATTCACCCACGCGTTGTCCAGCACCCTGCAACTGGCGCGGCGATTCAGGCTATCCGCTTACGATGCATCCTACCTCGAACTGGCTCTGAGACTGGGCATACCGTTGGCCACGCTCGACGGAGATTTGCACAAGGCTGCACAGAAAGCCGGGGTGAAAAGGTTTGTTTGAAGCTCCTGTCGGAGACACGGAAACGGGGCCCCGTTTCCAAATTCCATTTATGGCATTAATTCGACTGCCTGCTTGCTGACCTGTGGCAGAATAGGCCCGCCGGGAACGGCGCCGGACCAGGGCGACACAGAGTGAAGCATGAGCCTTTTCGACGAACTTAAAAGAAGAAACGTCTTCCGCGTGGGCATCGCCTACCTGGTGCTCGGCTGGGTGCTGCTGCAGGTCGTGGACGTGGTGGTACCGATCCTGGTATTACCCGATTGGGTGGCCAGGCTGGTGTTGCTGTTGCTGGGCATCGGGTTCCCTGTGGTGCTGGTGTTCGCCTGGGCATTCGAATTGACGCCGGAAGGCGTCAAGCGGGAAAAGGACGTGGACCGCAGCCAGTCCATCACTTCGACCACCGGTCGCAAGCTTGACTACACCATCATTGGCATCCTGGCGGTGGCGGTGGTATTGCTGGTGCTGGAACGCCAAAAGGGGCCGGATACACTTTCCTCCGGCACCGTTTCCGTTGCAGGAGGCCGCTCTGCGGCCGAGTTGCCGCCCGCAACCGCGGCTGAAGAAAACGCAGCTGCCGAAAAATCCATCGCCGTGCTGCCCTTCATCAACATGAGCGATGATGCCGGGAATGAATACTTCTCCGATGGCATCTCCGAAGAATTGCTGAATGTGCTGGTGCGGGTTGAAGGCCTGCGCGTACCATCGCGCACCTCATCCTTCACCTTCAAAGACAGCAACAAGAAGATCGCCGATATCGGTAAGGAACTCAACGTTGACCACGTACTGGAAGGCAGCGTGCGCAAAGCCGGCGACCGTATCCGCGTGACCGCCCAGTTGATCGAACGTCAATACCGACACCCACCTGTGGTCGGAAACCTACACCCGCGAAGTGGATGACATTTTCGCGGTGCAGGACGAGATCGCCCAGGCCATAGTCAGCGCGCTGAAAGTCACCCTCACCGGCGCCGAGCAAAAGTCCCTGTCGCAGCATTCGACCAGCAATGTCGAGGCTTATAACAAATACCTGCTGGGCCGGCATTTGTGGAATCAGCGCACTGTGCAATCGCTGCTGGCGGCGGTCGAGCCGCTGCGTGAAGCGGTGGCTTTGGATGCGCAGTTCGACCAGGCCTGGGCGGCGCTGGCGGATGCCTATGCGCTGATTCCGGAATATCGCGGCGGGTCCATCGCGGAATACATTCCCCTGGGCCGGAAAGCCGCGGAGCAAGCCTTGGCCATCAATCCCGATTCTGCTCGCGCCTTGACCACCCGGGCATACCTCAAAGCCATGTATGAATACGACTTTGCCGGGGCGAATGCGGATTTTGCCCGCGCCGTTGAGTTGGAACCGGGCTATGCCACGGGTCATCAATGGTATGGCGAAATCCTGGCCGCCCAGCGCCGCACCGACGAAGCCCTGGAGCAAATGGAACTGGCGATCGAAGCCGATCCCCGGTCCGCTGTGGTAGCACATGTCAAAGGCTGGATTTTGATGTACGCCGGCCGCCCGGAGGAGGCGCTGGCCCAATACCAGTCAGCGCGGAATCTGGATCCGTTGATGCCACCCATCCTCGCCAACATGGAGACTTTGTACCTGATGCAGGGCGAGTACACGCAAGCCCGGCTTTTATCAGCGGAACTGGGCCGGATTCTGCATATTGATCAGAGCACCGACCAGGCCGTGATCGACGCCATGGAAAATCCCGCATTGAAAGATCACGCGCTGGAAATGCTGCGGCAGTGGCAGGACCTGCCGGATGGAGCCTTGGACCGGGGATTGTACCTGGCCTTGATGGGCGAATCCGACCTGGCGCTGGCGAATCTGGAACGCGCTTTTGCCAAAGGTGATCCCTACGCGATTCACATGAATCGGATCTCGCTGTACGACCCGCTGCGCGACAACCCGCGCTTTCAGGCCCTGTTGACCAAAATGAACCTGTGGCCATGAGCCTGTTCGCCGAGCTCAAGCGGCGCAATGTGTTCCGGGTGGGCATTGCCTATGCCGTAGTGGCCTGGTTGCTGCTGGACCCCTGCTCTTCGTGCTGAAACGGATTCGTTACGCACTGCAGGGCGCGGCCGCGCTGCTGGTGGTCAGCTGCAATACCATAGTCCTGACCTTGGCCATCCTGGTGCTGGCACTGTTCAAGCGTGTCGCGCCCAAAGGAGCGATCAGAAACACCATAACCCACTGGCTCTCGTCATTGGGGGAATTGTGGATTTCCGTCAACAAGCTGGTGCTGGGGTTTTACCGCGGCATGGCGTGGGACATCCACCTGCCCGAATCGCTGGACCGCCAGGGCCGTTACCTCATTTTCTGCAATCACCAGTCCTGGGTCGACATCCTGGTGCTGCAGTACTGCCTCAACCGGCGCGTACCCTTCATGCGTTTCATGCTGAAGCAGCAATTGATCTGGGTGCCCTTCCTTGGCCTGGCCTGGTGGGCGCTGGATATGCCGTTCCTGCGCCGCTACAGCCACCGGGAATTGCTCAGAAACCCGGCACTGCGCGGCAAGGACCTGGAAAATGCCGCACAGGCCTGTGAAAAACTGAAACACATCCCGGTGTCCATGATGTCCTTCCCGGAAGGAACCCGCTTCACCGCAGCCAAGCATGAACAGCAGAAATCACCCTACAAGCACCTGTTGCTGCCGCGCTATGGCGGTATCGGCCAGGTGCTGTATTCCTTCGGCGATGCGCTACAGACCGTGATCGACGTGACCATTTTCTACCCGGACGGGACGCCCACTTTCTGGCAATTCATTTCCGGCCAGGTGCGGAACATCTTTATATCGGCACGGTCAAGATCTATTGATGAAGGACTGCGCGGCGTCAACTTTCGTGACGACAGGGTAGCCAAACGTCATCTGAAAGCCTGGCTGAACGCTATTTGGGATGAAAAAGACCGTTTGCTTGCTGATTCTGTTCGCCGTTTGGTGTAAATTGACATCAAGCATATGGTTTTGCATATATATACGCACTTGTTAAACATTATTGTGTATATTTAGTTACCAAGTTTCCATTTGCCATGGATAGACCCAAAGGAGGTGAAATCCGGTTCCACTGACGGATTCACCCTTCGCTACGCTGCTTACAGCGAGGATTAGCCGAAATGGCCACAGCAAAAGAACACATGCAGAACTCCCTGAAACCCGGCCGGTGGATTCGCAGCACGTGCAAGATGTGCCTGCATTCCTGCGGTTCGCTGATCCACATCACCGATGATGGGGTCATCAACAAGATCGAAGGCGACCCGACCAATCCGTCCAACAATGGCAAGCTCTGCCCCAAGGGTAATTCCGCGATTATGCGGCATTACGACCCCAAGCGATTCAAACAGCCGATGAAAAGGACCAATCCCGAGAAAGGACCGGGCATCGATCCCAAGTGGCAGCCGATCAGTTGGGATGAAGCGCTGGACCTGGTTGCGGACGTGCTGAAAAAGACCATCGCCGATGACCCGCGGAAAATCCTGCCGTCGCTGGAGGACTTCCAGAAAATGAACGTGTGGAACTGGCCGCTGGCATTCGGCAATCAGAACAGCTTCCAGTCGGGCGGTACCATGTGCGGTGGCGCGTATCACCCCATGAACGGTTATATCCATTCAGCGTTTGCCGTCGCCAATGACGCCTTGCATTGCAACTACTGGATCAATGACGGCACCGGGGATGGCTTCTCGTCCCACCTGCACGCAGCGGCGCAGGCCAACTGGGTGGCCGATGCGCGCATCAAGCGCGGCATGCGCTGCGTGACCATTGAACCCAGGTTGTCGACATCGGCAGCCAAGTCCGAGGAGTGGATCCCGATCCGGCCGGCAACCGACCGGCACTTCGCGCTGGGCTTGTGTCACGTGATGGTGAGCGAGGGTCTGTGCGACTACGCCTTTTTGCGCAAGGACACCAATGCACCTTACCTGGTGGGTCCGGACGGGACCTTCATGCGCAATGGCGAAGGCAAAATTTACGTGTGGGATTCCGTTGCCAAGCGCGCCAGGACCTGGGACGATCCGGCTACGGGCGAAATGGCGCTGGAAGGCAGTTACCAGGTGGATGGCAAGGAATGCCAGCCGGCATTCCAGAAGTTCAGGGACATCCTGCAGGAATGCACGCCTGAATACGTGGAGAAAATTACCACGGTGCCGGCGGAAACCACCCGCCGCATCGCCCGGGAATTCGCCAAGGCAGCAACCATTGGCGCCACCATCAATATCGATGGGCGTACCTTGCCGCTGCGTCCTGCGGCGTACAATTACTACCGCGGCGCCCAGGGGCACAAGCACGGTTTCCAGACCAATCACGCCTTCAAGATGGTCAATTTCATGGTCGGCAACATCGACGCGCCCGGCGGCCTGGTAGGGGCGACGCTGGATGACCAGTGGATAGACAAGAGCCACGTGGCTCCGGGCGAGAACGGCATGATGCTGCCGACGCCGCACCAGTTGGGTCCCATGCCGCCGTTTCAGTTTCCACCCAGCACCTATCACCTGCTGAACTACTTCCCGGTGGGATTGCATCCGCCGCACCTGAACCTGCTGGTGTGGGAAAACCCGGAAAAATTTGGCGTGAACTTCAAGCCGGACGTGATGGTGATCTGTCACTCCAACCCGATCTGGGCCATGCAGGGGCCCAGGGAAAAGTGGTTCGAGTTCATGAAGAGCATGCGCTTCATCGTGGTTTCCGACCTTATACCGACCGAAACCACCTTATGGGCCGACGTGATCCTGCCGTCCCACGACGCGCTGGAATCCTGGAACATGACCATGATCGAACCGCCGCACACCGAAGGCATGTGCATGCGTCAGCCGGCGGTCGAGCCGCTGTACGATACCAAGAGCGAGGAAGATATCTTTTCCGAGCTTTCAGAGCGCATGGGCATCCTCGGCGCCTACAACGAAGTGATCAATATCGTCAGCGGGTTCGACCACAAACCCGAGCTGCGGCTGCAGCCGGACCGGAAGTATACGGACAAGGAAATCGCCGAACGCAAAGGCCTGCTGTGGAACGACAAGCCGCTGGACTGGTATGTCGAGCACGGCCACGCGGTCACGCCACGGCGGCCGGACAAGTGGTATCGCCCGTGGGAAGGCATGCGGCTGCATTTTTACATCGAGGATATGGTCACCATTCCCAGAAATCTCAAAGAGCAGATGGAAAAAGCCAATGTTCCATTCCGCCACGAGTGGGATTGGGATGACTACCAGCCGCTACCCACGCTGGTGCTCGATCCGGTTCATTCAGAGGCGGCCGAATACGACCTTTACGGGATGTTTTTCAAGGACATACAACTCAATTTCGGTGAAAGCCTGAGTAACCCATGGATCAATGACATCGTCTTTCGCGACCCGGTGCATATCGCTTTGCTGCTGAATCCCAGGACGGCCAAAAAGCAGGGTCTCAAGAGCGGCGACATCGTCCGGGTGGATTCGCCCACCAGTAAGATTTATGGCCGCATTGGGGTCACCGAAGGCATGCACCCTGACGCGCTGGGGGTGTCGAATTCGCTGTCCAGGATCCAGACGCGGCATTCAGGCGTACCGCACGCAGGCGGACACTTCAATGATTTGCTGCCCTATGATCTGCGCAATACCGATGCGGTCACGGGACAGCCGGAAACCGTTTGCAAGGTCAAGCTGACCAAGCTGGATGACTGGCCGCAAGCCCTCAAGCAGGGCAAGACGGTGTATGACATCGTGGACGAATTGAAACGACCGGGCAAGGTGGGGACGCATCATGGCTAGATGGGGTATGGTGTTTGATATCCGGCGTTGCATCGGCTGCAATGCCTGCGTGGTCGCGTGCAAACAGGAAAACTCACTGCCGGACGGCGTTTTCTTCACGCGTACCTTGAGTGAAGATTATGGGGTCTACCCCAACGTTGGCCGGGTTTATATCCCGACCTTGTGCAATCACTGTGAAGATGCACCGTGTGAAAAGGTCTGCCCCAGCGGCGCCACCTATACGCGTCCGGACGGCATCGTCATGGTCGACAACGACAAGTGTATCGGCTGCAACTCCTGTGCCGTCGCCTGCCCCTATGACCAGCGTTCCGTGCTGGACAAGGAGACGATGAAAAAAGGTCTGTTTGGCGAGGGTGAATTGACCGCTTTCGAAGATCAGGGCTACACGCGATTCACCCCGGGTACGGTGACAAAATGCGATTTCTGCAGCGAACGGGTGGATTCGGGTCTGGACCCCGCCTGTGTGGTGACCTGCCCGACCGACGCCCGCATTTTCGGCGATCTGGACGACCCGCAAAGCAAGCCGAGCAAGATTATCCGGGAACGTGGCGGTCGGCCGCCCATGCCGGAGAAGAACACCAAACCCAAAGTCTATTACGTTACCTGACCGGAGCGTCTTAACTGGCCCCGGTCGTCGGAAGGAGTTGCAAGCATATGGCAAGCAGGGTGTTTCCCATCGTCGGTGATAGTCTTGAATTGGGCTATCGCTACCAGCGCTACTGGAACCAGTCCATAGCGAATGCATTTTTCTGCGGTGAGCTGGGGGCCGGACTTTTCCTGGTGGGTTTGCTGTACGATTCGGTGATCAGCATGATCGTGGGCGTCAGCATCACCGCCATTCTCAAGACCTACTTCCACCTGGCGCACATGGGTGTTCCGGAACGTTCCTGGCGGGCCATGCTGCGGCCGGACCGTTCCTGGATCAGCCGCGGGGCGATTTCGATCGTCCTGTTCAGTGGCTCAGCGATTCTGCATATTGCCCTCAACGGGTTTGGTCTGCTGGAGGGCGCCGGAGCGGCGGTCAGCGGTTTTGCCGCGTTCATCAAAATCGCCGCCATGGTCACCGCCATGTTCGTCATGGTCTACCATGGATTCGCCATTGCCGATTCTTCCGCAATATCCTTCTGGAACACCGGCCTGATGCCCGTTTCCAGCTTCAGTTATTCCTTCCTTGGCGGTCTGGTCCTGGCGACGATCCTTGACCCGACAGCCACCTCGATCGTGGCGGGCGGCCTTCTGCCCACAGCCCACAAGGCGGCTTTGCTGCTGGTGGTGGTAACGGCCATTATGGTGCTGGCCCTGTTACAGGGGGCCAACCGGGGCTCTCCGGGTGCACGGATGTCCGTGCGTTTACTCACCCGGCAAGGGCCTTATGTCAAATGGTTTATCGGTGGGGTGTTGATCGTAGGGCTGGTGGTGCCATTCTTGCTGTTGCTTGCGCCCGGCTCCTGGTTAGGTGATCTCCTGACCGCAGTAGCCGTGCTGGCGGGCTACTATGCTTTCCGTTCACTGGTGTTCAAAGTGGGGCTGTATGACCCGCTGATCAGTTTTGCCCCGGAGAGCTGAAGCCGGCGCCGGGCCTTTTCGCCTGTTGGTAGACAAAACGCACGACACCGGATTCAAGCACCGGACCGACCCCGTCAAACGTGCGGCGGCAAGAGTGACTGGAATACTATTTCCCCGGGCTATTCATCCCCGGGCTATTCATTTGCTGGAATTCGCTTTTGCCCGGCGCACGGGCGTTGCCATCCTTGCCGGTGCGGCGCTGCTGCTGAGTGCGGCCGCCTGGCCGGCCAGCCCGCTGGTGTTGCAGTCGGATTTCGGCAGCAAGGACGCGGCGGTGGCGTCGATGAAAGGCGTGGCGGTCAGCGTCTCGCCACAACTGGCGATTTATGACCTGACACACGAAATTCCCGCCTTCAATATCTGGGAAGCATCGCTGCGGCTCGCCCAGACTGCCGCCTACTGGCCCCGGGGCACGGTATTCGTTTCGGTGGTAGACCCGGGCGTGGGCACGGAGCGCAAATCCGTCGTGCTGAAAACCCGCTCCGGACATTATTTTGTTTCGCCGGACAACGGGACTCTGACTGCGGTCGCCGAGCAACTGGGCATCGAAGCCGTGCGCGAAATCGATGAAGCGGTGAACCGCCTCGCCAACTCGGACGAGTCCTACACATTTCACGGCCGCGACGTGTATGCCTATACCGGCGCGCGGCTGGCCGCCGGCGTCATTTCATTTGCGGAAGTCGGCCCTGAGATACCGGCAGCAGTGATGATGATTCCATATCAGAAACCCCGCTACGAACAGGGGCGGGTCTATGGCAACATCGAAATACTGGATCCGCAGTATGGCAATGTCTGGACCAATATCGACCGCGCGACGTTTGCCCGGCTGAAGCTGCAGCCCGGCGACAGGATCAACATCAGGATATCCCATGCGGGGGTGGTCGTGTTGCAGCAATCCCTGCCCTATTTCCCCACTTTTGGACAGGTGGCGGTTGGTGATACATTGCTTTACCTGAACAGTCTGAACAAGGTTGCGCTGGCGATCAACCAGGGCAATTTTGCCGACACCTACCACATCAGCTCCGGCGCCAGCTGGAATATCGAGATCGTGAAATGAACACAAGATGACGTGCTGGGACAGGCCGACATCACCGACGCCGGGCATTGCTTTGCGCCCAGCGTCAAACGCTGTGCCGTGCAATTCAAGACTGCATCTTGTTTGCCGGTTAAATTTTGTGCATCGTTCATTGTCCCGACTATTGCGGCCGCAAGCGCACCGTGAAGGAGAATACAAGTGTCTGATACTTTACCGGCTGTCGCTGTATTGGGAGGCACGGGTAACCTGGGTGGCGGCCTGGCTTATCGGCTGGCGCAAAAGGGCTATCGGCTCATTATTGGTTCAAGAACCGCGGAAAAAGCCCAGGTCTCGGCCCGGGAGCTGGCTGCACGGACGGCCGGAACCATCGATGGCAGGGAAAACAGCGCTGCCGCGGCGGCGGCCGACGTGATCATTCTGGCCGTGCCATATGCCCATCACCGCAGCACACTCGAATCTGTTTATGCCAGCGTGCAGGGCAAAATATTCGTCGATGCCACGGTGCCGCTGATGCCGCCCGCGGTCGCGCGCGTGCAGATGCCGGCAGAAGGCTCGGCGGCCAGACAGTCGCAGAACTTTTTGGGAGAAAACGTGCGGGTGGTCTCGGCTTTCCAGAATATTGCCGCTGCCCACTTGCAGGAGGCCGGAAAGCGGATAGACTGTGATGTACTGGTGTGTGGCAACGACCCCAAAGCCCGTGAGGTGGTGGTCAAAATGGCGCAGGATATCGGGCTGAAAGCCTGGCACGCCGGCGTGATCGACAATTCGATCGTGGCCGAAGCCTTGACCTCGGTGCTGATCTTCATGAACAAGCGCTACAAAATCGACGGCGCGGGAATCCGCATAACGGGCGAACCCGGTGGTGATGACTGATCAAAACGGCGCCAGCGGACCGGCTCCGGACCCGCCCTGTGAGCACCGCGGCATCTTTACCCTGGGCGGTAATATCCCCATCCAGGGGGCATGGCGCGATATCACGTTTGTCCCGGTGCGGGACAATATCTGGTCGGTCAGCGAGGGTATTTACCGCTCCATATTTCTCAAGGGCAGGAAAGGGATCATCGCCTTTGACACCTTGACCACCCCCGGCACCGCCAGAGCCTATGCCGCCGCGATCGGCAGGGTGTTTCCCACCCGTCCCATCCATACGCTGATTTATTCGCACGATCACCTCGACCATACCGGCTACGCCGCCGATATGGCGCCGGATGCCCACATCATTGCACATGATCTGTGTGACCGGGTGATCCGCGCCCGCCAGTCCGTCGGACAGTTGCCGGCCATCGAAGTATTTGCCGGCGAGCGCAAGGCTTTTTCCATCGATGGCAATGAGTTTGAATTGATCTACCCCGGTCCCACCCATGGCGATGGCAACCTCGCGGCCTGGTTCCCCGGCAGCAGAGTGCTGTTCATGGTGGATACCATCATTCCGGGCGTGGGCTACACCTTCTTCCCCGACTGGCATTTGACGCCCTATGTGGCGGCGATGAAACGCCTGTTGAGTCTGGATTGGGATATTTTCGTGACCGGACATTTCTGGATTACCGATCGCCAGGGGTTCCACGACAGTGTGGATTTCTACGACCGCATGGCGGAAGTGGCGCAACAGGCGATTTTCGACGGGCTCGACCCGCACGATTTTGCCGAAGTCAAAAAATATACGGATCTCAATCTCTCGGCGGAGTTTGGCGAGTTGTATCGCTTCGGTGAGTACTGTGCGATGAACCTGTCGCGCTATATGCAGCAGTTTCTGACCGGAGGCTGGGGCATCGAGGGTAACTGGCAGCAGGATACAACGCCGTTTTGAGTGAGGAGTTGAATGTCATGGCTGAACTGAATACCGGCCTTTTCACCGCGCCCAATGCGCGGCAGTACCTCGAGCGCGAGCCGCAGATGCAGGTCGACCGGATCTCTGAGCGGCTGTGGACCATAAGCGACGGCGTGCGCCGCAGCCTGTTTGTCGAGGGCGACACAAGTGTTGTCGCATTCGACACTTTTGGCACGCCGGGCGCTGCCCGGGCTTACCGGAAATCCGTTGCGGCGACGCTACCGGGCAAGACTGTCGAGACCGTCATTTACAGCCATGACCACCTGGACCATGCCGGTTATGCGGCAGACTTCGCGCCGGAGGCTGAAATCATCGCCGATGCGATGTGCGCCAAGGTGATCCGGCTGCGCCAGGCGAAAGGACAGCGCGTGCCGACCCGGGAGTTGAGCGGCGCGCGCCATGAAATGACCATCGATGGACTGAAGTTTACGCTGCTGAATCCCGGTCCCACGCACGGCACGGGCCATTTGAACGCGTACTTTGCCGAGGAAAAGCTGCTGTTTTCTTCCGACACGATTCTGCCCAATGCCCGTTACGGCTTCATGCCGGATTACCACATCTGCAATTTCGTCACCTTCATGCGCGGCTTTTTGGAGCTCGACTGGCAGACCTTTGTTCCCGGCCGTTTTGAGGTGAGCGACCGCGCGCGGTTCGCGCGCGGTTGTGATTTTATCGAAGCGGTGCAGATTGAGTCGCAACGCGCCTTCGCCGAGTTCGTCCCGATCTGGGTGATGGATGCGATGCACGGCTACGTGGGAAAGAAACTGCAGGATCGTTTCGGCGATCTGGATGGTTTTGATGAGCACATCGGCATGGTCGCCCTGCGCATCGTTCACCACTACCTGATGGGCGGTTACAGCCTGGAAGACACACCGGCGGCGGGCATCCTGCTGGCGGATCAGGTGGCTTGAGTTTAAAGCGGGAATCGATGAAAACCAGTGCCGGTCTTGACTCCTTTTCAACCGCCCTGTTGCGGGAGTTTTTTGCCGCTTATGAAGTTCGATCCCTACGCATCAGTCAGGCGGCGGACATCCGGGATGAGGAAGTCAGCCAGGTCGACATCCGCTTCGGGCCGGGTGCGGGCAAGGCATCGCAGAACTATGCCGTCACGTTCAAAGTGCTGGACCAGGCCACCGACACCCATCGCTACCTGCTGGGCATCGGTTCACCGCCGGACTTCAAACTGGAACTGACCGGGCCTGGGTGCGAGCTCGGCCAGGACGAGATGCGCGGCAGGATTAGAGCCTTTATCGAAGCCATCAGGCCCCGCGTGGCGAAAGTCCACAAAGAGCAATCCATCCTGGGCACACAGCCCCTGGGCAAGACGTTTGTGCTGTACAACAAAACCCGCTTCGAAGTACTGGCTGACAACGGCGAGGGCCAGTTGACCATCAGAATCGTCCGCCAGGACGGAACTGACGAGGCCAATCTTTCCGCCAATGACCTGCTGGACGGGCTCTATTCAGGGGCTATCAGCGAGGCCTGATCGATCAACTGGGTAAAAAACCGCTGCAGCAGGAAACCGGTGGCATTTGGGTCACGGTACCAGAAGCTGTCTTCGCCGCCGTGGTACCACTTGAATTGCGCTCATTCCGCCACTGGCGCACGGCCTTTGCTGACACTCTCGCCATCTTCGGCGCGCAAGGTCCAAAAGGTCAATGATGACATCATCGTCAAAGCGCCCAACGTCAGAAAAGCGTGATGCAGCGCGCCAGTGACGGCGGCGCGATCGGACTGCGGCAGATCGCCGAGATACCAGGCGGTTATCAGCGATCCGCAAGCCAGGCCAAAACTCATCGACATCTGCTGCAGTGAACTGGCGATGGTACTTGCCATGCTCGAATCCTCCGTGCCGACGTCTGCATAAGCCATGGAATTGATGCTCGAGAATTGGAGTGAATTGAAAAAACCCTGAGTCAGCGAGAGTAAAACAATCAGCATTATCGGCGTGTCGGAGGTGACACCGGCGAACAGGCTGATCGTGATGCCGATCATCAAGGTATTGACGACCAAGACCTGCCGATATCCAAAACGCCGCAGGACGCGGCTCGAAATCAGTTTCATTGCCATGGCTGCCGCCGCTGCAGGCATCATCAGAAGTCCTGATTGCCAGGCCGGCAGCCCAAGCCCGAGTTGATAGAGCAATGGCAATAAAAAAGGGAGGCCGCCTAAACCGAGCCGTGTGATGAAACCACCGACTACCGAGACGCGGAAGGTGCGCACGTGAAACAGCTTCAGGCGCAATAGCGGATAGCGTATTTGACGCGCATGCCAGCCGTAAGCAGCCAGCAAGCTCAGTGACAGCAGAAACAGGATGGCCGCCGAGGTTACGTCGATATTGTGTTCGCCGAATATTTCCAGCAACCATGAGAGCAATGCCGTGCCGGTTCCAAACAGCGCCAGGCCGACGATATCCAGTGGACGCCCCTCTCCATGATAGTCCGGCATGTGACGATGGATCAGCAGTTGCGCCGCCAAACCGACTGGGACGTTGATAAAGAAGATGACTCGCCATGGCAGCCAGTTCACGATCAAGCCGCCAATCGTCGGACCCAGCAATGGTCCGATCAAGGCCGGAATAATTACGAAATTCATTGCCATGAGCAACTCGGATTTCGGGAAAGTGCGAATGATGGTCAGCCGTCCGACCGGCATCATCATGGCGGCGCCCATGCCTTGCAGGATGCGCGCCGCCACCAGCATGGGGACATTCAAAGACAGGCCGCAAAGTACGGAAGAAAATGTGAAGATCGCCACGGCGGTGCTGAACACGCGGCGCGTGCCGAAGCGATCAGCCATCCAGCCGCTGACGGGAATACCGACGGCCAGGCTCAAGATGTAGCTGGTGACAACCGCTTTTAGGCTCAGCGGTGTTACGTGAAGGCTCGCCGCCATGGATGGCACTGCCGTATTGATAATGGTCGAGTCAAGCTGTTCCATGAACAGCGCTGTCGCCACCACCCACGGTAGATAACGTTTGACGTTCGAACTGTCCATCGGAATAGGTGTGAATGCTTTGAGAGGGAGGATTTCAGAAAAAATGCAGGAATGATAGTTCCAAGTGAAAATAATTCCAAAAACTCTTGGGAGCCTGTCGGACTTAACCGATCGTAGCGAGGGAAAGCCGATTTGAGGCAGATTTTTCGCTCTTTTGAGGCGAATAGCACCGCTACTTAACGAGAAAGAGCGGAAAATATGACCAAATCCGGCTTTGCCGCAGTAGATCAGTGTTAAGTCCGACAGGACCTAGAAGCTGTCTTCGCCGCCGTGATACCACTTGACCGGCACGCCGGACAGGGGTTCGCCACCATCCTTGCCAACGCGATAGGTCTCCTGGAAATAGAGCGCGTGGGTGCGGTCCTGGGTCATGTAATGCGGATGCATGGAGCAGACCATATTCTCCGGCAGGACAAAATCGAAACCTTCGCCGATGCGGGGCATTTCGATCATGGTCATGCCGATGGAGTGGCCGCACACATGGCCGGAGCGGTAGCCGCGATCGAAGATGGGCTGCATGCACAGCCGGCTGACCTCTTCCGCGGTGTTGCCCGCCTTCATATGCTCCTGCGCCAGCTCATGGAACTCCTGGTAGGCGGTCATCATCTCCTGCATCGTGCCGTCCACGCCCCTGGGCGCCATCGGCCGGGAAAACTCCACCCAGTGACCACCTTCGCCCGCTATTTCCAGGCCGTACATCAGGCCGTCGCTGTCCTGCACCGGGCGCTGGCTGGCAAACACCATCTGCGGCAGCAGCGAACCATTGGGGCCGCTCAGGATCATGTTCATGGTGTTGCGCGCGCAACCCAGGGTGGAAAAGGTTTTCTCGGCCACGCCCATCAGCTCGGCTTCGGTCTTGCCCGGTTGGTAGGCCTTGATCACTTCCAGCACCCCCTGCTTGTTGATGTCCATGGAGTGCCGCACCGAGGCCATTTCCTCTTCGCTCTTTTGCGCACGGGCATAATCGAATTGCATTTCAAAATCGACGATCTCGAAATCCTGCGCCGCCAGCGCCGAGTAATCACGCACGTTGATGATGTATTCGAGGCCGTAGATGCCGACGCGCCTGGCGCCTTTCGACTTCAGGTGCTGCGCCATCCACTGACCGCAGTGCGGGGGGAATTCGCGGTGTTCGATAAAGGTCGCGCTGTGGTCGCCGACCCAGGTCGCTTCACGCGGAAAGACACAGATCGGCTCATCGTGCAGTGACACAATGACGTAGGCGTAGCGGTGCAGAATATGAAAGCCACACATGTACAGGACAGCACCCTCGAAGCCGCTGTATTCGCTGCCGCTGACGACCAGGTAGTCCAGGCCATGCGCTTCCATGGCTTTGCGCGTATTGGCGTAGCGGCGTTCGATTTCCGTTTTGCTCGGACGGAAGCGGTTGGTGTATTCGGTCATGGTTTCAGGTTTCTCCATTCGTCTTCGCGCCAGGAATATTCCAGGCCCTTGATGATATCGGTGACGGCCGCGTTCAGCGGCGTGGGTATGCCCAGTTCCGCGCCCAGGCGCGCAATGCCGCCGTTCAATGCGTCGATCTCGGTGACCCGTTGGTTCAGCACATCGGTCAGCATGCTGGGTGGATGCTGATAAGCCTTTGCGCGGCCATAATCCAGCAAGGCATCGGGGTCGCTGTCCAGGGTGATGTTGAGGGCAGCGGCGACCGCCTTGCCTTCGTTGACCAGTTCACGCATTACCCGGCGCACGCCGGGCTGGTCGCAGGCAACGCCGTGGGGCAGATGGGTCAGCGCGCCCATCGGGTTGGAGGCTGAATTGAAGATCAGCTTGGTCCACAAGGCGCCGCGGGCATCTTCCATCGCGACGATATTGGCGCCGCCGCGAATCAATGTTTCCGCCAGCCGCCTGACCTCATCCATGCTGGCGGGTTTGGGCAGGAACGGGCTGATCCAGGTCTTGCCGCCGGTATCATGGTTGACCACGCCGGGCGCGGTGGCGTGGCCGGCGGGAAAAGTGGTGCCCAGGATCACGCGGGGAACGTATTCGGCAATGATTTCTTCATTGCCGATGCCATTTTGTACCGAGCAGACCGCGCCATCGCGGAAGATATGGGCGGTGGCTTGCATGGCCGCTCGCGTATACAAGGTCTTGACGGCGACGATGCCGAATTCACAGGGGGGAATTTCCTGTGCGTTGCTGCGCGCCTTGACCGGCACGACGATGTCGCTGAGCCCGGTCAGCCGCAGGCCGTTTTTGTTCATCGCATCGACATGGGCCTGGTCCAGGTCAAAGGCCCAGACCTCCACGTCATCCAGCCGTCCCAGGTGGGAGGCGAACAGGCTGCCAATGGCTCCGCAACCGACGATACATACTTTCATGGCTACCTCTTTGTGCATGGTTTCACCGACGCCGCCAGCTGGTTTCGCGCGCTTTTACCAGCCGGTACAGCGTTTCATTGATCGGCACCGGAACCCCCAATTTCACCGCTTCGCGTACGATGGATCCGGTAATCCAGTCGATCTCGGTCAGACGCCTGGCGCGTACGTCTTCGAGCATTGACGGGGCATGAGCATAGTCCTCTCCCCCGGTCTGGCCGTGGCTGGTCGCTTCGACGTTCATCTGCCATGGATCTTCGTACAGGTCCACGCCACGGGCGGCGGCCACGCGTTTGCCCTCGTCCATGGCGGCATGCACCAGATGGCCCAGATCGGTCAGCTCCTTTTGCCTGGCAAACGCAGCGACATGGGGCAGGTCGGACAGGGCAGCAACGCTGTTGATCACGGCATTGAAAATCAGCTTGGACCACTGTGCCGGTTCCAGATCGGCAAATGCCTTGGCCTTGAGGCCGCTGCGGTTGATAAAAGCCGCCACCGCCTGCGCCTGCTCATAGGTGGCGCTGCCCCCGGCCCAGGGGCCCAGCCAGGTGGCCGTATCCAGTTCGTATTCGACGTGCGTGTCTGAATGGCGTCTGCCACTCATAAACGTAATCGATGACAGGATCGGCCAGTTGCCATTCCTGGCCACTATTTCTTCACAGCCCAGGCCGTTTTGCACCGTCATGACGATGGCATTCGGGAAATGACCTTTTAGCTGACGGGCGGATTCTTCCACGGCGGTGGTCTTGGTGGCAAGAATCACCAGGTCCACATCGCCGAGCAGGGCCGGATCCGTGGCGGCAATGATGTCGGATTGAAGCGCGGACTTGCCGCTGATCCTCAGACCCTGGGCATTAAGGCCATCTGCATGCTCCGCGCGGCGCGTGAGCACAGCTGATTCTGCCACCGACCCGAAGTGGCCGGCGAACAGGCTGCCAATCGTTCCGGCACCTATCACGCACGTCCGTTTAATCTCTCTCATTGGCTCGTCCTGTTGCGGTATGTGTTCAGCGGGTCGCCTATTATCCCGGAAAGTCCATTAGGAGGCACGCCCTCGCTCGATCTTTGAATCCACAAGGAATTTTCTTCAGTCGGCAATACAGCCCGGTATTGCGCTCCCTCAGAAAATTCCTTGTGAATCCAAATCTCTTCGCGATCATCGCGCCTCCTAATGGACTTTCCGGGATTATATTCAGACAGGGCTTAAGAGACTAGGCATTTTCCCAGACTGCGCTGGGAAAATGAGGTTCGCCTTCGCGAACAGCCGGTGACGAACGACAGTGGTGGATGATAGGCTTTCGGCATGAACACCCTCGATGAGTTTACGGAATACCATGCTGAGCTGCTGGACGGCGGCTATGACTGCATGGACCGCCTTGTTTTGAACGCCTATTTCCCCGTGGGCATGACCGGCGGAGGCCTTCGCAGCTGGTGGCGATTGCTCCATGGGGATGACTCCAAGCTCGATGATGGGCGGCTGCGTGAGATGGCCGGCACCTTCTCGCGACGGTTGAGCGCCTTTTGCGCCCAGCAGAAGATTCCCTTGATTGCAGCACAGGCCGGCGAGCGCAAACACGAGCTGGCCGAACCGCACCTGCCGCAGGACCAGCGCTTCAGGGGTCTGTTTCTGGTGATCACCGGCAATGCCCCTGCGCCGGTGTGGGAAGTCAAACGCCATACAGCGGGCCATATCGTCGATATCCGGCATCGAAAGAAATGGCCCTACGTGAAGCACTATTACTTTCACATCATCGATCCGCAATGGGGCCATGTGACGGTACGGATGTGTGGTTATCCGCCCTTTGGCGCCCAGGTCATTCTCAACGGGCACGAGTGGGTGGAGCGTCAGGCTCAGCGTGCCGGCCATACGGTGGTCAAAAGCGGTAACTGCTTTGTGGCCGGGAGCGATCTGGCCCGGGTCAACCGGGTGGCGGCGCGTTTGACCGACGCGGCGGCAATCGAGCGCCTGCGGGCGGTGTGTGACCGCTGGATTTACTCGACCTGCCTGATCTTCGCTCTGACGCGCGAGGAGCAAGAGCGAAGCCGCTTTGGCTACCAGTACTCGCTCTTTCAAATGGAGCTCAGCCGCAATCTGCTCTTTACCCGCGGCACGATGCTCGATGAGGTCTTTCAAAAACTGATTGACCGCACGCGTTCGCCGTTGCAGCTTCAGCAGTTGAAAACCATCTTCGGCTTCTCGCAACGCCCGCAGCACCGTATAACGCGGGGTCGCGAGGGGCCGGAGGTGGCCAAAACCGTCCAGGCAAAGCGCTACGACCTGACGGTGTTCAAGATCCACTGGGGCAACCTCACGCTGAAGATCTACGACAAGGGCGCGCGCGTCCTGCGCATCGAGGTGGTGGTGCACAACACCAAGGCGCTGCGCTGCGGGAAAGTGCTGGAGAAGCTGCCGGTATTGCTCGAGCGCATGCGCGCCATGCTGGTGCGCTTTCTCAACACCGTACAGGCGGCGCACGTGAGCTTTCTCGACGCAGGCGCGTTTGAACGCTGGAGCGAGCCGAGCGCACGCGGCAATCGGCGATTGGCGGGCATCGATTTGAATAAAGTCCGCAACCGTCACGTCCTCAATGCCGTAGTGGGTCTTTCGACCGCACCGGAGGGCTTTACGGTGGCTGAGGTGGCTGCCAAAGTGCGCGACCGCAGTGGCTGGAGCGCGCAACAATACGCTCCCCGTCATGCCGCCTACGATCTGGCCAAGTTGCGGGGCAAAAATCTCATCGATCGTCCGGTGCGCTCGCACCGCTTCAATGCCGATCCGGCTGGCATGCGCACCATGTGCGCCTACCTGCTGTTGCGCGAACAGGTGATCAAACCGCTGCTCGCCGGCGTCACCCGTCCGCGCGGCAGACCGCCCAAAACCGTCCATCCCCTTGATCAACATTACATCCGCCTGCGGGAGGAAATGCATGACGCCTTTGAAACACTCGGCCTTGCTGCCTGACAATCACACCAAAGCGCTGACAACATGTTGGTGTTCGATTTGCGCTTAGCGCCTAATGAGCGGCAGGATGGGCTGCTTGCCTGGCAACGCCGGCCGGCTTGTCTGCAGGTGCTGCAGGGTGCCATGGCTTCGTCACGGAACAGCGGTTTTCATTCTGCCGCGGATTCTTCCTGTGCTTTCTTCCTCAGCTGGCTGGGTGAAAGATCAAAGCGCGCTTTGAAAGTTCTGCTGAAATGCGCCGAGTCGTTGAAACCCGCATTGTAGGCGATTTCCGTAATGCTCTTGCCGCTCATCGCCGGATTCAGGATATCGTCGCGCGCGGCTTTCAAACGGCGTTCCCACAACCACTTGGTCACCGTTGCATCCGAGTGCTGAAACAGGTTGTGCAGATGGCGTATGGATACCGCATTGGCCGCGGCGACGCTGGCCGGCGTGAGGTCGTGCCGGGTGTAGTTCTCTTCCAGGTAGGAAAGTATCCGGGTCATGCGCGCCACCTGTGCGCTGCCGTGCTCGTTCTGGCCGAAACCGGTGTCCGAACGCAACACCGCCGCCATCAGTTCCAGCGTCACTTCAGCCACGGTGTAGCGTTCCGTTTCGGTCATGTTACCGGCCTGCATCACCAGCGATTTGAGCAGGTCAACGGTGATCTGGACCAGGCCGGCGCCGCTGAACACATGCACGCCAAAGTCGCGAATTTGCCGGCCGAGAACACGCTCGTGAAAAACCTGGAGAGGAATCCGCAGCAATAAGCGCTTCCCGGTTTGCGGGAACGAAAGCCGATACGGCAGCCCGCCCGGGATGATGGCCAGGGAATCCGGATCCACGGTAAAACTGGACTTTTCCTGCTCGATTTCGGCGCTGCCCTGCAACGGCACGACCACCAGGAAATCGAAAGCCGAATCGTCCTCGATGTCCTGGCTGCGGCGGTGGACGGTAAAAGGATCGCTTGCAGAGAGGTATAGGGAGAGCTTTGCCAGTTTATGACTGGTGATGGAGTAATGTTCGAATTTGTCAGAATGGGGCTGCGGCAGAATCTGGAAAATGGCGCTCGAAGCGGTGTCAAGAAACGACTTGAGATCACTGGATTCGGCTGTGGTGGACAGAGCGTTTTCAGCAGATTTTTTCATGCCCGCCTTCGGATTGGGCTTGAATTCGAGCGCACTGGATGTATGTATGATGGCAGCACCGTATCAATTCGAGCCACGTTAAGAGGAAACGCCGGTGCTGTCAAGGCAGGCGGATTGCAGCTTCGCGGCGCGGTCTGGCCCGTCCTCTGCGCTTGCAGTCAAAGTGCATTCATGGATGGACAAGACAAACACCGGGCTATCGCCTAACATTGAATGCTAAATTTTCCGCACGAGCGTGATGGCGCGCGCCATCAACCCAGGAGAAATCGATGAGTACAACAGTGAATCCGAAAGTGGGCGTGATTTTCAAGTCCTATGAGCCCCTCAAATCCATGCAGAAATACGCTGCCCAGACCGAGGCATCCAACATGAGCGGCGGCTTCTGGATCGCCGAAGCCTATCACTGGTTCCGTCAATACGGCCTCGAGTCGCGTGGTTGTTTCACCACGCTTGCGGCTGTGGCCATGGCCACCAAAAAGATCCCTGTGGGCCTTGGCATCACTTCGCCGTATTTACGCCACCCGACCATTCAGGCGTCCGAAGCGGCTGCCGTCGACGAACTGTCCAATGGCCGTTTCATCATGGGCATTGGTGTGGGCAAGGTGGGCATCGAGTACCTTGAATACGATCAGGAAGTCATGCGGCCGGTGACAGTGCATCACGAGTCCATGGAAATCATGCGCAAGGTCTGGTCGGGCGAGCGCTTCAGCTACGAAGGCAAGCTGTTCAAATCCACCATGCCGGCTTTTGACCGCGCAGCCGCCGGCCTGGCCACCAATATCCCGATTTATGTCGGCGCCACCGGCCCCTTCATGCAGAAACTGGCCGGCCGCGAAAGCGACGGCATGCTGCTGGCGGGACTGACCGCGCCGCACTTCGTCCGCTACGCCATCGACAACCTGCAACAGGGCGCACGGGCCGCCCAACGCACGCTGCCGGACGACTTCCCGGTGGGTGGGGTCATTCTTTGTTCCTGCTCCAAGGACGGTGACAAGGCGCGCGATGCCACCCGCAGTTACACCGGCACCTACGTGGTCAACAAGATCCGCAATATCAAGAACGACATCATTCTGGGTGGTTCCGGTCTGCCTGCCAAAACCTGGGATCCGTTCCGTAAGGCGATTGCCGATGGCACCGACGACAAGGTCACCCACCTGGTGACGGATGAAATGATGCGCCGGTTCACGGTCATTTCCGGCACGCCCAAGGACTGCCTGGAAATCACCCAGGAACTGGTCGATTCCGGTCTCAACCTGCCGCTGCTGGAGGTTGTTGGCGCCAGCGAGAAAGACAACCTCGAGACCATCCGTCTGATGGGCGAACACGTCGTGCCCAATCTGAAACCCGGCCGTTCGGCTGCGCACTGAGTACAGAATCATGAAACTGGCAAGTTTTCGTGTGAAATCGACCGGCGCCGCCACGATCGGCGTCGTGCTGGAAGCTGGCTTCCTGGATCTGCATGCCGCCAGCAAGGGGGCGCTGCCCGCCAACATGATCGCTTTTCTGGAACAAGGCGAGGAAGCGATGCAACGTGCCCGTGAGCTGGCAGCAGCTCCCGGTCTGGGTCCGGTTTACGCTTCCGCGGACATCGAATTGCAGGCGCCGGTGCCGAAGCCGGGCAAGATCATGCACACCTCGTGCAATTTCTCCGCTCACCTGTCGGAATTGACCACCTGGCAAGAGCCGGAATGGCAGTCCCACAACTGGAAGGATTTTCACTTCGAACATCCGACCGGCTTTCTGGAAGCGCCGTCGTCGGTGGTGCCGGACGGGGCCAGGGTGTCGGTTCCGCACTTCACCAAGCAGCTCGACTACGAAATCGAGATGGGCATCATCATCGGCAAAGAAGCCTTCCGCGTGAGCAAGGAAGAGGCGCTGGGTTATGTCGCCGGCGTGACCATTTTCAATGACCTCTCGGCACGGGATATCCAGGCCAGGGAGCATTCCAACAAGGTGATTCTGCTGGGCAAGAGCTTCAACGGTTCCTGCCCGCTCGGGCCTTATCTGGTGACACTGGATGAAGTCGGTGACGCCGACAATCTGCCCATGGTGTTGACCCTGAACGGTGAAGAACGGCAGAACTCCAACACCGCGAACATGGTGTACAAGGTCGCTGAACTGGTCTCCTGGTGGTCCAATACCACGTTGCAGCCCGGTGACCTGATTACTACCGGGAGCCCACCGGGCGTTATCGCCGGCATGAAAAACACCCCCTACCTGGCGCCGGGTGATCGCATCGAATGCAATATCGAGAAGCTGGGCAGGCTGACCACGTATATCGTGGAATGAAGTCAGCCTCGGTCAAATGAAAACTACGGGTGAATTCAATGAGTCATAAAGCAGACGCCAATATTCTCGCCAAGGCCGTGGAGCAGATCGACCGCGACCGGCTGGTACAGCTGACCGTCGATCTGACCAATATTCCCAGCCCCACGGGTTCTGAGGGCGATATGGCGCGGGCGGTACATGAAGTGCTTAAATCCGCCGGCTTCGATGCCACATTGCAACCGATTGGCGATGAGCGCTATAACGCCATTGGCCGTCTGCAGGGCGATGGCGGTGGCAAGTCGGTCATGTTCAACGGTCATCTGGATACTTCTTTTGGTCCCGAACAGGCCCACCGCGGCATCGGTTACGAGTGCAGGGGCACCGTGATCGATGACGAATGGATCTACGGCATGGGCACTTTCAACATGAAGAGCGCCATGGCCACTTATGTCACGGCAGTGGAATCCATCCGCAAGGCGGGTATCCGCCTGGGTGGTGACGTGGTCATCGCCGGCGTGGCGGGTGAAATCGAAAAAGCACCCGTCAATGACTTCAAAGGCCGCCAGTACCAGGGCTACGGGGTCGGTACGAAATTTGCCATCACCCACGGCGCCGTGGCTGATTTTTGCATCCTCGGCGAACCGACCAACATGATGCTGATCCCGCGCCATTGCGGTACCAGCTGGATCAAGATCACCATTCCCGGCCACCTGATCCACACCGCCTGGTCGGACGTGGGCAAGAATGCCATCAACAAAAGCCGGGTGATTCTGGACGCCATTCACGAGTGGATCCCGCAGTACGTCGAGAAGCATCGGCTGGGTGACTTCCGCCCGCGCGTGAATGTTGCCGCCATCGAAGGTGGCTGGCCGTGGCGTGGTGCACGCACCCCGGACGGTGTTTCCATTTACCTGGATGTGCGCACCCTGCCTGATGAGCTGCCCGCCGGCGCTTACAATGAAGTGCGCGCCATGGTGAACGCCACGATAAAGCAAAATCCGCAGCTGGAAGGCACCAGGGTCGAAATCTTTGTTTCGGCTCCGGGCACCTCGATTCCTGACGATCACGAACTGGTCAGGACCATCGTTGCATCGCACAAAAACCAGCTCGGCAAGCCACCGCAAATGGGTGTCGAAACCTGGTACAGCGACGCGGCGCACATGAATCGCTACGGCATACCCACGGTCAATTACGGTTCAGCAGGCCGCATACGCTCCGGTGGTGGCGGGTTTTCCACCCACCAGGGCGAGCACGTCCACATCGGCGACATGGTCGACATCACCCGGGTCTACATCGAGGTTTTGCTGAACCTGTGCGGTGTCGCCAACTGACGGCGGCGGGCAAGCCCGGACGAATTCCATCATGAACAAACCCCAGGACCGCTTCGACTATTCCGCCCTGCCACAGCGTAAACGCTGGAAGTTACCGGGTGACGCACGCGTGGCCATATACACCGTGGTCAACGTGGAGGAATGGGACATTGAAAAGCCATTGGCGCGTGAATACGTTACTTCGCCCGCTGGTGTGGTTACGGTGCCGAATATTCCGAACTGGGCCTGGCACGAGTACGGCATGCGCGTGGGTATCTGGCGGCTGATGGACGCGCTGGCCGAGCGCAATCTCAAGGCCAGCGCCGCGATCAACGCGTGCGTGTGCGAGGGCCCGGACGAAGCGGTTGCGCGGGCGATGCACGAGCGCGGCTGGCCGTTCATGGGGCATGGCTATGCGCAGGTTCCGGTGCACGTGCTCGACAATCCACAAGAATCTTTCAGAAAAAGTTTCCAGACTCTGAAAGAGTACACTGGCACAGCCCCAAAGGGATGGTTAGGGCCGGGTCTGCAAGAAACTTTCGATACGCTGGATCAGCTCGCTGAAATTGGATTCAAATTCGTTTGTGACTGGCCGATGGACGAGCAGCCGGTGGAAATGATAACCAAGACAAACCCTATTGTTGCAATGCCTTATAACCTGGAGTTGAGCGATCTTCCGATGATGGTGGTGCATCACCATGAGTCTCCGGTCTGGTTGCAACGGGTCATCGACCAGTTTGACCGCTTGTACCAGGAAGGCGCCACGCAACCCCGCGTCATGTCCATGAGCGTACACCCCTACATCACGGGGGTTCCGCACCGCATCAAGTACTTCGAAGCCGCATACGATCACATACTCCGGCACGAACACGTGTGGTTTGCCACCGCGGATGAAATTTATGACTGGTTCCAGTCCGGCCAGGGTTCGGGAGAATAAAATGAATGCACAGATAGCAGCGGATAAAATCTGGGTCAGCGAACTGAATCGGGCTGAAAACGTTCAGTCCGGATTTGACCGCGGCCGCACCATCCGCTTTTACGACACCACGCTGCGCGATGGTGAACAAGCCATTGGCGTGGTGTTCACCGCTGATGAAAAATTCGCCATCGCCTGCAAACTGGCGGACCTGGGTATCGGCCGCATCGAGTCCGGCTTCCCCCGCGTCTCGGCTGAAGACACGGAAGCGGTCAGGCGCATGCTGGCCGCGGACTTGTCAGCGGAAATCTGGGGCTTCGCCCGCTGCGTCATCGCTGACCTGGACGCGCACATCGAACTGGGCACGCAACAGGTTCTGATCGAAATTTCCACCAGTGATATCAAGATGGAAGCCTACGGTTTTACCCGGCAGAAAGTCATGGAGCGCGTCAATAATGCGGTCAGGCACGCCCGTGACCATGGCATGCGGGTGAACTTTTTCGCCGTCGATGCAACCCGGTCCGACCAGGCGTTCCTGAAAGACGTTTATTCATCAGCCATCGCCTCCGGGGCGGAAGAGATATCGGTGGTTGACACCATCGGTGCGCTGGCTCCCGAGGCGGTCGAGACCCTGATTCGGGATATTTCCAGGCATGTCGGTCCCGACATACCGATCCACTGGCACGGGCACAATGACTTCGGCCTGGCAACCGCTTCCGCCATCGCGGCGGTAAGAGGCGGCGCGAGCTGGATCCAGGGTACCATCAATGGCATGGGTGAGCGGGCGGGTAATGCAGATATTTGCGAAGTCGCTCTGGCCTTGCAATGCCTTTATAACGTGCCGGTGGAACTCGACCTGTCCAAGGCGCGCGAGGTTTCGCGCCTGGTGCGGCAGGCCGGGGGCTACCAGGTCGACGGCTGGAAACCGGTCGTAGGCGAAAACCTCTACGTGCGCGAAAGTGGCGCCGTGGCCAGCCAGTTTCACATCCCGCCAGCGATCGAGCCGTATTCAGCCGACATCGTCAAGGCGCAGCGCCGTATTGTGCTGGGCAAGAAAAGCGGCCTCGACAGCATCCGCCTCAAGGCCGCAGAACTTGGTCTCGACATTGCCGATGAGCGAATCCCTGCCGTGTTGGCGAAAGTGAAGGATTTCGGCAGCCAGGCGAAACGGCTGCTGAGCGATGAGGAATTTCGCCGGATAGCGCAGGGATAAACGCAGTAAAGCAACCCCGTCCTACGGACGGGGTTGCCATGGTGACGGCACGAAGCCATGTATTTGCCTGCATGCAAGCACTGCGACAGGCTCCTACAGTTTACTGGCCTCCTCGGCCAGGGCGCCCGATGCTGCTTTCTGCAATACATCCGGGTTGAAGAAATCCGGTGACAGGCAGTTTGACTTGTTCAGGCCGATACGAATAAAAGTCGCGCGCTGATTCTGGAAATCGATTGACATCGTATGGGTATCCGCATAAGCAGGCGTCCCGTCACAGCTTTTGATGTGCGAATAAGACTGGCGCCATAGCCGCCAGAACTCGCCCTTGCGGTCATACATCTCACCGTGGTAATAAAACGGATATTTTGCGTCCATGTACAACACCTTCTTGCTGTACGGATGTTCATCCGGAGTCTCGCCTTCGACGACGTAAACTTCCCGCGGCTCCCACACCAGACCCTTGGGATTCCAGTGTGGAAACTCGTCTTCCTTTACGGCATCTGCAAAAGTATATGGAATGTTGGGGTCATTAGCCGTGGTTACAGCCAGGATATGGCGCTTGCCCTTGCACTCCCAGTTTTTGAACCAGCCGGGATAGCCCAGCACGGTCTGGTTATCATCGTTCAGCAGGTCCATTTTTGGCTGCGGGTCCATCCAGGACTTGCCACCGGCTATTCGACGAACACGGCGCAGGGCCTTCACATAGGCCCAGCCATCATCGGCCTGGGCGTTATTGTATTGCTTGGTGAAAACGCCGATACCAGCGATGTCATACGGCTCGGTCAGCACCAGCAGGTAGCGTGCATGGTCATCCACGTTGCCGATCCGGGGCTCTCCCCGGGTGCGGCCTTCGAAGATGGACTTGGCGCTCCATGCCGTGAAGTGATCGATCTCGCCTTTTTTGGCATCGTAGATCTTCACATCACCGAGCGCGATCCAGCTGTTCCCCATAATGGGGTCAGCATAGAAATGATCCCATGCCAGCTTCCAGCCACAACTCTTGTCTACCGGGTCAACGTCCGTGAACGGAATACCGGCCGTGTAATTGGAAACGGTGTTGTCGGTATTGAGCTTGGCCTGGCCCTTGTACTTTTCCGTTGCCGCAATGTACTCAGGGTCAACTTGCAACTCTTGCGCATGGCCCAGTTGCATTTCCAGCGCGTAATCACGTACCCACATCTGGAACTTGTCTGTCAGCAGGTCCCTGATCTTGAAGCCCTCGAAGGTGTCATCCATGATCTGATCCAGATTCTTGGCGCTGATCACGGTACCTTCGGGGAGTTCCGCAGCAGTGCCCATCAGACTGAAGGACGCCAGGATCGCGCCAATCAGTGTCTTGCATGTCGTTCTGTTAATTACATTCATCATTCATATCCTCGAACTGGTTATTGCCGTGTGGTGATCCGTTCAGAACAGGAACGTCGTGCGCAGCAGTAATTGATTGTTATGCTCGTAGTAACCAACAATGCTGCCATTCGGTGCCGCCGAATTGGTGATGGATTGACCGCCGAGAGTCAGGTCTGCCTCGAGCTTGAAGCGCCAGTGCGGACCCCACTGATATTCCAGTGAGGGAATCAAAAACGCACCGCCCTGGGTCAGATCCGCAATGCCCACGATGGTGCCGATAAGGGTATCGTGCACATACGGCAGCGTCAGGATGACGGTGGCAAGCACGTTGTGCTCCCTGTAAACGCCGGAACCGGTAAAATTCCCGATGGCATCGGACTTTTCCACGCCCGGCAGGTACCAGTCGAAGACTTGCACCGTGAACAGGCTTTGACTGCTGGTCTTGAGCCATTTCTGCAGGCGTGGAGTTTTATCGAAACCGAGCAACAGGTTCCAGGCATCCTCCTTCACGATCTGCAGCGGCAACGGTACAGTTACTCCGCTGGAGAACTTCCTGTTGGGGCTATAGGCGACTTCGGCGCGATAAGTCATATCCAGCGCGGAGATGTAGCTGCTGAGTGTCGCGCCCACGGTATTGGTCTCGGGCAGAATGAATTCCAGGCCGAAGGTGTTGGGGTTCAAGATCAGGATGGGATCCTGCTGGAAGCCTCCCTGTCCATGGTAGTACATCAGGGAATAGTCCAGGTTTTCGTTCTTGCCCAGCAGGCCGGTCCAGCGTGCGCCGTAATGCGCGTTGTCCGTATCACCATCTTTATGGTGGTAGTTGAAGATTGCACCTGCGGGCGTGCCAAATATTCCCAGGGCAGGGCCTGGAACCTCGTTTGTCGCCAGCGGGAATCCCTTGCTGAGATTACTCGACCAGCGGCCGCCAAACGTGGGGATGGAATTGCCAATCCATGCGGCCTTGTCGAGACCTGGTCGTACGATGGCTTGCAGGCTGCCCTTCCAGTCCGGCACTTGCAGCGTGCCGTTCAGCAGGATCAGCGGCTTGCGTACGTCCTCGTTTTCAGGTTCATAGAAGCTGCGCCAGCGAAAGTCGTAGCCATGGACCACATCGGTGGCATGGAAAAAGTCGGTTTCCCCCCAAACCACTTGCTGCCGGCCGACGCGCACGGTAACCCGCTCTCCGATATCCGCATCGAAAAACAACTCGCGCACATCCAGCTCATTGTATTCATCGTTAAAATCAGACTTTCTGCCGGGATTAGCCGTGTCCAGGCTGCGCAGAAAATTTGCCGAGTCCTCGAGACGCTCCTCGTATTTCGTCAAATTTTCGTAAGATGCCCTGAAACGGCCAGTCCAGCGCAGAGGTCCCGTATTGGTGCTGGCATCCAGGAAGAAGGCCCAGCGGTTCATGGACATGTCCCCGGCGTCATCTTGTGCGGTTTCCGATATATCCTCGAGATTAAAACTGGTGTACTGGCGCAAGTATCCGCTCACCTTGAAGGGTCCAATCTCCGCAGACCAGACGGCCGCTGGCGCCAATGACAGGCTCAGCAATACCGCCAGCGAACATTTTGTCACTCTTGCTTTCATCGTCTTTCTCTCCTGTTGTGCCTGAATTGACCAATTCATATTTGGATTTGACTATACACCCTCGGGCTGATTTTCAGACCGAATACCGCTGCAGAAAGCGCGGTTTTAACACATAAACCATCGCCGGAATCACCAGCAGGCTGCCGATGGCCGAGATCGACATCCACAGGCCAATCAGCAGACCCATCTCAGCCTGGAACCGCAGCGAAGAAAAGAAGTACCAGAGTGATACCGCTGTCACCAGGGACAGGGCCGTGATGGTCACGCCCCGTCCCGCCGTGATCAGCCCGAAGCGGATACTCTGTTGCAGATTTTGGGTCTTCGAATAGCACTCCGCGATGCTCTCGGCGATATAAAAGGCGTAATCCACCCCCAAACCGATGCCGAGCGCCGCGACTGGCAATGTGTTGATATTAAGACCAATGCCATACAGGCTCATGAAGCAGAAGGTGATGGTATTGGAAAGGACTACGATAGGCAGGAAAAACAATCCCGCCTGGGGCGACCGATAGGCGATGGCACAACCGGCAAAGAGTAACAGCAATGCCAGTGCGATGCTCTGCAGTTGCCCCGACAGGATGACCTCGTTAACGGCCGCCAGCATGCCGATCAGGCCACCTGCCAGAAGATAGTGTGCCCCTTGCATTGGGTTGTTTTTCTCGAAATCGGTAATGGTCTTGATCCCTCGGCGGATCGAATCACCCTTGTGATCGCGAAAATAGATCAGCACCGAACCATTCTCATATTTCCGGTCGATGAACCTGTCGATGTCGCCCGGGTCGGAACTGGCTGTCGCCAGGTAGATCATCTCAGCATTGCCTACCGGATCGTCCGCCACCTTGTAGAAGCGGGGATTTCCTTCATGCAGGGCCATGTTGACGGGACGGATGATATCGGCGATGGAAACGGTGCCACCCACCTCAGGCAATGCTTCCATGTACTGTTGGAAAGAGGACACGTTGGCGAGGATATCCGGGCGCTTGAGCGTATTCTCCTCCGCCCCCTCGATTACCACGAACATCCGGTCACTGCCGGGGAAGCGGGAGTTGATGGCGGCATCGTCCTGATTGTAGGCGGAATCCTGCCACAGGATGGGCGAGCCAGGTTTCGTGTCGCCGATGGTTATGTCCTTGGCGAAGTAGGTCGAGCCGGCAAGGATAATCACGCTGAGCGCCAGGATCACAAAAGCACTGCGGCGATGTGTGGTCAGCTTTGCACACAGCTCAAGCATTCCTGTAATGGCCCGGCCAGAGCCCAGACCGACAATGCGATGGGTATAATCCCCCTTGTTCCATGACAGGATCACAGGGATCATGATGACGGTGCAGATCACCATATTCCCAACCCAGATCGTCCCCATCAGGGCGGCCTTCTGCAACAGGGGTATCGGCGTCAACGCTACGATCAGCATCGCCCCGGCATCGACTCCAAGCCCCAGGATACCCGGCCGCAAGAGCTTGCCAAAGGATATCCGGGCGGCTTCGAGTGGATCGCTGATACCGGACTCGCGTTCATGGTCGAAGGCAAGAACCAGCTGCACTCCATGGGATACGCCCCGCGCCGCAATCAGGAAGGAGATCACAATGGCCAATGGGTCCAGGTTGATACCCATGAAATGGATCATACCGAAGGTCCAGACGCCTGATATTGCCCCGGACAACAGTGGCAGGAACATGCCTCTGAGTGTCCCCAGGGTCAGCAGCAGGAGAATTGCGCTGAGCAAGGTAATGTAGCCGACGATTCGAATGGTCTCCGGCAGGTAGTTGATGACCAGCCCTGCCAGGACCGGCTGCCCCACGATGCGAATCCGCAACCCGGGTTTCTCAAGCGTTGACACCAGCGCGAGTATCTGGGGATACACTTTGTTGTAGTCCACCAGGCGATCGATAAAATCGACGGTGACCAGCGCCGATTTCAAATCACGGGATACATACTGGCCATAGACCAGTGGATTGGCAATAACCTTGTCCCTGAGAAGCTGGATATCCGCATCGGTTGCAGGAAGATGTGGCCACATCAGCGGCTCGGCAACGATCCCTTCCGTCGATGCCTTTACCGTTTTCAGCTTCTTGGTTGCCAGCGAGATGATCTGGAACTGGTTGACGGCATCGAGATAATAGAGTCCCTTGGTAAGATCGTCGATCACCTTCAGTGTTTCATGGCTGAAGATATCACCCTCGCTCACCTCGACCATAAGCGTCACCTGATTGGCGCCACCAAAGGTATCCTTGAAGAGTTCATTGGTCTTGATGTAGGGATGATTCGACGGTTGCAGATCCGCCAAGTCGGTCTTGACGTTGACCCGGGTGGCGAAAAAGCCAAAAACCAGGGTCAGTGCGGCAATCGCCAGTAAGATTGCATAGCGGAAGCGAATACAGAAACGGGCTATTTTCTTTTGCATGGACGCTGGTACCGTGACCTGCTGATCATAGTGGTGATGCGGATGCCAAGGTCGTTTCACGGTAGACGTTCCATTTCTCGGCGCTATACAGTCCCAGGTTGGCCCCAGCGATCAGATAGGCTGCTGCAGAAAGGGGCGTGATCTGGGTATACCAAAGAGAATTGTCCGGTTGTATCCGGCCTACCTGAACCGCTTGCCCCTCTGCCGAGAAGCTCGCCAGGATGCCGTTGTCGCCGACGGCAACAAACCGCTGACCATCCCAGACGATGTCGAAAAAGTGCGCCTCGGTAACATCCTCTATCCGCGACCAGCTGTCACCACCATCGGTGGTACGGACGACGACACCGGACAAGCCCACCGCAACGCCACGCTGCTGGCTGGAAAAAGCAATGGCCGTAAGGCTGGAGCCTGCGGTGGGAACCTCGACTTCCTGCCAGCTTGCGCCATCGTCTTGGGAACGTTGCATGCGTCCAAATTCGCCCACGACCCAGACGCTTCCATCCGGAGCGACCGTGATATCGTTCCACGCCAGGTCCTCTTGCGGATGAACCATGGTCCAGGTCTTGCCGCGGTCGCTGCTCTTGATCACCGTCCCCATGGTGCCCGAAATCCATGCCTGTCCCCTGGCGGAATCGACAAAGACCTGCAATAACTGGTCACCGAATTCATAGACCTCGATGGGGACTTTGCTCCAGGACTCACCGCCGTCATCGGTAGTCAGTACCGTTGCCAGGTCTCCGACTACAATGGCCGAATCGCTGTCCCATGCGGAAATGGACTGAAGATCCCGCTTGGTACCGGTATCCTGAATATGCCAATCCTTGCCGGCATTGTCAGTCCGGATCACCCTGCCATTGTTGCCCACGGCCCAGATGACGCTATGGTCCTGGTCCGGGGATACCACGCCGTAGTAGTGGTCGCGGTATTCAAACAGAGTAGGAGTGTATTCAGGTAGCGTTACCGTGGGTTTGACATAGAACGCCACGTACAGCAAGCCGCCGACGATAAGCAGGGGGAGCAGTATTTCCAGCACGTTTTCAACGAGTTTATTCATCTAAGTACCGGTGCGTGCAGGCAATTGGTCAAACGACCCTAATCATAGCATAGGTGATGCCCATTGCCCTTTCTGTGATCTGGGTCAAAGGAAATCCTGCGATTTACTTGATAAAGCATATACAGCGGCACAGAATCCTTCAAGCATTGCTTCGGTGAATCGGGAGAAAATAACGAAGCGGCGTACTCAGTTGGAGTCTGAATGCCAATGAAACTTTATGACTGCTCCGCCATGCCCAATCCGCGCAGGGTCAGATTTTTCCTCGCCGAGAAAGGCGTCGAGGTCGACAAGGAAGAAATTGATATCCTCACCGGCGAGAACCTCACGCCAGAGTATCTCAAGATCAATGCCGCCGGCCTGGTACCCGTTCTGCAACTTGACGATGGCACCAATCTGTGCGAAGCCCCTGCGATCTGCCGCTACCTGGAATCCGTGTATCCGCTGCCCAACCTGATGGGTATGGGCCCACTCGAAACGGCCAGCGTCGAAGCCTGGGAGCGCTTTGCAGAAATGACCGGCATGCAGGCGGTTGGTGAAGTCTTCCGCAACTCGTTCGAAGGAATGAAAACGCGTGGTGTGCCCGGTCCGACGCGGGTAGATGCGATTCCAGCCCTGGTTGAACGCGGCAAGGTGCTGCTGGCCGGATTCTATGATCAACTCGAATGCCGGCTGGGAATCAGCGTGTACCTGGCCGCGGATCGCTTTACCTTTGCCGACATCACGGCTTGTTGCGCGGTGGATGCCGCAATCTTCATGAAGATGCCCCCACCAGCTGGTAACTGCAACACGAAACGCTGGCACGACGCGGTGAGTGCGCGGCCGGCCGCCCGCGCCTGAAGGGAGGTGGTTGGATGGCACTCTTCAACCTGAAAGAATTCTGCATCCCGGAAAAAGCGCACCAGATCGATGATTGTATAGCTAAATTTGGTGACAACGCCCTGGTATTGGCCGGGGGCACATTCATCCATGGGCTTGAAGCGCGTGGTCTGTTGTCCGGGGTGGAAGCCCTGATCGATATCCGCAAACTGGGGCTGGATGGAGTGGTTTCGAGTGCCGAGCGCATCGACATTGGCGCCATGGTAACTTTCGCCAGGCTGGAGCAAGTGGCGGAGTTGCAAAGCGCCGCGTGGCTGGGTGCTGTCAGGGATGCGCTTGGCTATCCGCCCATGCAAATCAAGAACGTGGCCACCGTGGGAGGCTGTCTTGCTGCCGCTTGTCCGTTCTACGATCTTCCGACCGCGTTCATGGCGCTTGACGGCAGCGTGACCATATGTGGTGCCGCAGGGAAGCGGGAGATGAAGCTGGCCGATCTGTTCCTTGGCTTGTTTGAGAACTCGCTGGAACCCGGAGAACTGATCACTGCATTGAAGTTGTCCAGGCCTCCAGGCCGGTCGGCCAGCGCTTTTATCAAGCTGGAGAGCACGGCCAACGACCTGGCCATTGTTAATGCTGCGGTACTCATCCGCGTGGATACAACAGGCGTATGCCAGGACGCGCGTGTTGCTCTTGGTGGCGGCGTGGGAGACCGCGCGGTGCGTTCGGCCGGCGCGGAAAAGTTGCTCAAGGGACAAAAGATTACACACGACCTTGTGCGGCATGCCGCTAAAGCCGTGGGGCAGGATATCAATCCGATGTCAGATCACCGCGCCACGGCGGCTTATCGCCTGGCGATGGCCAGAGTGTTTTCAGAACGTGCCTTGAACCAGGCATTGAGCCGGCTGGAATGAAAGAGGTCCCCAAATGAAACAGCTCATTATGCTGGAAGTGAACGGGGAAACTCACGAACTCGCAGTAGAGCTTGATGCGATGCTGCTCAACGTTCTGCGCGACCACCTGGGGCTGATCGGTACCAAGCGGGGCTGTGACAGTGGCGGCTGTGGCTGTTGCACCGTGCACATCGATGGCAAGGCAGCTTATTCCTGCATGATGTATGCACTGTCTGCGCAAGGCCGGAAAATCACCACCATCGAAGGCCTCGGTAAGGACGGAAATATGGATGTGGTGCAGAATGCCTTCGTCAAGGAGGGTGCTGTGCAATGCGGCTACTGTACCTGCGGCATGATCATGACAGCCAGGCAGCTGTTGACCGACAGCCCGCATCCGGACGAGGACGCGATCCGCCACGGGATCGCCGGCAATCTTTGTCGTTGCACGGGTTATCACAAGATTGTCCAGGCCATCAAGACCGCGGCAGGCGGCTGATTCACCACCCGGAACAGGGCGAGGATGATGACAAACATGAATGTAGTCGGTACCCGTGTCCTGCGGCGGGACGCATACGAAAAAGTCGTTGGTGGCAAGGGTTTTCCGGTCAATGTCAGCTTGCCGGGAATGCTGCACGGCAAAATGTTGCGCAGTCCCTGCCCGCACGCCCGGATTTTGCGCATGGATACCTCACGCGCCGAGCAGATGCCGGGTGTCAGGGCGGTGATCACACCCGGCGATGTGCCGCAGATTCCCTACAATGCGATGTTTTTCATGCCGGCGACGTCAGCGGGCATCATCCGGGACATGCTGATTCTGAGCAATACCGTGCGCTTTGCCGGCCAGCCGGTAGCGGCTGTGGCCGCAACCACTGCCGCCATCGCCGAGCAGGCGCTGCAACTGATCGAAGTGGACTATGAAGAACTGCCGGCGGTGTTCGATACCGGCGAGGCGATGCTTGATGGCGCTCCTGAAATTCATGCCGGGGTGAAGAACAATATCCGCGATACGCCATCGTTTTCCGCCGGGGACATCGAAGCCGGCTTCCGGGAGGCCGATTATATCTTCGAGGGCACCTATGAAACGCCGCGCGTGCATACCTGTTACATGGAACCGCGGGTCTGCGTTGCCGATACCGATACCCATGGGCATGTCACCATACATTCTTCGATCCAGCATTTGTTCGGACTGCGCGAGAGAATGGCCTACGCGCTGGGCTTGCCGGTGAGCCAGGTCACGGTCGTTCAGCCCCCCTATATTGGCGGTGGTTTTGGCAGCAAGCTCGATATGGGCTATTTCGAGCCGCTGGCGGCACTGCTCAGCGCCAGGGCGCGCAAGCCGGTGCGTATCGAACAAACGCGCTATGAAGATTTCATCACCAATGCCCGTCACCCGATGAAGGTCCATCTCAAGACCGGCATCAGGAAGGACGGTACTTTTTGCGCACGTTACGCCAGCACCGAATGTGATACCAGCGCCTATGCTACGCAAGGACCCGTGGTCATTCTGGTGCATGCCCACTACGGTTTGATGCTCGGCTACCGCAGCCCGCACATGAAATGGGAAGGCAAGGTGGTGCATACCAACAACATGCCCGGTGGCGCCTTCCGCGGCTATGGGGCACCGCAGGCCTGTTTTGCCGTGGAATCGCAGATCGACGAGATCTGCGCAGAGCTTGGCTTCGACCCGATCGAGTTCCGCCTCAGGAACACGCCGCGTTGTGGTGATCCACATCCGTTCAATCCTGCATGGAAGCTTGAAAGCTACGCGCTGGACGAGTGCCTGGTGCGTGGCGCCGAGCGCATGGGCTGGTCGAAACGCGGGAAAGCGGGCAGTGGCACCGGCACCAGGAAGCGCGGCATCGGCATGGCCGCGCACCCACTATGGGTTAGCGGTTGCGTTGGTTTTCCGGACATTTACGAACACTCCGGAGCGATCATCAAGCTGAACGTGGACGGCACGGCCAACCTCTCCTCGGCGACCATGGACATCGGCTGCGGCCAGAACACCACCCTGTGCCAGATTGCCGCCGAAGAGTTGGGCCTGGCATATGAATCGGTGCATATGTCCACCGGCGATACCGATACCTTGCCCTTCGATGCGCCGACACACGCCAGCCGTGTCACTTATTCTTCGGGGAATGCCGTCAAGGTCGCAGCTGCCGCTGCGAAGAAGCGCTTGCTGGAAGTCGCTGCGATAGTCATGGAAGCGAATGCCGATGATCTGCAGGTGCACAACGGCGTGATCACGGTCAACGGCTCACCTGATCAGGGGATGTCCGTTGCCGATGTGGTCAAACGTGCCGAGTCGCCCTACATGGTGATTACCCCCAAGGGACCTGTGCCCACCACGCTACAGGAAAAAGGCACCATCATGGGTATGTCCAGCCTGGCGCCGGCTTCCAACCCGTCTCCGGCAGTGGCCGAATTCGTGGAGGTGGAAGTGGACACCGAAACCGGCCAGGTGAAGGTGTTGCGCGCGGTGTATGCACACGACCTTGGCCGGGTGATCAATCCCGCCGCCGCGGAAGGACAAGTAGAGGGTGGCTTGCAGCAAGGCATAGGTTTTGCCTTGATGGAGAACATGCTCTTTGACCCGCAAACCGGGGCATGCCTCACTGCGGACTTCCTCGATTACAAGATGCCGACGGCCGTGGAAATGCCGCGCCAGATCGAGTGCATTTTCATTGAATCCAATGAGCCCAGCGGCCCGTTCGGCGCCAAAGGTTTGTCGGAAGCCTGCCTCATCGTTCCGGCGCCCGCGATCGCCAACGCGATTTATAACGCGGTGGGCGTACGCATCCGCAGTTTGCCGATTACCCCGGAGAAAATACTGGCGGCCCTGGGCAAGTTGTAAGCAAACCTAAAAGCGCAGATGGCGTCGCTCTGAGGAACTCATACAGCGGTGACGCGCGCGGAGACCATAACATGAGCAGCTACAGCGGACTCAGCAGGATTTTTTTATGCGCGGTGATAGGTGCCGGCGGCGCGATATCAGTCGCCTCGGCAGAGGAATGGTCCTACATCGGCGGGACCCAGGCAGGAGCCCGGTATTCGACGCTGACGGAGATTAACCGCGACAACGTCGCGGAACTTGAAATTGCCTGGGTGTACCGCACCGGCGAACTCCAGCGCTACGGCGAGGCTCTCGAGTCCTCGCAGGCGTTCCAGGACACGCCAACGATAGTGGCCGGCGCGTTGATCATATGTACGCCGATGGGCCGCCTCGTGGCGCTCGACCCGGCAAGCGGAAGCGAACGCTGGGTGTTTGATCCAAAGATGGACCTGAAGCAGACCGGTGGGCATTTCATGCCGCGGTGCCGTGGCGTAACCCAGTGGATTGACACTTCTGCGCCGGCGGGTGCGCACTGCCGGCATCGAATCCTGTACGGCACCTGGGCTTTCAGGGTATACGCCGTCGATGCGCAGGACGGCCAGCCATGCGCCGAATTCGGCGATCAGGGCATGGTTGCGTTCGCCGCGGGCCGGCCACTCGATGCAGACGAGTTCATCCAGATTTCATCGCCGCCGGTGATTGCGGGCGATATCGTGGTGATTGGTTCGGCGATCAGTGACAGTTCGCGCGCCGACGAACCGAGCGGCAAGGTACGGGCGCTCGATGTACGCACCGGCGCGCTCCGCTGGGAGTTCGATCCGGCGCCGCGCGATCCTGACGATCCAGCCGCAAAGAGTTGGCATGGGGACAGCGCCGCAAACACTGGCGCTGGCAATGTCTGGGCGCCGATGTCGGTCGATGAGGAGCGAGACCTGGTGTTTCTGGCTACCGGGAGCGCTAGCCCTGATTACTTCGGCGGAACGCGGCCGGGAGAGAACCGCTACGCGAACTCGCTGGTGGCGCTGCGCGGTGCGAGCGGTGAGGTTGTATGGCAGTTTCAGCTCACCCACCATGACCTGTGGGACTACGACCTGCCGGCGCAGCCGATTCTGATCGAGCTGCAGCGGGCCGGCAAGACGATCCCGGCGGTTGTGCAGCTCACCAAGCAAGGGCTGGTGTTCGTTTTCAACCGCGAGACCGGCGAGCCGGTGTTTCCGATCGAGGAGCGTGCGGTGCCGCAGGGCGGGGTGAAGGGCGAGTGGTTGTCACCGACACAGCCGTTTCCAGTCGCGCCACCGCCGCTGGTCGCGCAGGGTATTGCTGTGGACCGACAAGCTTCCGGCCGGTGGCCAGGCGACGCCCATGACCTACGCGGTGGATGGCCGCCAGTACGTGGTCCTGGCGGCCGGCGGGCATCCACTGCTCGACACCACCCGCGGCGACTATGTGCTGGCTTATGCCCTGAAGTCCGCGCGCGAATGACAGACCCTGCCGGCTCCAGCCGGCAGCCCGCGGCTGGAAGCGCTGATGTGGTGAAACGCTTTCAAGGCGGAAAAGTCCGTGGCAGGGGGATGAGGACTGAAAGGGGGCGGGATTTCGGGGTGGCGATAGGGCGCATGGCCCTTCGTTACAGGTGAATCGACTTGGTATTTCAGAGGCTTGATTGCATGGGGCAACCACACGCATCACGGATGCGGCGTGATGGCGATGATTGTAATTTCACGCTTCCTCGGGCCATAGCACCAAAAAATGCGGTAGGCGTTGGGTGTGCGGTTTTGAACGTACGCCTCGAAGACCTTTGTTTCTGGATCGTAGGGGTTCTCGATCGAGTGGTATTCGTGGGTCTTGAGGCCTGGGTGGCGAGGGTTTGCCTGGAGGAGCTCAAGGCACTTTAAGACCTGCTTGAAGAGCCCTTGCTGCTTCGAGACCTTTGCCTTCCTGGACTTCTGTCGATTCGCCAGCGACTGTAGGGCCGCATCTTGCAGTTCGTGGAAAGTGTCTGCCGGCTCTTCAAGCCAGACCAGTGTGAAGAGCATCAGTCTTCAAGCTGTTTGGCAAGTTTTGCGGCCGCCTTCAGATCCGGTGGGTTCTTCGTGACCCTGCCTGCGCGGGCCTGCTCCAGACCAAGTCGCACTGCTGCCAGGGCATTCGGGCTCTTGTAGAGCCACGCTTCACTCTCCGGAATCACGCGAGCGAGGCGAACGATGACCTCGTCCTCGCTCCGGTGTTCAACGATAACGGACCGGTTCGCAAAGTGAACGCCAAGTGTTACCCGGCCTTTGGAATCGGTGTTTTTGTGGTTGGTTTGAGTAATGGTTGTCATGTTGCAAGTGTCGCCCATTGTGGGCACATGGTCAAGTGGGACATTCCCACTGTTTACCTGTGATTGATCAAATTGGCGCCCGTGCGCTCAGGGCGGGTAAGCCACCGCGCAAATACCACCAACCAGTTGCATGCTTTGCGGTGTGTATTGCTCGCTCGTGAAAGCGAGTGCGCGACAAATTCTTACGCACTTTACGCCAGCAGTTGCGCCGGAATCTGCCGCCGTGGTTGCAACTCCGTCGACAGAGGTAGTTCAGCTGGATTGGTGACCAACCCCTGCCAGCTCTCGCGCCGGTGTAGGCCAACTGCCGGGAGTAAAGCGCAGACCACCCAGATCGTCGGAAAACTCTGACACCCCGGTGGGCAATTGTCCTACCGACCCACGCGGGGTTCTTCCGTAGCCGCGCACACCCGATGGCAGCCAGCCTGCAAGTCCGTTTTGTGCGCCAGGCAGGTCCATGGTCAGAGCAGCCAGTCGTGCCGCCGATGCCGGCGAAACGGTCTGTGCGCCAGGCGTCTACCGGCGGCGCCGTCCCGAGCGCACGCTGGCCTACCAGACGGCGCGCGGCTGGCTGACGACGTGGCTGGCGCGGCAGGAAGCGGCGGACGGCGAGTTGGTGCCGGCCTATGTCGAGCGCGAACTCGAACTGAGTGCGTATCTGGAGTGCGGGATTGTGGCGCACGGCTTCGCGCGGGCAAGAATGGGTGTGCCGATTGATGTTCGAAATCGTCTGACGAATCACGCCGATCATTCCATAGATGGGACATACAACCAGCATGATTACTTTTCTGAGAAGCGAGATGCTTTGATTATGTGGGACTCGCAAATTGCCAAGATTGTTTCATGACCAGCTCGTCCTTCTACTCCGGGAAGGGATCACCAACCAGACGCGACATGGCGAGATATTTTGCCGGGGCGCGCTCGTGGAGTTAGTCCGCGAATTGGACGCGGTAGGGGCGATTTGGTGAAGGCAGGCACGACCATGGCCTGTGAAGGTGTTACTACCATGCCGCTTAGCTAGTGCCCATCCATAAACGCCATATGCTAACGCGGCACACGGATGTGCCGCCATTTTCGATGACGTAAGTCATTGAAAATGTGAGCGCAGCAAAACCACGCTTTTGCGTAGCGAATCCATAACGGGCAGGGATGCCCGTTTATGGACAGACACTAGCTAACTAAACTAATCGTCACATCCAATCTGCCTTACATACGCTAATCTGCGGATCTCAAACTGCCCGCTGGTGAAATCAGGCAGGTCCGAGTTGAAAGTAAACTTTCCACGCCCACATGAATCCAGTTGCAGCTGGATGGTGCCCCAGAAGAGATCGCGATCCACATTGCGAGGGCCAAGCGGGGTGAGTTCGCCGTTTTCATTGGTATACGCTTCGGCGATCATCGATTTTCCTTCGATTAGCTCACCGGTAGCGAGGATCCAGGCCTGATTTCCAGCCCTGTCAAAGGTGTTCCATACAACCAGGGTATTGAAGTAGTTGTCCAGAACATAGACGTAGTGACCGTTTTGGTTCGGGTCAAAATACAATCCATTCGCACCACCGTCGGCGAGGGTCATCCTTTGATGTTCCCAGGCGCCGCGATCGCAGGTTACCGAGCCGTTACCGTCGCCGTCAAAGATCTCCCGTCCGTCATCGGGGCACCAACTGGAGTCGGCGGTATCGACAATTGAACTGCCAGCATCCGGGATCAAGTTGAAGCGGTTTCTTATCTCCCGCCAAATCAGCCCCGTTGAAGTTCCAACCTCATCGCCGGGCGAGGCCCAAGTGCAATCAGGCGCGCTGGTCGAATTGTGTCCAAGACTCTCAACCTGCCCACACCAGGTGCCGGTGAATCCTTCAAAAACGGAATTAACGGACTCAGTCTGCGCCCCTTCCGTGGTCTCCAGCAGGTCAAGCACAGGGGTGGCCGGGTAGTTGCGCACCAGGAAGCTGGAATTCTGCAGTCTCATGAATCCTGAGTTATAAAGAGGCTGCTCCCAACGGTTGTGACTCAAGAAAACCTGGGTTCGGACGAGTTCCGCCGTGCCTTCGTTTGCCAATATGCCATTGCTGCCCGCGGTTCCCCAGCTTGGATCCGTTTCTGAACCAGAATTTTCGAATCGCACGCCTTTCAGGGTGAGCTTTCCCTGTGCACCGTTGTAGATAATGGGCGACTGGCTGGGTGTGCAGCCGAACCTCAAGCAGATCCCGCTGCCGCTGACCGATGTGAACGTCACATTTTCCAGTGCAAGTTCACCTTGATTGCTGAAAATTATCGGCCCAAAGTTAACGCTCGAAATGTCAACAAACTTCGAATCCGTTACCGTTAGCTTGCCTGACGATTCGACGATAAAGAGGTTTGAGCCGCCGCCATCTTCAGCCTCGCTGAATATGCCACCAGAAATCCTGACAACGCGCCGAATTGGCTGCGGATCAGGTGTTTGCGCCGGCGCCGTCCAGTAGATTTTACCGACGATGTAGATCTGCGTGAGTGTGTTCGGGGATTGCTGATTGGCGAGGTTAATCGCTTGTCGCAATCCAGCAAAATCTGTTACGGTTACTTCAACGGTTTCCTGGGCCTGTGCCGGTGTCCCGAATAATAGCAATCCTAGGCAGAAGACAACGACGCGATACTTATTCACTTTGTTCAATTCCTAAGAAAAAGCGATAACTGCATGGGCCCGGACGGGTAGCCGGGCCCTTTACATTACACGCCTTTAATGGTTTCGTGGCAAACCGATGATAAGACTCAGCTGGCCGATGCTTAGCTCCCGCTGGAGATGCCTTTTATAATCGGGAAGCCGTGAGCGGCTTTCCAGCCACATATCCATATCCAGCGCTTCGTATCATACGGTAATTGCCGCTTTGTTGGGGTGCGCTGAAAAACCTCGATTTACTCATGAGTTTCTTCGAGGGCTTAGGCGCTAAAACTGCCAGAAGTAGAAAGATTCTCCTCAGCCTGAATGGTTGTAACCCCTATTGAACTTGCTTCCGGCAGGTAAGCGGCCCGCCCGGGATGCGCGCGATGCAGCAACGGGATGATCTCAGTGCCCGCGGGCCGCTTCACCTCGATCCACCAGTCGACGTGATGCCCGACTACGAGAACCAGAACCAGGACGTGGTCTGGTAAGCGAGTTCAGATCCACCGACGCGAGCGATGCCGCGGCGAAAACGCCTGGCGACAGCCCGCCGGAAGGTCCTATGCGGTGCCAACGGCCGCTGCGAGAGCAGCCAAGCCTCAAAAGTGTGCGACGGAGGGCAGGCGCGGCCTGTATGCGGAAGCCTTGACGGCATGAACCCGCGGCATACACTGACCAAGAAGTAGCATTGGAATTCCTATCCTTTCCTTCCGGTTATTCAAACAGCGTCATCAGTCGACCAATGGCGTCGTCGATAACCTCGTGCGGCACGCGTTCGACTTTTTTTGCTTTACGAGCCGCCAAGTCCAGCATACGCAACTTATTCACCAGTGCAACACCCTGTGTCTTGCAGCCGGTGCCGGTCAGAGATACTGCGAATCCGGCAAACCTGGAGAAGTCACCGCCTTGGGTAATCGGTATCACAAGTACATCGCCGAGTCGGTTGAACTCGCGCGTGCTTAGCACAAGCGCGGGGCGGTTGGCTCCCCGCATTTCATGGCCTTCCACCGGGTCGAAGCGCACCGTCACAATGTCACCTCGGTCAAATACCGCCATCACCAAGCCTCTTGACCGACTGGACGAGCTTTGTCCCACAGCGCCAAGTCTGCCGGTGGCGCCACCTTCAGATCGCATTGTGCGAGCAAGTCGGCCAAGGTGTAGCGGCGTTTCGGTGCCAGCGTGATGCGACCGTCCGGGGTTGAATCCAATGTCATCGATTGACCTGCTTTGAGGCTCAAATCCTTGAGCAGCGCGGGCGGTAGCGCGAGGACAGTGCTGTTTCCGTACTTGCGAAGAACCACTTCCATGAAATCATTTCCTCATGTTAAACATCGTTGAACATATTCTAATTGGCGCTCAGTTTCATGTCAATCATTGTTGAACATATAGGGTTGAACTTTTGTGGTTGGTTTGAGTAATGGTTGTCATATCGCAAGTGTCGCCCATTGTGGGCAAATGGCCAAGTGGGAAATTCCCACTCTTTACTTGTGATCGATCAAATTGGCGCCCGTGCGCTCAGGGCGGGTAATCCACCGCGCAAATACTACCTGCCGCTTCGTGTGTAGGCAAAATTTAAGTACGCCACGTAGCCACGACCGAGGGACTGCATCAGACGCGAAACAGAGTTGCACTGGCGGGGTGTCATGCCATGCTCGCAAGGTGAAAGCTCCCGGGAAACAGCAAAGACGCCATGCGCAGTGTCCGATTACGCCGTGCATCCTCGTCAGCCCACTCTGGCACTTGACTCTGACCCTTACTTGCATTCCGAATCTGCCGAAACCTCAATCCGAATTGGACGGACTGCTATGCCAGATCAGCCGAACCAAACCGCTACCTTCGCACGGCATGCCGAAATACGCGTGCGCGAGGCGATGGGCGATACCAGGATTGTCGCGCTGGTCGGCCCAAGGCAGTCTGGCAAGACGACGCTCGTACGAAAGATCGCCGCCGACGAGGCGCTGAGTTTCATCACCCTCGATGACGAACAGTTCCGCCAGTTCGCTAACGCTGACCCGAATGGCTTTATGCGCGGGCTCGACCGGGCCGTCATTGACGAAATCCAGCGTGCGCCGGGGCTGATCCTCGCCCTGAAGAAGGCTGTCGATGACGATTCGCGCCCGGGCCGGTTCCTGATCACCGGTTCGGTCGACCTGTTCCGCAGCTCCATCTCGCCGGACTCTCTGGCTGGACGGGTCGAGACCATCGAACTCCTGCCACTCAGTCAGGCGGAAATTGAACGGCACGACGTGCCGGACTTCCTTGCCCGCGCTTTCGCTGCAGACTTTCCCGCGCTAAGCGAAACGGGGCGTACGCCGGATCTGGTCGAGCGCGCCGTCGCCGGGGGCTATCCGGAAGCACTTGCGCGCGCCTCAGCTGCGCGCCGTCGAGACTGGCTGACGGCCTATGCCCGCGCCCTCGCCGAAAGGGATGTCACCGAGATCGCGGGCGTCTCCAAAACAGCCGAACTGGCGCGCCTGCTCGACCATGCCGCAATCGCTTCCGGGCAGATGGTCAATCTTTCGGCGCTCGCCGCCCCACTTGGTGTCGACAGCAAGACAGTCGACCGCTGGCTCTCGCTGCTCGAACAGATGTTCGTCGTTCGGCGCGTGCGTGCCTGGCACCGGAACGACCTGAAACGCCTGGTCAAAACGCCCAAGCTGCATTTCCTCGATACCGGTTTGCTCGCTGCGCTGCGGCGGACCGGCGTGGATGACTTACGGGCGGACCGGGGAAAGCTCGGTTCGATGCTCGAAGGCTTGGTCTTTTCATCTGACCTCAAGTCTTCAAGTACTGACAATCCACCATCCCCGGCCGTACACTGAACCACTCAACTTCAGGAACAGGGGCGATATGGATCCGGCGATTCGACTTGGGCGTCACTCCGATCTCTGGCAAGCGGGCAGCATCCGCGTTCAGCGGATTGCGGTCAGCGGCCTGATTTTCGCCGCGGTGATTTTCTTCAACGTGATCGAGCCGTATGCGCAAACGGAACAGAACAGGGTGGACCTCGCCGGCTTCGAAACGCAGCAAGGGCTGGCAGCAGCCAAGATCGCCCGGATGGAAGAGTTCGCAGCCAGCCTCGCAGCAATCTCGCAGGCGGTGGAGCGGGCGGACTGGCGGCGACACAAAGAGGAGTTGGCACAGCGATTCCGGAGCGGGGCGGTGACGGCTCCGCAAGAGGAAGCTGATCAAACCATCCGGCAGATCGCAGCACAGGTTCGCGACGAGGTCCTCGACCCGCTCGCTGCAGCGGTCGACCAGGCTAGGCTGTCCGGAAGCCTCGCCGAGCATCCCGCACGCATGAAGACGATTATCGACACCTGGGAGCAGTCGTATCTCGGGCAACGCTGGTTCCAGACGGTTCGGGAGAAGGAGCGAACGGTTATCGAGATCGGCAGCACGATCGAGAAACTCCAGGACGAGGCGAGGCAAGTGGTGACAGAGCTGCAGCGCGCCATGGATGCGGAGCGCACTCAAGCGGAGCGCGCGAAGTCACAGCTGGCGGCGGAAATTGCGGCGACGAGGGACGAGATCCAGAAAACGCTCGACAAGGCCATCCCCGCATGGGCCAGGGGCCTGGTCTCCGTCGAGCGGATGGTGAGCGTCTATCCGTTGATCCTCGTCGGGATCGCGATCTACCTGGTCGGCAGCGCGCTCGTCGCCGTGGGGCACTACCACGGAATGGCGGGCGCATCGGGCTGGTCGCAGCCGGAGCGCAGCGATCCCTTGCTCTCCTCCGTCTGGACGCTTACTTGGAGAGGGGCCGCTGGGACCGCACTCTCCCTGCTCGGCTACCTCGCCGTCCTCGCCGGTCTCGCGTACTTCCTGAATCGCAGTATCGAGCTCGTGGGCGCCGGGCCGGCGCCGGGCTGGCTGCTGAACCTCATTCTGCTCCTGGCTTTGCTGACGGTGATCGCCACGCCGCTGCGCCGGCGATAAGATCAAATAAAGCAATTAAAGGGACCGGATACATTTTCGTTCAATCCATTTGTGAGAAAATGTATCCGGCCCCTTTTTGTTTCTGTTTGGTAATCTATCACTTTTATCCGGTCTTGCTGAAATCCGGTTTTCTTTTCCCGGCAAACGCCGTAATGCCTTCCTTCGCCGCTGCCGTGCAGGCGCTGTCAGCAAACGCCGTATAGCCGATTTCCAGTGCAGCGCTCAGTGAATCGGCCTGTGCCGCCTGATTGACGGCCTTGCTCATGATCGCGAGAATAGTTGCGCTTAACACTTGGCCGCTTGCCGCGGTGGGCGTGCCAACGCGCATTTCCTTGATGGCAACCGCTCCGTCGCTGATGCGATGCCTGGTGCGGGACAGTTCCTGCACGCGTATGCGCGCTGCTGCCATCAGGCTGTCATGATCGCTTGCAAGAGAATCCACGATACCTGCCGCCAAGGCGTCCTGCGCGGACAGTTTCTGCGCGTGCGTCAGCATGTCGTGAATGACGCTCGCAGCCTTGGGCCAGCGGCGGTACGGAATGACCATGGCGCCAATGCCCGGCACGATCCCGAGCGTGATTTCCGGAAACTGCATCCAGGCGCTGTCAATTGCCACCAGGCCGTGACAACGCATCGCCAGTTCCAGTCCGCCTCCCAGCGCCATGCCGTTGATTGCCGCCACCACCGGCTTGCTGCAACTATCCAGAAAGACCAGCAGCCGAGAGCAGGCACGCGCGTACTCCTTCGCCTGAGCATGGTCACCCAACATCGAGGGAAACCTGCCGATATCGGCGCCGGCGCAAAAAGCCCTGGTGCCGTAGCCGGTGACAATGAATCCGGTTGTCGCAGGGTCATGCTCATGGCGTTGAACCAACGCAAGAATTTCATCCGTCATTTCATCGTGCAGCGCGTTCAGTGCTTCCGGACGGCGCAGGGTAATAACCTTCACTCCATCAACGTCATCCAGCAGGACGAAACGGTTAAAGCGGCAGTACTCTGCCAGCGGGCGTTTGGGCATGGGCATGCCCGGCTTGGTAACTGCAAAGCGGTGCAGAATCCGCGTTACCTCCGCCGCCCCCAGATCGCGCATCAATTGCAGCGGTCCTTTGCGGAAACCGAGGGCGAGGCGGCATCCAAGATCCAGGTCCGCGGCCTGGCCAATATCGCGGTCGAGGATATCGACCGACTGTGAGAACAGGATACCGAGCAGGCGGTCGCGGATGACCGCAGCGCTCGCCGCGGCGACCGGCACGCCGGCGCCCGGCTTGATGGTGTCCCATTTTCCCGCGGTGTCAAAAACTGCAGCGGGTTGATAATGCGCCCCTTCGACTTTCGCCTGCAGCGAATTGGTCTCGACGATAATCGGATTGCCGTTGGCGAGGTTGAGGACGAAAAACGGTCCCGCTTGCACAAACTCCGCGGCCACCGAGTCCACTTCCGCGGGTGTCGCTGCATCCAGCAATAATGCTGCTTCATTGCACCAGTTATCGAAAATACGATCGAGCATAAAACATACGACGTCACGCGTAACCAGCGGAACCTTTCCGGTCATGCAAAACAGCCAGCGCAGGTAGTCCAGCCATTGCCGGTCCAGGTGTTCCCAGTCGATGACCTCTACCGCGGGATTTTGAAACGCGGGAGCAAAAAAATGCGTCACGGTGGCGCGCTCGGGATGCTGCAGCTGACTGAACAATTCATGCGCGGGCAGGGAGCTGGTGTTGGAAGTAATCAGCGTACCGGGTCGCACGAAGGCTTCCACCTGCGAGAATATTTTCCGCTTGAGCGCAAGGTTTTCCGTTGCTGCTTCCAGTACCCAGTCACAATCGGCGAGCGCCTCGTAGTCTGTCGTGGGGACTATATTTCTTGTGACGTTGGCAGCCTGCTGTTCACTCAATTTGCCGCGTTCAAGGCCTTTTTTGGCATAAGCCTGTAGGCGTGCCACGGCCTGTTGCAGTGCCAGCGGGTTGATGTCAAGCAGGACCAATTTGAGCTGCGGTATTTCGCTTTTCAGGTAGTAAGCGATATCCGGCCCGATGGTGCCGGCGCCGATGACGGCCATGCTTTTGGGCCAGCCGCGTTTAGGTTTGAGCAAAATGGGGTTGTTAATTATCATGGTTTGGCATCATGGTTTGGCATCATGGTTTGGCATCATGGTCTGGTCCGCTCTCCGCCACAGCCCTGGCAGCGAGTGTAATCTTGTCCACCTTGCCCACGGCGGTTTTGGGCAGGGCCTCGAGTAGCCGTATTTCCGCGGGAACCTTGTAGGCTGCCAGATGGCGACGGCAATACTCCAGTAACGTTTCCCGTGATACGGCGCCCGCTTCGCGCAGCGCTACAAAAGCAATCGGCAGCTCTCCGCGGTAGTCATCAGGACGGCCAACGACAGCCGCTTCTTTTACCTGGTCGTGTTGATGAAGGAGTTCTTCGACCTCACGCGGAAAAACGTTAAAGCCGGAGACGATGATCATCTCCTTCTTGCGCCCGGTAATGAACAAGTAGCCGTCATCATCGAGCAGGCCGATATCGCCGGTATACAGCCACCCGTCTCGCAGCGTAGCGGCGGTCTCCTGCGGGCGGTTACGGTAAGCCTGCATGACCTGCGGACCGCGCAGGCGAATCTCACCCGGTTCACCCGTGGGCAGAATTTGCCTGCCGGACTGCAGATCGACGATTTGCAAGGCGGTTGCAGGCAATGGCAGACCCACCGATCTCAACTTGCGTTCGCCGTGCAGGGGAGTGAATGATATGACCGGACCGGTTTCAGACATTCCATACCCCTCCAGGATGGAGGTGCCGGTCAGTTGTTGCCAGCGTTGCACCAGGTTTTCCGCCAGCGGCGCTGAGCCGGAATAGGACAAAGCCAGGGTCGAAAAGTCCGTGTTTTCAATGCCCGGGTAACTCAACAGGCCGGAAAACAGCGTCGGGCTGCCGCCGAACAGGGTAATACGTTCCCCCGCCATGACTTCGAGTACTTCCTGCGGTTGATAGCGCGGCAGGATGACCAGTGTGCCGCGGCAGTACACCATGTTATGCAGGCACATGGCAATCGCATAACAATGAAACAACGGCATGACGCAAAGCATGCGCTCGAATTCCATCCGCGTTGGCGCCATGGCCTCGCGTTGCGAGATGTTGGTCGAGATCGCGGCATGGGTCAGATTTGCGCCTTTGGCACGCCCGGTGGTGCCACCGGTAAACTGCAACATGCACAAGTCACCTGGTTCCGGCAAATCCTGCGGAATGGGCAGTTCTGTGTGCTGCCGCCATGCGGTCAGGCGCCTGCCATTCTGGCCGCCGACCCAGATACAGTGCGGAATGTGCAATGCGCTCGCGAGCTTTTCCATCGTGCGGCGCACGTCATGATCACAGATCAGTACCGTAGCGGCCGTGTCCTCGAGCATCGGCTGAAGTTCGTGTTCCGTATAAATCGGGTTAAGCGGTGTTGCCTGTGCGCCGGCCATATGAATTGCGAACATGGCGATACATAAATCAACGGAATTTCGCATCACCAGCGCCACCCTGCCAGCCGTCACGCCGTAACTGCTCAACTCATGCGCGAAGCCGATGACGCAGCGCAAGTACTCTTCATAAGTCAGCCGCTCACCGGCTGAGACCAGCGCCTCGCGCCGCGGCGCTTTTGCCGCAGCGTCAATGAGCATGTGCACCACCGTCTGGTGAATAAAGGGCAGGTCGTTCATGAAACCTTGATGACGACAGCCATCGCCGAATCACCGGCAGCACAGCCTTGAAACAGACCATAACCGCCGCCTTTCAAAACCAGTTCTTCGATCAGTTCCATGATGGTGCGCATGCCGGTCGGGCCTTGTGGGTGGCCCCAGATCAATGAACAGCCATAATTATTCATTCCCAGCACGTCGACGCCCATTTCCCTGGCAAAAATAATATCGTTTACAACAAAGGGGTTGTGCGACTTGATGGCGTTGATATCACCAATGCTTATCCCTGCTGCCTGCAGTGCGCGCCTTGCCGCGGGCACCGGCGCCGACGGCATCCAGGCCATTTCCACACGTGCCTGGCCAAAAGATTCTATGCTGATGGTGATATTCTCGTCGGCGGAAAGCTCCGCCGCTTTTTCTTTCGTGGTAATGACCATCCCGGCTGAGCCGTCCGCCGGGTGCGTCTGGCCGCCATAAGTAACCGTACCGTTTTCCTTGACCGGCTTTAACTTTGCCAGCCCTGCGGCGGTTGTTTCGGTGATACCCTCGTCGCCGTCCAGTACCGTGACCGTTTTGCGAAAACGCGCATCGGGTACAGCAAAAGGCAGCTGCATATATCGATGCTGAAATGAAATCCCGCCGCTACGCCGTGTGGCCTCGAGATACTGCTCATACCGTCGCAATACCACTGCATGTTGTTCGGCTGTTGCCACTTTCCACTTCGCCGCGCAATTTTCCGCAGTCTGTGTCATGTCACATTGCGCGTACGGATCGCGGTTAAAATTATCCATCACCCAGTCTTCGGCGCTTCCGGTGCCGCCCGGCCCTTTTGGATTCGGGTAGTACAGGTGCGGACCGTTGGATATGCGATCCGTGGTGACAGCCAGCACACATGCGGCTGCCTTGCTCTGGATCTCCTGGACTGCGGTGGCGATGACCCTGGCGCTGGTGGCGCAGGCCTGTGAGATGGTCGGACCGCCGATATGAGGGGCGCCCATCATGCCCGTCAGCCAGGGAAGCCCATAAAAGCCGCCGCGTTGCGGCACGGTCATCCCCAATACGCCGTAATCGAAGGCCTCGAGCGGAATGGCTTTCGCCGCCAATGCATGTTGACTCACGTGCGCGGCAAATTCCACGCTGTGCAGGTGTGACAGACTCCCCTGCCATTTTGCAAACGGGGTACACCAGTACGCGCCATAAGGAACGAATGTTCCGGTCATTTTCCGACACCCTCCTGTATAAATTTTTCCACGTTTGGTCTACCAGCGCGCAAGGTCATCGTTAGCGATCGAATCCAGCACTTCCGCACCGGCGTAAATATTTTTCATCAACGCCGGCACTTCCGACATCACGTTGTGCGCATAGAATCGTGCCAGTGCGGATCGAGTCATGCCGGCGTCCGGCTCCGCCGCCATGCGCAGCCACATCCAGCCGCCGCCGACCAGGCCGGCCAGGCGCAGGTAGTCCGTTGCGGCTGCTTCGATGTCACGGCGCCGGCCATTTGCAAAACAGTCCAGAAGATACTGTGTGGCCTGCTCCAGCGCCTCGAGTCCCCCGGCGACCGCCGCATGAATCGCGCGAACTTCCCGCCGATTCTCGCACCGATCGAGGTCGCGTTGAATGCGAGTTGCAAGTAATCGCCAGCGGTCACCGCCATCCTTGAGGAGCTTGCGCATCACCAGGTCCAGAGCCTGGATACCGTTACTGCCCTCATAGATCGCGGTGACTCGCACGTCCCTGACGTGCTGCTCGACACCCGAGTCCACGACGTAGCCATAGCCGCCAAATATCTGCACGGCCAGGTTGGCCACCTCGAACCCGGTCTCCGAACCGCAGGCCTTGCACACGGGCAGCAGGAACTCGGCCAGGCGCCGGGCATGCACACGTTCTGCATCCGTAGTTGCGGCACGCGCCAGATCGAGATTCAGCGCAGTTTCATAAACCAGGGCGCGCATGGCCTCGGTGCGCGAGCGCATGAGAAACAGCATGCGCCGCACGTCGGCGTGCTCGATGATCGCAACAGGCGTCTCATCAGCACTGCCGCCCTGTCGCCGCTCAGCGGCGTATTCAAGCGCCTTCCGCGTCGCCGCTCCCGCTACCGCGGGGCCCTGGATGGAGACCTCGAGGCGCATCAGGTTAACCATGGTAAACATGCACTGCAGGCCACAATGCTCGGCGCCGACACGATAACCGACCGCCTCCTCGAGCTCCAGCACGCAGGTTGGCGAGGCCTTGAGACCCATCTTCTTTTCCACGTGGCTCACGGTCACGCCGTTGCCTGCAGGCGAATCAAATTGCAGTTTAGGTACAACAAACAGGCTGATCCCCTGTGTGCCCGGCCGCGCCCCTGGCGTGCGCGCCAGCACCATATGGATGATTTGCCCGGTGAAATCGTGATCGCCGTAGGAAATAAATACTTTTGTCCCGGTCAACCGGTAGCTGCCGTCGTCCTGTGGCACCGCCCTGGTACGTATGCGCCCGACGTCAGAACCGGCCTGGGCCTCGGTAATACAGATCGTCGCGCTCCAGTGCCCGCTGACCAGCCTGGGTACGATCCGTTCAACGAGCTCCTGCGATCCGTGCTCGATCAACAGCCAGGACGCTGCACGCAGCATGATCGGCAGCATGCTGAACGAAAGGCAGGCGCCATTCAGCATTTCTGCAAAGGCGACTTGCACGGTCAGTGGCAGGTTTTGTCCACCGTATTTTTCCGGCAGGTCGAGCCCCACCCAGCCCGCGGCCGCAAATTTTGTATAGGCATCGCGAAATCCCGCGGGCGTTATCACCTTGCCAGCCGCGAGCACGCTGCCCTGTTTATCCCCGGGAGCATTAATCGGCGCGATCACTTCGCGGACAAACCTCGCACCCTCGGTAAGGACAGCCGTCGCCAGCTCGGCATCGGCGTGGGCAAACTCCGGCAGCGCAAACAACTGCCTCCAGTCCAGCACCTTGTCGAGCACAAACAGGCTGTCTGCCAATGCGGGTGCATACTCGCTGTTCATCGCTTCAAAACCCCGGTTTTCTCGTGCAATTGCAGGTACTCAGCCAACAGTTCGCGTGCCAGCTGTTGTGGCGAAGTCTTTCCCTGCCGCGCCAGCGCCACGGCGTTGTGTAATTGCAGCTCACGCTGACTGCTCCAGAACGAAGTTGCCAGTAATTCATTCAAATTGTCTTTAATGCGTGAGCGTAGCGCCTGCTCGCGCCGTCGCATCAATTCCCCGTCAGTGGCCAGGTAATCCCGATGTCTTTCCATTTCGTCAAACAGCTCGGCAATTCCACCCCCCTGGCTGGCTACAGTAGCCAGCACCGCGGGCGGCCGGTCCTGCGCACGCGCCGTGGCAAACCCCAGTGCCGACTTCATCGCATGCAGGGCCGATTGACCGCCCGGCCGGTCACTCTTGTTAAGAACGTAAATATCGGCAATTTCCATCAGTCCCGCTTTGATGGCCTGAACCTGGTCGCCGGATTCCGGCACCAGCATCACGATGGTCATATCGACTACCTGTTCGATCTTCAGCTCGGCCTGGCCGATGCCAACACTTTCGATAAAAATATAATCAAACCCGGCTGCATCCATGATATCTGCGGCATCGCTGGTCGTTGCGCTGAGCCCGCCGGTCATGCCACGCGTCGCCATGCTGCGGATAAATACCTCGCTATCCGCCTCGATACTGTCCATGCGAACCCGATCGCCCAGTACCGCACCCTGTGTAAATGGACTGCTGGGATCGACGGCAAGCACGCCGACACTGAAGCCCTTGGCCCTGACCTGCCGTGCCAGGGCTGAAGTCATGGTCGATTTGCCCGCTCCAGGCGGACCGGTGATCCCGGCGCGGAACGCCCTGCCGGTATGGGCGAATATCCGCTGCAATAATGCGGCCGCCTTTTCGCCGCGTGCCTCGACCATGGAAATCGCACGCGCGACCGTCGTCCGGTCTTTTCGCAGCAACCGTGCGATGAACTCATCATCCACGATGGATGTGTCAAGCTGCAGCTTATTGGAAGCCATGGTCAAACTTGCGTCCCGGACTTCAATGCCTGTCGCAGTTCCCGTTTCAACACTTTGCCACTGGGATTTTTCGGCAGACTTTTGTGAAAAAATACCTGTCGTGGTTTCTTGTAGCTTGCCAGGGACTGCCGGCAATATTCGATAAGCTCCGTCGCGGTCAATTCCATGTTTTCCCGAACAACAACGACCGCCGTGACGGCTTCGCCCCATTCATTGTCGGGCAGGCCGATCACGGCCGCTTCGAGCACTGCCGGATGCGTAAACAACACATTTTCGATTTCCTTGGTATAGATATTCACGCCACCACTGATGACCATGTCTTTTTTGCGGTCAACCACGAACAGGTAGCGGTCTTCATCAAGGTAGCCAAGATCCCCGGTATGAAACCAGCCATTACGAATGACGCTCGCGCTCTCATCCGGCGCCTTCCAGTAACCTGAAATGACCGAACGACTCTTCACCAGTATTTCACCAACGTCTCCATTCGCGACCTCATTGCCGTCACCATCGACGATACGGACCTCGGCGCCGACAGCTTCCCTGCCGGCCGATTGCAGGCGCTGTTGCTGCTGTTGGGTGCCGTTCAGCACGTGATCGCCGGCAAGCAGAAATGTTGCCTCCAATGTTTCCGTCAGCCCATAACCCTGGGTAAATGCACAGCGCAGTTTTTCTATCGCGCGTTCCAGCACCACGGAGGGCATCGGCCCGCCGCCGTAGAAAATCAGCCGCAAGGCAGATAGCTTGTAGCAGTCCAGGTTTTTTTCATTCAGAACCATGTTGATCATGGTGGGGATAAGCAAGGACACCGTGGCCCGGCTCTTATCCATGGCATCCAGCCAGGCGTGGGGTTCAAAGCGGGGTAATATGACCTGGGTGCAACCGAGCATCATGTAGGTGACAGCCATGAATACAGCGCCCATGTGGTACAGCGGCGTGGCGACAAGATTTATGTCGGAAGGAAGACTGCGGTCGGCAATGAACTGGTTATAACTGTTCATCTCCAGGTTAAAGTGCGAGACCATGGCGCCTTTGGGCAGGCCGGTGGTGCCGCTGGTGTAAAAAATAGCAAACGTTTCATGTTCACTGTTTTCACCATGTACCGGTGTTGCGGCTGCTGCGGCGACAACATCTTCGAAACGCACTGCGCCTTGCGGAGTACTTTCCCCGATCACCCAGCTTCCCTGTAATTGCGGGAAAATCGTCATGATCTCGCTCGTGGTCCGGGCATACTCGGCCCCTGCCACGAACAAGGCAGGTTCAGCGTGCGTCAGCATCTGGCCGAGCTCACGCACGGTCAATCGATAATTCAGCGGGACGGCAATCAACCCGCAGCGCGCAATGGCGAGATACAGCTCCATGTATTCAGGGCAATTTGGCAGCAACAGCGCGACGCGATCGCCCTTGTCCATGCCGGTGCGCAGCAGGGCATTGGCGAGGCGGTCAACGCGCATATCCAGTTCCTTCCAGCTATAACAGCGGTCACCAAACTGCAGCGCCCGCTTGCCGGGGAAGCGCAGGGCGTTACGTCTGACGATCTCGTCTAATGTCATTTATGCGTCTTGCTTGTATCGAAATACCGATGAACCAGTTTTCCCATGACGTTGTTCACTTGCTTCTATTCGGTTGCTAATGCCTCATTCACCAAATGCAGAATATCCACCGTCAGTGTCCCCGGCCTGATCACTTCCGCCACGCCCATTTCTCTGAGCGCGGTTTTATCATCATCTGGAATAACACCGCCGCAGATAACCGGCATGTTGATGTTTTGCGCCCGCATGGCTTCCATGAGTAATTTCATTTGGGCCATGTGCTGGCCGGAAAGAAAACTGACTCCTATGGCGTCCACGTCTTCCTCCTGCGCCGCCTTGACGACTTTCCCGGCCGTGTTGTGCAGGCCCAGATAAATCACTTCAAACCCGGCTTCGCGCAACTGTTGCGCCACGGTCACGATGCCGGTGTCGTGACAATCGAGACCCATCTTCGCCAGCAATATACGTTTGCGTTCACTCACAGAAATCACTCCCGGGCTTTTTTCATGTGCGCCCCTGTGTTGCGTGCGGGGAATCACCTGAACGACCAGTTCTGCGCCCTGCGCATGGCCTCGTGAATTTCACCCATGGTTGCCTTGCTTTTGAGCGCATGCATGATCACCGGCACCATGTTTTCGTTGTTCTTCCACGCTGAGTCAAGCCGGGACAGAGCGTCATTCCATTTTTGCCGGTCCCGGTCAAGCCGGTATTGCCGCAGATAATCCGTGCGCCGCTCGCCCCACTCGTCGGCCTTTATTTTATGCACCTTGACCGGTTTCTCCTCCTGCGGCGGTATGGTAAAGCGGTTTACCCCCACCAGTGACCGCCTGCCACTGTCGATTTCACGCTGGTTGCGATACCGGGCGGCGTTGATCTGCTCCTCGAGCCAGCCATTTTGGATCGCCTTGGCCATTCCACCCAGCGCGTCGATATCCGCGATTTTGTCCCGGATCGCGTGCTCCAGCCGGGTCGTCAGGCTTTCCACGTAATAGGAGCCAGCCAGCGGATCAACGGTTTTGGTTACACCACTTTCATAGGCCACAACCTGTTGCGTACGCAGGGCAATGCGGGATGATTCCTCGGTCGGCAGACCGTGGCCTTCATCATAAGAGCACAGATGCAGGGACTGCGTGCCGCCGAAAACCGCGGCCAGCGATTCGATCGTCGCACGGATGATATTAACTTCCGGTTGTTGCGTGGTCAGTGTATTGCCGGCCGTTTGCACGGAAAAGCGCATACGGCAGCAGTTCGGATCGCTGGCCCCGAGTTCTTCCTTCATGGTGCGCGCGTAGAGGCGCCGCATGGCACGGAATTTGGCGATTTCTTCGAAAAAGTCGATGGAGCACGACAGGAAAAAAGACGCCCGCAGTGGAAACTTGTTGATGTCCAGTCCGCGTTGTTTCGCCATGCGAAAAATATCAAATGCATGGCCCAGCGTGAAGGCGCCGTCTTCAATCGCGTTGACGCCGGTTTCACGCAGGTTATAACCGTTCGTCACCATCCAGTTCAGGCGCGGCATGTTATTGGTAATGAATTCAATATTATCGATGCACAACCGCAAGGTGCCATCGAGGGGAAAAAACTGCGTGATGGTCTGCAATGGTCCGCCGCTCATCTGGTAGAACGGGTCATTCTGCTGGGTGCCGATGACCTGCGCCAGCGGCACCCCCTTTTTCTCGGCGACACATGCCAGCATGGCAAGGGTCACCGAAGAAACGGGTGGCCGGATCGACAACGCGTACGAAACGGTATCCGGGCCAAAGCCGTCATAAAGGCTTTCCATGTCTTCCAGGGTGCTGATGGCGACGCCGGTAACACCCACCTCGCCCGCGGCCAGCGGATCATCCGAGTCAAAGCCGTAAGAGGTCGGCAGGTCTATGGTTATGACAAAGCCGTTGGCGCCATTCTCATACAGGTACTTTATGCGCTGATTACTTTCCTGTGGTGAGCCGAACCCGACCTGAAAACGCCGCGTCCAGATCCGCTCGCGGTACATTCCGGCGTAAGGCCCGCGAGTAAACGGGAATTCGCCCGGCTGGCCCAGCTCACTGCGCGTATCAAAATCGCCGAGGTCGCCGGCGTCGTAGATTTCCTCGATTTCGAGGCCGGAGTTAGTCTCGAATTTCTGTGTCTCTTTGTCCCTGATCGACTGCTGCGGTTTTGCAGGTCTGACCGCCATGGTTACGCGGCTCCCCGTAACTTTGCCGTCGCCGTTTGGTCGATTTCCCAGGTTCCCGGGTCAATGACCACAGCGTAATCATCACGCGCCTTGCCGACGGAGACCAGGCCGTCCATGACATCATCGCGCACCCGTTCCAGTTGGCGCTGCCGTGGGTCGCCATAGCCACCGCCGCCGCTTTGGTAGATCTCGAAGACATCGCCGGTGTCATAGTCATAAAAACTCTCTGCATCAACAGTGATGACCTCGTCACGCTTGCGCAGGTACAGCTCATGCGGTGGCGCCGCGTGGCCGCCCTCCAGTCCGAAGGGCACCGTCTGCGGACGATTGCCGCCACCGAAATTGGCCACTGCAATATTGTCCGCATCGACGCGCCAGCGGTAAATCGTGCCCACTCCACCGCGCCACTGACCGGCCCCGGCACTGTCGGGCCAGTACTCATACTGCAACACTGTATAAGGATTAACCAGTTCATGCAGTTCCGGATCCGGGGCCCGCAAACCACCGGCACAGACAACGGTGCCCAGGTGCTCCCAGCCGTCAAGGCCCTTCGAGGCTCCGCCGCCTCCTTTGCACATGAAATGAATGTCACCGAACATCCGTCCGGTACGCGGATTGAAGCCCATCGACGCCGGGCCGCACCAGCGTGACCAGCAGGCATCAACCTTTTCCGGAACCGATTGCGAAAGCGCCAGCCAGACCGCCTCGATGATGGCTTGTGCCGACGCTATGGTGCATCCGGTAACCGGCGCCGGCTCGGTTGCATTGACTATGGACCCGGCCGGTGCAATGACATGCAGCGCCCGCAACGCGCCCTCATTGAAGCGCACTTCAGAGCCGATGGAGGTAAACAAGGCCAGGAAACAGGAAGAGGCGGTATTGGGGATGGTGCTGTTGACATAACCGGCCGCCTGTCCGTCACTGTCGGAAAAATCAAAGGTGATCTCGTCGTCATCCACTTTCACGCTGACGCGCACCGCGATCATTTGATCCTTGTTGATGCCGTCATGGTCGATGAGCCGCTCTGCCTTGAACACGCCGTTCGGCACCTCGCGGATAACGGCACGCATCTGCCGTTCAGATGCGGCGAAGATCTCGCCAATCGCGGTATTGACCAGGTCCGTTCCATATTTTTCCAGCAGCGCAACCAGACTCCGGCCGCCGATCGTGACCGCGCCGACCTCGCAATGCAAATCCCCCTCGACCAGAAAAGGCAGGTGCACATTGAGCAATATCGTGTCCCATAACGCCTTGTTGGGCTTGCCCGCCATGTACAGTTTTGCCGGCGGTATGCGGATGCATTCTTCCCAGATACTGCGCGCGCGCGGATTATAGCCGGCCACACCGCTACCGCCAACGTCGGCGTGATGCCCCTTGGCCACCGACCAGAACTGGATCCCGCCCTGGAAGAAAACCGGCTTCGCGATGGTAATGTCGGGTGGATGATTATTGCCCCGGTACGGGTCGTTCAGTATGAAAATGTCACCGTCTTCAATATCGCCGGCAAAGGTCTCGGCAATACTTTTTACCGCATAAGGCAATGCGCCCATCAATACCGGGATATAGGCCGTTTGCGCCACCAGTCGCAGCTGGCTGTCGAATATGCCGGTAACGAAATCACGCGCCTCGGAGAAAATTGGCGAGCGTGATGTGCGCAACATCGTCTGGCCGATTTCCTTGCTGATGGCATCCAGGCGATTACCGATCACGGAGACCCTGATGGGATCGATGTCTGTAACTTTCACTTCCGCGTCCATGGGTGGTTTACCTCACTGTAACGCTTCACAAAGCGCATTGATGTCCTTCCCTTTCGGAAAAACGAGATAGTTCTGATAATCATCGCAAATCAGATCGAAGTCGGGTGGAACCACGATCGTGGTGGTCGGTTGCACGACAATCGCCGGACCGTCCACACGGTTACCGTTGATCAGTTTGAGGCCATCATAGACCGCGAGTTCACGGAATTCTCCATCGAACCACGCTTTCCGGCTACCCACGCGCGCATGGGCGGGGTCGATGCTGCCCTTGGGATAGCGTTCCAGTTTCGGCTTGAAAGTCTTGCCATAAGCGGTAATGCGCAGGTTGATCAGCTCCAGCGGCGATTTCTGCATGGAGTAACCGTACAGGCTGTCATGGCGGGCGTGAAATGCCTGCGCCATCTGTGCCAGCGTTGTAACGGAGATAGCGCCTTCTCCAGGCACTGCTACTTCCACCTCGTTGAACTGGCCGACATAACGCAGGTCCGCAGAGTATTTAATCTCCATTTTGTTTTCCGGCACCCGTTCAGACTCCAGCGTCTCTCTCGCTGTTGCTGCCATGTCCGTTAACAGCCTCTGCACCTCCGCCACATCCACCTGGTCAATCTCCCTGGCGTAAGTGCGCACGTAGTCGTGCTTGAGATCCGAGATCAGCATGCCGGCAGCGCAGAAAACCGATGACTCGCGCGGTATCATGATCAGCGGGATTTCCATTTCACGTGCGATGGCTGCCGCATGGATCGGTCCCGCCCCGCCGGCGACCACCAGGACGAATTCCCGCGGGTCATAGCCGCGTTGCACGGACACGACGCCGAGGGCCGCTGCCATGTTGTTGTTGATCAGTTGATAGATACCGTCCGCCGCGGCGACCAGGTCCATCTTCAGCGGCCGCGCAATATGTTCCATGATGGCTTGGCTGGCGGCAGCAACATCAAACTGCAATTCTCCTTTCTCGAAAAATGCCGGATCGAGGTAGCCGAGTACGACTTGTGCGTCAGTCACGGTCGGTTGTGTCCCGCCGCGCCCATAGCAGGCCGGCCCGGGCTCGGCGCCGGCACTCTTGGGGCCGACTGCCAGCATTCCGCCACCATCTATCCAGGCAATCGAACCACCACCGGCGCCTATGGTGTGGATATCCAGGATAGGTGACGCTATGCGGTGTTCGCCTATGGTTCCTTCGGTCGTCACTGCCGGTTGCGCATCCTTAACCAGCGCCACATCAAACGAGGTTCCGCCCATATCAATGGTGATGACGTTACGAAAAGCATGAGTTTCGCCATAGAAAACGCCCGCCATGGGCGCCCCGGCCGGGCCGGACAGCAGCGTATTGGAGGCAAACCGCTGTGCCACCTGCGGCGACATGACACCCCCATTTGATTGCATGATCAGCAAGTTGCCTTTGAAATCGCGCTGCTTCAGTTCATCCTGCAGACGCTTCAGATACCGGGTCAGGACCGGACCGACATAGGCATTCAGCGCGGTCGTGCTGTTACGTTCATAGACCCGGATCTGGGGCAGAATATCTGTTGAAAGGGACAAGTAGACATGCGGCAATTCCTCTTCAAGTATCTCCCGGATGCGTTGTTCGTGCACCGGGTTACGGAACGACCAGAGCAAGGAGACCGCGATCGCCTCAACGTTTTGCTCGCGAAAATACGCCGCTGCCGCGCGCACGTCGTCTTCATTCAAGGGCGTCACTACGGCGCCGCTGACGCCGATGCGCTCGTCGACCACCTGAATCCGCCGCCGCGGTACCAGGGCCGGTGGCGGCGCATATTTTTCAAACTGCCGCTCTTTCAGGCCACGGCGCATATTCAACACATCGCGGAAACCCTTGGTGGTAATAAAACCTGTAACCGCACCTTCGCCGGTCAGTGTTGCATTGGTGGTGATGGTGGTTCCGTGGACGATGGTTTGCACCTGGCTGAGAAAGTCGTCCAGTGACAGTTTATGGTGTGCTGCTGCCTTTTCCAGGCCGCGAAAAAAACCGATGGTCGGATCGCCGGGTGTCGTCGAGGTCTTGTAAATCTCGGCATTGCCGTCATCGTCGGTAACAAGAAAGTCGGTGAACGTGCCCCCGACATCGACTCCTATTCGCCTTGATATTTTTAACCAGCATGCTAGCGTAAAACCAGAACTCACTGCTTTCGTGGAGGGATACGCCAATTGGGTTTCCGAACAAGGCCGCCGCATCTCAGAGCAATCTGCAGACGATCGCGCTGCGGCCGAGCGAATCGTGAATCGCATGGGCGTTGCAGTGTCGCGTACTCGCCACAGGGCTGGATCTGCTGAGCAAGGATGCGCGGGTTCGACTGGCCTTCTCGCTGGCCAATCGCGCCATGCTAAATCAGATGAGACAGAATGACCGGCTGCAAGGTAAGCCTCACGGTGACGATACCTACCGCTGGCGTCCTTTCCAGTTGGCGTTTTTGCTGACTACCCTGGAATCCTCTGCGAATCCCGACAGCGACTTCCGGGACACGCTTGACCTGATCTGGTTTCCGACTGGTGGTGGCAAGACGGAGGCCTATCTCGGCTTGATCGCATTCCAGATCGCACTGAGGCGCTTGCGCTACCCTGATACGGGGGGCGGGACGACGGTCTTGATGCGTTACACCTTGCGCCTGTTGACACGCGATCAATTTATCCGAGCCACACGCTTAATCTGCGCACTGGAGTTGATTCGTCGTGAGCGCAATGACCTCGGCAAGGACACGATCTCTATTGGCATGTGGGTTGGTGATGCCACCAGTCCGAATACTTTCATGAAGGCCGCGGAGCTTGTGGCAGGAGCCTGTGCTGCTGGCGACAAGCCGGTACTGGTGATCGACCATTGCCCTTGGTGTGACGATGCTTTTACGGTGAAACGCAATTACGACAGCACGGAGCAGCGTTTTCATTTCTTATGCAGGAATACAGATTGTGGCTTCGGCGCTTCGGTCACCGGGAGGCTGCCTTGCAACGTCGTCGATGAAGCCTTGTATGCCGAACCTCCGACAATGCTGGTCGCTACCGTGGACAAATTCGCGCGACTGGCGTGGGATGAGCGTGCCAATGCCTTCTTTGGCGGAACGCGACATCTACCGCCCGAGTTCATCATCCAGGATGAGCTGCATGCGATCGC
>CAVPUV010000026.1:0-96618 GCA_963708905.1 uncultured Gammaproteobacteria bacterium | reverse complement strand
ATACAAAACGTGTCACGCGCAAGAGGACTTGAGCGAAAGCACGGCATGGACACCCACACCTTTCGTCCCGGTCTGAACGCCACAACCAGTCAGCTTTCGGGGTGAGCTGTGCCCCAGTAGTTATAAGTCAGCGGACGAGGTCCGGGCAGATACATGGTTTCCATATCCTCGGACCGAAACCCGGCTGTTTGCAACAGCGCCGGGATGTCTCTGTTCAATTGGCAGCCGCCGGCGATTTTTGACCATAGCGGCGTGAGCCGGTCTTGCCACCGGCGCACTGCGGGATCCGGCGCCAGCCCGTGCTCACAGAAAATCAGTTTGCCGCCGGCCTTGAGCACTCGCCGCATTTCCTTGAGCGCTGCCACCGGATCAGGAATGGTGCACAGCGTATAAGTAACAACGACCGTATCGAAGGTGCTGGCATCAAACGGTATTTCTTCAGCGGACAGGCCTACAAGTTCCACGGTCATTCCTGACTTCGCAACGCGTTTCTGCGCCAGGTGGTGCATTTCCAGGCCGGGGTCCAGGCCTACGATCTTCTCGATTCTGGTCTTGTCGTAGTATTCGAGATTGAGACCCGTGCCCATGCCGATCTCAAGCACCTGCCCCTGCGCCAGCGGCACCACCTTGCGGCGCTGGCGCCGCACGGGCTTGATGCCGCAGGCGAAATCTATGAGATACGGCAGCACATGCTGCTCATACCAGTTGCCATGGGTTGCTGCCGTCATATGTGAGCCCTCGTCATCTTCCCGCCTTGAGTTGGCAAATTCGCGCTTTCGGTTCGCGCACAAGATTACTCCTGAATCATTATGCCAGTCCGGGAATGCAGGCGGCCAGGATGTCCATGGCGGCGGACTCTGTGAGCTTGCGTCCTTGAACCATGACCGCAGCCGGAACCCAGGTGGGGAACTGGATTGCTTTGACAACGTGACGGCCGGAGCTTGTGTGTTCCTCACTCAGCCGAGCGAGCTGGGCAGACTGAAAGTGACTTGCGGCGCAAACAAGGGCAGGCCAGAGCCTTCGATGCACGAATGTGATCTTGCCGGAAATCAGCCGGCAAACGAGCACTTGCTTTGAGTCACGAACCGCTCTCGTGATTCGAAAAATGTCCTTGCTCAGAGGATGGGACCACCAGCTTCCACGAATGGGACCACCTGCGATCGCTTCCGCCAGAGATGGAACCGGGCCATGGCCGGACTCGATGACCACACCATGTTGACGGATGAAGGCGATGGCGTCTTGCGGAGTCAAGTGCTCTCCTTCGCGCGAGCTAATGATGGCGGCTGAAGCTGGCCCGGAATCCGTCCGCGCGTCGGCTGCTCACTGCTCAGCCCAAGCATCAAAAACCTGTCCCCGACTTCCGAACTGTTGTCGTCTCAAGAAGCAAACCGCAGCGGATGAGACATTTACCTTGCATTCAGAAGCAGACTGGTCAGTTCTGCAGGCCGGTCCAACATGACGTCGTGGCCGCAGTCGATTGTGAGTACCTGCCAACCCTTCGCTTTGGCTTTCGCGTAGAACGGTGGAAAAGGTGAACCTTCCACAAAACCCGTTGCGAGGATGAACGTGACATTCTTGATGTTATTTATTGCGCCGCTGAGTTCGATGTGTTGCTGGAAAGTTTCAATGGGTTGCGGCGTACACTGTCGATTCACCCAGTCACGGTCGTTGGTGTTTACGTTAAATACCTCAGCAGGAATGGGCGGAACCTTCCAGCTTTCCCCAACTTTCATGGTCGCGTCCAGCATTTGGTCGCGTAGTCCCTGCGGAACGTGCTGCAGAAGATTGTCCCCGTCCTCAAGAACAAACGCATCCAAATAGATAAGAGAACGGATGCGATCGGGAATACGGTCTGCAACGCCGCTTATGACGCAGCCTCCATAGGAGTGGCCGCATAGCACTATGTCGGAGAGTTCTTCAAATCGGATCAGGTTCACGACATCCAGAATGTGAGTTTCCAGATTTACGTTACGGGACAAAAGATGTGAGCGCTCCGCCACGCCTGTCAACGTGGGTGTGAAAACTTCATGCCCTTCCGACTGCAAGGAGCTTCGAACGCGCTTCCAGCACCAACTACCGTGCCACGCGCCGTGAATAAGCACAAATGAGGTCATGGAAGTTCCTCCTTATTCTTTTGGCATTTCGTAAGCCCAAAGTCTCCTTATAAGTCTTTTTCAACTTCCTTCCCATGCCACATTCTCAAGATATAAATTTCATTATTGCCTATAAGGTAGCGAACGGTATAATTACCAATAAATAGATCACGAACAGTTTGAGGGTCAGCGGCCTTCTTAACAGGAAGCCCGATTTTAGGAAATAACTTTAACTTGTTAATACCGTCCAACAGTTCATCAGCAATGCGTTGCGCTGCTACAGGATTTCTTTCTTTTATGAAGTCTCGTAATCGAATCAAGTCTTCGATTGACTCTGGCGAATATCTTAGCTTCATAAAGTTGGTGGTTCTTTTTCATTCGAAGTACCCCAACTTTCAAGCCAGTCTGAAACAGTCTCTTCATTGATAGATTTACCGGCTTTCACGGAATTAAGCGCGTTGAGCGTATCAGTCCAACGAGAATCTTCCATGGCTTGCCGGGCGATAAATTCTTTAACAGCTTGATTTATAATATAATTCTTACTTCTATCAAGTTTTTGCGCCAGATCCTCCAAGGGAGCTTCATTTTCAGGATTGAGACGAATGCTGGTGACACCCATAATAATCTCCATAATGTAGCTACATGTATTACATTATATTACAGATGCTCAGATTGCGTGTCAAAGCCACCGCTGCGTGAACGCGCCATTTGATCATCGCGAGCTTCACGGCGTCGTTCACGACAAGGCACGAGACCATCGCATAGGCCAGAATCGCGAGCGTCTGCCACCAGGGTAAAGGGATCAGTCCCGGAATGCCCGCGAAGGTCAGGGCGGTGCCTATCAGCGCATCCCCCGCGAGGGCCGCGATGAGCGTCTTGCCGGGCCATGTCGCCCAGAACCGGCGGCGCTCCCGCGCCGACACGATGGAAAAAACGGCCATGTAGAGCAGCGTTAGAAAGCTGAAGGTGTAGAGGGCGTTATCATTGGTAGCCAAACCAAAACGCGACCAGCCTACCCACAACAGCAGGAGTGCCTCGGCGACCATCGCGATGCCCAGCACCACCGACACCATGATGAAGCCGCCGATGTTCCACGTCTCCGGTTGATTGGATGGCCGGACGTGGTCGGTGGCAAGGGCGATCTTCGCGAAATCTGTCATGAAGACCAGCAGCAGCATCGCAAAGACGGAGATGACGAACTTGCCGGTCATCAGAAATGCGATGGCCACGAAGGCAGCCTTCAAGATCGTCCGGCTGATCTTGTTGATGATCCACGTCAGAATGCGCTGGTAGATCGTTCGCCCCTGCTCGACCAATGCCACGATGTTCGTCAGCCCCGGTTCGGTCAGCACCACGCTCGCTGCACCCTTGGCAACGTCGGTCGCGGTGTTGACTGCGATACCCACTTCGGCCTGGCGCAGCGCGGGCGCATCGTTGACGCCATCCCCGGTCATGCCGGTCACGTGCCCCGCGGCTTGCAGGTGTTGCACCACGATATATTTGTCTTCCGGATACACTTCGGCGTAACCATCTGCGCCCGCCAGCAAGTTCACCGCATCGTTGCCAGCAGGAGCGCTCGCAGTTTTCACATCCGCCACGCGCTGGATGTTGGACAGCCCCACTTCTTGCGCGATTTCACGCGCGACCGCCAGCGCATCGCCGGTGAGCATCTTTACCGAAACGCCGAGGTCGTGGAGTGTGGCAATGAGTTGTTTGGCGTCCGGCCGGGGCGGGTCACACAGCGTCACCAACCCAAGCAATGCGGGGGTGCCGGTTTCTGTACCGCGCGCCACCGCCAATGTCCGATAGCCCTTCAGTGCCGATTCACTGGCCCGAGCTTCCAACATCCCGATCGCCGGGGGCTGCAGCCCGCAGGCTTCGGCGACGGTGCGCACGGCGCCTTTCATCACGCGCCACCGCAGCCCGTTCTGTTCGACCACGGCTTCGGTGCGCCGGTTTTTCGCATCGAACGGCGCAAAGGAGATAAGCGTGACCGCATCTGAGTTAGCGAAGACTTGCCGCTCTTTTGCCGCGGCCAGGAACGCCAAATCAATCGGGTCCTGATTGGACTCTTGAGATGCGAGTGCCGCCGCAAACAGAACGTCGGATTCTGTCGAGCGCTCCAGCGGGATCACGCCGGTGACCGCCAGTTGATTCATCGTGATCGTGCCAGTCTTGTCCACGCAAAGCACATCCATCGTGGCGGCATCCTCCGTGGCACTGAGGCGCGTGACCAGCACGCCGCGATTCGCCAGCTCTTTCGCCCCGACCGCCATACTGACCGTGAACATCACCGGGAGGGCGACCGGCACCGCACTCATCAACAGCACGAGCATGAGCGGAATTATTTCGAGCAGTGGCGCGTGCCGGATCAGCGCCAGCACGAGCACTACGCTGAGCAGCGCTCCGACGATAACGAACAGCCAGCGTACTACTTTGGCTACCACCGCTTCGATGTGGAGTTTCGGGCGCGCGAGCTGCACGAGTTCGGTGGTGCGGCCAAAGCAGGTCTGCGCTCCGATCAGGACCACCACGCCGTTGCCTTCGCCACGGCGCACGACTGATCCCGACGAAAGCACTTCAGCGGGCGCCTTGTCCACGTCCTTCGATTCGCCGGTGAGGGTGGATTCGTCAATACTCAACTCACCATCAAGCAGTTTTACATCCGCCGGGATGATGTCGCCGGCACGCACGCGGATGATGTCGCCGGGAACCAGCTCCCGGGCGGGAATGACCTGCCAGCTCGCCTCGCGCAGTACGCGCGCGCTGACCTGCAACCGTTTCCGCAACGTTTCGACGGCCCCGGCGGCGTGGTGTTCCTGCATGTATCCCAGCACCGCATTGACCACCAGCAGCGCGCTCACCACAGCAAGGTCCGAATATTTGCCGAGGATGGCCGACAGAATAATGATCATTTCGAGCATCCATGCCGACACGCCCCAGAACTTGCCGAGAAATTCGCGGGCCGAGTGGGCTTTGTGTTCGGCCAACTCGTTGTAGCCATGCTCCTGCCGGCGCGCGTCCACTTCTCTACGCGTAAGCCCGGTCTCGGGATTAACCTTGAGCGCCGCGAGCATGGCGGGCACTGGCGCCGCAGCGATATCGGGTTTCTTCTTATTCGACGGCATCGATTGTGACACATGCACTCCCGGCACTTGGAGCTGCTCAACGTCCGCGTTCAGGTTGGCCTGGCATCAGACATCAACTGCAACACGTTGTCGGGTGGCAAACGCACCGGCTACGCCGTCGGCTCAAGGTTGGTGCATTCATGAACCTCTATGGACACGTGAACCAGGCCCAAGGATCGCGGAAGTAGTGTGCCTTGATCACCGCCGCTGAGCCACATGGCTCTGTGCCTCTTTCAGGGCGGGCTGTCGCGTCCCGCCATCAGCAACTTCGAGTAACTCCTGGTAGAAGTTGCGCGCCAGAGATTCGTCACCGAGTGCGCGTGCCGCCCGGGCAGCGCCCAACAGGCCGTTGAAACGCCTTGGATAGAGTTCCATGGAGCGCTTGTACGCCGCGAGTGCTTCGGCGGGCTGCTTCTGCTCCATGAGAAGGTCTCCCAGGAGTTCGTGGGCCGGGAGCGTGGGTCCCGGCGTCACGGCGTGCTTCGGCGTCGAAGCCTCAAGCTCGCCTGCTTCTCGCATCAGTGCAACACTGGATTCCCTTTGCCCTTCCACGTGGGCCAGCCAGGCGTTCAACTCGAGGCGAAGCACCCGGATGTTGCGGGCAAACAGGTCCTCCCCCGCCTTGCGGGTCGCAGCTTCGAGTTCCCCGAGACGCTCGCCAGCTGCTTTGGCCCTGTCGATCTTGCCCAGGTGCGCCGAGCCCAGACCGCGCGCGAACTGCGCGATGGCTTCCGGCCAGGTGAAACGGTCCCAGTCGAGGGTCGCGGGCTCGCGAAGAACGAGCACCGCAGCCTCGTTCCAGGCGCGCCGCTCCAGTGCGTAGCGGGCCTGTGTGGACGCCAGGTGGAAAGCCGTCTTGAAGGTGGGTTCCAAAAGGGGGGTTGCGTGCAGCCGTTTCAACTGCGCGGCAGCTTCATCGTCCGCGCCTTTCTGCAGATAGGCATAGATGAGATATTCGATCGCGTGGGGGAACTCGTCCCAGATGAATTCTCCGTGGTCCCCCGCGGGATACTTCAAGGCCGCCTCCGCCGCCCGCAGGTTTCCCCGGATCACCCCGTCCCAGTCTCCAAGGCGGGTATAGATATGGGTCGGCATATGGAGCGCGTGGGGATTGTCCGGGGCGGCCGCCTCGTACTTGCGCGTGATCTCCAGCGATTCCCGTTCGCGTCCCGGCACGTCGTTGGCGTGGATGAGGTAGTGCATGGCGCCAGGATGGTCGGGATTCTGCTGGTACACGCGGAGAAGGATTTCGGCGGCCCGGTCGGCATGCGCGCGGGAATTGGCATCGGAAGGCGCGGTGGCCAAAAGCGCCAGAGCGTAGAACACGGCGGCCTCGGAGTCGTCCGGAAAGGCGGCATAAACTTTTTCCATGGCCTGTTCCCACCGGCGGATGCGGAGCCAATAGTCTGACGATACCGGTTCGAGGAAGAACGCCTCCACCGCAGTCACAAAAAGCTGTTCCCGCTCCGTCGGCGGCTGCAGGGCCTTGGCCTTGCGCACGGCCTCCCATCCCCGCTGGAGCGCTTCGGGTGACGGCCGCGTTGGCCACAGCGGCTGAAACAACGTCATCGCGACGCCCCAATGCGCCATCGCGCACTGTGGATCGGTCGTAGTGACTCGCTGGAATGCATCCCGGGCTTGTGGATACGTCATGTGATGCAGCAGGGCGACGGCACGATTGAACTCCACTTGGGCGTGTTCGGAGCAGGTGATGGGAAAGTCAACCGTGCCCACGGCGTGGCCGGCGTGTTGCTGAATCCGGCCTCTCGTTCCGCCCGCGCAGCCGCCAAGCAAGAAGACCAACAAAGCGGCAGCGAGGTACAGGAAGACAGGACGACATGTGCGCTCCACTGACCCACTTGGTTCCCACCCAGGGAGTTTTCTGCTTGTCATACTCGCTGTTCTCATTCGCTGCTCGTCGTGAATCCGCGAAAGTTCAGCGCCCGCCCTGCGCCGTCGTCTCATGGTTGGTGCATTCATGAACCTCTATGGACACATGAACCAGGCCCAGGGATCGCGGAATTCGAGCCTTGTACTCAACCGGTGTCGCCGGATTGTTTGCAACCACCGATATAAGGGCCGAATAGATTTCCGGACCAATTGACCATACATGTAAATCCGTAACCCGTGTATCTCCGTCTTGTTCTGCCGCCTGCCTTATCTTTTCACGCAGAGCTTCCGGCGCCTGCCGATCCAGCAATACGACACTTGTAGAACCCAGCAAGCCATAAGACCACCGGGCAACCAGGATTGCCCCAACTACGCCCATAACGGGGTCCATCCAGATGAACCCGAGGTACTTGGCCGCCAGTAGCGCAACGATGGCTAGAACTGACGTCAGGGCATCCGCCATGACGTGCAGATAGGCGGACCTCAGGTTGTGATCGTGATGATGGTCGTGCTCGTGCGTGTGGTGATGATCGTGCCCATGATCTTCAACGCCGAGAATGAATACGCTGGCCCCGTTCACCAACAGGCCCAAAGCAGCAACGAAGATAGCCTGATTGAAGACGATCTCAACCGGGTTGAGCAATCGTCCGATGCTCTCGATGCCCATGAAAAGAGCAAATATTGCCAGCAATACCGCGCCGGTAAAGCCGCCCAGTGCATTAACCTTGCCGGTACCAAAGCTGTATAGGCTATTGCGCGCATTGCGGCGTGCGTAAACGTAGGCAAAAGCCGTAATACTGAGCGCCACGGCGTGAGATGCCATGTGCAATCCATCGGCCAGGAGTGCCATTGAACCGAACATGACTCCCGCAAACAGTTCAACAACCATCATGACTGTGGTAATGGCGATCACAATCAGCGTACGCGATTCTCCAGGCCTCTTCCGATCCTGGGCGAACGTGTGGTCATGAAGCCAATGGTGGATATTGTTGTTGTGCATATTCTTTTGTCACCGAACGATAGCGCTCAACGGCGCCACTTTCCAGCCGTGGCGCTGACAGCGGTGGAGGACTGCAAGCAGCGGGTGCGAATAATTATTCGACATAAAAAGCGAATTATGATACAACACAATAAGCGAATTTAGATACAACATAAAAAGCGAATATTCGCGCAAGCTGTTGAATGGCTAAAGGAACAAATACTTGGCAAAACCATCTGAAAAACTAGCAGAATCTCTGGAAATTCTACACGAACTCCAAGAAAGAGGCGTAGTTGCAATACGCTCAGCGGACCTGACGCGAACACATCGGGAACGTTTGAGCAAAAATAGCTTCCTGCAGGAGGTGATTAAGGGCTGGTATATTCCAGCGCGCCCGGATGAAACTGCGGGGGAAAGTACCGCCTGGTACGCCTCTTTTTGGGCTTTCTGCGCCGCATACCTTAGTCACAGAAAGGGGAAAGACTGGTGCTTATCGCCGGAACAATCTCTTTCCCTACACGTTGAGAACTGGACGGTGCCACGTCAATTGCTCGTGCGCGCAACCAAAGCACGGAACAACATCACGGCGCTACCTCACGGTACAGCATTGCTCGATTCTCGTGCTTCGATACCTGAAGAGAGTGACATCGAAGAAAAAGAAGGGTTACGGCTGTATTCGCTACCGTTAGCCTTAATTGAGTGCTCACCCAGATACTTCAGACAAAATCCCACCGATATGCGCACTGCGCTATCGATGATCCGCGACGCCTCAGAAGTGCTGGATGGACTTTTGGACGGTGGACAGAGCGTAGTTGCTGGCCGGCTGGCAGGAGCATTCCGTAATATCGGCCGTAACCGTATCGCGGACGACATCCTAAGAACCATGCGCGCAGCCGGATATGACGTCCGGGAAATTGATCCTTTTGAAGCTCAAGCTCCGTTTGCACTACTCGTCAGGGAATTGTCTCCCTACGTCAATCGAATTCGATTAATGTGGCAGGTGATGAGAGAGCCCATCATTGAACGATTTCCAGTAGCGCCGGGATTGCCGAGTACCATTCATCGGTACCTCAAACATGTTGAGGAAGTGTACGTCACCGATGCCTACCATTCACTGTCGATTGAAGGCTATCGAGTCAGTCCAGAACTCATCGAACGTGTGCGCGGCGGTAAATGGAATCCCGACGATGAAAATGAGCGGGAACACCGCAATGCAATGGCGGCGCGTGGATATTGGCAGGCATTTCAGGAAGTGCGTAAAAGCGTCGAGAAGGTACTTCATGGCGATAATCCAGGCAATGTCGTAGATCAAGACCATGGCACTTGGTATCTGGAAATGTTTGGGCCGAGTGTGACTGCGGGAATCCTGCAACCCGCCGATCTTGCTGGCTATCGAAATGAGCGGGTTTACATACGTGGGTCAATGCACGTCCCGCCAAGTTTTCAAGCGGTACGTGATGTCATGCCTGCATACTTTGATCTGCTTCGAGATGAAACCGAACCGTCTGTTCGCGTAGTACTTGGACATTTCATGTTTGTCTATATTCATCCCTATATTGACGGGAATGGTCGGATGGGACGATTCTTAATGAACACGGCTCTGGCGAGTGGTGGATATCCCTGGACAGTGATATCGACGCGGGAAAGAGACAATTATATGAAAGCTCTGGAGGCCGCCAGCGTAGTTCAGAATATCGTTCCTTTTGCTGAGTTTCTTGCGAAACTTGTGGATGATCAAATGAAAGGAAAATCAGCGCCGGAAATTCCTTCCTCGTGAATATTTATGGGAAACATTTTAGCGAACAAGAAAATTGTCCGGCTGACAGGCCTCTTCCGATCCTGGGCGAAAGTGTGGACATGAAGCCAATGGTGGATATTGTTGCTGTGCATATACTTTTGTCACCGAACGTCCAGCTTCAGCCGACGGCCGCGAGCGTAACGAGTGGCCGGTCGGCTGGAATCGATTGCTGGGCACTTTCACTCTGATACCGGGCAAAAGTCATAAGCTCCACCGCTCTGAGCCAGCAGGTATGTTGCTGGTGCTCCATTATTGTTCTGAAGCCAATGAGGTTTAAGTGCAGCAATAGAGGCTTGTTGACCTGCGATGATAACTTTTGGTTCGGAGCCGACGACAAACATGGAAATCTCCCCCTCAACGCATATTACGGTTTCAAAAAGCTCCGTGTGGAAGTGCTTTTTGCCAACTTCATGCGGCTTCAACGCCATTAGCCGTACGAGCGCAACGTCGCTTTTGAACAAAACATCAAGCTCGCTGTGCATAGGTTCTCACCTAGTCATTCCTGTCGGCCGGAACCTGTTCATCGGGCATCACTTCTTCACACCTTCCCGACGGCCCAAACTCTCAGCGAGGTAGGTCGATACAAGGGCGTTCATACTGACTCCTTCCTGTTTAGCGCGGGCTGTCAGACGGGCGTGCAAGCTCCGCGGCACTCGGGCGATGAACTTTCCACTGGGCAAATCTCCGGGCCGCGGAACTTCCCGTCCAGTGTCCTCGGCTGCCTTGAGCCAAGCCGCCAAAGCATCCTTTCCGTTGTCCATAGCCTTTTCCGGCGTCTCACCATCGGACATACAACCAGGCAAATCCGGATAAACCACCAACCAACCACCACCCTCATCATCTGTGAGAGGGCGGAGCTCGAAGGGATACTCAATACGCTTCTTCACTGTTGCGCTCCAATATCATCTAACAGAGCAAGGAACTGAGTAACGTACACCGGCTTGATTGGACGTTTAAACGGGATTGTTACGGCCAGTTCTGAATCGGGATGCAGGAACACGAAGTGACTACCTCCGGTCTTCCGGACATCAACGCCGTATCGCTTCGCTACTGACTCTAATTCCTCGATGCGCCAATCCCGTGGATTGCTACGCATCTTTGCCAGTACCTTCTCGGCATTGCTCATGGAGCAATAACGATACTCTCCACGATATCACTCGTCAACGTCGACCAGGGACGCCCAACGCGTCGGATGAGCGGTGCGGTGATATGGAGGAGATATGGACACCCAAATCTTCCGGTCATCCGATCAGCCATACCTGCGCGGCAATCCCGACTCTCCGCCTGGTGGGTCCGCCTCGGTGTCCTCCCGGAGCTCATCGAACCCGGCAAACCGCAACAAAACGGCCGCCACGAGCGCATGCACCGAACCCTCAAGGCCGAAGCCACCCGACCAGCCGCTGCCACCCTGAGCAGCCAACAACGCAAGTTCAATGCCTTCCGCCAAGAGTTTAACCACGAACGACCCCACGAGGCACTCGACCAGCACACCCCCGCTTCACAGTATCGGTATTCCAACCGGCCCATGCCTGACCGCCTACCCGCACTCGAATATCCAGACCGCTTCGAAGTCCGCTACGTCAGTGCCAACGGCGGCATCCGCTGGCGCAGCAACTGGGTCAACGTCTCCATCGTTTGCGCAGGCGAATATGTCGGACTGGAAGAAATTGATGACGGCATTTGGAATGTCTACTTTGGGCCACTCAAGCTCGGCCGCTTGCACGAGCGACACATGAAGATCGAAGATGCCTACGGTCAACTCTATCGACGTTGGTGACTGTTACCTATGTCACCCGACTAAATGGTTACCTATCTCCCCGTCCGGTCACTCTTTCCGGCTCGAAGCCGCAGGCAATCAGGAGAGCACGCTGCACTTCCGGCCATCGCCCTTCTGGTAAGGCGCAGATCAGAGAACCAATGCGGGCGCGTTGAGCCAGCGAAATATGATCGAAATTCAGCGCGCAAACCGCCGGCATCCCGTCTTCCGCCGTCAGAACCACTTCGCTTGTAAGACCTCGAATAGTCCGCGTGGCGGGTACAACGATGATCTCGTTGAGGCGTTCGATGACGGCGTTACGTGTAAGTATTAGCACTGGCCGGCGTTTGTCCGGCGGACGAAATGCATACCACCGGATTTCGCCCCGATTCAATCACTCTCCTCCCAACCATCCGCCTCCCAGGCAAGAGCTTCCTCGGCGCTGGAAAACTCGTCACGTTTCGGAGGGACAGCGGCATAGACCGCAGCGTCATCGGCATCCGGCTGTTCCGTTATCAGCCGCAACAGCCGCACGCGCTCCTTCGGTGTGAGACCGGCTACGAGAGGAAGGATATCGTCGGCTGTCATTGGTTCGCCCATGGTCCCATTGTACCAGTGTCTTCGGGATGAGGGCGACCTCCGGCGAGCGCTAAGGCCGAGCCAACGCCTTTTCTTCAGCCACGCCCGCGCTGAAGCTTGAACAAGGCGCGCAGTCTCACGGACGTCGGCTGGAAGAAATTGTTCGGCGTCTGCCGCACCAGGGTTACCTGAACTGGCTAAACGTCTTCAGTAGCTTCATGGTGGAGTCGTAGTCGAGCTTGTCGCCCTCGAACTCGCAGCGATAGAGGCCCTGGAGATTGGAAGGTAGGAGACAACGCCCTTCTCAACCAACAGAATTACCCGCTTGCCGTAGAGGGCCATGGCGGCACCAATCTCGATGAGGACATTTGTCGTTCAGCTTCGCAAGTTCGTTTCCGTCTCGGTCGAGGTATTTTCCCTCGGCGCCTACGTGCAATACGCCAGCTCCGCAGGAACGCATGTCTTCGAAGACCTTCTCGGGGACTGGGATGGCAGTCGACTCCCGTTCGACTGAAATTACCGGCTCAAAGCTTCCGAATGTGAGTAGCTCCTTGATCTGAGCTACGATAGCGCGTTGCTTACCGTGCGAGATAAATACCCGATTCGCCTTGGCATCGAATGCCGCTGCGGCGGCGAGTGTCTTACCGTGAGGTTCCGCCATTTGTGCGTGCGTCGCGCTGTCAGCCGTGGCAGGCGATATATCCACCGGTTGGGATGCGCCAGACAGGTCTGCGAGGTCGGACGTGGCCGTAGGGGAGGGGACTCCAGGAGAGTCAAGGTTGATGAATGGGCCGGTAGGAGTTTCACGAATGATTCCCGCGTAACTGCCATTCGCTTTGATGATTTCAAGCGCGGTTTCGGCTCTGTCTCCGGGGAGGCCAAGCGACTTGAGCACGTTCGCAGCGATCGTCTCATTCGGTAACTTTGCGCGACGATACTTCTCGAAGAACTCGCGCAGAATTCTTGGCTTCAAGATCGCTTCTCGGCGAGCCACCACGTCTTCACCTTCGGCCTCTGGGGCTACCAGTCTCCGGCCCAGCGAAGTGAGTTTCATGCAGTTTGCGTTGACGCCACCGTCGGTAAGCCCGTATGCGATAGACGCGCCGGCGAGAGTCTGCCATCCACTACTGGTCGGGCTAATTCCCAGAGCGAGCGCCACGTCTGGCGGTGAGCCAGAATCTCCTGCGAAGTTGTCAACGAGAGCAGACGCGAGCTTTTGAGCCTGCTGAAGCGTGGTCTGAGGAAAATCTGTCTGCTTAAAATAGACCCGCTTGTCCTCGATCTTCGGGGCTGCCGCCTTCTTCGTGACCTTTGACGATCCCGTTGCGCCCTTCGCCTTCTTCTGAACCATCTTGCATCTCCCTTGGCTGATCCCTTGTACCGTCCATGCAAAGGATATTAGTTCGACTTTGCGGGTCTAGGCCATCGACTGCGTCACGAATGGACGCCGAACTTGAATTAGTCCCTACTTTTCGGGATGTTGCACAGTAGAATCCGCCAGATGTTTCTGCGAGTCAAGGAGTCCGCCTGCTCTGCAACAAGCACTTACCCGATGGTATTCCGTCACCTCGGTCGGCATCCTGCTGTGCCATATTGCAATTACGGGAGCGTATATGCAGGATCGGCCTGCTTGCCAATGGCTTCGATCCGCGCCAGACGTAATTTCTGCCCGATTTCTTCGCCATCGAGTCCGCTGATGTCCAGTGTCGCAACCTTGACGGCGAGCGCGGTTGCAAGCGCATGGCGCAGACGACCGGCCTGGGGATAGGGCCGCTGCGACCGGCCTTTGCGGCCACGATAGTCCGCTTCGCAGGCCTGGACAAAAGGCTCCAGCCGGTCGGGACGCCGCAACAGGTCCGCTTCTTCCAGTAATGCCAGGATTCGCGCCGGGCGCATTTCCATGACCGCGTGGCAGCGCAGATGCAAGGCACATACCGCGATGGCCAGGTCGCGAAAAACGCCCGGCGCGCGCAAGCGCGAGCAGACCGATGCAACCAGCGGCACGCCGCGTGTATCGTGATCATGGTGTGCGGGCCATGCACTGCGGTCGGTCAGTCCTTTACCCAGGTCATGCATCAGCACGGCGAAACGTACTTCGGCCGGCCACTGCTGTTCAGCCGCGAAGTCCAGCGCCATCTGCACATGCAGACCGGCGTCTATTTCCGGGTGGAATTGCGGCAGCTGCGGTACGCCGAACAATATGTCGACTTCGGGCAACAGGACGTTCAGGGCGCCACAGTCGCGCAGAACCTGCAGGAAAACACTCGGTGTCGCGCTGGACAAACCTGCCACCAGTTCGGCCCAGGTCCGCTCTGCCGCCAGATGGCTCAGTTCGCCTGAGACCGATATCTCACGCATCAGATCGAGGGTTTGCGGATGAACCGTGAATCCGAGTTGAGCAAAGCGCGCGGCAAAGCGCGCCACTCGCAACACCCGCAGCGGGTCTTCCGCGAATGCCGGGGAAACATGCCGCAGGATGCGTTTTTCCAGGTCCGCGGCACCGCCATAGGGATCGATCAGCACGCCGTCTTCGCCGCGGGCCATCGCATTGATGGTCAGGTCACGACGGGCGAGATCCTCCTGCAGAGAGACGCCGGGGTGAAAATCGACCGTAAAACCGTGGTAGCCGTGCCCCAGTTTGCGTTCGGTACGGGCGAGTGCATACTCCTCGCCGGTTTGCGGATGCAGGAACACCGGGAAAGAGGCGCCCACCTGGCGGTAACCCTGTTGCAGCAAGGACTCTGGGGTGCTGCCCGTGACCACCCAGTCACGTTCGCGCACCGGCAGGCCGAGCAACTCGTCGCGCACGGCGCCGCCCACCAGGTAAGTAACCTCGACCGTCACCACAGGGCCCTGATCACGGCGCCGGCTTCACACTCACTGCCGCCGCCAGTCATCCAGCCGCCGCTGCCGCTGCGATCCCTTCAGGTAGCCCGGGACCACGGCTTTGATCGAAGCTGGCGTGATGCCCAGTTCGGGCAAGGCATTATGCTGACTGACATTATCCACTTGCAGCGACAGGTAGTTATCGCTGGAAAAGGGTTTGCCGGGAACAAAATCCATCAACCGGGCCTGCAGCCGGGAAAGCCAGTCGGGGAGCCCGATTATCCGGCACCGTCGCCCGCTGGTGCGGGCCGTCCAGTTGACCAGTTCGCGCAGGGAATAAACCCTGGGCCCGACCAGCTCCAGACTGCGGCCAATGGTCGCGGGGTTTTGCAGGGCTTCCCCAATGGCCTTGACGACGTCTCCAACCCAGACGGGCTGCAGGTGTGAATCAGGGCAGGCCAAAGGCAAAACCGGTGTGCGTTTGAGCAGGCCGGCAAAACGGTTGAAGAAAGCATCCCCGTCACCAAAAATAACCGAAGGCTGCATGATGGTGGCGTCGATGAAGTCCGCCTGGCGCAGCAAGTCCTCGGCTTTCCCCTTGCTGATCAGGTAGTGACTTTTACCTGCACCCGCGTGCAGTGCGCTGATCTGGATGAACCGTCGCACCCCGCTGACGCGGCAGGCTTCGATCAGGTTCTCCACGATGCTCACGTGCACTTTGTGGAAACCCTGCCCGTCGCGTCCGCGCTCGTTCAATATGCCAACCAGATTGATCACCGCATCGGCTCCCCTCAGAATAGCTGCCAGGTTCTCGGCGGTCGCCGCGGAAAGCGGCTTCAAGTCGACACCTGGAACCAGCTTCAGGCGATCGCAGCGGTTGACATTGCGGCACAGAACAACGCAGTTGTGGCCACGACTCGACAGTTCCGGCAACAAATGCCGCCCGACAAAACCTGTTGCACCAAGCAAGACGATACGCATGTTTATCTCCCGGAGGTTGCAGCGACTACAGGGTCCGGGCAAACCACTTCGGCAAAGCCCGATGTCCCGGCCCCTGCGCCCATGGTAGCGGAATTCAGTGCCGGCATGCGTGATGTAATTCGCCGCACCGGCTGCTGCAGGCGCCAGTCGTATATGGTCGCGAATGCCAGCACCCGGGGAACGTAATCGCGGGTTTCAAAATAGGGCAAATTCTCAACCCAGATAACCGGGTCTTCTTTGGGCAGCACGTCCAGCCAGCGTTTCACTGCGGCCGGCCCGGCATTATAGGCAGCTCCAACCAGCACCGGGTTGTCGCCAAAACGATCCATCAGTTCGCGCAAAAATGTGGTACCGAAAACGATGTTATCCTGCGCCGACAGCAATTGCTCGCCGCCCCGGTACACATAGCCGTGGCGGCGCGCCAACTGGGCCGCTGTCCCCGGCAACACTTGCATCAATCCACGCGCATTGGCCGGCGAGACAGCATCTTCGGCCATGGCGCTTTCCGAACGCATCAGGCCCATCACCCAGGCCACGTCCAGACCGCGCTTGCTGGCTTGTTCCGTAACCAGGGGTGCGAAAGCCAGCGGGAATCGCCAGTCATACCAGCTGCGATTGCTGCGACTGGACAGAGCCAGAATGGCCAGGTCAGGCCGTTGCTGCTCGGTGGCCAGCGCCGCCGCGAAGCGCAATTCATCCGGGCTCAGTTTCGCTACGGCCAGATTCCACTCACGGCGCGACCAGCTTTTCAACCCGGCGGCGTGGAGTGCTTCCACCCGGCGAAACTCGGGGCGATCCCTGAAACCGGACAACTCCTGTGCGCTGACCGCGGGATTCTCGGGGCAAATCGAATAAGCACGGTCAAGGTAATCCGCCGCGAGAAAACCATAGTAGCTGGCTTCCCGCGAAAGTTCGCCCAACAGGTCCATGGCGTGAGCAGGGTCCCCCGTCTGCAGGCGCGCTCTTGCATCCCAGTAGCGCCAACGGTCGCTGTTTTTCGATTCTTCCGTCATATCCGCGATGGCCAGGACCACTTCTGCCCAGTCGCCCTTTGCCAGGCCATACCTGGCCCACCACTCCAGCAACTTGTCATCCCGTACCTGCCGGGGTACGGAATGCAAACGCACTACTGAATCAGGCGCATAAGCCACCGCTGACCACAGCGCGATCTCGCGCAAAATGGCGCCGCGCTGTTCTGCACTCCAATGCATCTTTGCATCCAGAGGTGCGAACACTTGCCACGCCCGGTCCGCGTCGCTGCGCGCCAGGCGCTGGAGGCCGAACAGGATGATATCGCGTGCCTTGTCCTGATCCGGCCATTGTCCGGCAATATCCAGCCGGCGATAGCCTTGAAGTTCTTGCTGTTGCCACCGATCCAGCCACTGCCGCTCAGGCGCGGGAACATACCGTGCCAGGTACCTTGTCAGGCTGGTGTTTCGCGCTTCCATCGCCCGGCTGATACGCTGCCAGGCCAGGTCCGGCGTAATCCCGTTTGCTTTGCGCAACCAATCGAACACGGGATCACAGGCATCCGGTTGGGATTGACCCACAGCCCACAAAGCCTGAGCCTGTGGCAATAACGGGTCAGTATCACCTGTTTGAATCCTGGCCTGGACCAGGTAGCACTGGACCTCGACATCCGGCTCACCTGGGGCATACAACAGCAGATCGTCCCATCGGCGGTTCTGACCCAGTGTGCGCAGCCAGGCTTTGCGCAAGCCGGAAGCAAAAGCCCAGTCGGAATGAGCGTCGAGAAATGCGGCCATTTCCGCAGGCTCGACTATCGCTCGCCGAAAACGGAAATCTTCGTATTGCAGATAGGGGTAGAGCACATAATCGCTCAGTCCGCTCTTGATGCGCTCGAATACAGCCCGATCGCCCCTGGCGGCTGCCTGCCAGGCCCGTTCAAACTGATCGAGGTTCGAGTCGACCGGCTGTTGCTGTTGTGCCGGCAAAGCCAGCGGCAACATGAGTGCCAATAATGCGGCAAGGCGCTTCAATTGTTCTTGTCCAGGGTACGCGCTTCGATGCTGACGACGGGCCGCATGGCTGGCCGTAAACGTATGGCAGACGGCAATTCCAGCTCCAATTCGACCGGACAGTGATCCGAGTAGCTGACATCGACCACCTGCGCCTTATGAGCGGAAATCGACCTGCTCAACAGGATATGGTCGATCGCCCGTTGTGGCTGCCAGGAAGGGAAACTGGCAAGGTCACGGGTCGGGGCCGACAACTCGAGCCGCGCACAGAAATCCTGCAATTCGCGACTGCCGACCGGAGCATTCAAATCGCCCATCACGATCAGGTGACGACAGCGTTCGAACTGGCCGGACAGGAAATCCAACTGCTGCTTTCTCGCCCTTTTTCCCAAGGCCAGGTGGACTACGGCAACCACCAGAGCTTCGCGGTCTTTGCCGAAACGAACCACCAGGGAGCCACGCCCCGGGATGGCGCCCGGCAGGCGAAACTCCTCCACCACATCGGGTTCAAAACGACTGAGAAATCCATTGCCGGCGAAAGCGACCGAACCGACTTTGCGATTGGACTGGTGACACCAGAAAGGCATGCCCGCATGGGTTGCAAGGTAGCGCGACTGGTTGATGAAACCGGACCGCAAGCTGCCGGAATCGACTTCCTGCAGCGCCACCATGTCATAAGAGGCGACCATCGCGGCGATGGAATCAAGATTTACCGTGCGCTGGCTGTGCGGCAGTATCTGACGCCAACTGTGAGTGACGTATTGATGGTAGTGCGCGGTTGACGTCCCCGCCTGAATATTGAAGCTCAGCAAACGAAGCTTCTGCGGACCTTCTGGCCCTGGTTTCAAGTAATGCACCTGGGAAGTTTATCGCACCCAGCGCATACATGGCGCGAAAATGCGCACCGGGGAGGGAGGGCCGGCCCGGTTCATCTCAATCAGCCACGGCCGGTGCGTCTTTTTCTGCTGCAGCTTCTGGCGTGGCCGCTGCCGCGGTTTGTGCGGCCGATTCCAGTGAAACCAGGTAATCGACCACGTCCAGCATCACATCGTAATTGGCAACTGCTTCGTTGCCGGCAACCAGGTAGCGGCCATTGACGATCAGGCTGGGCGTGCCTTGCACGCCTGCGGTCTGTATGGCGCGCTGATCCTTGCGCATCTTGGCGTCGACAGCGAAAGATTTGGAAGTGGCTATGAACTTTGTGGGGTCCGCGCCATAGGCAGCATAAAATTTACTCAGTTCTTCCAGGCTGTGCGGTACCTGCTTTTCTTTCCATATTTTGTCCATCAGGGCACTGTGGGCCGCATCGGCGATTCCCATTAATTCCGCAGTGACATAAGCCCGGGCATACACCTCCCAGGAGTCACGGCCAAACACCACGGGAATACGTCTGAAGCTTACATTTTCCGGTTTACGCTGCTCCCAGCGGCTGATATAAGGCTCAAACGATGCACAATGCGTGCACATGTAGCTGAAAGCTTCCGCCACCTCCACGGTGTCACCGCTGGCGATCGGGGCATTGGCGATGGCGTTATAGTGAACGCCTTCCTGGTATTTGGAGGTTGAGGCTCCCTGACCCAGCACAGTGCTGCTGGCAAAAATCAAAACTGCGCTAAGAACTGACAACAGGCCAATATCTTTCTTGTTCATACCATCACTCCAAATTCTTTCTCGCCACAGGAAAACTCCGGGATTGCGTACAACCGGCTCGCACAACAGACCGCCAACGCTGTCATCAGTTCATTCTTCAACGCGGTACAGACCTTCGATAACGCTTGCAAGCGCATTGATGTCATCCTCGCTCAGAGCCGCCGCCACTCCATTCATGACCTGGCTATTGACATCTTTTTCGCCCCAGTTTTCACCGGCATGGAATCGCTTCAGCATATTCGCGCTATATACCGAATGCTGGCCAGCCAGCGCGGGATATCCCGCCAGGGGATTGCCTTCACCCGCCGGTCCGTGACAGGCCATGCAAGCCGGGACACCCGTTTTGGCGTTGCCTGCCCGCCACAGCTTCTCGCCTCTGGCCGTCAGGGCCTCATCGGCTATACCGCCATTGATCTTCCGGGATGAGTACCAGGCCGCGATATCGTCGATATCCTGTTCGTTGATGGCAGCCACGATGCCGATCATTTCCGGCACCGGACGCGTCCCGGTCTTGATCAGGTTGAACTGGCGCAGAATATAAGCCGGGTGTTGGCCGGCCAGTTTTGGCCATTGCGGCATGATACTGTTACCGTCGGCGCCATGGCATGCGGCACAGATAGCAGCTTTGGCCTGGCCAGCAGCGGCATCACCTTCAGCAACAGCCTGCAGACTGACGACGAGCAACACACTGGCAGCGGCTTGGAACAATAACTTCATGCGGTAATCTCCTGGAAACATCATAAATACATCCGCTTAGCAATCTGTCGGAGCAAGGACTGCTAGAATGGGCCGACATTATCGCGGTTTCGCCCGCAACGTTCCAGCAAATCCAGGCGATTGCCATGAGCTCCAGGAAAGCAGATCACAATCCCTATCGCAATGCGGCATATATCATCAGTGCGCACAAGCTCGCGCAACTGCCCAGGGACAGGGGCATCGAAGTGGCTTTTGCCGGGCGTTCAAACGCCGGGAAATCCAGCGCCATCAACGCGCTCACCGAGCAAAATGCGCTGGCAAGAACCAGCAAAACGCCGGGACGCACGCAGCAAATCGTTATCTTCGATATTGACCAGGAACGCCGCATTGCCGATCTGCCCGGTTACGGATACGCCAAAGTTCCCGCCAAGCTTCGCGCCCATTGGAAGCAGGTGTTGCAAAGCTATTTTGCCACGCGTGAATCGTTGCGTGGTGTGGTTCTGGTGATGGATATCCGCCACCCCCTGCGTCCATTCGATCAACAGATGATCACCTGGTGCGAGCACAGCGGTGTATCCTGCCATGTGCTTCTGACCAAGGCCGACAAGCTGAAGCGGGGACCGGCGCAGGCAACATTGTTGCAGGTGAACCAGTCCCTGCCGCCTGGCGCCACGGCGCAGACCTTCTCCGCCAGTAAAGGACAAGGCAAGGACCAACTGATTTCCCGTCTGAATGAATGGTATGAAATCGTGGCGAAGGAAACCGGTTCGCCAGAATGTCCGGTAAACGATAAAATCCGATCACGAACGAAAGGAACCAGTCCATGAGCTTTCCCTCCACCCGCATGCGGCGTATGCGCGCCCAAACTTTTTCCCGCAGATTGATGCGTGAAACCCGCCTTTCACCTGATAACCTGATCTGGCCGGTATTTGTACTGGAAGGAGACGACGCCGTGGAAGCCGTGTCTTCCATGCCCGGGGTGGAACGCATGACGATTGACCGTCTGTTACCCGCCGCACGGCACTGTTTCGAACTGGGAATTCCAGCTATTGCGCTGTTTCCCGTGGTATCCAGTGAATGTAAATCGGAAGACGCACGCGAGGCGTGGAATCCTGAAGGCCTGGCGCAGAGAGCCGTCATGGCCCTGAAGGAAAGCATTCCGGCGCTGGGCGTGATCACGGATGTGGCCCTCGATCCATTTACCACTCATGGACAGGACGGCCTGATCGACGAAACCGGCTACGTCATGAATGACGTAACGATCGATGTTCTGGTCAAACAGGCCTTGTCGCATGCCGAGGCAGGCGCCGATGTAGTCGCGCCTTCGGACATGATGGATGGCCGTATCGGCGCTATCCGGCAGGCGCTGGAAACCGAGGGTTTTGCCAATACCCGAATCCTGGCTTACTCCGCCAAGTATGCGTCCGGCTTTTACGGCCCGTTCCGCGACGCGGTCGGTTCCAGCGGCAACCTGGCCGGGGGTAACAAGTATTCATACCAGATGGATCCCGCCAACAGCGATGAAGCCTTGCGCGAGGTTGAACTGGACCTGGACGAAGGCGCCGATATGGTGATGGTCAAACCGGCCATGCCGTATCTCGATATCGTGCGGCGGGTCAAGGATAAGTTCGGTGTGCCTACTTTTGCCTATCAGGTATCCGGTGAATACGCGATGCTGAAGGCCGCCGCGCTCAACGGCTGGCTCGACGAAGAGCTGGTCGTGCTCGAAGCGCTTACTTCGATCCGTCGTGCCGGAGCGGATGCCATCCTGACCTATTATGCTGTCCAGGCGGCGCAATGGCTGCACGACCGGGCCTGATCCGGCTTGCGGTTTTCGGCATGCCGGTGGCGCAATCGCTTTCGCCCGCCATTCACCGCCAATTCGCCCAACAGTGCGGCCTGGAAATCGATTACCAGGCCATCGAGACCACGCCCGCGGAATTCGTCAGCAAACTCAGGGAGCTGATGCTTGCTGGTGGCCGCGGTTGCAATATCACGGTTCCGCTGAAGCATCGCGCATGGCAATTCGCCCAACGCGCCAGCGCCAGTGCCACGCGGGCACAGGCAGCCAATACCCTGGTTTTCGAAGGCCCGCAGGATTGTTTCGCGGATAATACCGATGGCTACGGCTTGATCCGGGATCTGGCAAGATGCCTGTCTGTACCGCTGGCAAACAAACGCATCATGATCATCGGTGCCGGTGGTGCTGCGGCCGGCATACTGGGCGAGCTGCTGCAGCTCTCGCCCGCTGAAATCGTCGTCGGCAACCGTAGCCTCGAACGTGCCCGGGCGCTCACGCTGCGCTTTGCTTCCATGGGCAGGCTGTCGAGTTGCACGCTGGATCAGCTCGGGGCACAGGGATCGTTTGACCTGGTCATCAATGCCACATCGCTGGGACATCTCGGCCGTTACCCCACCCTGCCCGCTGCGCTGTTCACTCCTCACGGCCTGTGTTATGACCTCAATTACGGACCGGCGGCAAAGCCGTTGCGGGAACATTGTGAAAGCCGCGGAATCGGCTACCAGGATGGTCTGGGAATGCTGGTGGAACAGGCTGCGACTTCGTTTTCGCTGTGGACTGGCTGCCAACCTGATATTACCGCCGTGTTGCAGCGGCTGCGCCGGGATTTACCGCCCGCGCAAGGTGTCAATTGAATGAACTAACGTTACCACGGCCTGCAACGACAACATGGCGGGAAGCAGCAGGATCAGGCTCTTCTGCAGGTATACCAGCGCCAGGCCCCCGGCTTCACGTGAGCCTTCCTGACCCGCCCAGGAAACCGCCACGTAGTTCCATGAAATAAACAGCACAAACACGCAGAACGGCAGCAGGAAAATCAGCGTACCAATCAGGTTGACAACCGCTTTTTGTCGCGGCGAGCGGTCGCGATAGTAGATATCCACACGCACGTGGTCATCGGTCTGCAGTGCCCACGCCGCCGCCATGATGAACACCACCGCATGAAGATAGGTCACGCTTTCCTGCAGCCAGATCCAGCCCAGATTGAATCCATAACGCAACGCCACGATGAAGAATGTCAGCAGGACCATGAGCAGCGTCAGCCACGCGACGGTCTTGCCGGTAAACGCCACGAATTGCGCCAGCCGGCTGCTTACCAAGGCAGTGCCGCTTATGGCCACTCCTTGACCTTCCAATAGACCGGGTGCACCGGCTCCAAGCCCTTACTGGGTGAAGTTTCGAGATTGCCATCTCCATCCGTGTCGATGTAGTAGTACGGAACGCCCCCTTTGGGGGTTATCTTGACCATATACACCTGGCCGTTGCGGCTGTACTCCTCGACCCTGCGCTCCTCTTCCTCGCGGATGGTGACCGTAGGCTCGACTTGCTCGTCCTGGACTTTGGGTGGCAAAGCTTCTTCCTCCGTATCGATCGGCGGAATTTCCGGCGGCTTTTCCAGGTCCTCCTGAGCCATGAGCTGCGTTGAAGCGAGCATCAACAGTGCCGCGACCCGGGGGAGCCAGAAAAGGCCCAAGGAGTTAATCATTTTCGCCTGGCTCATTCCATTCGCCTCCCGCTGGGTTAGACTTGCTGTATCCCGACCAGTTCACGCCGCATATGCTCTGCATGAACCCCATGATACCAGACCGGAAGCCGATTCAAATGCTGGCAAACCGCTATGCCTAGCCGCCCCATTTTATATCTTGTTGACGGCTCGTCTTACCTGTACCGGGCCTTCCACGCACTCCCCAACCTGAGCAACAGCCACGGTCAGCCCACCGGCGCGGTGCTGGGCGTGGCCAATATGTTGCGCCGCCTGCTGAACGAGGACAAACCGGAACATATTGCAGTCGTTTTTGACGCCAAAGGTCCGACATTCCGGCATGAGTTGTACGCGGACTACAAGGCCAACCGCCCACCCATGCCGGCTGAACTCGTCAGCCAGGTGGAAGCCATTCTGGACTTCGTCCGTTTGCTGGGTCTGCCGTTGATCCAGGTGCAAGGCGTCGAGGCTGACGATGTCATTGGCACCCTGGCCCGCATGGCGGAGCAGGAAGGAATGGATTGCGTGATCTCGACCGGTGACAAGGACCTGGCACAACTGGTAAGTGACCGCACCACGCTGGTCAACAGCATGACCAATACCCGTCTGGATCAGGCGGCTGTGAAGGAAAAATTTGGCGTCACGCCGGCGCAGATCGTGGATTTCCTCACGCTGACAGGCGACCAGTCGGACAACATACCCGGCGTCGACAAGTGCGGGCCCAAGACCGCGGTGAAGTGGCTGGAGGAATATGGATCGCTGGACCGGTTAATGGACCATGCAGAAGAGATTGGCGGCAAAGTGGGTGAGAATCTGCGTGCGGCACACTCGAATCTGGGCATGTCCAGGCAGCTGGTGACCATTCGGCGCGACCTGGACCTGGCTGAATCCCCTGGCGACCTGCTGCGGCAGCCGGTGGACGGGGCCGGTTTGCGTGCAGCCCTGCGGCGCTTTGAATTCAACAGCTGGCTGAAAGATCTGGGCGAGGAAAACACCGGCACCAAAGCAGCGGCGAGCAGGGACTATCGAACCATCCTGGTGGAAAAAGATCTGGACCGGTTGATCGAACAGCTGCAAAAGGCGGAATTGATTGCCGTCGACACCGAGACCACCAGCCTCGATTCGATGGCAGCGGAGCTGGTGGGATTCAGTTTTTCGGTGCTGGAAAAACAGGCTTTTTATATTCCCGTTGGCCACCACTACCCTGGCGCGCCGCAGCAACTGGACCGGGACCTGGTGATTGGCAAATTGAAAGCCTTGCTGGAAGATCCGCAGCTTGCCAAAGTGGGCCAGCACATCAAGTACGACATGAACGTGTTGTCGAACTACGGGGTCCACGTCCAGGGTGTCGCTTTTGACACCATGCTCGAGTCTTATGTGTTCAACAGCACCGGCAGCCGTCATGACATGGATTCCCTGGCGCTAAAATACCTGGGTCACCAGACCGTGCACTATGAAGATATTACCGGCAAGGGCGCCAGGCAGATTCTTTTCAGTGAAGTGCCCATCGAGGTGGCGAGCCATTATGCTGCCGAAGATGCCGACATCACGCTGGCTTTACACCTGCACCTGTGGCCACGCCTGCAACAGGAACCTGCACTTGCCGGTGTGTTGCTCAATATCGAGGTGCCGCTGATTCCGGTGCTGGCCCGCATGGAGCAGCGTGGTGTCCTGATCGATGGCGCGTTGCTGGCGCAGCAAAGCCTGGAGTTGAGCAAGCAGATATACGATCTGGAGCAGGAAGCCTGTAAAGCCGCTGGCCAGAACTTCAACCTTGGCTCCCCCTTGCAGCTGCAGCAGATCCTGTTTGAAAAGCAAGGCCTGCCGGTTATCCGCAAGACCCCCAAGGGGCAGCCATCCACCGCCGAAGACGTGCTGCAGGAACTGGCGCAGGACTACGAACTCCCCCGCCTGATCCTGGAATATCGTTCGCTATCCAAATTAAAATCCACCTACACAGACCGTCTGCCCGAGCAGATCAATGCGCGCACCGGGCGGGTGCATACCTCGTATCACCAGGCGGTGGCCGCCACCGGCCGGCTCTCGTCCACCGACCCGAACCTGCAGAACATTCCCATTCGAACGCCACAGGGCCGCCGTATACGGCAAGCCTTCATTGCGCCGCCCGGCTGCCTGGTCATGGCTTGTGACTACTCGCAAATCGAATTGCGCATCATGGCCCACCTGTCCGGCGATGAAGGCCTGCTCAAGGCATTCCGCACCGGGGTGGATGTCCACCAGGCCACGGCCAGCGAAGTGTTCGCCGTGCCCTATGATGAAGTCGACAGCAGTCAACGCCGCGCGGCCAAGGCGATCAATTTTGGCCTGATGTACGGCATGTCGTCCTTCGGTCTGTCACGTCAGCTCAACATTGGCCGTACCGACGCCCAGGCCTACATGGACGCCTATTTCCTGCGCTATCCGGGTGTGCAGCAGTTCATGGAAGACACCCGCCAGCAGGCACGCGCCCAAGGTTACGTGGAGACCTTGTTTGGCCGCCGGCTCTATCTCACGGACATCAAGGCCAGCAACATGCAGCGCCGCCAGGGCGCCGAGCGTGCCGCCATCAATGCACCGATGCAGGGCACCGCGGCCGACATCATCAAACGCGCCATGATAACCGTGGACCAATGGCTGCAGCGCGAGATGCCGCAAGCCCATCTGGTCATGCAGGTGCATGACGAACTGGTATTCGAAGTACCCGAAGATCGGCTCGAGCGGTTACGCGATGGCGTGGTTGAACTCATGTCGGCAGCAGCTGATTTGCAGGTGCCGCTGGTGGTGGACACGGGCTTCGGCGCGAACTGGGATACAGCGCATTAGGGCCTGTCTCGCTATGATTCGACCCGGTGGCCGTCAGGCCGGGCTGGCGGATTCAATGCCAAGCCAGTCCCTGGGCCGCAAATAATCCCGGTATAAAACCGCCTCCGGGCTACCGGCTTGTGGCTGCCAGCCGTATTCCCAGCGCACCAGCGGCGGCAGGGACATCAGGATGGATTCGGTCCTGCCGCCGGACTGCAGACCAAACAGCGTACCGCGGTCGTAGATCAGGTTGAATTCGACGTAACGTCCGCGCCGGTACAGTTGGAACTGACGCTGCTCGTCGGTCCACGCGGTATTTTTGCGCCGCTGCACGATCGGCAGATAAGCAGCGAGAAATGAATCTCCAACGGCCCGCTGAAAATCGAAACAACGCTCGAACCCCCATTCGTTGAGGTCATCGAAAAACAGGCCGCCAACGCCGCGCGTTTCCGCGCGGTGCTTGAGGTAAAAATACCGGTCGCACCAAGCCTTGTAGCGAGGGTAAACATCGTCACCGAAAGGTGTACAGGCCGATCGGGCTGTCTGATGCCAGGCGATCACATCTTCCAGCACCGGGTAGTACGGAGTCAGGTCGTAGCCACCGCCGAACCACCAAACGTCCGCTTCGCCGGCTTTCTCGGCAAGCAAGAGGCGTACATTGGTATGGCAGCTCGGTACGTGCGGATTGCGCGGGTGGATGACCAGGGACACGCCCAGGGCCTGGAAACTTCGCCCGCAAAGTTCGGGCCGCGCCGCGGTCGCGGATGGCGGCAGACTGGCGCCATTGACATGAGAAAAATTGACTCCGGCCTGCTCGAACACCGCACCTCCGGTCAGCACGCGGCTGTGCCCGCCCCCGGCGGACAAACCCGTTGGCTGCTGGTCGTCGGCTTGCCGCTGCCAGCGATCCTCGCGGAACCTGGCCTGGCCATCTTCCTGCTCAATAGCCGCACAGATCCTGTGCTGCAGGGCCAGCAGATAATCCTTTACGCGGGCAAGGCTGACATTTTCCATAGTGTTAATACGCCCTGATGGCTTTGCCGGTGGCCAGATCGAGAATTTCGCTCGGCCTGCTGCGGCCGCCGAGAGCGCCCTCGACCACGCCGGCTATGGCGCCGGCAAAATAGCTCATCACCTCCGCAACGCTGGTCGCCGGCGGCGCACCACCGGGGTTGGCGCTGGTGGAAACGATAGCTCCGGCAAACGCCGCGCACAGGCGATGGCATACCGGATGGGCACTCACCCGCAGCGCGATGGTCGTGTGTTTGCCCGCCAGGTAGTCGGGCACTCCCTGAGCGCGGGGGAACAACCAGGTGACCGGACCCGGCCAGCTGGCCAGTGCCACCTCCAGTTGTTCCTGCGCCACCTGTTTCACATAGGGCAGGAAGCGATCATAGGTGTCAGCAATCAGGATCAAACCGGCCTCTTCACTGCGGTTCTTCAACGACAGGATGCTGCGCACGGCACGTTCATTGGCTGGATCACAGCCCAATCCGTAAACCGCTTCGGTGGGGTAGGCAATCACTTCTCCCGCCGTGAGACGTTCGGCGGCTTGCTGTACGGTCAACAATTGGAGTCGCGCTTCCTAATGGACTTTCCGGGATTATTCCACGGATTCGGCAGCGGCTGCTTGGCCGACTTTCATGCTGGCTTTTTTCTGTTTCGTAACGCTCTTGCCTGCTTTTTTGCCGCTGGCCTTTTTTCGCTTTGCCTTTTTCTTTGCAGTTTTCTTCTTGGCTGTCTCCTTTGGGGCTGTCTCCTTTGGCGTTGTTTTTCCCGCCGTTGATTTTTTCGCTGTTTTCTTCGATTTTTTGTCCGGCGCGGTCGCCAGCGCGGCTTCGCACTCCGCCAGGGTCAGGGTGTCAAGATCACGATCTTTGGCTATACGTGCATTTTTCTTGCCGTCGGAAATAAAAGGCCCCCAACGGCCGCGCAAAATCTGCACGTCAGAACCGGCAAACGTCTGCAAAATCCGATCCAGGTCAGCCTGTTTCTTGGCGGCGATCAACTCGAGCGCGCGCGCCAGCGTGACCGTATGCGGGTCCTCGTCCTTGAGTGTGACGAACTTGTCGCCATAGCGAATGTAGGGGCCGAAGCGGCCGATACTGGCAGATACTGCTTCGCCTTCAGCCGTAAGACCCAGATCCCGCGGCAGCTTGAACAGCTCCAGCGCTTCCTCCAGCGTGATGGTTTCGAGACTCTGTCCCGGCCGCAAGCCAGCAAATTCCGGTTTCTCCTCTTCCTCGACCGTACCGATCTGGGCATGCGGCCCGAAGCGGCCCAGGCGCACCGAAACTTCGCGTTTGCTCTTGGGGTCGATACCCAGCACTCGCGTCAGCTTGGCATCTTTACGGCTGACCGATTCCTCCTTTTCTTTCACCCGCTTGATGAACGGTTCCCAAAACTCCCTCAGTGGCGGAATCCAGTCCATTTCACCACGCGAAATGGCATCGAGCGCATCTTCCATGCGAGCGGTGAACTCGTAATCCACATAGGGGTGGAAATGCTCTCCCAGGAACCGCGCTACAACCCGGCCGGTATCGGTGGGAGTAAATCGCCGCCGATCGAGTTCGACATACTTGCGCCGCAGCAAAGTCTGGATAATGCTGGCATAGGTCGAAGGCCGGCCAATACCATACTCCTCCAGCGATTTGACCAGGCTCGCCTCGGAATAGCGCGGTGGTGGCTCGGTGAAATGCTGCTCGGCACGGATATCCCGCACACCGACCTTATCGCCTTCGTTCATGTCCGGCAGTCTGGATTCCTGCTCTTTCTGCCCTTCCGGTACGGATTCCTCGTAGGCGGCAAGGAAACCAGGGAAAGCGATCACCGAGCCGTTGGCACGGAAGGTGGCGTCCGCAGCACAATCGAACTCCACCTGCACGGTGTCGATCAAGGCGTTATTCATCTGACAGGCCATCGCCCGTTTCCACACCAGATCGTAAAGCCGGAACTGATCATCTGACAATACGTGCTTGAGATCATCGGGCTTCAAGGCCGCCGAGGTCGGGCGAATGGCTTCATGCGCTTCCTGGGCGTTTTTGGATTTGGTTTTATAGGTCATGGGCTGTTGTGGCAGGTATTCGGCGCCATAAAGATTGCTGATCTGCGCGCGAAGATCCGCCAGGGCATCATTGGACAGAGTCACCGAGTCGGTACGCATATACGTGATCAGGCCCTGGCTTTCACCGTTGATCTTTACACCCTCATACAGGGACTGCGCCGTGCGCATGGTCCGCTGCGCGGAAAATCGTAATTTCCGCGAAGCGTCCTGCTGCAAGGTCGAGGTGATGAAGGGTGGCGCCGGGCTGCGACTGCGCTGCTTGCGGGTCACACGATCCACGCGCAGCTTGCCCGCGGCTGCCTTGAGCAAGCGTTCGCGTACACTGTGGGCATGCTCGGCATTGTTGATATCAAACTGCTTGAGCCGTTCGTTTTTCAGCGTGACCAGCCGGGAAATAAAATCGCGTCCCTCATGCTGCATATCCGCTTCGATCGTCCAGTACTCTTCTTTGATGAACGCCTCGATTTCACGCTCACGCTCGACGATCATGCGCAAAGCCGGAGTTTGCACGCGTCCGGCCGACAGTCCGGTTTGAATCTTTTTCCACAGCAAGGGCGAGAGACTGAACCCCACCAGGTGGTCCAGCGCGCGGCGAGCCTGCTGGGCGTTCACCAGGTCCATGGACAAATTACGCGGGTTTTGCACGGCTGCCTTGATGGCCTTTGGTGTGATCTCCGAAAACTCGACGCGGTAAAACGGGATTTTTTCGGTCAGGCCCTGTTGTTTCAGAATCTCGTAAATGTGCCAGGAAATGGCCTCACCTTCGCGGTCAAGGTCCGTTGCAAGGTAGACCATTTCGGCTTTACGTGCTGCCTTGATGATCTTGTTGACGTGTTTTTCACTGCCCTCGTTCAGTTCGTAGGTCATGGCGAAATTGTTGTCCGGGTCCACCGCGCCGTCTTTGGACGGCAGGTCGCGGACATGCCCATACGACGCCAGTACCTCGAAATCCGGTCCGAGGTAACGGTTTATGGTTGCCGCCTTGGCCGGCGATTCTACGATCAAGAGCTTGATTTTGTTATCCCCGTTTCAATGCACATTCAATATTTTTCCGTTGGCGCCAAATGCATCATTCATACAACAGCTTTGCGTAACAGACGCAGCCGGTATTCTTCCAGGAAAAACTGCGAACGAGCGGGTAAGCGTTAACAGGCCCTATTATTAATGACGGTAGTCTTGCTCCGTGTCAAACATCAAATCTTCCATCCAGGCGTAATTCGCTTCCTGACCAGGTTGATTGAACAGCACCATCAACACCACCCACTTGACGTCTTCAAGTGATATTTCATCGCATTCAAGAGCCAACAATCGGTCGAGCACAAGCTCATGGCGCTGTGCGTCCAGGATGCCCACGTTGGACAGATACATGAGAAAATCACGGCAATTGGTATCGAGGCGATCTGTCTCGGAATCAATGAAGACGCGAATGGGTTGTTCGGTGCGTATGGTGAACTCTGGCTGGAAACGCTGCTCCGCCAAGCCGTCGAGCCACTCAAACGCTTTGTCGATTTCGCCGTTGCTGAATCCAGCCTGTTCCAGGTTCTCCTCCATGGAATCACGGTCGGGCTCTTCTTCGGGTTCATCGTAAAAGTAGTTCTCGAACAGATACATCAGCACGTCGAGCACATTTTCTCTCATCTAGGGACCTCTGTCTTTACGGCTGAACGCGCCGCCCGGGTGCGCTTCGACCTTTCCTTTCAACTCCAATATCAGCAGCATGGCGGACACAGCCTTCGCCGTCAATCCGCTGTTATGGATTATCGTGTCCACGGGCAGGGGATCATGACCCAGGCAATCCCAGAGCTTCTGCTGATCAGGATCGACCCCGACATTGGGTTCCTGCCGGGTGTTCTCAAGCTGGACAGACTGTAATGGCTGCGTGCTCTGTTGCAAAGAAACGGCCAATTGCCCGGCCAGCGGCGCCAGCTCCTGCAGAATTTCATTCACCGATTCCACCAGCTTTGCTCCTTCCCGGATCAGGCGGTGACAGCCTTTGGACATGGGATTGTGGATTGAGCCCGGTAGCGCAAAAACCTCCCGGCCTTGCTCGGCGGCAAGGCGGGCGGTTATCAGGGAGCCGCTGTTGAGTCCCGCCTCGATGACCAACACGCCGAGACTCAAGCCCGAGATGATGCGATTGCGTGCCGGAAAATGTGCTCGCTTGGGTTCCGTGGCGGGAGGAAATTCCGACACCAGAACGCCGTTGTTACGGATCAGGGCAGCCAGCGAACGATTACTCGCCGGGTAAACCCGGTCCAGTCCGGTGCCGGTAACAGCAATGGTCTTGCCCCCTGCTTCCAGCGCCGCGGCATGAGCGGCTCCGTCAATTCCGCTGGCAAGGCCGCTGGTGATGGCGAGACCTTGCTGAGCCAGTGCGCGGGAAAACTGCCGGGCGTTATCGACACCACCCGCAGTCGGATTGCGGCTGCCGACGATAGCCAGTTGGGGCTGCCACAGCATTTCGGCATCGCCGTCGGTAAAAAGTGCCGCCGGCGGTGATGCCAGATCACGCAGCAAAGCCGGGTAACGATCGCTGTCCCAGGTAATCAGGTCATGACCGTCTTGCGCCAGCCATGCGATGTCGGATTCCAGTAAAGTTTCGTCCGGATGGATCAGTGCTTCAACGGTGTCGGCTTGCAGGCCCGCTCGAATGAGGCTTGAACGGCCCGCGCGGATGAGCGCATCCATGCCGCCCATCGTGTCCAGCAATCTCACCAGCTTCGCGCCCCCCAGGCGGGGAGCACGAAGTGCGATTAACCAATTGCGCTGCGTCGTGGCAGCAACCCCCTTAATCCGCTATGCGGATTACCCCCCCTCTCGATCGATCTTTCGTTACCGCCGCTCGCCGGGATGGCGCAGTGTGTCGAACTCGCGCACCAGATTGTCGCCGGACATGACCATGGCATAGCTGATGTCATCGAACGAACGAAACACCATCACCAGGGCATGATACGTGTCCGGCAAAGTGACCTCGCTATCTTTGGCAAAACTGCCATAACGGTAAGCGGTGCGGTCGTCCACCGTTAGACCCGGGCGGAATACCGAGAAAACATGGCCGGATTCCACGCCCTGGCGTGTACCACCGCTCATAGCCACAATCTGGTATGTGCCGACACCTTTCAGCGCATCTTTCGTGGCCAGGATTCGCAGGCCCTGCGGCACGCTGTCCATGGCATGCGGGAAGAATGTGCTGTCATACCCGTATTCCTCTATTGGCAGTATAAAGTCGCCTTCTTTGACTTCTGTACGATCGCGGATAATATCCAGGACGGAAATCTCCCCGGCCTTGGCCACACGAACGCGACTGACTTCAACCAGTTCGTAAGCGACGGGGTTTTTCGGCCGGCGGTTCCAGGGCAGTGTGTCGTTCCACAAGGTCTTATTGGGGTCCCTTATATTGGGAACCTGTTTCCAATGCTCCTTGGGCAGCACCCGGCGGATTTCATCCCCTTCTCCCACCTGGTCATAGATGCTTAAAACACGGGCCACGACGAGTTCATCACCTACTCCCGCAGACAGACCACGCGCATAGGTTTGATCGGAATAGGTGGCCGTTAACCGGTCTTCCTGGTTAGCCACAATATAAGGAAGAGTGGCGAACTCACTGGGGGAGACAATACGCATGTTACGCAAGAAAGGCTCGATCGATTCCAATGGTATGGCATTGATTGGTTCTTTCTTGTCCACAATACGAATCGCGGGACTCAACTTGACGGTGTCAGAGTCGCCGCGGCTTAGTCTCAATTGGGGAACCCCATCCACATACACCAGCGAAATGACATCGCCAGGGTAAATCAGGTGGGGATTTTCGATTTGCGGGTTCGCTTGCCAGATCGCAGGCCATTGCCAGGGTTTATCCAGGAAACGGCCTGAAATATCCCATAAGGTATCGCCTTTAACCACGACATAACGGTCAGGGTGATCGGAGCGCAATGACACGTCCTGTGCCGCCACCGCCCCAGTCAACAATACCGCAAAGGTGAAGTGAATAAGTTTCCTGATCACGTTCCTTCCTCTCTAGTAGGCATCCAGCCATCTTGTCAGATGCGGTCAGTTTTGATGTGGCGGACAGGGCCCGCCATTGGCTATCATAATGAAACCTGCGGTAAAGTTCATCTATATTATTTTTTTACGCGTGTAAATATATGGCCACATTGGAAATTCTGTCATTTCCCGATTCCCGTCTGCGCATCAAAGCGAAGCCCGTTGAGAACTTCGACGCTGCTTTGCTGCGGCTGGTCAGCGATATGAAGGAAACCATGTACACGGAGAACGGCATCGGGCTGGCGGCCACCCAGGTAAACGTTCACAAGCAACTGCTGGTGCTCGATGTGAGTAACACACGTGACCAGTTCCGCGTCTACATCAACCCGCAACTGATGCAACAGGATGGATCGGAGACCTGCGAGGAAGGCTGCCTTTCGGTACCCGGTATTTTTGCCGAAGTCAGCCGCGCGAAAAGCATTCGTGTCAAGGCGCAAAACCCGGATGGCACTTACTTTGAAGAAACGCTGGAAGGTTTGAACGCGGTCTGCCTGCAGCACGAAATGGATCATCTCAAGGGCATACTGTTTGTGGATTATCTTTCACCCCTGAAGCGCCAGATGGTGCGTAAGAAACTGGAGAAACAAAAACGCCAGGCCGGGCAAGAAACGGCTGTTGTGCTGTGACCATTACCACGTGACCACAGTGACGTCACCGCGCATCGTGTTCGCCGGTACGCCCGGCTTCGCAGTACCTGCTCTCAATCATCTGATAACCAAAGGCTGGCCACCTCTCGCCGTATTGACTCAACCTGACCGTCCTGCCGGACGCGGCCGTAAAATGCAGGCCAGCCCGGTCAAGCAAGCAGCCCTAACAGCCGGTATTGCCGTTCACCAGCCAGGCAGCCTCAAAGACCGCGAAGTATGCCGCTGGCTGGTCAGCCTGCAGCCGGATCTTTTGATCGTGGTTGCCTATGGACTGATATTGCCGCGCGAAATCCTTGCAGTACCGCGGTTTGGCTGCTGGAACATACATGCTTCCCTGTTACCCCGCTGGCGCGGTGCTGCGCCGATTCAGCGCGCCATTGAAGCTGGCGACGAAACCAGCGGCGTGTGCATCATGCAGATGGATGAAGGCCTGGACACCGGGCCAATCCTGGCGCGGCAGGCCGTTGTTCTGGCGGCCGATGAAACCGGTGGATCGTTGCACGACCGCCTCGCGATACTGGGGGCAGATATTTTGCTGCAGTGCCTGCGCGGACTGGCAAACGGTGACGCCATGACTGCTGTAGCCCAGGAGCACAGTGGCATCACCTATGCCGCGAAACTGCACAAAAGCCGAAGCTGAACTCGACTGGAAGCTGGGCGCCCTGGCCCTCGAGCGCAAAGTCCGTGCATTCAATCCGTGGCCGGTGGCCTGGTGTGACCTCGCCGGAGAGCGCACCCGCGTCTGGGCTGCCAGTCCACTCGCGGCACCATCGCGGCAACAACTTCCCGGCGCGATTGTAGCGGCCGGCGCAGAAGGCATTGATGTGGCCACCGGGGACGGCCTGTTGCGACTGTTGCGACTGCAACGGCCCGGAGGTCGGCAGCTCAGTGCGGTCGAATACCTCAATGCGCGCAAACCAACTTCACTTCCGGCCGGTCCGGCATGAAGGAACACCTGTTGCCAAAATCCGCGACAACGGGCGATTGCCGCCCTGTCTGATGTGCTCGATCGCGGGCTGAATCTGAGCGACAGTCCGGCGCTGCAGGACAGCCCGAGGAGCCGGGATCTTTCGATGAGCCGGCACCTGGCCTACGGTGTCGTGCGCTGGCTGACCGCACTGGATTGGCTGGCAGGCCAGATGTTGAGCAAACCCATCAAGCGACGCGATCGTGATATCCAGCGTCTGATCCTGCTCGGCTTGTACCAATTGTGGCAGGATGAATCACCCGCACATGCTGCCATACACGAGACCGCCGAATGCGCCCGCCTGGTGGACAAGCCCTGGGCAGTTGCGATCATCAACGCGGTATTGCGCCGTTTCCAGCGCGAGCGCGAGCTCTGGTTGAAGCGCTTGTCAGAGCAGGACGAACAGTATGCGCATCCCTTGTGGATGCTGGAAAAGCTGCGGGCTGACTGGCCACGGGATTGGCAGTACCTGGTTAACGCCAATAACCATCAGGCGCGCATGTGGTTGCGCATCAACAGACGTGGTCCCGGCAAACATGCCGTGATCGAACAGTTGCAAGACCAGGGCTTTGAAGTCCAGAGCCATCCCTCAGCCATCGATGCTATATGCATAACGCCGGCGGCGCAGGTGAATGCCTTGCAAGGATTCGCTGCGGGTCATTATTCCGTACAGGACCCCGCTGCCCAGTTGGCGGCGGACCTGCTGGATGTGCAAACGGGCATGCATGTGCTTGATGCCTGTGCCGCACCTGGCGGCAAGGCCTGTCATTTGCTGGAACGCACGCCCGGGGCAAACTTGACGGCTGTCGATCACCATGCCCGCCGTATGGACCTGGTCAGGGAAAATTTCCAGCGGCTGAACCTGCATGCCAGGCTCATCACCGCAGACGCCACAGAACCGGCTGCGTGGTGGGATGGCATTCCTTTCCAGCGCATTCTGCTGGATGCGCCGTGTTCCGCGACCGGCGTTATCCGCCGCCACCCTGAAATCAAACACCTCAGACAGGAGCGAGCACGTCCACGAGGCAGCGCAGTTACAGCAACGATTATTGCGCCGGCTCTGGCCGCTGCTGGATCGCGGCGGTATCCTTGTGTATGCAACCTGTTCCATATTCCGTGATGAAAACAGCACCCAAATCAGCAACTTTCTTGCTCAACAAAGCGACGCCGGGGAACTGCCGGCGGATGTTGCATGGGGGCATGGTCAGCAACACGGCCGGCAGATTTTTCCGGGCGAACAGGATATGGATGGCTTTTATTACGCAGTGCTGCAGAAAATTTCCTGATTGGCGGCGATGGCGCATGGCATTGGGGATGCTGCTGCTGGCCGGCTGCTCGCCTGCTGCAAGCGACTTTGGATTCCGCCTCGAAGGGATCGATACTCGCGTGACGGCTGATGCACTCAACATTGTCGTTCAGCAAAAGCTGGTTCTCAGCCCGGAGGCGAGGAATGCTCTCAAGCATGGCGTACCTTTGGTTATTCGGACCGATCTTGCGCTACGGCTGGCCGGGTCGCGCCGCGACATCGAACAGGAGCACAAGGGTTTTGAAATCCGTTATCTGCCGCTCAGCAATCGCTATCAACTGACCAGCAGGCAGCCATTCAGCGTGAGCACATTCCCGCGCTTGCGGCACGTTTTGGCAGAACTTGCCACGGTCAGTTTCACGCTCGCGGCCACGCCGATGCCGGCGGGAGAGATCGAACTGCGGGTGAGAAGCTTTCTCGAGAAACGGCACATGCCCCCGCCTATGCGCCTGCCCGTGTGGTTCTCATCGCAATGGCAGCATGATTCAGGCTGGCGCACCTGGTCTCTTGCCGCACCATTGCATCGACCGGACCCGGGTTCCGCAGCTGGTGATTAAAGCCAGTAAAACCGCCGGTTATCGCTCAGCCAGATCCGCTGCTGCGCACGCTGCCCGTGGCTGCTGTATTGATCGCATTGCTGATTGCACTATTCCTGGTCAGCGGCGGCAGCAGGACACGGCTGGAAGCTCGATATTGGGCGACAGTTATCTTTGGGTGTTGGTATCGACCCTGCTTGCACTGTTGATCCTGCTTTGGACCATCGGACACCGATTGTTGACCCTGCTGCGCCGGGTGCGCGCCAAGGCGCCCGGCGCGCTTTTGGCCACGCGTTGGGTGCGAAATTTTCTGATCCTATCGCTGCCGCCGGCTGTGATTGTCTATTTATTCTCGATATGGTTTCTCACCAGCACCATCGACAATTGGTTCGATGTCGAGGTGGAGCGGGCCCTGGCTGACTCCCTGTCGCTCGGCCAGGAGTTTCTGGACACCCGCACTTTAGAGGTCAGGAACCAGTTGCTTGAGATCGCAGCCGACTTGCAGGATTTACGCGAGGACGACGATGTACTGCGCCAGTCGCTGCTGTCCCGCGTTCGCGCCAGCGGCCCGGTGGAATTATCCGTACTGGAAAACAACGGGACTCTGATTGCCACGGCCAATATCAACGCTCTCACCGGCCTGCCGGAGCGGGCCGGTGATTTTGCCCTGCTGCAAGCAACCGAACGAGGTGAGTATGCAGCAGCCGAGCCTACCGCCAGCGGTGCTTTGCAGATCCGTGTCCTGGTCAGGATACCAGCCCAGTACCCAGGGGATTCCGCGCGCGTTCTGCAGGCAATTTACCCGTTGCCAGCCAACATCACGGCCCTGACCGGATCGATCGAACAGGAATATCACCGCTACCAGAATGTAAGTTACCTGCGTGCATCCCTGAAGCAGAGTTTCGTACTGATTCTGTCCCTGGTATTGTTGCTCAGTGTGCTGTTGGCCATCCTTGCCGCCTTGAACGCGGCACGGCGCATGGTCGCTCCGCTGTCACGGTTATCGTCGGCAACCCGGCAGGTGGCTGCAGGCGACTTTGGCAGTGATATCGAGGCCGGCGAACGGGACGAAATCGGATTCCTGGTCAGTTCCTTCAACGACATGACGCAGGCACTGAAAAAAGCCAGCCAGTCTGCCGAGCAAAGCCGTGCCGAACTGCAGGCACAAGGGGATTACCTGGAAACGGTACTCGCCAACCTGTCATCGGGAGTGCTGACCCTGGATGCGTCGGAACACGTGATCAGGGCCAACCGGGCCTGCCGGGAAATACTTGGCTTGCCTGCCAGCATGACGGCATCTGCTGCAAGCGGGCAATCGCTGCAGAGCCTGGCCATGCTGGCGCCTCACCTGGAGCCCTTCATCGCGGCCATCCGGCATCAGCATCAGCGTGCCAGGGCGGCCTGGCAGCAGGAAATCCGGCTTGAGCGCTCGAACACCCGGCTGGTCCTGCTCGCACGTGGATCCATGCTGCATGCTGCAGGCCCGCAAGGACAAGCGCCGGCGCAGGGCCAGGTGATCGTTTTTGATGACGTCACGGTATTGAACCAGGCACAACGCGAGGCCGCATGGGCGGAGGTGGCCAGACGCCTGGCCCATGAGGTGAAAAATCCACTCACACCGATTCGTCTTGCCGCGGAACGCTTGCGCATGAAGCTGTCCGGCAAACTGGAAGCCGCCGACAGCGAGATGCTGGACCGCGCCGCGAACACCATCGTGGCGCAGGTCGAAGCATTGCGCACACTGGTGGACGCGTTTGGGGATTATGCCCGCGAACCCGTGCTGTCGCGCAGCCCGATTCAGCTGGACGCATTGATACGCGAGGTCGTAGCGCTTTACCAGCAGGGCGATGCCGCCTTGACTTTCGACTTGAAGCTTTGCCCCGGACCGGAAGGCCTGGCAGCGGATAGCGGCCGTTTGCGGCAAATGCTGCACAACCTGATTGGCAATGCCAAAGAAGCAGCAGGGGCCAGGCCTGCGAGGATAGATATTACCGCTCAGGTAAGAAACTTTGAGAACCGCAACTGGCTGCAACTCGAAATCCGCGATGACGGCCCCGGCTTCCCGGCGGTCGTACTGGAGCGGCCGTTCGAACCTTATGTCAGCCACAAAGCCGGCGGCAGCGGCCTGGGTCTTGCCATCTGCCGTAAAATTGTCGCGGAGCATGACGGCCGCATCACACTGAACAATTTGCCCGCAGGCGGCGCCCTGGTGACCATTCTTGTGCCGCTGGAACGGTGAGTTTCCTCGACCTTTTCTCCACAACTTCTAGGCAGAGCAACAGGATTGGAGTAGCATGTTGCGCCTACGCAACACCAAGAAACCCGCATGGCTCAAGCACATATTCTGGTCGTAGACGACGAACCCGACATCAGACGTTTGGTCTCGGAAATCCTCGAAGACGAAGGTTACCAGGTAACGGTAGCAGAGGACGGTGAAGCAGCGCGGATGGCCTTTGCACGCCGCACACCGGATCTTGTTCTGCTGGATATCTGGATGCCTGATGTGGACGGTATTTTGCTGTTGAAGGAATGGTCCGCCGGCGCTGGCCTGCCGTGTCCGGTTGTGGTCATGTCCGGTCATGGTTCGGTCGAAACGGCGGTGGAGGCTACCCGGCTCGGGGCTTATGATTTCGTGCAGAAACCGATTTCCCTGGCCAAGCTTCTGGCCATCGTCAGCCAGGCCCTGGCTTCACGGCGTGCAGTTGGCGAGCCTTCACGCCGCCCGTCCCCGCCTCCAGCCGGTGAACCCGTGGGCAGCAGCGCGGTCATGCAAATTTTGCGCAACAAGGCGGAACAGGCAGCACAGCATGAATCCCCGGTGTTGATTACCGGCGAGTCCGGCAATGGCAGGGAATCGTTGGCGCGCTACATACATAACCGCAGCATGCGGCAAGGCGAGTTCGTGGTGCTCGATCATTCCCAATTGCAAGGCGAAAAAGCACGCGACTACCTGCTTGGATGCGACCGCGGGAACAGTGCCCAACCGGGCTTGTTTGACCTGGCTCTGGGTGGCACGCTGTTTCTGGGGGATATCCAGGACATCCCCGCGGACGCGCGGAAAATCATCAACCAGGTGCTGGAGTCAGGCCAGTTCGTACATGAAGGCGGTGCCGGAAAACAAGCCTTGAACTGCCGGGTCATCGCCAGCGGCTGCACCGGCTTGGTAGACATCGCCCAGCGCGAACCTTCCCTGGGACAACTCTACTTTCGTCTGAATGTGCTTCCCTTGCAGGTGCCGCCGCTGCGGGAGCGGCCCGATGATGTGCCCGATCTGGTGAGGTTTTATGCCGATTGGTTTCCGAATCATGAAGGTCTGCCCTATCGTTCATTTTCCGTTTCAGCGCAAAACCGGCTGCGCAACCACAGTTGGCCGGGCAACATCCGCGAATTGCGCAATCTGGTACAAAGACTGCTCATATTGGGTGGTGAAGGCGATGTAACGGTAGCCGAAATAGAGGAAGCATTGAGACAAAATCCAGCAGAACCCCTTGGCGGTGGCGGCTACCCGCAGCTATTCCAATTACCGTTGCGTGAGGCACGTGAGCAGTTTGAACGGGAGTACCTGAGTTACCAGTTGCAACAAGCCCATGGCAGTGTTGGAAAACTGGCCGAGTCAGTGGGCATGGAGCGCACCCACTTGTATCGCAAGCTGCGGGCTTTGGGCATTGACCCGAAAGCCGTGACCGGGCCGGGAGCAGGCAAATGAAAATCGTCGTACTGGGTGCTGGACAGGTGGGATCGACCGTTGCGCACAGCCTCTCCAACGAGGAAAACGACGTCACGATTGTCGATACCGATGCCCGCCGGCTGAAGGAACTTCAGGACCGGCTGGATATCCGCGGCGTGCTCGGATTTGCGTCCCACCCGAAGGTCCTGATCCGTGCCGGCATCGAGGATGCGGATCTGGTCATCGCAGTCACCAACAGTGACGAAGTCAACATGACCGCCTGCCAGGTAGCCTACACACTGTTCAACACACCGACCCGCATAGCCCGTATCCGCTCTTCCGAATACATGGAGCAGCCGAGCTTATTCGACCGGGAGCACTGCCCGGTGGATGTGCTGATCAGCCCGGAATCCCTGGTCGTACAGTATATTTCCCGTTTGATCGAATACCCGGGCGCGCTGCAGGTGCTCGATTTCGCCGATGGCCGTGCACAGTTGGTCGCAACCGAGGCGTATGCCGGGGGACTGCTGGTTGGACAACGCCTGCACACTCTGCGTCAGCATATGCCGGCCGGGACCGATGCCCGCATCGCAGCGATTTACCGCAAGGACAAGACCATCATTCCGGATGGCACTACCGTTATTGAAGAAAACGACACGGTGTTTTTCCTTGCCGCAAGAAAGCACATCCGCACCGTGATGAAAGAACTGAGGCCCACGGATGGCCCGGTACGCCGCATCATCCTGGCCGGCGGCGGTAACATTGGCGCCAACCTGGCAAGGAGCCTGGAACGGAACCATCACGTCAAAATCATCGAGCGCAATCGCGAGACGGCGGAGCTGGTCGCACAGGACCTGGAAAAAGCCATCGTGCTGGTGGGTGACTGCACCGATGAGGAACTGTTGCGTGAAGAGGCCATCGACAATACCGATGTGTATTGCGTGCTGACCAATGATGACGAAGCCAACATTCTGTCGTCCATGCTGGCAAAGAGCCTCGGGGCGGGGAAAGTCATCGCCCTGGTCAACCGGCCGTCTTACGTGGATCTGGTTGAATCCGGATCCATCGACATCGCCGTTTCACCGCAACAGGTGACGATTGGCGCGCTGCTCACTCATATACGCCGGGGCAACATGGTGCGTGTGCATTCGCTGCGCCGGGGCGCCGCCGAGGCGATCGAAGCTGTTGCGCTGGGCAACAAGGCGAGTTCCCGGATCGTGGGCCGCACGGTGGAGGAAATCGACCTGCCGCAAGGAACGACCATTCCGGCCATCGTACGCGGCGAGGATGTCATTATTGCGCATCATGACACGCTGATCATGGAAGGGGATCATGTATTGCTGTTTGTACCGGACAAGCGGCAGATTGCCGCCATTGAGCAGCTGTTCCAGGTCGGCGCGACGTTCTTGTAGACCTGGTACCGCCCCGGTAGCCCACCTTGAATATCGCCAGCCTGGAAAAAATGATCGCCGCCGGACGGGATAGCGCCATGTTGCGTCTGACGCTGGCTCGTCTGCTGGCGCAGACCGGGCAATGGGATCAAGCCGCCGACCATCTGCAGTCAGCGCTGGCACAGAATCCGGCCTATACCGCAGCTTGGAAAGAACTGGGACAGGTACGCCAGTCCATGGGGCAGAACGACATTGCCCTGGCTGCCTGGCAGAAGGGCATCGAGGTTGCACGGTCCAACGGTGACAAGCAAGCTGAAAAAGAAATGGCTGTTTTTCTGCGGCGTCTGTTGAAAGCGCGGATCGGGACGTAGTCGACAGCCGCATCAGCTGTACATTGGCGGCTCACCTTCGGGCCGGATACGGAATCGCTTGTAGCTCCAAAGGTATTGGGCCGGGTCGATGGCAATACACTGCTCCACACCACGATTGACCGCAGCTATTGCCGTCTCCAGATCGGCAGAGTACAGATCTTCGTCTGCAGGCAGCAGGTGGATGATGTAGCGGCCATTACGCAGACGTTCGCAAGCGGCAAAAACCACCCGGCATCCGGTTTTCTGCACCAGGCGGGGCGCCAGCACACCCGTCAGCGCGGGAATGCCGAAAAAAGGGGCGAACCGTCCCTGACCAAACGAAGGTTGTTGGTCCGGCAGCATTCCCCCCACTCTGGCGGCGTGAATGTGAGCATAGAGTTGGCGCAGGCCCGCCGCGTTTGCCGGCAACATCCTGCCGCCCCCACGACCACGCATCTGCAGCAATGCTTGCTCCAATCCCGGGTGTGTAGCCGGTTTGTACAGGACCGCCATATCGAATAGCGTTTGCAGGTAAATGCCCAGATATTCCCAGGCACCAAAGTGCGGAGCCAGCACCAACACACCCCGGCCGCTGGCGAGAGATTGGTTCAGCAAATCAAGACCCACTACGCCATCGCACAGTGCCTGCAGACGCTGCAAAGGCCAATACCCATTGCGCCCGGTCTCGAGGATCGAGCAAACGTAGTGAACAAAACTGTCCTTGAGCAGCGTTCCCTTCACTTCCGGAGCAAGATCAGGGAAACACGCTCTCAGGTTGGTTTGTGCAACCCGTCTTTTACCCGGTGACAGCTGCATCCACAGTCCTGCACAACGGCGGGCGACCCGCAACGGCGTCGGCCCTGACAGCCATCCGAGCAGGTGCAAAACTATTTTGGCAAGCCAGATCATCTAAGCGGCAACCTTGCAGCCGTGCTCCCGCTTTCGGCTCCGCAGCCACTTTTCGATAAGCAAGACGCTAAAATAGGGAGGGTAGGAGCTGCTGGTGAGAGGATCAGATGATTGCATTGCTGCAAAGAGTATCCGAAGCTGCCGTGCTTGTTAATGAGAATGTTGCGGGCGAAGATGCAGCCCGGGAAAAAGTCGTGGCCCACATCGGAGCCGGCATGCTGGCCTTGATCGGCGTAGAGCGGGGCGACGGACCAGACCAGGTCGCACGGCTGTTGCAGCGTTTGCTGGCCTGGCGAATGTTCGCCGACGAGCACGGCAAGATGAATCTGAACCTGGCCCAATCTGCCGGCGGCCTGCTGCTGGTGCCGCAATTCACCCTGGCTGCAGACACCCATAGCGGTAACCGGCCGAGTTTCACCCCGGCGGCGACACCCGCCGAAGGTGAGCGCATGTTCGACTTGCTGGTCAGTTCGGCACAGAAACAGCACCCCCTCGTCGCCTGTGGAGTTTTTGGCGCCGATATGAAAGTCAGCCTGGTGAATGACGGACCGGTGACGTTCTGGCTTCAGGTCAATCCCGGCTCCTGAAGATCAGAGTCATTTGCTGCGCCGAGCAATTTGAGCTTTCGCGTCAGGGTGTTGCGTCCCAGACCCAGGAGTTCAGCTGCCCGTATTCTTTGACCCCCGGTTTGTTCCAGTGCGCAATCAATCAGCACGCGCTCCAGTTCCGCCTGGGCCCGGCCGACCAGGTTATCGCCACCCGTGTGCAATTCAGCCCGGGCCCAGCGGCGAAGTTCTTCGGGCCATTCCCCCGCGCGGTTTGGCGCTGCCGCTGCGCCCACAAGTTCGGCCGGCAGATCTTCAGGGAATATCTCCTCCGCGGGGGCCATGACGCTCAATTGACGACACACGTTCAACAACTGTCTTACATTACCCGGCCAGGAAAATTGTTCCATTGCACGTAATGCATCCTGGCGCAGGTGTTTTTCTTCCAGTCCCAGTTCACGCGCCGCCTGTTGCAGGAAACGCCGCGCCAACAAGCCAATATCCTCCCGGCGTTCGCGCAACGGCGGCAGGGCGATATGGATTACGTTAAGCCGATGGTACAGGTCTTCGCGGAAACTGCCGTCGCGCACTTTGAGTTCCAGGTCCTGGTGTGTTGCGGCAATGATGCGCACGTCCGCATGCAGCAGGTCGCGGCCGCCGACGCGATAGAAGTCCCCGTCAGCCAGAATGCGCAACAAGCGGGTCTGCAAGGCAATGGGCATGTCGCCGATTTCGTCCAGGAACAAGGTGCCGCCGGTCGCTTCTTCAAATCTGCCCTCGCGGCGGGCATGGGCGCCGGTGAATGCCCCGCGTTCGTGACCGAACAGTTCCGATTCCAGCAATTCCGCCGGAACAGCCGCCGTATTCAAAGCAACAAATGGCCTGTCGGAACGCGGGCTGTGCACATGCAGCACGCGGGCTACAACCTCCTTGCCACTTCCGGTTTCACCCGTGATCATGACACTGATGTCCGATCGGGAAAGCCGGCCTATCGTACGAAAAACTTCCTGCATCGCCGGTGATTCACCCAGCAACTGGCTGCCTTCGGACTCCCTGGCACGCTCCGGTGCGGCCGAACCAGGCGTGACCGCCCTGGCTACGACGGATATTACCTGATCGAGGTCGAATGGCTTGGGCAGGTAATCAAACACACCTTTCTGGAATGCTTTCACGGTCTGGTCCAGGTCGGAATAAGCCGTCATGGCAATGACGGGTATGTCCAGGTCCAGTTGATGAAGCCGGTCCAACACGGTGAGGCCATCCGCGTCAGGCAAGCGGATGTCGGTGAGAATCGCCTGCGGTTTGGCGCTGTCCAGCGCTTTGCTCACTGACATCACGGTGTCAAAACATTTCACCTCATAACCGCTGCGGCGCAATGCGCGCTGCAGCACAAAACAGATGGCATGATCGTCTTCCACGACCCAGATATGAGGGCGTTGCGTCATGCGCTGCACTCCACACCATTCGCGGACCGCGCCTTTTCCAATGGCAAGTAGAAACTGAAGCGGCTGCCCCTGCCATGTCCGGCACCGAGCGGTTCGTAGGTCAGCAAACCACCATGTGCGGCGGCGATTTGTTGCGACAGGGCCAATCCCAGCCCGGTTCCATTGCGCTTCCCGGTAACCAGAGGCAGAAACAGCAGATTGCGCAAGGATTCGGGTACGCCTTCGCCATCATCAATAACGTCGATCCGCAGCAAGGCGGTGGTCACAGCCTGCAGCAAGGCGCCACCGTGTTCCACACGTGTTCGGATATTGATGCGAGTCGCAGCTGCCTGGAACGCATTGCGCAGCAGGTTGAGCAAGACCTGGCGAATAGCCGACGCATCGCCTTGAATCGAGGGAATACTGGGATCGAAGTCACGCTCAATCTCTGCCTGCCGGCCGAACTCCGCGCTCACCAGCGTCAGCACCTCGTCGAGCAATGGATAAAAATCAACCTCAAGCTGCGCCAGTTGCGGCTGACCGAAACTTTGAATCAATTCATCGATACGATCCACCTCGCGCATGATCAATCGCGCCAGCGTGGCCATTTCCGGCGAGGCCAGCTCGTTTGCCAGCATTTGTGAGGCACCCCTGATGCCACCCAGCGGATTACGAATCTCATGCCCCAGGTTTCTGCTCAGCAATTCCAGCAAGCCGGTCTGCAATTCCCTTTGTTCCAGGCGCAGGCGTTTGTGCTCCCATTCCAGATTATGGAGTTCCAGCAGTACCATGCCTTGAACGTCGATCTGGATCGTGCAGTCATACTGTCCGCCTGCCAGCTTCAACTCGTGCAGGCGCAATCCGGAATCGTCCTTTCCTGGTTGCTGTAAAGCCTCACGCATTTCAGGGGGGATGAAGGCAACCTCTGTCAACAGACGTCCCAGCGCCCGCTCACGTCCGAGCTGCAGGCAATGTTCCGCCGCCGTGTTCATCATCTGAATTCGACCCTGTTCATCCACACCAATGATGGCTGTGTCCATCCGGTCCAGGATCGCTCCCGGGTCCGGTAATTCCTGCAACAGTTGACGGGGCAGCTTCAATTGCCGCTGTTAGGCACTGGGACGGGCAGGTTGGGACCGACCGCGTGCTGCTTGAGGAAGAACATCACGGTTGGAGTGATGACAACACGTCTTCCCCGGGCGTCCAGTAATTCGGCATAGACCTGGTAATCGCCACGTTCCAGCGTGAGGGCGACCATGCCGTCCCGGGTGTTTGCCTGTGGCTGTCCATTGACAAACAGGCGGACACTCATATCAGGCAACAGTACGGTAGCGCTGCCCCAGCCCACGACTACCGGGCTGTCGGTTCCCCAGATGGTTTCCTGCGGTGCTGGCCGGTTAATATGGAAATCCCGATACATCCGGCGCAGACTCCCTTGGCGTGGGCTCGCCTGCGGTTGCGTCATCACTCGCAACGACATCGTCTCCGCTCGCGACGGCTGCATAATCGGTTTCAATGACCGACAGTTCAGGCAGCTGCATCGGTGGGCTGCCATCCGCAGGCACCTGGTCCGTGTAGGTGACGTTGCCCTTGTCATCGACCAGCTTGTAAACCTCCGCCTGTGCGCTCACGGAAAACAGCAAAATCAACAACGCCATGCCAACTGTAATCGTCATTCCCTTGTTCATGATCATCCTCCTGTCGCCAAATTGTCTGGTCTGCCCCGCCGCCTGGCAGGGCAGACCGGTTGCCACCGAGGCTGATGATTTCACAAACCAGATGCGCCCCGGCGGCTACAAAGAGTAATACATATCAAACTCGACCGGATGGGTACTCATACGGAAGCGGGTGACTTCTTGCATCTTCAGGTTGATGTAGGCATCGATCAGGTCATCACTGAAGACTCCTCCCACCTTGAGAAATTCCCGGTCGCCATCCAGCGCATTCAGCGCCTGGTCAAGGCTCGAACACACCTGGGGGATGGCTTTCGTCTCCTCCGGAGGTAAATCATAAAGATCCTTGTCCATAGGCGAACCCGGGTCAATTTTATTGACAATACCATCGAGACCCGCCATCAACATGGCGGCAAATATCAGGTAGCTGTTACCAGCAGGATCACCGAAACGGACTTCAATGCGGCGCCCTTTGGGGTTACTGACAAAGGGGATGCGGCAGGAAGCGGAACGGTTGCGAGCGGAATAGGCCAGCATCACCGGCGCTTCGAAACCCGGCACCAGACGCTTGTAGCTGTTGGTGGTGGAATTGGCGAAGGCATTGATGGCACGAGCGTGCTTGAAGATGCCACCGATATAATGCAGCGCGGTATCCGACAGGCCGCCATAGCCATCACCGGTAAACAGGTTCTGGCCGCCCTTGGCGATGGATTGGTGCACATGCATGCCGGAACCATTGTCCCCCACCAGCGGTTTTGGCATGAAGGTGGCGGTCTGTCCGGCCGCATGTGCGACATTGTGCACGACGTACTTAAGGATCAGCACTTCGTCTGCCTTGCGCGTCAAAGTGGCAAATCGGGTGCCGATTTCACACTGTCCGGCCGTGCCCACTTCGTGATGGTGTACTTCCACCGTGAGGCCCATTTTTTCCATCACGCGGCACATTTCAGATCGTAAATCATGCAGAGAATCCACCGGCGGCACGGGGAAATATCCGCCCTTGACGCCGGGACGATGACCGATGTTGCCGCCTTCATACTCGGTTTCCGCGTTCCAGGCACCCTCTTCCGAGTCCACGCGATAGGAACAGCCATGCATGCCGACGTGGAAGCGCACATCATCGAACACAAAAAACTCCGGTTCCGGACCAAAAAAAGCCGTGTCGGCGATGCCGCTGGAGGCAAGGTAGGCCTCGGCCCGCTTGGCCAGGGATCTCGGGCAGCGATTGTATCCTTCCATGGTGTGAGGCTCGAGCACATCACAACGTATGATCATGGTCTTGTGTTCTGAAAACGGATCCAGCACGGCCGTTGCGGCATCCGGCATCAGCACCATGTCGGATTCATTGATGCCTTTCCAACCGGAAATCGAAGAACCATCGAACATCTTGCCTTCCTCGAACATGTCTTCGTCTGCAGCACCTATCGGCAGGCTGACATGCTGCTCCTTGCCCCTGGTATCGCAGAAACGCAGGTCTACGAATTCAAAATCTTGATCTTTAAGTGTTTTCAGTACCTTTTCAGCGCTCATTTTCCTTATGTCCTCAGTGGGGTTGCAAAATGGGTCATAGCATTAAAGCAGGACTTGTGCCAACAAATAACCACGAGGTCACAGTCATAATAATGTGAAGATCGCCGCAGTATTCAACATTTTGATAGCTTTTAGGCCCTTTATTGAGAATATAATTAAGCTGCTTCTGACCAGAATGACATCCCCGGAAAGGCATGCACATTGTTGGTGCGTCAATGATAGCAGAATGCACCTTTATCATGCATTACACACGCATAGAGGGCGTGTCTCCTGATGGACTTTCCGGGTTAAAACACAAACCAGAAAAGAACCAGACCCAGCATCAGGCGGTAGAGTACAAAAGGAATCAAGCCAACCCTCTTCAATACGGCAAGAAACGCCGCAATGCACAGCCAGCCCGCCAGCGCGGCGAAAGCCACTGCCATGCCAAACTGAGACCAGTCAATCGGGGCGTCACCGGTGGCAACGCGCAAGGTTCCATAGGCGCCGGCAGCGCCAATCACGGGAATCGCCAGCAGGAAGGAGAAGCGCGCCGCCGCGTCTGGCGAAAATCCCAGGAACCGCCCGGCCGTGATGGTGATACCCGAGCGCGAAACACCAGGCACCAACGCCAGCATTTGTGCCAGACCAACGAGTAACGCGCTGGCTAAATTCATGCCCGGCAGATCACGCGTTCTGTTGCCCACTGCATCAGCCCACCACAGGATCAGACCAAAACCAGTGGTCGTCACCGCAATCACCCGCACGTCCCGCAGGAAGTGCTCCACCAAGTCATGTGCCAGTGCGCCAACAGCCAATGCGGGGATGCTGGCAAGGACCAGATAAAGCACCATGGAACGGTGGTGACGGCCAGCTTCGTCCTGCACCGGAGTGGTGCATGCTCTCAGCATGAGCAGTAGTTCCTGGCGGAAAAATACCAGGACGGCAAGCAAGGTTCCGAGGTGAGTCGCCACATCGAAAATCAGTCCCTGGTCTTGCCACGCCAAAGCGCGGCTGGTCAAAATCAAGTGAGCCGAACTGGAAACGGGCAGGAACTCGGTGAGACCCTGGACCAATGCCAGCACGATGATATGGACTATGGGCATGGTCAGAAAAACCGGTAGTAGTGCAGTGTCCTGCGCATGTGCCAGTGACGCAGAAGATTACGTGGTTTGGGCCGCAGATGCCCCAGTCCTGTATTCACCAGGCGGTCGGTGGCGGTGACGATACGTTCGCTACACCGTCCGTCATTCCAGGGGTGGGTGTCACGCACATGCTGATCGATGGCGCGCAAGACTTCGGAGGGCCGGCTCAATGCCCGTTCAAGCGCCGGACCGATATCATCCGGTTTTGTCACGTTGATCATGTACGGCTGCGGCGACAAGTTGCGAAAGGTCACGACTGGCTTGTGCAGCACCGCAAACTCGGAAATGATCGATGAGGTATCGCACAGCATGACATCTGCATCCATTAACAGGCGCAAGGTATCGTGACCTTCCACCACGCATAATTTTTCCGATTGTATCTTGCGGTAACGCGCAATGACTGCCGCGGGCATCTTCGGGTGAAAATGAATCAACCAATGCCAGTTTTTCTGACGTAACAGTGCACTGATCGCGCCAACGAGGCGGGGCGCCGCAGTCAGTCGAGGCGAAAAGGTCGAGGCAAAATAAATCACCGGGTCAGTGGCTGGCGTTTTCACCATACTGCCATCGAACAGTGGATCCAACTTGGACCAGCCGCATTCCGCGACCTCGAAATAGCCTGCAGCTTGCGCCATTTCCTGCCACCTCCGGGTCGTGTTCGGCCCGTGAGTGATGTACAGATCGAACAGTCCCCGTTCGATAAAGGAGTACACCATGCCGTCTTTCTTGCGGCGCTTCTCCGAAATCAGCCCATGACTCACCATCACCTTGATACCCGGCAGGAAGTCAGGCACGAAATTACCGGGCGCCATCACGGCGCAGGGGTTCCAGTCAATCGCCTCCTGGACATGCCTGAACACCCGCTCTCCCGTTTCGAATCCACTGCGGTCAAAGTTGACGCCCACCGGCAACCAGGCCACTTCGTATCCACGTTGGCGGAGCAGGCGCTGAATGGGCCGCAAAATGCCGTAGCAATAATTCTCTTCCACATAAAACAGGTAGCGACGCGGCATACCCGGATTCATCGATGGCCTGCGCCACGCCTCCCCACGGCCGGGGGTCGGCCGGCTGCTTTCAGCTCCATGGCCATGTCAATTGCCCACGAAAGTGATGCGGTAAATGGCATCCGCCTGGTCATCAGACACCAGCAAAGATCCATCCGGCAACTGCAAAACATCATTCGGCCGGCCCCATGCATGCTGGCCCTGCAGCCAGCCGCTGGCAAATACTTCAACTCCAACCGGTTTCCCTCCCGCATCGAACCGAACCAGGGCGATGTCATATCCCACTTTATCGCTACGATTCCACGAACCGTGCCGGGCAATAAACAGCTGCCCTTTGTAGTCGGCTGGAAACATGGAGCCGCTATAAAACGTAAGCCCCAAGGCAGCCATATGCGCGCCCAGCCGGACTGCCGGCGCGGTGTAGTCCGCGCATGATTTACCCACGCCGAACTCCGGGTCTGGCAGGTCGCCCTGGTGGCAATACGGGTAGCCGAAATGCTGGCCGGCTTGAGTGACATGGTTCAGTTCGTCGGATGGAATGTCATCTCCCAACATGTCCCGGCCGTTATCCGTGAACCACAAATCGCCGGTGTCAGGATGAAACGCCAGACCGACGCTGTTCCTGATGCCCGATGCATGGACTTCGTCACCACTGCCATCCGCATTGATCCGGCGGATCTGTGCAAAGCCAGGTTCATCACAGATATTGCAGGGCGCACCCACCGGCACATACAAGTGGCTGTCCGGTCCGAAACGGAGGTATTTCCAGCCGTGATGGGTTTTGTCCGGGAAGGCCGCCGAAACCAGTTCCGGTTTGGGCGGCTGATCGAGCAGAGACTCGATGTCGTCATAGCGCAGTATCCGGTCGACTGCACCGACATACAAAGACCCGTTCCTGAACTCCAGCCCGGATGGCATGTTGAGGCCCTGGTCGATGAGGTAGACACGATCCGCGATCTGGTCACCATCCGTATCCACCAGCGCATGGACCTTGCCCGCGTTGCGTGAACCGGCAAAAACAGTACCCTGGTCACCACGAGTCAACTGGCGGGCGTTTTCAACCCCTTCGGCATAAACACTGATGGCAAAACCCGGGGGAAGAGTGATCTGTGCCAGCTTTTTATCCATTTCACTGGCCTCGCTACCATAAGCCATCAGCAGAGCCGCGATGACGGCGAATATCTTGCTTGTCTGGTTCATACGGTTCCCTTACTCAATTCGACCGGCACATAATGCCACAAGACTTCACGCCACCAAATACGAGATATTTAATCCGAAGAATCCATCAGGAGGAGCAATGATCGCGCAGAGATTTGGCGGTCAAGGTGCTGTTGGACAAGCAAAACAGTTAAAATTTGGCATGTTTATCCCGTAGCCGTAGAATCTGTGCCGCATATGGCAGGAACGGCACAGGGGAATTTCGCCCCGAAAGGGCGGTCAGACAAATCCTGTCTTCTCAACATTGAATAATGAAGAAAGCTCTGAATTAATCAGAGTTTCCTGAATACCCCAAACTGGACCGGTATTGGATACATTGCGGGAAAAAATGAGCACCAACCGCCGACAGCCAGCCTTGTGGGTCCTGATGGCAGGGGCTGCCCTGCTTTATGGCTTGCTGAGCGGATGTGCAGGGATGGCGCGGGGAACGCAAAGCCCGGCATACAAAGACGATACAGCCGAGACGGTTCCTGTGCACATTCCAACTCGCCCGGAAGCGCTCATCATCATTCGTTATCCCGCCATCATCAGCGCAGAAGCTGAACACCCGTTTTACCAGGCCTTCGGCAACAATGCGATTGGCGGAGCGGTGCCCATCGACGTCAAGGTCAGAACCGACACCACGCGGGTAGCCCAGGCCATGGTCGCCAAGACCAACTACTACGCCATGACACTTTACCGGGAGCTGCAGGCGGCTTTGCCGGAACACACCGTCCTGCTGTCCCCTCACATGATCGTCTGGGACCGGGAAAATGGCCTGTACAGCCGCCCCATGCTGGCTTCCGAGCAGATTCCCGCGGTCCTGACCATCGATTTCAGCGTGTACTCCTATCCTGATATCCGCAAAATCATGGATGCGCCACCGCTTACTTTCGGCGACATCGTGACACCCTTGATGGTCGTGCACAGCAACCGTTGGTTGCGACCCGCAACCCATGGCTTGTTGCTGTCCAGCGAGCCCCTGCTGCAAACCTCATGGAGTCTCTCTTCACAGCAGGCGAAACAGCAGTTTGCAAGCATGCTGCACTACCCCAGCGACAGCTACCAAAGGACTCTGGACTTCATCACCTTTCTCGGCACGCGTGATCCCGCGTCGGTCAATGTACCGCGCAAAGAAATCGGCAACTCCGGTGGTGACGTGCTGGCGGTGGAAGTATATCCGCTGGAAAAAGTGCAGATGAACCCCGCTTGGATTTCCCATCTGACGGAAGATTTCACAGTCGATCCTTTTGCTGAAGGTTTTGTCAAAGGCGCGGCCAGCCGGGTACTCAATTTGCTGGGCTCCGTCGATCAGGAGCGAGCCTTGTTTTTCGCCCGGCAGGCTGCTTTGCAGCGCTTCGACCCCGAGCTCGCCAGCGTTTTCATAACCGGTTCCATGGATGAGAGCATCCGCACCCGGCTGCAACTGGCAGAGGCTTTGATCCAGGCGGAAAAGACCTTCCTGTCGGGGCAATCCCAGAGCGTTTTCCAGGGTACCTACTATGGGGATTATGGGCAGAAGATGCGCCAGATGATCCAGGCGGAGTTTGGCATGCTGGAAGAGCGGCGCAGACTGGCGCGTATCCAGAACGTCACCACGGCACTGACGGTCGCGATGCTTGCCGGGTCGGTCTATGGAACTTCTGTTTCCGGCTCGGTGATCGCCTCTGCCTTGCAAACCATTACCCCCGTATTGGTCCTTGGCTCCATCTGGTCCGTCCGTTCGGCGCTGAAGACCCAGGCGAAGTCCGCCAATATTACCGAAAAATTCATGGCCTTGATGGCGCCTGACCTCGACCAGCAAATTTCGGTGCAGGCGGAATGGCTGGAATCAAAAGAGAAAATCACCGCCCGGGGATTTGCCGAGTTTCGTGACAAGACCACGGCCCTCTACCAGTCGCGGGTCCGGTCGCTGGATACTTCCGTTGCAGATCACTGTGTTTTCAACCACCCGGCAGTAGCAGCATCCGGACGTTGGTATGGCCAATGCGCGCATGGGCTGGCGACCGCCAAAGGCTATGGGCTGGTGCAGGATGAGTCCGGTAATTCCGTCGAGTATCTTGGCGATGCAAAGTCCGGCGTGGCGTCCGGAATTGGCGGTATGATTGTACAGATGGCAGGCCAGACCGGCCCCGTTTATTACGAGGGTGAATTCAGCAAGGGCTTGCCGGACGGCGTGGCGGAAATCGAAAAGGCCGGCGAAAAAGCCAGCCTGCGAAATTTCAAGGCCGGTATTGAAATTGGCAAGGCCACGGAAAGCCAATGGAAAAAACTGGAATTCTGAGGATAAACCAAACACTAGTGGTAACTCTACTGCTGGGCAGCCTCTGGCTCGTTTCCCTGACCCCGGCCTTGAGTGGCATGAGCCTGGCTGCTCTTGACCACCTTTCCGCTGCGGACAAATACCGCCAGCTCAATTTGATACTGATGGTTTCCGAGGGTATCGATGCGGCTTTCGTTGCGCAGTTGCTGCCGCAACCAACTGCGGAATCCGGCGTTCAGCCAGAGCCAATACCCCACCTCAAAGTCGAAGACTTTCAGACCCCTTTGAACCGCATCGTCGATCAACGCGCGATGATCACCCGGGCAGCCCGCCTGTTCCGCTTCACGCTGGATAACAAGGCAAACATCATGCACGCCATGGAAGAAATTGCGGCTGCCGAACCCGGGCAGATCGCACAAGTGGATTTAATCCAGTTGGCCGAGGACGCCATCATTATTCGCAGTGCTCTGTCAGGCAGTATCGAGTACCTGGCCAAAGAGGGTGATCCAGCATGGGCGGGCTACCTTCAAACCTATCAGAACAGGACCCTGTACCTGCGCAATGTGATGGAGTACTGGAAATTTGACCGGGAACTTGCTGCCATCACCAATGATGCGATGGAAGACACCGGCGGAAGGATGGAGGCGTACCAGCGCATGCTCGAAGACGAGCCGAACCTGCTTGGTTTCAAGCAGCACTTGCAGGCAATTGAAGAAATTTACAAGAACACCCAGCCGCGCAAAATCAAACCGCGCGAGCTGGAATCCAAAGAGCTGATCGACAAGGAATCACAGGTTGACCACTAGCCCGCACTAGCCATCCCCACCCAGCCGTTTAAGTTCATTGATGTCCAGAGTGCCCGGTTCGGTGGGGTTGGACGCTATCGGCTTTATGGCATCACCCGCGTTCGCTCCAGGCGTTGCAGAATCGATGCCCTGCGCGCTGGCACCACCCATGTTTTTCAGTTCATCGATATTCAGCGTGCCCGCCATTATCTCGACTGCATCCTCCAAGGCGGAAGTGTCAGCGGAGTTCTGATCCGGGGACGGCTGCTGTGCGCCGGATGCCGCCGGCCTATCCATCGACTGCTGCGCGGACGGGTCATCAGAAGTGCTACCAGCGGCCGCGTTCATACCTTGCAGCAAAGCCAGTTCGCTGAGCGCCAGGCTGCCGGGAGGCGCCGCCACTTCAGGACTTTCACTTGCTGACCCGGAGTCATCCACGGCAGCGTCATCTGCTTCATTGCCTGCGCCGGCTTTGGATTGAGGGTCCGTTGTTCCCATCTGGCCGCCTTTACTTTGCAGGAAACTCAAGGCGCTTTCAGAAACGCCCGCGGTACTGATGGCTTCCATCTCGTGATCCCGCCCGGTGTATGGCTCAGGGTTACGCGCAGAATTTGCCTGGCTTTTACTGGCGGCCTGCGAACCCGCTCCACCGGCGCCGTCGTTGGCGCCGCCCGCGCCCTCGGTGCCTTTGCCACCTTCCTGATCGCCGTGTTCACCGTCTTTGCCATCTTTCGCGGTGGCATAAGCTGCCGCCTCGCGCTGCTGGTATTTTTGCAACTGCTCCGTCCAGGCTTCGCGTTCCAGGCTGCGCAGTTTTGCATCGTTTTGTGCCGCTGAGCTGGGCTCATACGGGTAATCGCTGACGTCTTCACCTGGTTCCCATTGGCGGCTGGCCATAATCATGTCCCGCAGCTGCTCCTTGATGTGCTCACGCGAAGCCTCTGGCAGCTGATCGAGCTTGCTCTTTTCGCCCCCGGAGGAATAAGTCATGTCTGCCCGTGGCTGCTGGCGAAAACGCAGGTCCCGCAACTCCATGCGTGTGCGGAAACTTTCCTCGCTTTCATCGACGCGCTGACTGGTATCCTTTTCCGCCTCCCCGGGTTCCGCTTCATTGCCGGCTGCACTCGTTTGCGCGAACAGACTCCCACAGGCGCTAAAAGTCAGGAAAAAAGCCGCATACAGGCCAGCCCAACGCCGGCAAATGACTTCTGGCATTGCGCTGTCGGTTCTACCGGTCACATGCTCTCCGTTATGGTTTTTCAACCTGGCGCACCAGGCGGAAACCTGTGAAATCATTGCGGTCACCGTTCTTGAGGTTGAAGCGTGCACTCAAACGGGACTCCTTTGTGCCGGTAAACCAGGAACCACCGCGGGTCATGCGCGAACTGCACATGCCGCGCGACCATGCACTGCCGTCTACTGGCGCGTCCAAGTATGACAGATTCATGCAATCCAGCGTCCATTCGGCGACATTGCCGATAACGTCATACAGCCCGAATGCATTGGCCCGGTATGATCCCGTTGGCATGGATGCAACAGCAGAGCCGTCACCGCAGTCCTTGTGCCGCCAGTCAAAACTCGTTTCATTGCCTGCGATGTTGCCGTACTGGCAGACACCCGCAGCTTCTCCACCGAGCCAGTCACCCTCCTCGCCGGCACGGGCAACATACTCCCACTGGCTTTCGCTGGGTAAAGTGTAGCTTTGGCCGGTTTTGCTGCTGATCCAGCCCGCATATTGCATGACATCATTCCATGACACCATCATCACCGGCCGGGTTCCCCGGCCCCAGCCATTGTCGGCCGGACGCGTATCGCAGGCGCTGTCAGCCACGCAAGCATCCCATTGCGCCATGGTGATTTCGTGAGTGCTGACCGCGAACGGCTGCGCAATCACTACCCGGCGCCGGGGTTTTTCAATGCTGATGGCCAGTGGTGAGGCATCCGCGGAGCCCTGCCAGAATGCACCGGCGGGAACGACCACCATCAGTGGACATTCGCTGCAGTCCTGGAATGTCTTGCCTGTGCGCAGGGTCAGACTTTCAATGGCCGCTTGTGCAGCCGGGACGTTACGACCGTCAGGAAAAGTTCTGATGTATGTCCGGTACGCCTCGATGGTGTGTTCCCTGGCGACAACGGCGAAACTCGCCGCATCGTTGCCCTGATACTGTAATTTTTGCCGCAGATCGCGAGCCTCGGCGATATGAGTACCGCCTGGCCAGGCGGAAATATATCCATCCAGGGCGGTCAAGGTCCCCGCCGTCCTGGCGCTATCCCAGGCGCTGTCGTCCTGGCGCATTCTTTCGTCATGTTCCCGGGCAAGCCTGGCTTCTTCTTGATCGAATTCCTCAATTCTGGCCCGCGCTTCGGTGACATGCCGGCCTTGTGGAAACATCTCCAGATGAGCCTCGTAGGCGGCCCTGGTGCCTTCCGCCACCACTTGCAGCCAGGCCTTGTCCTCCAACTGGTCAATGTGTTCCTGCGCCTGCGGCTTATGCGAAGATTGCGGAAAATCCGCCATGAAATCCCGGTAGCCCACAACGGCGTTGGCTTCCAGCGCCTGACGCCAGCGCTCCGTTTCCTCTGCTGAAGTCCAGTCACTGCCGGGCGCGGGCTGGACAGACGAGTCGGTGTGCATGCCGGCCTCATGCGATCGATTGGCCAACAGATAGATGCCGATAGCCGCAAAGCCGACGAAAAAAAAGCCTATTAGAATAATGGGCAACCACTGACGGCCTTCAGCTGCATCATGACCGCCGGCTTCAGATTCTCGATCGTCTCGTGCAGCGGGCAGCCGTGTTATCCGGGCGCGCCACTCGCGTACGCTCTGCGGCCGCGCTGATGGCTCGAGCGCCATGCCCCGTGCAATCAGCGTGACGATTTCGCGCCGCGCCTGGCTGTCGTCTGCCGTCGCGTCGATCGGCGGCAGAGGATCCGGCTCATGGGCTTGAACGGCTGCCCACCGTTGCCGCGCTGTTGGCGGCGCAGTGCCGGTGATGCCATGGTAAAGCGTCGCTGCCAATCCATAGATGTCGGTCCATGGGCCTGTTTTGCGCTCAGGTTCAAACTGCTCCAGCGCGGCGTAAGCTTCACTGTTGGAGCCGGCTGGCGCGGTACCCCCCTCGCCGTCCTGTGAAGCGCAGGCTCCGCATCCGAGCAACACCGCGCCTCCCGCTTCGAGGACTTGGATATACCCGGGGAAAAGTTCCTGGTGAATGATCGCCTGTAGGTGCAGGTATTCGAGCGCATCCAGCAGGGGCAGCGCCAGCGCCAGCGCTTCCCGGGCACTGAGTACGCGGCCGCCGTGCAGCACCGAAGCAAGCGATGTACCCGGCAACCAGGGCATGACGAGGTAGGCGGTCCCATTGGCCTTGAACCAGCGGGAAATCGCGGCGATGCCGGGATGATGCAGCGTGGCTGCTCTGGCGCTGCCGGCCAGGAAACGCGCCACGCCCGTCGACAGGTCACTGGCCGCCTGCTCGTCCCGCGCGACGAATGAACCGTCTTCGCCGCGCACAACACGGGCAGCGGGAACATGCTCGCGCAACACGAACGGACTGCCGCTCAGGGTATCCGTCGCCCGGTAGGTGATAGCCGAAGTGCTGAGCGCAATTACCCGGTCTATCGTGAAGCGCTCAACCACGGTTCCCGGCATGAGCGCGATGGATTCAACGATCATGAATGCCCACTGGAAACGGTACTGCCCGGCTGCCTGGTCCTGACCGTCACCTGGAAACTGACATCACCCAGGAAAATCGTGTCTTCACTGCCGATGAACATGATTTCCCCACGCAGACAGGGAACGCGGTTAATCCAGGTGCCACGAGAAGAACCCAGGTCGCTGATGGTCAGCATATCTGCGCTGCCGCTCAGTCTTGCGTGCTCGCGGTGAACATCCGCACTGTCGATGACGATATCGACGCGACCACGGCCGATCACCAGGTTGATGGCAGCCCCGTTAACGTCGCAGGAACTCAGGAACGGTGTGCCGTTTGGCAGGCGGCCACTGATTTCAACAATGCAGTCGGCCTGTGATGTCGCGTCACCTGACCCCGGGGTTGCAGCAGGGAATTGCTCCACCTGCGGTTTTCCTGATGACATGCCCCCGCTGCCTGCCGGCACAACCCGGCGGGTGGAAATGGCCCGCCGCCTGTACAACAGCCCAAGCAGGCCTGCCAGGATTGCCGCGGCAAGCAAGCCCAGCCACGGCACCATGCGCGACCTCACCGTGGCGGGCGGCAACGCGTCAACCCTTGCCGTCGCATCCTGCGCGTCTGGCGCATCGGGCTCGTTGCTATCCGGTGCTGGCGCCATTGAGTCCGGTTCCGGCGCGGCGGCTTCTGGCGCGGTCTGTGCGGGTGAAGTAGCAGCAACGGCCGGACAGGGCGCCTCGGTCAGAGCAAGCGGCAGGTCCTTCAGCGCCCGTAGCAGACCATCCTTCCACAGGTAAGCCGGTGCTTTCGCGGTGTCCATGCTCTGCACACCATCCGCCGAACTGAATCCAATGAGGTTGCCACAGCCATCCAGCAGTGGACCGGAAACATTCGGCAACGTTTTTCCTGCCGCGAAGAAAGCCCGCAACTGTGCCTCCCCGCCGGTTGGGGCTGTATCCGTTGTGACGGTAACCTGGGTTTCCACCCATACCGGCGCGGCGCCCTGGGCGATCTGTTCAGCCGGCGGAAACGCCGCCAGGCGGATATCCTCGCCATCGGCCAGCGGCATTGCGGACAGGCTGGCGGGGCGGCGTTTCAGGCCGGGAACGGACAGCACGGTCAGTCCTGCATCCGTGATTTGCTGCCTGACCGTGGCTGCCCGGCCATTGGCGATGATATCGGTGCCGCCGTCGAGCACGATGATTTGATCGCCTGGCGCGGCGAAGTCCAGCGGCACAATGACCAGACCCTGCTCGGCGACGACCACGCCGGTAACAGGCTTTACCCGTTCCGCCCCAATGGGCTTGAGTACCAGCACAATCCAGCCCGGCAAGGCAGCGGCAACAGGCTTGATTTCCCCCGCAGGTGTTTGCGCCAGGCTACTGCCGCTCAGCAACACCAGGCAGGCATACAGAAGTAACTTCCGGCGATGGCGACCTGACCGCAGCATCACAGCAGTCAAGGTGCGTAGAGACGGTTGATCAGGTTGTCGAGACAGTATTGCCCCGCCCGGTTCAGAGCCCTCTCCTCACCGCCCTGCAAGAGGTTCTGTACGAACACCAGGATGGCAGCCATCACCAGCGCCAGCAGCGTGGTACTGAACGCTACGCCCAGTCTTTCCGTCACCTGGTACAGCATGTCCGGGCTTTCCACATTGGCCCGGTCTCCGGCGTAGTTCAGCGCCAGCATGATGCCCACCACGGTGCCGATGAAGCCGAGCGAAGGAATCAGCCAGGTAATGTAGCGCAACATGTTATAGCGCAGTTCAATTTCGTGCATGAACAGCTCCAGGCTGGAATTGAGCAAGGAGTTGGTCTGGTCCGCGGAATGGCTGAGATTGAATCCCAGCACACAACGTGAGATCAGGCGCGGTACGAAACAGGTGTCTTTGTATTTGCTGCTGCGCACTTTCTGGTAAATGGGGGTAACGTCCGCGCCGGGACGCAGCACGGTTTCCTCATCCTCGGGCAGGTAGCTCCGTGAGATCTGGCTTTCCTCCAGTCGCAGATGGTGCCAGCGCACCACCAACTCACCCAGGCCGGCAAAAAAGGCCAGCCACTCGGCGTTCTGGACGGTGAACGGCCAAGTCTCGCGCGTCAGGTCGAGCATGATGTCGGCGGCCGTCGGCGGCAGTACGCGCGCCATCAAGGCGATGGCCAGTATCGCTGTAAGCTGGCTCAAGACAAGTACCAGCAGTCTTACCGACATAGGCCACCACGCATGATCAATTCTGAAGGGTTCAATAGTCTTCTTCTATGTTGCCGGTTTCAGGGTTGCGCCTGGGGCGCTCGATGACAACCCGGGTCTCTGCCGCCGCCAGGCGCTCAGCCAGCATTGCTGGCATCCGCGGGGCCTGGCGGTCGCGCATCTGCACCCGCACGCGCTCACCGAACAGCTCCACCAATTGGGTCAGCTCGACCTCGGTTTCGCCGCAACGGATGCGATCGCCGCTACCCAATTCCACTTTCATGATCCGGATCCACTGCTTGTTCCTCTGCAGAAACGTGCCGTGGTCGGAACCCGCGTCGAGCACCGTCAGATAACCGTCGCTGCCCAACTGAATGTGCGCATGGATGGGCGATACCTTGGCTCCCGCGAGGACGAGGTCGCACTGGCTCCAGCTGCCGATGGTCTTGGTTTTCATAGGGCCGGAGCTCGCGCCAGGGATGTTATCTTGTGATGGGCCGGGAATTCGCTGTAAAAGACCATAATCAGCCCGCTTGGTTCGTCATTATAGGTCCGCCCGCATGCAGTATGCTTTATTTAGCCAGCGCCAGGAAACTGCCCGAGTTGGCCCGCGCAAGTGCTTCCATGAACTCCACAGTGCCCCGGTATTTGAAGTAATCGCCCACGGTAACGGTATGAATCTCCCGGTTGCGGGTGTTGGCAAGAGTAATACTTCGTACCAGCCGGGAGCTCGAAAGATTGCCGTTGAATTCGGGGTTGGGTAAACCATCACTGAGCAGGATAACGGCATCCGCGGAGCTGGAAAAGGCATTTTCGAAGGCCCCCAGCAGCGAAGACGAGCCACGGAATTCACCGGCCAGGCTGTTGAGGAAGCGCAGGGCCTGTGAACGCGAGGATTTGGCAACCTTCGCGAGGCTGTTGTCCGCGGGCCAGCGGTAGTATTTCGGTCCTGAATCCAGTTGTTGGAAACCCATGATGGCGAACTCATATCCCGGCTGTAGCGAGTCCAGAGCCCTGACCACGGTAGCACGCACCAGCGCCTGGTGCTGGGCCAGGTAGCCATTCATGTCCAGCATGAAAATGATACGGGTCTTGTTGGTTTTCAGGCCGAGAAAGCGGAAACTCACTTCTTTGTGCTCGGTTTCCTCATCCTGCTCTTCCGGCTGCGGGGGTGGGGGCGGAGGCTGGTCGTTGCGGGCCTGCAATTGCGCCTGCAGGGTTTCAAGTTCGCTGGCAATGGTGTCCTCTTGCGCCTCCAGTTGCCGTTGCCGCGTCTGCGCTGCCTGCAGGGCTTCGAGGATACTGGCCATGCCGGATTCGGATTGATCAAGTTCCGCCTGTGTTTTACCGGCCAGCTCTTCGAGAAATTGCAAGTCACCCTGCGAGCGCACTTCTTTTTGATAGTCCGGCATCAGGATGATGGTAATGACGATGAATGCCCCCATGGCCGAGGCAAACAGGTCGATGGCCGACAAAGAAAAAACCTCGAAGCTGCGATGGCGAGACCTCAACGCGACACACCCACGAAATCACCGCCGTTTTGCTGCGCCAGTGTTTGCAGGAACATCACCAGGGTGCGGTCGGCGGTGTAGTCACCGATCGCAACGGTATGGATTTCCATTTTAGCGACGCGGTTCTGGTTGGAGATGTCCTGAATGATAAAGTTTGGATTGTTGTCCGGCGCGCCATCGCTCATTAAGATAATCGCATCGGCCTTGAATTGCATGGCCGCCATGAGTGCGGCGTGGGTGGGCGTCGAACCGGCGAAACGGCTCGCCAGTCCTCTGGCGAATTCCCTGGCCTGGCGAAGATTTTCCGGCGTCCCCGGCATCAATTTATCGCTGCTTGGATAGTTCCACAAAACGGGGGCAGGCTCGCCCTGGTAACCCACGATGGCCAGCTGATTGGTTTCATCCAGCGGCTCCAGGATTTCCAGTACCGTTTTAATCATCAGATCGGAATAAGCCATCATACTGCCCGACATGTCGATGACAATGACGAAGGATTTCGCATTGGTGGCCAGGCCGAGAATGGAGAACTCCTCGCTTGCTACCAAGGCTTCCGGTTCGACCTCAGGTACGATTTCTTCAACCGGTTGCGGTGATGGTACCGGCAGTTCGGCCAGCTGGGTTTTCAGATCCTTAAGCAGCGTGCGTTGGCGTGACAGTCGCAGCTCGGCTCCGCGATTGGCCTCGTTCAGCTGCTGCAGTTCGTTGTTGGATTGTTTGTAGCTGGCCAGCAATTCAGCTAACTCGCCGGCATTCAGGTCGCGTTGCTCCATGATATCCAGAACCTGGGAATACGCGCTATCATCGCCGGCGTTACGATAGTAAGGAAATAACAACATGACCAACAAAATGAACGCGCCCAGCGCGGAAGCGAAAAGATCCACTGCGGAAGTCGTAAAAACGGCGGTTTCCCGGTTTGGGCGGCGCATGACGCGCGAACGTTAACAAAAACCCATAGGCCCGGCAACGATAACAGTGATCATGCCGCATCTCGCATCAACATATTCGATAACACCCCGGTTCGCCGCCTGCCTGCGGACGGCCATGCTCGGCTGGTTCATATTATTTGGCTCCGCGCCAATGGTATTTGCCGAGGATGCCATCCAGAGCAAGGATTATTTCACCCAGCAGCCAGCCGATACCCCTCTGGTGATCCGCCTGGATGCCTACGAAACCGAATTTGAATCGCGCATCTTCGACCCGAAGAACACCCTGCTGCGAGCCTCCGGCGTGCCCGCGCAACGCCTGGGTGCCTTGTATCAGCTCATCGAGGCGGTGGACAAGCCACGTCAGCTGCGCATCGAAGTCGCCATGGGCCGCAGCACCAGCCGATCGAAGTTCAACATGCAGGTGATCCGGTTCGAACCCGGCGGCCCGGACAAATCCGTACTGATTCAGGCCTACCGCCTGCTTTCCTTCGGTCTCGAATTGGAACCATCGCGCAGAATTGATGCCTGGACCATGAAAGTTGTGGCTCTGACGCAGGCGGCCAACATATTCGATGAACTGGGCATGCAGGAGCTGCAATTATGGTCGGAATTCCATGCCCATCATTATTTGTTGCTGGTTCTCAACGACCCGATGACCGCTGCCGAAGGCGCCGGAGAGATCCATGCCGCAGCCAGCCGATCCGGACTCAATGACCTGGCTCTTGCCGCACTGCAACTGGAAGGTTCCGCGCTGGCCGCGCAAACAACCGGCAAGGACGAGCGCTCGGCCGCTGCCCTGTTTGCCAAAGCTCAGGCCCTGTTCCTCCAGGCAACGGATCTGGCCGTGCGGCTGGATTTCCAGCATGAACGTGCACGCGCGATCTATCACAGCGGCCTGGCATACGAAGATGCCGGCAACAACAGTGGGGCGTTTGCGCAATTCGATCTGGCTGTGGGCGTTGCCACCGACATTGGTGATACCGCACTGGCGAATCAGATCCGGCAACACGCCGCGGAGCTGCATGAATCCCTGGGCGATAATGCTGAAGCCATTGCCCTGATGCAACAGATCAGCGTGGAGACCCCGGTGGAAAATCCTGCCGCGGAAACTCAAGCCGAAGAAGGAGACGCCAAGGAAGGAGACGGGCGCGCCGAACGGGAAATGGTCACTTACCTTTTTGAACAGGGTCGCCTGCTGGAAAAAACCTACCAGCACATGCAAGCGGCTGAAGTCTTGCGCCAAGCCCTCGAACTGAATCAGAAATCCCCCGCGCCTGCGCTTGCCGGTCCTGTGGCGCTGCTGTTGGCCAAGGCTCTATATGGCGCCGGCCAGATGGATGCGGCATTGCAATACCTGCAGGAGGCGATCAAGAAAACACCAACCTACCGCCATGAACGGGAACTGGCGGAAGCCTATGGCATTCTGGCCGCGATACAAAGAGGCCGAGGCGATTTCGCCGCCATGTCGGCTGCCCGTGCCCGTGAGGACATGTTCGTCACCGAACCACGCGCGCGCGCGGCCTACACATTCGAGAGTGCTCTTGACGATCTGGCCGCGAATGGCGCCGGTTCGCCCGGCGCACGCGCGCTGCTGCGGCAAAGTGAAAAGGAAGCCAGCGAAAGCGGCGCCAGAACCATACAGGAACTCTCTTTGCTGCAATTATGCGCCCTGGGCAAGCCCATTTCCGGCGCCGACCCGCCCTGCACTGTCGAACGGGCGCAGAACGCCCTGGCCTTTGTGCAATCGACCGCACTGCCGGGCCCAACGCAGCAGGCCAGGTTGTGGTGGTCGCAAATTTTGCATCGTGACGGACAACTGACACGCGCCATCGCGGAACTCGATGGCCTGATTGAAGCGATGCGGTTTTTCCAATCCTATCTGCCCGGCGTGCTGGGTGCCTGGTACTGGCAGAGCCACGAAACGGTATTCAGTGCCTTCATGGAATCAATTCTGGAACAGACCGGACCAGTTTCCACTGGCGCAGGCCCCAAAGTCATCGATGTCAGATCTTTGGCAGCACTGGATCGATTGACGCGCTTGGCAGGCGATCAGACTACGGCTGCCGGGATGACGCTGGACGACGCGGACAATGACACGGAACTCAAGCGCCTGAGGTCCTTGATCGCGGCCAGGGAGGCGGCGCAATCAGAAGCGGAAGCGACGACACTGGCCAGGGAAATTTTGCCGCTGCTGCAGCAAAGCCGGCAAAGGATGGCTGATCCGGATGAAGCCAGCGACGCCCTTGACCGGCAAATAAAACACCTGACGGACGATGCAGCGCTTTTGACCTACTACTTTGCTGCCGACAGGGTCTACGCCTGGGTGGGCCGCAACGATGGCCTGCAGTTGGTGCAGATTCCCTGGTCGGCGAATCAGGCAGAAGAACTGGCGCGAAATGTAGAAGGGCTGCGCTGGGATGCGGCCCATGACAGCCCGGTCGATCTGGCCGGAATGATGGACCAATGGGGCCAGACCTTGCTGGCGCCGGTGGCCAAACTGTTGCCGCAAACCATCTACTTCATTCCGAGTGGCCTGATGGAGGGATTTCCACTGGATGCGCTGCGCTGGGATGGCAACTTTCTGGGGGCACGGCACCAGGTCATCAATCTGCTGTCGCTGGATGCGCTGGGCGCCCGTGACGCAGCGGTCGGAAATGATGCCTTGCAGCGATTTTTCCTGGCCGGGAATCGGCAGGAAGGGGCGGGCGACTTCGCACAGTTGCAGCCGCCGTCGGCAGAGCTCGGAGCGATCGCTGATCTGTTTGTCGGCCCGGGATTACACATTGTCCAGGGCGCTGCGCTGCAATGGGAAGAATTTCAGGATGAACGCTTCACCCAAGCAGGCGTTGTGCACCTGGCCGTGCCCGGCATCATCGACCTGCGCAATCCACAACAATCACGCCTGCTCATGTCCGACAATACGGAAAACCCGGAGCACGAATTCCTGCTGCCGAAGGATATCCGGCCTGGCGCTCTTGCAGCGGATCTGGTGGTGTTGAGCGCCTGCGAATTCACTGGCACCAGCCAATCTGCCTTTGACCACAACACCCCCTTCATAGCGCAATTCCTGCAGGCGGCCAGGGGCGCCGTGGTGGCAAGCCTGTGGAAGGTTGGCGACCTGCAGGCAGCGCAGTTCATGCAGCGTTTCTATCACCAGCTCATGACCCAGCCGGATGCCGGCGAGGCCCTGTTCGCAACCAAGAGAAGTTATCTCGCCGGCAACGAAACAGCGGAGCACGGGACATGGGCAGCTTTCCAGTTATTCGCCCAATGAATCAAAAAGACACGAAATTGGGTAAGATGTACTGGCCGGTACGACACTGGCCGGTACGTCGCTGGCGGGGAGCAAGAGATGTCGTTTTTTGAGGAGTTGAAACGCCGCAACGTGTTCCGCGTGGGCATCGCCTACCTGGTGACCGCATGGTTGCTGTTGCAGCTGGCGGATATCGTGCTGGACAACTCGCCGGCGCCGGGCTGGGTGATGCACGTCATCATGCTGTTGCTGGCCATTGGTTTCCCGCTGGCGCTGCTGTTCGCCTGGGCCTTCGAGATAACCCCGGAAGGCCTGAAAAAAGAAAAAGACGTAGACCGCTCGCAGTCCATTACCCGAACCACCGGACGCCACCTAGACTTTGCGATCATTGGCGTGCTGGCCGTGGCGCTGGGCTATTTCGCCTGGGACAAGTTTTCCACAAATAATGACGTCATCCCGGCGAACGCCGGAACCCAGACGGAAAGCAGCAAATCTGCGAGCGCCGACCAGCCCGGCGGGGAACTCCCACCTGCCGGGCCGCCGGAAAAATCCATCGCGGTGCTGCCCTTCGTCAATATGTCCAACGATCCGGATCAGGAGTACTTTTCCGACGGCATTTCCGAGGAACTGCTGAACGTGCTGGCGCAGTATCCCGGCGTGCGCGTGGCTGCCCGCACTTCCTCTTTCCAGTTCAAGGACCAGAACCAGGATATCGGCGAGATCGCCCGCCTGCTCAAAGTCCGGAACGTGCTCGAAGGCTCGGTGCGCAAATCCGGCAACAAACTGCGTATCACGGCACAGCTGATCCAGGCCGACACCGGCTACCACCTGTGGTCGCAAACCTATGACCGGGAACTCGATGACGTCTTTGCCATCCAGGACGAGATCTCGGCCGCCATCGGCGAGGCCTTGCGGGTCGAGCTGGCGCTGGGCGTGGACCAGGCACCAGCCGCGCCGCGGGTTGCTGAATCGTCCAACACCGCGGCCTACGAGGCGTATCTGCGCGGACGCCACCTGGTCAACCAGCGCGGCCGCAGCAACATCAGCCAGGCGGTGGAGGAACTCAAGCGCGCGGTGCGACTGGATCCGGAGTTCGCCCCCGGCCATGCCTGGATGGCCATTGCCTGGGTCATGATGTTGGACAGCCCTTCCACGTATGGCGACCTCAGCCTGGCGGAAGTCAAGAAACGCGCCACGCCCCATATCGAGAAGGCGCTGCAACTGAACCCGGACCTGGCCGAGGCGCATGGCGCACGGGCGTTACTGGTCATGAATTCAAGTGATTTTGCCACAGCCATGACGGAAACGGCGCGCGCCCTGGAGCTGAACCCGGTTTATGTCGACGCCATGAACTGGCGGCAAATAGCGGCCAGCAATTACGGCGACTACCAGACCGCGCTGGATATCCAGCGCCGCATCATCGAGGTGGACCCCCTGTCCATCGTCGGCCGCCTGAATTACAGTCCGGTGCTGGCGCTGTCCGACCTTGAAGCCGGACGGCAGCTGGCGCGGGCCATCATCGAGCAGAATCCATGGGCCGGTTACACCGCGCTGGGCCAGATCGAACTGTCGCCGGGCAAGGATCTGTCCGGCGCCCTGGGCTGGTTCATGCGCGCTTACGGGGAAGACCCGCACGATGAACTGTCCAACCGCTATCTCATCAGCATTCTTGCGCTGGTGGGCGAGTACGAGGAGGCCCGGCGGATTTCCGATAGCAATCCGCATCTCGTGGACATACAGCAAAACCGGCTGGAAAGCGCCATCCATACACTGGAAGCCGCCCATGCCGGCGATCCGGAGAACACGGCGCCAATGACCGACCTGGCGGATGCATTGCACCTGGCCGGCCGTTTCGAGGAGTCGCAACGGCTTTATGCCCAATTGCAGCAACGTTCACCCTCCGGGGTGATATTCGATACCCTCGATACTTCCCCCCGGCCGACGCTGCGCATGGCCTATGCGGAAAAACTGGCCGGTCATGACGCAGCGGCGGCAAAAGAGGTCGAACTCTATCGCCAGAACTTTGATAAACGCCGCAAGCTCGGACTCATCTATGCCGTGGATTACGTCGCGGAAGCGATGGCTCGATCCATCGAAGGCAATGCACCAGCTACGTTTGCATCGATCCGCAGCGCGATCGACGCCGGCTACCGCGACGCGGCCTTGTTCCGCGAACCGTCGCTGTCGTGGCTGGCGCAGCATCCCGAATTTCTCGCGCTGAAAGCCGAGGTGGGGCAATTGCTGGCGGTGGAGCATGCCGAAATCCTGCAACTGATCTGCCATGACAATCCGATACCCGGCATCTGGCAGCCGATGAACGAAACCTGTGCCGGAGTCAGTACCAGTTGATGACTTTCATTGCGGAGCTAAAACGTCGTAACGTATTTCGCGTAGGTATTGCCTATGTCATCACTGCCTGGCTGGTCCTGCAGGTCGCCGATATCGTGCTGGACAACATCGAAGCACCTCATTGGCTGATGCAAGCCATCATGCTGTTGCTGGCCATGGGCCTGCCTCTTGCGCTGGTGTTCGCCTGGGCCTTCGAGCTGACGCCAGAGGGCTTGAAAAAGGAAAAAGATGTCGACCGCGCGCAGTCCATCAGCCACCACACCGGGCGCAAACTGGATCGCAGCATCATCGTCATCCTGGCGCTGGCATTGGGCTACTTCGCCTGGGACAAGTTCCTTTCACCACCCGATGCCGTCATTCCGGCGAATGCCGGAATCCAGGTTGAAGGCAGAGAAACCGCAGGCGCCGAGGGCTCAGAGCTTGCTGGAACAGCGCCCCCAACCCAAGCCCAACAAAAATCCCTCGCCGTACTCCCCTTCGTCGATATGAGCCCGGCCAAAGACAATGAATACTTCACCGACGGCCTGACCGAAGAATTGCTCAACATCCTGGCGCAGATCAAGCACCTGCAGGTGGCGGGAAGAACCTCGTCCTTCGCCTTCAAGGACAAGACCGAGGACTTGCGTGACATCGGCAAAAAACTGAGTGTGAATACGCTGCTGGAAGGCAGCGTGCGCAAGGACGACAAAAACCAGCGCATTCGCGTCACGGTGCAGCTGATCAACGTCGAGGATGGATTCCACATCTGGTCGGATACCTATGACCGCGACCTCGAGGATATTTTTGCCATCCAGGAAGACATCGCGCGGCAGGTGGCCGAGGCGTTGAAAGTCAACCTGCTGGGCGAGGATGAAAACCGCATCGCCGTGCATACCCGCACCGGCATGAACGCTTATGACCTGTACCTCAAGGGCCTGCAGTCGCTGAATCTGTACTCGTTCGAGAGCCTGCGCGAGGCGGAACGCCTGCTGAGCGAGTCACTGCGCCTGGATCCCGACTATTTGCCCACCAAACTCGCCCTCTCCCGGGCCTGGGTTGCCCAGGCTCAAACCGGGGCCATTGCGGCGCCGGAAGCCTTCGCCAAGGCCAATCCCTTGCTGGATGAAATCCTGGCGAAAGACCCCAGCAACAGCGATGCCTATGGTTACCGGGGTCATATTCAGGACTACGAAAGGGAATTCGCCGCCGCGCGGAAATCCTTTGAGAAGGCCCTGGATTCCAACCCGAGAAACGCCACCGCTCTGACCCGGTATGGAAGATTCCTGTTTGACCGCAACGAGGTCGAAGAGGGGCTGGCCTATCTGCAGCAGGCTTCCCGCATCGAGCCCTATGACACCACGGTGCAATGGGAATTATGCATCACCAAAGCCAAGCTGGTAGATGTGGCGGCAGCAACCCGGGAGTGTGGCAGGATTGGGGAAATCCAGCCCGGCAATCCCATGCAGTTCTACGGCATAAGCTATTTGACTCTGTTCCGTGGTGAAATGGCCGCCAACCTTTATTGGCAGAGCAAGGCGATGGAAGTGGACCCCGCGGACCCCGAACTGCAAGCGGGAGCCGCCCTGACCTGGCTGGACCTCGGCGACACCAGGCAGGCCGGGAATAGCTTGCAGAAAGCGGCCAGCCTGGACCCTGATCACCCTTTGACCGTAGCCACCCGGATCGAGCTATTGCTGCAACAGGAACAATATCAACAGGCGCTCAGCCTGGCGCAAAAAGCCTATGACGACAAACTGCCTCCCCGTCAGGGCTCCGACGAAATCATCAAAAAATTGTTGGTGGATGATGCCGTACGGCGGCGCGATTATGATCGGGCTCTGAACATTTTGCACGAGAAGCTTCCGGACGGGCTGGCTTCGCCACTCGATGCCGATGATGCAGGCGATATCCATGTGCTGGCCGGCATGGCCTTCGTGCTGAAACTGCAGGACCCCACATCGGAACAGGTGGTTGCCTTGCTGGACCATGCAGACGCACTGAATAAACGCTCCGACGGCCGCATTATTCCCTTTGACAAGCCGTTCAGACAGGCCCTGATCGAAGTTGCCAGGGGTGACAAGGCCGCCGCCATGGCATCGTTGCAGGAAGCTTTTGACCAGGGTTGGCGCCTGGGCTGGCGCGACTGGGTGTACACAGACTTCCAGTTTGAACCCCTGCACCAGGAACCCGAATTCAAGCGCCTGATCACCTTGCTGGAAGACGACATGGAAGTGCAGCGCAAGGCAGCTTATGAGCTGTTGGGTTTGGCGGACTTCCATCCCTGACAAAGTGACAAAGAGACATCCCAAGCGCTGAAATTTACCAGTCCAAAATTCCGCCACGCGTATTGATGCCCAAACTTGCTACAATCAGGTGTAGGCTGCCGCCATAATGGAGAGTCATAAGAGCAGGCAAGCGTATGGCAGGACTGTTTGAGGAGTTAAAAAGAAGAAACGTCTTCAAGGTCGGCGCGGCATATATCGTGCTGGCCTGGTTGCTGGCGCAAGCGGCCGATTTGGCCGCCGAGACGTTTGAAGCGCCCGGCTGGGTAATGAAGATGCTGGTCACCGTGCTGGCATTGTTGCTGCCGCTGGTGCTGTTCTTTGCCTGGGCCTATGAACTCACCCCGGAAGGCCTGAAGAAAGAAAAGACCGTCGACCGCAGCCAGTCCATTACACCCCAAACCAGCCGTAAGCTCGATTTCGTCATCATTGGCCTGATGGCCGTTGCCCTGGCTTATTTCATCTGGGAATCGCGTTTTGCGGAAATGGGGCCGGATACAATTTCCCAGGCGCAAAGCGACAAGGTCTCCGGCGCCGTTAATGGGAAATTAGATCCGACCTCTTTGGAAAAATCCATCGCCGTGCTGCCCTTCGTCAACATGTCATCCGACCCGGAGCAGGAGTATTTCTCCGACGGGATTTCCGAAGAAATCCTCAATGCCCTGGCCAAGGTCAAAGGGCTGCAGGTATCCGGCCGCACCTCGTCGTTTGCTTTCAAGGGTGAAAACCAGGACTTGCGCCTGATCGGCGAGACCCTGGGGGTGAATCACATTCTCGAAGGCTCGGTGCGCAAGTCCGGCAACACGGTGCGCATCACCGCGCAGTTGATCCGCGTCGATAATGGCTTCCACCTGTGGTCCGAAACCTACGACCGGGAACTGGACAATGTTTTTGCCATCCAGGACGAAATCGCCAGAAACATCCTGCAACAACTCAAGGCAACGCTGCTGGAAGGAGAAGAATCCGCGGTCACGGCGGCGCGCACCAATACCGAAGCCTACGATCTTTACCTGCTGGCCAAGCAGCGCATGTACGAACGCACCGGCCCGACCATCGAGGCCGCCGCCGATCTACTGGACAAGGCCATCGCCATCGACCCTGAATACGCACCCGCCTATGCGCAGCGCGGCATTGCCACCTTGCTGCTCTCGGAAGGCAGCGGCGCGTATGGCGAAATTCCACAGCAGCAGGCGCAGGCGCAGAGCAAGCTCTATCTCGACAAGGCCTTGCAACTGGACCCTGAACTGGCCGAGGCCTGGGCTGGAATGGGCTTGCACTACATAGACCAACCCAAGCCGGATCTGGCTCAGGCCACAGAGGTACTGCAAAAAGCCCTGGCCATGAATCCGGGCCTGATCGACGCCAGCAACTGGTTGCACAATGCCTTGCAGCAGCTCGGCAAGCCTGGCGAGGCCGGCCGCGTGGTGATGGACATGATAGAACGTGATCCACTCTACCGCCCCGGCATCCGCAATGCGGTAAATCACTTCATCACCTTCGGCAAACAGGACGAGGCCTTCGCTTACCTCGAGCGCATCCGCCCGCTGATCCCCAACGATGCCGTGATCCAGTCCAGCGAAGCGGCAATCCGGATGTCATTGGGGCAGACGGCAGATGGAGCAGCCCTGATCGAATCCGCAGTTGCACTTCAACCCACCAATTCCGTCGCCCGGCTGACGCGCAGTTTCGCCTGGATGGATTCCCACCAGTACGAGCGCGTGGCCGCGGAAGGCGAAGAGTGGCACCCGATTTTTGCTTTGACCTACCTCGGGCGCACCGAAGAAGCGTCCATGCTGGCCTTCAAGCGGGCGGAAGAGGTCGCCGATGTCGGCACCCTGTTTAACTTCCTGAACGTCACCGGCCGCTCGGATGAATTGATTGCTTACCTCGAAGAACGCTGGCCCGACCTGGATGCCCTGCGCAGGGATTTTCCGCCCTACAGCGGCCTGGGTGACTTCCTCATGCTCGACGTGGCGCTGGCCTACTCACGCGCCGGCAATCAGGAGCGTTTTGAAGATGCCATGCAGCGGGTCAAGGCCACGCACCAGGATCTGATGGCGCAAGGAGTGAATAACTCAATTTTCTTTATGTCGGAGGCCGCTTACCTTGCCCTGGCGGGGGACTTTGGCGCCAGCATGGATTACCTGGACCGCGCCGTTACCGCCGGCGTGATTACCGGCAAGAGAATCGCCTTTGACTGGCCGGCGCTGGCGCCGCTGGAAGGCGACCCGCGTTTTGAGGCCATCCAGTCACGCATGATCGAACACGTAAACAGCGAGCGGCAAAAACTGGGACTGGAGCCGGCAACGATATGAGCTTCTTCGAGGAACTCAAACGCCGCAACGTGTTCCGCGTCGGCATTGTCTATCTGGTGGCCTCGTGGCTGCTGATGCAGGTGGCCGACCTGGTGTTCCCGCGCATCGGCCTGTCCGATTCGGCAGTTACCCTGGTCATCGCCCTGCTCGGCATCGGATTTATTCCGGCACTGATTTTTGCCTGGGCTTTTGAACTCACTCCGGAAGGCATCAAGAAAGAAAAAAACGTCGATCGCAGCCAGTCCATCACCCATGTGACCGGGCGCAATCTCGACCGCAGCATCATTGCCATTCTCATCCTGGCGCTGGCGTACTTCGTGTGGGAATCACGGTTCAACTCGAATGAAACCGCGCAAGAGGCCGTCATTCCAGCGCAAGCTGGAATCCAGGCGGAAACGACTGAAACCCCGGCAAAGCCTGAAGCAGAAAGATCCGCCAAATCCATCGCCGTGCTGCCTTTCGTCAACATGAGCGAAGATGCGAGCAACGAATATTTCTCCGATGGCATCTCCGAGGAAATCCTCAACGCTCTGGCCAAGGTGAAGGAGCTGAAGGTCGCGGGCCGCACTTCTTCCTTCGCCTTCAAGGGCCAGAACGAGGACCTGCGCCAGATCGGTGAAACGCTGGGCGTGGAGAACATCCTGGAAGGCTCGGTGCGCAAGTTCGGCGACCAGGTTCGCATCACCGCCCAGCTGATCCAGGTGAGCGACGGCTTTCACCTGTGGTCGGAAAGCTACGACCGCAAGCTGGAAAATGTCTTCACCATCCAGGACGAGATCGCCAGGGCCATTATCAAGGAAATGAAGGCGACGCTGCTGGAGGGCGAAGCCGCGGTGATCACCGCCACGCGCACCGACTCCAAAGCGTATGAGCTCTATCTGCTGGCCAAGCAGCGCATGTACGAACGCACCCGGCTGACCATCGAATCGGCCGCCGAATTGCTGGACCGGGCCATCGCCATCGACCCGGAGTATGCACCGGCCTATGCCCAGCGGGGCATTGCCGCCCTGCTTTTGTCCGTGACCAGCTACGGCAACACTCCCCAGGACCAGGCGATGGCGCAAGCCAAACTGTACCTGGACAAGGCGCTGGCGCTGGACGAGAACCTGGCCGAGGGTTGGGCCGGACTGGGTCTGTATTACACCGGGCCGCCGCCACAGCCAGAAAAAGGCATTCCGGTGCTGGAAAAGGCGCTGGCCATCAACCCCAACCTGAACGACGCCGGCAATTGGCTGACCCTGAGCTACTGGTCGGTGAACCGCGTTACCGAAAGCATGGCCTTGCTGGATGAAATCGCGACCCGTGATCCCCTGTACAAGCCCGCCATGGGAAACCGGGTGTTTCAGATGGCATTGACGGGCAAGGCTGACGAAGCCCGGTCTTACCTGGATCAGATGGAGCCTTTCCTGCCCGGCGATCCGCAGATCGAGGGCGGCCGCGCCTGGGTAGATTTCGTGCAGGGTAAAGCGGCCGACGGCCTCAAGCGCTCGCAGGCGGCGCTCGCCATTCAACCCACGGATCGAACCTTTCGGGCGAGTGTCAACCAGGGAAACTGGCTCACTCATCAGTACGATCTCGTGTTCGATGACCAATGGTCGGAGTACATCGTCTGGTCGCTGTTCAACCTCGATCGCAATGAAGAAGCCGCGATCACCGCCAGCGAGCGCGCCGCCAACGGCGTGGTGGGGCCATTGTTCGCCTTCCTCAACGCCAGCGACCAGTCCGGACTGTTGCTGCGTTATTTCGAGGAGCACTGGGCGGACCTCGCGGCGTTCCAGAAGGCTGTGCCGGCATCCATGTTCGGTTACCGGGAGATGGCTGATGTCGCCCTGGCTTATCGCAGAGCCGGCAACCAGGCCCGTTTTGACGAAGCCATGGCCGTGCTGGGCGAGGTCAGCGAACAGACGCTGGCCCAAGGCATGCAGGGCGGTGAGTTCCTGATGGTGCTGGCCGCCTACCATGCCATGGCGGATGAACCCGACCAGGCTTTGCAGTGGCTGGGCAAGGCCATCGATGGTGGATTGATCGTTTCCAGCAGAATCAGCAAGGAATACCCCTATTTCAGGGAACTCGACGGATCACCGGAATACGAGGCCATCCAGCAGCGCATGATCGAGCACCTCAATCGCGAGCGATCACAACTTGGACTGGAACCTGTCTCTACATGAGTATGATGTGAGCAAGTAATGAACGTGACACCCGGCTTTTTCGAGGAGCTCAAACGACGCAATGTTTTTCGGGTAAGCGTCGTCTACCTGATCGCGGCCTGGCTGCTGGCCCAGGTGGCCGACCTGATGCTGGAAAGTTTCCATGCGCCGGAGTGGGTCATCCAGGCCATCCTGGTGCTTCTGATCATCGGCTTTCCGCTGGCGCTGATTTTTGCCTGGGCGTTTGAACTGACCCCTGAGGGCCTGAAGAAAGAAAAGGACGTCGATCGCAGCCAGTCCATCACCCGCTCCACCGGGCGCAAACTCGACCGCAGCATCATTGCCATTCTCATCCTGGCGCTGGCGTACTTCGTGTGGGAATCACGGTTCAACTCGAATCAAACCGCGCAAGAGGCCGTCATTCCAGCGCAAGCTGGAATCCAGGCGGAAACGACTGAAACCCCGGCAGAGCCTGAAGCAGAAAAATCCGCCAAATCCATCGCCGTTCTGCCCTTCGTCAACATGAGTTCCGACCCGGAGCAGGAGTTTTTTTCCGACGGCATCTCCGAGGAGATCCTCAATGCACTGGCCAAGGTCAAGGAACTCAAGGTCGCCGGCCGCACCTCCTCCTTCGCCTTCAAGGGGAAAGACCAGGACCTGCGGCAGATCGGTGAAACTCTGGGCGTGAATCACATTCTCGAAGGCTCGGTGCGCAAGTCCGGCGGCAAGGTGCGCATCACCGCGCAACTGATCCAGGTCGATGATGGCTTTCACCTGTGGTCGGAAACCTACGATCGTGAACTCACCGACGTGTTCGCCATCCAGGACGAGATCGCCACCGCCATACTGGAACAACTCAAGGCTGCCCTGATGGGTGAGGAGTCGGAACCCGTTGTGGTCGCTGCCGCCCGCACCGACTCGGCGGTGTACGACCTGTACCTGCTGGCACGTCAGCGCATCTACGAGCGCAAGCGCTTGTCGATTGAATCAGCCGTGCAACTGCTGGATAAGGCCATGGTGAAGGATCCTGCTTACGCACCCGCCTATGCGCAACGCGGCATTGCGGCCCTGCTGCTGTCCGATCGCAATTATGGCGATGTGCCAGTGGCCGAGGCGGGCGTCCAGGCCAGACTTTACCTGGACAAGGCGCTACAACTCGACCCCAATCTGGCCGAAGCCTGGGCCGGGCTGGGTTTGTATCACGCCAACCGGCCTACCGGACACCGCGACGGTATTGCAGCGCTGGAAAAGGCTTTGGCAATCAATCCCAGTCTGATCGACGCCAGCAACTGGCTGCAGGTGATCTACAATGAAACGGGTGACAATGCGCGGGCGCTGCAAATCCTGGAAGGCATGGTCGAACGCGACCCGCTGTATCCGCCCGGCTTCGCCAATGCCATCAACACCTACAACCTGTTCGGCATGCAGGAAAAATCCCGGGCCCTGCTGGATCGTATCCGACCATTCCTGCCCGGTGATCCGCAGATCCTGCAATCCGAAGCCAACATCTGGCTGTCGCTGGGAAAACCCGCAAGGGCCTTGCCACTGCTGGAGTCCGCACTGCAACAGCAAGCCAGCGATGGCGTCCTCAAGCAGCTCCTGGGGGCAAGTCTGCTGCAGACCGGTCAATTCGAACGGGTCATCGAAGTCGGGCACCCCTGGCATAAGGCCATCGCCCTGTCGATTCTGGATCGACGGGAGGAAGCCATGATGATTGCAACGCAACTTGCCGGCGAGGGACTGGTCGGCGTGTTGATCGCCCAGTTGGACCGTGCCGATCAGTTTGAAGAGCTGGTCGAATTCGTCGAATCACGCTGGCCGGATCTTGCCGCATTTGAAAGTGAGTACCCGGATGACGGTAGCGGGTATGGGGATATGTTACGCATTGCGCGCGCCTACTCCGGGACCGGCAACGACGCTCGCTTCAATGATGCGATGGCCCGGGTTCGCGCCGCCCATGACCGTTCCATTGCGCAAGCGGTCGCCGATCCATTCTTCGTGGCCGAAGAAGCCTGTTATTATGTGTTGGCAGGCGATCGGGAGCGGGCCATCGAATTGCTGGGGCAGGCTGTCGATAAAGGTATGTTTTTCACCGTTAAATTCGCTGAAGTCTGGCCCGAAATGGCCGTGTTTTCCGGCGATCCCCGCTTTGAAACCATCCAGGCGCGCATGCTGGAACACGCCAACGCCGAACGTGCAGAGCTGGGGCTGGAGCCCATCTCAACATGAGCCTGTTTGCCGAACTCAAGCGTCGTAACGTATTCCGCGTGGCAGTGGCTTACCTGGTCACCGCCTGGGTGCTGCTGCAGATCGCCGACCTGGTGTTGCAGAACATCCACGCACCGGATTGGGTGGTCCAGGCCTTCATGCTGGCACTGGGGCTGGGGTTTCCGCTGGCGGTGATTTTTGCCTGGGCGTTTGAAATGACCCCGGACGGGATCAGGAAAGAAAAGGACGTCGACCGCACACAATCCATTACCGCAAAAACCGGCCGCAAGCTGGACTTCACCATCATTGGCGTGCTGGCTGTGGCGGTGGTTTTGTTATTGGCGGATCGCTTTACGCCGGGTTCCGAAGATAAGCCCGGCGTCCCAACACCATCAACGTCATCCCAGACCGAAGATAACGAAACTGCAATACTAACCGGACAGAAAAACACTTTGGGACAGGCTCCCGCCGCACCCAAAGCCAAATCTGTCGCCGTGCTGCCTTTTGTCAACATGAGTTCGGACCCGGAACAGGAGTATTTTTCCGACGGTATCTCCGAGGAAATCCTCAACGCGCTGGCCCAGGTAAAAGACCTGAAGGTCGCCGGCCGTACGTCTTCTTTTGCCTTCAAAGGCCAGAACCTGGACCTGCGCCAGATTGGCGAGACCCTGGGCGTGGAAAACATCCTTGAGGGTTCGGTGCGTAAATCCGGCAACAAGGTGCGCATCACCGCCCAGTTGATCCAGGTTGAAGACGGATTCCACCTGTGGTCCGACACCTACGACCGCGAGCTGGATGACGTGTTCGCCATCCAGGACGAGATCGCCAGCAACATACTGGAACAACTCAAGGCCCACCTGCTGGAAGGCGAGCAGGCCGCGCTGGTGGCCACCCGGGCGAACTCGGAGGCCTACGACCTCTATCTGCTAGCCAAGCAGCGTATTTACGAGCGCTCCAGGCCCACGCTGGAAGCGGCCGCCGAACTGCTCGACAAAGCGATCGCCATCGATGCCGGTTACGCGCCTGCCCATGCGCAACGGGGTATAACTGCCATCCTGCTGTCGGACGAGGATTACGGCACGATTCCTGCCGAGCAAGCCGCGGCTCAGGCGAAACGGTATATCGACCAGTCATTGCAGCTGGACCCGAACGATGCCGAAGCCTGGGCCGGATTGGGACTGTACTATAACAAGACGCCCGGCCGAAACACCGAAGCCATCGAGGCGCTGGACAAGGCCCTGTCCATCAACCCCAACCTGGTCGATGCCAGCAACTGGCTGCAGGCCGCCTTCGGGCAAGCCGGACGGCTCGGGGAAGCGATGCGGATCCTGGAACAACTGGTGCAGCGTGACCCCTTGTACCGGCCGGGTATTTCAAACATCACATCAATGTATGTGAACACGGGCAAAGTGGACCAGGCCCTGGCCTTGATCGAGCGCATTCGTCCGTCCATGCCCAACGACCCATTTTTGTTCCGCATGGAAGCCGAAGTTCTGTACGCCCAGGCAAAGTATGCTCAGGGCCTGCGCATGGCCGAACGGGCCTTGGCCCTGCGGCCCGATCATTACCCGAATCAGGGGCAGGTGGGACAGGGATTGCTGCTCACGGGTCAATTTGAACGCCTGGCTGAAGAAGGCCACCCCTGGCAGCGTGTGATTGCCCTCCATGAACTGGGCCGGCTCGAAGAAGCCACCCAACTGGCGCGGCAACTGGCCACTTCCGGTGAGGATGTCAGTACGCTGATTGGCCTCCTGGTCAACAGCGGGCAGCAGGCGGCGGCGGTGCAATTCATCGAAGAACGCTGGGCTGACCTGGATGCTTTTGAAGCCGATTTCCCGCTGCTCGGCGACAGCGGCCCCGGCGTCATGCTGGACATCGCCTTTGCCTATGCCAGCAGCGGCAAGGAACAAAGATTCAACGACGCGATGTTCCGGTTCCGTCAGGCGATGGATGGCGCCATTGCCATCGGCTACAGCAACAACTTCATGCCCCTGCTGGAAGCCGTATATGCCGCTCTGGCGGGCGACAATGAGACCGCCATCAAGCAAATGGCTGCGGCCGTTGACCAGGGCCTGGTGCTCGGTACGCGGTTTGCCCGCACATGGGCGGCGCTGAAACCACTCGAAGGCGACCCCGCATTCGAAGCCATCCAGGCCCGCATGATCGAACACCTCAACGCCGAGCGGGCCGAACTGGGGCTGGAGCCCATCCTGACATGAGCTTTATCAAAGAACTCAAGCGTCGCAACGTCATCAGGGTGGGCATTGCCTACCTGGTGGCGTGCTGGCTGCTGATGCAGGTGGTCGACGTGTTGACCCCGGTCTTCGAGCTGCCCGGCTGGGCGCCCAGGCTGATCTTCCTGATCCTGGCGGTCGGATTCATACCGGTGATCCTGTTTCGCCTGGGCTTTCGAGATGACGCCGGAAGGCATCAAGCGCGAATCCGAGGTCAGTCGCAGTGAATCCATCACCAACCTCACCGCCAGAAAACTGGACCATGTGACCATCGGTTTGCTGGCCGCCGTGGTCCTGATGGTCGCGCTGGACCGGTTCCTGCCTCAAAGTCCACGCAACACTACCGGCAGTCCCACACTTTCGACGTCATCCCAGACCGAAACCGGCGCAACCACCGACGCAAGCATTAAGGAGAGCGTTGCGGAACAGGCTTCAGCTCCACCAGAAAAATCCATCGCTGTTTTGCCCTTCGTCAACATGAGCGACGATGCCGGCAACGAATATTTCTCCGACGGCATATCCGAAGAACTGCTCAACGCCCTGGCCAGGGTGCCGGACCTGAAAGTCGCCGGCCGCACTTCTTCCTTTGCCTTCAAGGGCCGGAATCAGGATCTGCGCCAGATCGGCAGCGCACTGAATGTCTCGCACATCCTCGAGGGCTCGGTGCGAAAAGCCGGCAACCGGGTGCGCATTACCGCGCAACTGATCAAGGTGGATGATGGCTACCACGTCTGGTCCGACACCTACGACCGCGAGCTGGATGATGTATTTGCCATTCAGGACGAGATTTCCGCCGCCATCCTGCAGCAGTTGAAGGCCAAACTGGTGGGCGCAACGACGAGCAACGTGGCCCGCACCGATGCCAGGACTTATGACCTCTACCTGCTGGCCGGCCAGCGCATCTACGAGCGCAACCAGGCCAGCCTGCAGATGGCCTCCGATCTGCTGCAACAGGCCATTGCCATAGACCCGGACTATGCACCGGCCGTGGCCCAATTGGGTATCGCAACCTATCTGCTGTCCGAGGAAAACTACGGAAACATCGCGGCGGCTGAAGCAGGCCAAATGGCCAAGGCCCGGTTTGACCGCGCACTGCAGCTCGATCCCGACCAGGCCGAAGCCATGGCGGGCCTGGGGCTTTATTACTTCAACAGCCAGCTCGACTACGACTCAGGGATTGCCTGGCTCGAGAAAGCCCTCGCCATCAATCCCAATCTGATCAACGCCAGTGTCTGGCTCAGCACTGCTTTAGGCGAACGCGGCGAGCTGCGCAAATCGCTGCACATCCTCGAAGCAGCATTTGCCCGTGACCCGCTGCACCCGGCCACCTACAACAATCTCGCCCAGGATTATGCCGCGGCCGGCAAAGCACAGCAGGCGCTGGACGCATTGAGCGAATTGAAACCTTACCTGCCCGGCGACGCCGGACTGTCGGCGGCCATTGGCAGAGTCGAGGTCCTGGCGGGCAACTGGGCGGCAGCGGACCGCCTGCTCACGCAGGCCGTCGAGCGCGAACCGCGCAACTGGATTGACCGCTTCTGGTTGGGTATCGCGGCGATGCAAACCCGGCAATACGAACGGGTCGCTGAAATCGGTACCGATAACTTCAAGGCCATGGCGCTGGATCGCCTGGGCCGAACCGAAGAAGCCCTGTTGCTGGCGGACGATTGGGTCAGCAAGGGGAATGACCCGGCTTTGTACCTCCAAATACTGGTGAATAATGGCCGCTTCGAGGAAGTCATTCCGTTCACGGAATCGCGTTGGAAAACCCTGGACGAGCTCGAACACGCTTTTCCCGAACGTGCTGGCTACGGTGCGTATACCCTGGGGTATCTTGCCGATGCCTATGGCCGCGTGGGCGAGGACGGCAAAGCGGCAGGACGCGCTGGCACGCATGAAGGCCTCACTGGACTGGCAGGTGCAACAGGGCGCCGATAACTGGATGTTGCATGGATCGATGGCTTACTATGCGGCGCTCACGGGTGACTTTGAAGCGGCGCTCGCCTGGCTCGATCGGATGGTACGAGAAGGGGGTAGCTTCCTCCGCCTCAACCTGAACAGCGAATTTTCGGCCTTCGCACCCTTGCGCGGCGACCCGCGATTCGAGGCGGTGCTCGCCCGATGGCATGAGCACGTGAATGCGGAACGCGCCACCCTCGGACTGGAGCCGCTGTCTTCGTAAGTTTTGCCCTGGCAGGAAATGGGGCAGAACCCCCGGCGGGTTAACGGGACAGCCTGCGCACCAGTGATTTCAGCACGGTAATGCGTTCGATGCTGGATGGATGCGATCCGCCAAATGATCCGCCCCGCGATTTCGACAGTTGATACAGATGTTCCTGCACCCGCACCGCGCCTTCCGGATCGTAGCCGGCCTCGATCGCCCAGATCATACCGAGGTAGTCCGCTTCGCGTTCATTATCGCGGCTGTACTTGGTTTGCGCGGCACTGAATGTCGAACTGGCGGGCAGGGTCTGGGCCTTTTTCAGGTCCGCGCCGTGGTTCAGCTTCAGGTGCGCCAGTTCATGTCCCAGTATGGCCGCCGCCGCATGCACGTCATTTCCGATCAGATCCAGCATGCCGAAAGTGATCGCGACGATGTTTTCACCATCCTTACCCTTGGTTGCGAAAGCGTTCGGGTCGTCACCGCTGGTCAGATACAGATCGGCGGAGATTTCAGCGGCTTCCTCGACGGCGGACATCACCGCATAGATATAAACCAGCTGTTTGACCTCGACGGTCCCGATCAGCTTGTCGCGCTGGTCGCGCAGCTCTATGCTTGCCATCGGTGCCCGGACCAGGTCCCTGATCTTCCATGCCATGGGTTCTGCCGCGGCAACACCCCGGTGAAACAGAACAATAAGCAAGAAAGCCGGCAACCAGATCGTGTTACGCATGGCATTCCGTCGGGTTTTACAGGCTTTCAGATTGCACATTGGCCACATCAGCGCAGGGACGTTTGCAGTTGGCTCTGGATTTGCTCGGCCATGCTCTTGCAGGCGTTGCTCTGAACCCTGGCCAGCAGGGGAATGGGAATCAGCAGTGCAGGCATGTAGGAGGTGCCCTTGGTCTCCGTGCTGATCTTGCCCGACAGCGCCAGGTTCTTGAAGTCCCAGATGGTCGCTTCGTACTTTGCCTCATCGTCCCAGGTGGTGAATCCCAGACAACCGCCGCCGCCAAGACCGATGGCGCATGACATCGAGCCGCTTTTGTCCACCGTCTCGGTAAATCCGTCTATCCAGACAAAAAAGCGTACGCGGAACTCGGAGAATTTCTCGGCGATCGCGGGATTCTGCACCAGCCGGTCCAGGTTTTTCACGTCCATGGGCGCGGTGCTGGTTTCGAAATAAGGATACAAACTGTCTACAAACTGCTTCTCCGGAATGACGGCAAGCGCATGGCCGCCGCGCGATAGCGCGCCGCCGACACAGGAAATGAAATCGACTTCTGTTTCCTGTCCGCTGCCGTTGCGACGGCCCAGCACGACGATCGCTTCGTCACCACCTATGTTGCTTACAGGCGTTTCACGATACTCGTCGATAACAGTAGTGCTCATACAGGCCTGCAGACACAAGGGGCTCAGCAGCACGGCGGCATACTTCCAAGACCCATCAAAGATGTTTCCACTGCTCATGACTCAGGGTGTCGCGCGCTCACTGGATCCGCCGGCGGCTCGCCAATTTTGGACCACTTCACTCTGTGCAAAACCCAACGTGAACCTGGCCCCCACATCGCGAAACGCTGAATCGATGGCGTTGTTCAAACCGTCGCCGCGGTTCTTGAGAAACGCTGTCGAGGATTTTCCATAACCGCTGACCGGCCACTCGCCCATTGGCTGGCCCGACGTATCGTACAAGCGAACCCGGTATTTGACCCAGGCTTCATACAGATCGGTACGGGTTTCATTCGGCAGCGCAAATTGCATCTGCTCGACTTCCGGCACCAGGATGAAATCAACTTGCTGATCGCCCTGGTAGGAAATTCCATTCACATGCACCACGCTGGCAAACATCGACGGCAGCAACTGCTCGAATAATGCCACCTGTGACGCGCCGCAGCTGATATTCCAGTTTGGACGGTCCTCGGAGTTTTCCTGGTAATCGTAATTGCGGAACGCCTCGGGGTAATACACGGCAACATTGAGAGGCAGCTGCCTGGCCAGCGGTACCGGCACTTCGGTTCTGGTTTGCAGTGTCAATGACTGGGCGCAGCCAAGTAGCGTCAGCAGCTGGGCCATCACCACAATAGCGCAAAATTCCCTGACCGGATTTTTCAGTTTCGCATGCATAGGTGCCACCCCGGGATGTTTGATGTATGGTCAATCGAGACCGACAAGTGTACCCCCATTTTGCCTGGTTACTTCTCGCATCAACGCAGAAAATCGCTTGTTGGCCTGTTGCGCACGAACCCCCGCTTCCAGCGGCATCGGAAACCCGATGGCATGGATGCGGATCTGCGGCTGGCCATCGGCATCCTTGGGGTTCAGACGGTTGACGACGTTGACCACTTCGCTGATGGATTGCCCGGTAAAATCATCGCCGAACACATAGATGCTGATTTTCTTGTTCGGGTCATGAAAATGGCGTATCGCCTCGGTAATGCCTTCCACCGGACTGCTGTTGCTGAACGGCGCCCAGTTACGCATCATGTTAACGATAGCACGGCGCCTCCCTGCCGTATCGGGTATCCATTTGCGCCGGTATTCCGACAGCAAATATTCGCCCATATCGCTCATGATTTGCATGCCCTTGACCTGGGGGTAGATATCCAGCGTCTTGGTCAAAGTCTCGATCATGCGGCTCCAGTTCATCTGCTGCATGCTGCCCGAGGTATCGATAATGAAGATAATATACTCGCTGTCGACCGGGATGCCACCGACCAGGCTGGCGTCGGAGCTCTTTCCCTGCGCCGCGAGACGTTGCATTTCCGCAGTCAGTTCCTGCAGCGCCGATTGCAGTTCACCCGTAATAATGGTGTTTACCGAAGTGTCGTTTTGCACACTGTCGTACGATCTTGCGCGTGCTCGCCCGTTCCGCCTGCAGGCGGGCGACCCGGTCTTTCCATATGGAGAGCTGTTCATGCTTGGCGTTCAAATCACGATTGAGCACCCTGGACTCCCCACGGATTTCAAACAGTTGCATCTGCAGCTCGCGCACAATCCCGGCCTGGGGGGCAAGCGAAGTTTCCAATACCTGCCCGGTCCCTGCTTTTGCAATCATCAATAATAATATGATTGCGCCGAAACCGCAGGTAATGACGTCCAGGAAGGCCAGACTGAATACTTCGGTTTCATCGCGTTTCTTCGTCATGGCCAGTCCTGTGCCGGACTGACGTAAGAACCGCGGGTGCTCTGCGCCAGCTGCCAGTAGGCATAGGCGGCCTCCGGATCGCCCTCCATCGGCAGCAGTATGGTATTTACCGGCACCCCCTTGGGCAGTTTCTTCATCGCTTCCCCGAACAGTGCCAGACGCTCCCTGCCGGAGATGGTGGCGCCCTGCGCAAGCCGTGAGCCCTGCGTCGGCAGACCGTCGGTAATCAGGTAGATATTGTCCGGCAGCGGGCGCAATTCAGCGGCGGCGGCCAGCGCCTGGGTGAGGTTGGTGCCGCCGTCAGGTATCACTTGTTTCAGCCGCTCTATTGCCTGATCGAGTTCATTCCTGTTTTTGACTTCGAGCCACGAGCTTTTGCTATCCGGCAGGACCGGTTTCGAGACGGTATTGAAAACATAGATCTGGTATTGGCTGCCGAGCGGAAACTTTGCGCTCAACCAGTCCACAATCGCAATCGCCTGCAGCCATTTCGGCGCAGTACGTTTTCTCTCTTCCCGCATGTTGCGGCGGCGGATGATATTGACGATCGTGTCGTCCAGCATGCTGCTGGAGACATCCAGCAAAATCAGGATGCGTTTGCCGCCCAGCTTCAGGCCGGTCACATAGGCGCGTTGGCCGTCGCCGGCGAACTTGCGCACGTCCTCCCCGGTTTTATTTTGCTGCATTTCGGCTTGCTGTTTCTGGATCTCCAGGCTTTTGATGCGGGCCTTCAATGCTTCCAGTTGGCCCGGATTGCTTGCATCAGCCAGTTCCTCCACCAGCGCCTCGGTTGACTTGATCTCCTGGCTTATCTGCAGCGCCAGGCCCTCCGCTTTCACCCGTTCCTGGTCCACCTCGTCAATGGTGTTGCGAGTTTTCACCAGGTTTTTTTGGCCTTCCAGAATCTCTTCCTCCAGCAGCGATACCTCCGATTTCGTGTCCGCGGCGGGAGTCTGGCTGGGCAGGTTGGCATCGACATTATGCTTTATGATGAGAAACAGCAGCACGACAGCGCCGAAGCCGCAGGACATGATGTCCAGAAAGGACAGGCCGAACGGGTTCGGCATGGAATGTTTCCGGGCCATCTCAGTTTTTCACGTTGATAAACGTATACTCCGTTTCCGAACCGGCAAAGCTGATGACATCCCCCGCCCGCACGCTGACCGGAGTGTCGATGTGCTGTCCGTTGAGAATAACCGCCAGTCCGCTTTCCGCCTGCACCAGCGTGCGGCCGCCAGTCGATGAAATGGAGCAGTGAGCGTGCTCCCCGTTTTCGCTGATCTCGCCAGTGAGCGCCGAAAGATAGAGCCATCGATTGGCCAGCGGATAAGCCCGGTGGGCGGACAGAATGTGCGTTACCGGCAAGTTGTCCACCTCATCCTGACTGCGCGGTGACGCGACGGCGCCGCCGCCTGCCGTCGCCGTGGACACAATAAACGGGCCGGTCGCTGCCGGCAGGCGTGTGACGAAATTCAGCGCCGGGCCGAGTGAACGGATGCTGTCAATCTGCTGCCGGCAACACTGAAAAACACTGTCCGGCGCGAGCACCTGTGCCGCGCTTGCTCGTGTCGCGTTTAATTGCTCGACAAACCCCGGCAAGCCGGCCAGCCGGTCGCCCACCAGGCTGGTCGCCGCTGCCGGCATCGCCGCGGTTATTTTCCGATACAGGGGCCGCAGAGCCTCGAACATGGCCTGGCGCGGCAGTTTCGCCAGATAAGTGGTCTTCTGGTAGGGGATTTCAATAACCACCTCGGGGCGGAGGCCCAATGCCAGCAGGCAATGCGGAATCTGGTCATACAGCGACTGTTCGGTTTCCGCGTGGTGTTGTGGATCAAAACGGGATTGTTTGATGAACAGTTCGGTAATCTTGGCGGCGCAGTCATCCAGCGCGCTGGCCAGCCCGGCCCCGTCGATGACCTGCACCGATAACCGGTTTACCTCGTGCGTTATATCGATATGCGTCAGGACCGTCTGATGCAGGTGAATCTCCGCATGCACATAGGTTCCGGGCCCGACCTGGCTTGCAGCCGCGGCAACCGCGGTATCGACCAGGCCGATGGCATTGAACGGGCTGGCTTCCACCAGCCCGAGTAACAGCGACAGCTGCTCGTTCGAATAGTAGCCGGGGACTGCGAACAGCACGTCATCCGGCTTTCCCGCCTGTTCATGAATGGCCAGCAGATGTGCATACGCCAGGTCGGCATGGTGCCGCATCCTCGCCGTTGGCGCAGGTAGTGGAATCTGGTTCAGATCGTGCCAATAGCGATTCTGTATTGCACGGGGATTAAGGCGCGCCTGGCGGACAGCAGCGCTGCCCAATTCGATCCTGTCCTTGCTGACGATGGCGTAACCCGGACTGCGCAGGATGATATCAGCGCCCTTTGGCGACGCGAATCTCGCTGTCGTTGAGTTCGATTACGGCAAATGACGTACCGCCAACCATCAACGTACCTGCAGATGACGGATCAGGTTGACGTCGCAATAATTCTGCGTATCGAGCACCAGACGTTCCTGCGTGAGCTGTATCTGGTGCATCAGGAACATGATGAAAATGCTGATCAGCAGGGCGACCAAAGTCGAATTAAAAGCCACACCGAGACTCACCGTGACACCCACAATATCTCCCTGCACGGCCTTGTATGCCTGCCCCAGTGCTTCACCAATTCCGCGCACGGTGCCGATAAAGCCGATGGACGGAATCGCCCAGATGATATATCGGATCATGGACAGTTCAGAATAGAGCCGATCCGATTCCGTTTCACACACTTCTTTGACTGCGGAAGAGACATCCTGAATGTTGCGGGTAGTACCAAATCGTTGCAGGGCTGTAAGCAGTGCCCGTGGCAACAGATACTCGCGTTCGTCTGCCGGTAATAACTGCAATGGGCGGGAGTACTGGCGCGCATCCTCGGGCAGAATGCTGATCCCCGGGGTCAGGTCGAGCAATGACTGACCCAGCAACCGCCGTTCGTGCAACAGGTTGCGGGTCTTCAGACCCATGATGGCCAACACCCACAACGCCAGTATGAAACAGGCCTCCTGTTCATAATCCTTCAGCACCAGGTAAATCGATCGCTTGACCTCATACGGCTCCCCCGCATCCTGCCGCGCCTGCTGCTCCTGCACCAAGGCGTCTGCTTTCGGGCGGATGACGGTTACATAAACCGCGTGCACGAAGATCAACGCCAGGATCAGCGCAAACAATTGATAAAGAAATTCCGACAGAGGTTTATGTTTCATAAATGCATTCAGATGTCTGTGGGGAAAGCAATGGAATGGTCTTCGTCGATTTTTTCCGTAGGATTGAATGAGTCGGGGGTAGCAGGTTCCGGCTCCTTCTGCGTGGCCACTGAAGCGTCGGCACTCTTTTCCTGTTCGGTGGTTTGTTGCTGCGGGTCGCCATCATCCACGGCTACCGGATCTTGCGCGCGGACTGTGACTGCGGCGGCGAACAGCAGAATCAGGCAAAGGGTCTTCAACACGATCTCATTCCAGGTAACGCGCCAGCCTGAAGCCCACGTCCTCCCTGGCTTTTTCGTTATAGTCCCGGTACGAAAGACGCAATTCAGTAATGGTTCCGTGCGCCCAACTGGAGCCTTTGATGACATGAAACTCGCCCTGTTCGGGGCCGATCGGGTCAAGCTCGGCGGCGCCGGTATTGCCGACCGCGATATCGTAGAAATCATGAACCCATTCTGCCACATTTCCGCCGATGTCAAACAAACCATGGTTGCCGGCGGGGAAGCTCCCTATGGGTGCGGAAACGCCGTATCCGTCCTGGTATTTCTGAATAATCCTTGCCACCAGCCCCGCTGCGGGTTCGTCCGCGTAATTGCCGCTGCCATTCGGCGGCGGCATATCCTGCCCCCAGGGGAATTTTAACTGGGATTGATTTGCCACCACCCGGGCCGCCCACTCCCACTCCGCTTCCGTCGGCAGGCGGTAGCCGTTTGCCAGCGGATTGACGCCGGTAATTTTTCCTTCTGTCTCAATATAAAACAGTGCCAATGACTCACGCTGGCTGAGCCAGTTGCAGTAGCGCACAGCCTGTTCCCAGGTGACCTGTACCACCGGCTGCCGTTCATCATCGAGACTGCGGCCCTGCACAGTCCCGGAGGAATGATCCTTGGCGAACAGCCGGTACTGTTCATTGGTAACTTCATGCAAGCCAAGGTAGAACGGCCGCGTAAGTTCTATGGTTCTGATCGTTTCGTTGGCGCGGCGTCCCGGCTCGCGGCGCGAGGCGCCCATGGTAAACGCGGAGGGATAAAACAATTTGAGTGACTGCCCGGCGCTGCTGGTAATCACCGGCTTGACCTTCTCCAGTTGCGCCTGCTGCAGAGTTTTCAGTTTGATGTCGAGCTGCTGCGCCATACCGCTGTGGGGTGTAATCGTGGTTTTGTAATCGACATAGCCCTCGCGCCGGATTTCAATGCGGTGTGAACTGGATGGTAATTGCAATGTTTGCCCGGCGGCTCCGTAGGATTTGTCGTCAATATAAAGCTCGGCGTCGGGGGGCGTGACGTGAAATTCGATGGTGACCAGTTCCGGCGCCAGTGTTACCTGCAGATTCTGTTTGGAACCGGAGCCGACAGTGAGTTGCCTGCTGCCGGGCTGATAGCCCTGCTTGAACAGGCGTATGGTGCTTGTTTGCTCCGGCGTCAGTGCGAGTTCGAGCGGGGTCACGCCCTTGTATTCACCGTCCACGGTTACGCTGGCGCGGGGTGGCTCGGAGATGAGAAAAACAACCGCATCGGCCGGCTTCAGCCGGATGTCGGTGAAATTCATCGCAGAATTCGCCGTGACATCGATCTCATTCTGCCAGGGCTTGAAGCCTGCCAGCTGGATACGAACCCTGTGTGTTCCTTGCACAATGCCTGTCGTCAGGGGCGTCTGTCCCAGCAATTCATCGTCCACGAATACATCTGCCCCGGCCGGTTCGGCGACAAACGTAACATCGGCCCAGGCTGGTTTTAATAACAAGCTGACAGCCTGCTCGTGGTCGAGTCCTTCAATCATGATGGTGTCTTCAAATGAAAAATACCTGTCGGCGCTGACGCGGAGTCGATGCTCGCCCGCCGGTATTTCCCCGATGACAGCCGGGGTGACGGCTCTTGCCGTATCGTCAATAAAAACCTGCGCGCCGGTGACCGGGCCGGTGTCCACCCGAAGACGGCCCGGCAGCGGTTGTAAATCGAATGAATAATGCTGGTTTTGCTCCTTGCCTATAAGCAGTGACCGGACCAGCGGGTGATAACCTTCAGCTTCGATCCTGAGACCATACTCGCCGGTCCGCAGCAGATACCGGTCCGCCAGCTTCAAGTGCAGGCCACCGTCGATATCGACATCGCCGGGGCCGGCGAAACATCGATGTAGACAGCCCTGGCGCTAACCAGAAACCATGCCAGGAAGATACAGATTACCAATGCCAGGCCAGTGATTACCGGGGCCACAGGTATTTTGACCGCAACCGCTGGCGGCTTGTCACCCGGAGGAACAAAACTTGCAGGTATGATTTGCGCTCCGCCGGCTGTCATGTGCGCGCGGCTCAGGCCTTGTCACCGAAGCTGATCTTGTCATCGGCACGGATCTTGATCACGGCAGGGGGCGTGTCCGGATCAACCGTAAACTCCACGCGCACATCACGATAGCCCTCCCTAATGCCGACGACGACATAACGGCCGGGCCGGAGACTGATTTCACGGGACGCAAAATAACCCAGTTCGCCGACCTTATACAGAGTCACTGTCGTCAGGTTATCCGACAGCAGCTGAACGGATACGGGCGTCGACATCTTGGCCAGCAATTGCTCGATTTTGTCCAGTTGAACAGACAACACCGGACCCGGATTGGACAGTGCACGAATGTTCCGGTAAAACGTCGCGGTTTCGTCAAGCACACCGCCATCGTAGAGTCGTTCCGGGTGAGCCAGAATTTGCTCCAGCCGTTCATGCGTTTGTGCGCGCACGGCAGTCCGCTCCTTGCCGGCCTGCGCCGCGGTCAGCCCGGGATCGAGCTCCAGGGCAGCAGAATACTTCTTCAAAGCTTCCTGCCAACGCTCCCCTGTTTCCAAGGTCTGCGCCTGCGCAAGCAAGGAGCTGATGTTTCGCGCTGTAATCTGCTGGTGGCTCTGATTCAGCGCGCTGCGTGCTTCCGCAGATGAAGGTTTTAGTTTGAGGGCGCCGGTGAATGCCTGTTGCGCCTTTTCCAGTTGGTCGTTGTAGAGCGCATTGAAGCCATCGGACATGTGGTCGTTGAATTGCCGATCCTGAATCCTCTGCCCGACAACAGCGATCTGCTGTCTGGCCCGGTCAGATTGATCATCAAGATCGACAACCCGCCGGTAGACCTGCTGGGCTTCCTCCAGCTTGCCGTCTTCCAGCAGACCGTCGCCTTGCTTGAGCAGCGCCATGACCTCGTCCAGTTTTTCCGCGCGTTCACGTCCCTCACCGGCAGTCCTGTCCTGGGAATCAATGGCCAGAGCCAGGTCGAACGCCTTGAGCGCGGCATCCGAGTCACCGTCGGCCAGGGCTGTTTTGCCCCGGCTGATGGCTTCGTTGAAAACGATATCCACGCGCTCCTGCAATTCCTTGAATAAGGTCAGTGCCTGGTCATACTGCAAGCGCGCGCCGGCGAAATCGCGCTGGTTGTACAATTCGTCACCGGACTTGGCAGATTGCAGCGCCTGCGCGTATTCCTGTCCCGCCCAGATCGTCACAGCGTGTTCGTCAAGGTCTTGCTTGGCAGCCAGAATTTGTTCGAGTATTTCCTGGGTCTGCTGGCGCAGCGTTGATTCCTGTGCCTTCTCCCATGGTGAATCCGCACTGCTGACCGTTGCTGTGGCAGCGACGGGCTGACCGTTTCCGGCTACGGCCGGAGACTGGTCCGGAACAAGAACCGGCGGCCCAATCCAGCCGGGCAGCAGGAAAATCACCAGGGCTGCCGCCGCCAGCAGGGCAGCCAGGCTCAGCCATATCAGTATCTGCCTTACGGGTGCCTTACGTGAGGTGACCGTGTTGACGCCAGCGGAGTTTGCGGTCAGGTCGATGGCAACAGGTTTTATGCGGGTAAACCCTGTTTCCGGGTTGTTCTCTTTTCCTTCCACCGAGCGTTATTGCCGAAGCTGGCTGCTGCCAGTGCCGGTTTCGGTGGCATAGATCTCCTGCAGAACCTGCTGCCACTGGCTGTATTGCTCGTTGACCGATCCGGAAAGCGTCACGGTGCGTTCGTCCAGTTCAATTGTGTGCGGTTGCATTTCCGAATCCATGGATGCGGAAATTTCCTCCAGCGCCTCGGCATGCACCTTTGCTTCTTCGTTTTTGTTCAGACCACTTACGAACACTCCGGCACCGGCGCCGATCCCGACCGCACCCGCAGTCCGGGCTGTACTGCTGTTGCTACCCTGTGCCAGAATGCCGGCCAGCACCGCCAGCGCTCCACCAACCATGCGCTTGTTGGCCTTCGATTTTACCTCGCGCAGAGCCTCGCCTTCTTCATAAAAGGCCTTGCGCCATTCGCGGTAGGGCACATCCATTTGCCGCACGAAGGAAGCGTAATACTCCTGCAGCGTGTCCACGAACATGTAGTCGCGCTCTCGAATCTGCCTGACTCGCGTCAACACTGGATCATCCTCAGCTGGCAGCCGTTTGACATACAGGATTTCGTGCTCGTCCTCAGCCAGATAAGTGCTGAAAGCTTCCGGCGAAAACCGCCGGGCGAACTTCAGTTCTGTGATGGTGCGAATGGCGGCGATTTCGCTGGCCTTCAAGCTGCGGTAGAAGAGCAGCATGTCATTGGCAATTTCGTTATACATGCTCTGGAACGGCTCCGCGTCTTTGGCCAGGGTGGAATCGTAGGCATACTTGCTGACCTCGCCGCTATATTTTTTCGTATACCAGCGCTTTCCCGATGAGTCCGCCACGGTAACCATCAGTTCCGTAGTTTCGCCGTCGGATAGCACAATTTCGGCATCCACCCAGATATCCATTTCGCTCCGCCGTTCGGGGATCACGCGGACGATGCCCCAATTGCCTGTCTGCTGCAGGGTCTCCATCAGCCTGAATGGCATGTACCGCGCTTCGGCCTTGCGGATTTGCGGAACCACGCCGGGTTGGTCCTTGTCATCCGTATCTTCGATACCGGGATTGAAGATGCCGATCCCCACGTCCAGCAACCGGGCTTCCGGAATGGGGGTGGATTCGGTGAGAATTTCTTCTTGACCGGTGGTCCTGACTTTGGTCGAGCCACAGCCCGCAACCGCCAGACAAAGCAGCGTCAGCAAGGCATATGATTGTATCCGCGCGATCATTTTTTCACCCGTCAGCCACCGCCGCTCTTGTATTTTCTGTATTCGTTCCAGAGTTTCTCCCGCAACGCCGGGTCCTGTTCTTTCATTGCCGCCTCCCTGAGTTGCCGGGCAATGATGTCATCACTCTGTGGACTGCCGATATCCGCAGGTATTTCCACGGGGATATCACTATGTCCCGTACCCGGAACTCCGGAACTCTTGGAAGCGGAGATGCTTTCCACGCCAGAATCCGACATCGCCGTTTCCTGCCCGCTTTCGTCGCCACCCGGACCACCACCGTTTGCTTCGCTTCCGCTACCGCTGCCGCTTTCATCGCTCTGCCGCGCCACAGCCTCGCGCTCCGTCATCATCAGCTTGTCGAACTCAGCGAACCTCGTGTCGAGTTCGCGGTTCAGAATTTGCTTCTTTTCAGCTTCGGTCAGTACCGTACCCGCGGCTGTTCCCTTACTTCCCGGATCAGGTGCAGACCCGGTTCCGGCACCCGCTGCATCTTGCTCTTGAGCCGGCAAGGTGCCGTCACCGCTCTCCGCACCTGTCTGGGAATCGCGGTTTAACTGCTGCAGCGCTTCAGCAAGGATTTCATCGTCCGATTTCTGCTCGTTTGCGCCAGTTTCGGACGCTTTCCTGTCGTCCGTTCGGGTGGAAACACTTTGCTGGCCAGTTGGCCCACCCTGGCCCGTCCCTTCCGCTGGCATGGATGCGGTTTGCTGGCCGGACGCCTGATCCTGAACGGTTCCCGGCGAAGACTGCTGTCCGCTGCCAGCTGCAGCAGCGGACTCATCAGGCGATGATGGTGAACGCGTCCCGCTGCTGGTGGTGGCACCTGCGGTCGAGGTTGAGGTTGAGGTCGCGGTCGCGGTCGAGGTTGAGGTTGAGGTCGAGGTCGATTGGCTCATCGGCGGAGTTGCGCACGCCACCAATAACGTCACAGTGCACATCACCGCCATGCTTCGCAGAGTTGGTAATCCTGGGCAATCTGGCATCCCTATATCCTCGCTGCTATTCCTTGAATATGTACCGAAGTTGCATGTCGGTGGTATCGACCAGCTCGCCGTTCTCAAGCCGCGGCCGGAACTTGGATGCGGCAATACTCTTTCTGGCCTTGCGCTGTAACGATATACTGTCCGGCGGGTTGGATTCAATGATACGGATATTTCTCGCCCTGCCGGATTTGGAGACGTCAAATGAAACCAGCACATAAGGAAGCTCTTCAGTAAGCCGATGCTCCTCCGCTCCCTGTTCCTCCTCGGGGTTTGGTTCACTCTCGGGCAGGCTGATGGCCGGCAGTGAACGCGGCTGGGCGAAGAAGCTGTCGATCTCTTCTCGTGGCAATCCCTTGTCCATCAATACATTATATGCCTGAGAGTAGGTTTCCTCTGCCGAGTTCCATTTGTTGAACAACAAAAACCAGTCGCCCAGATGAACCAGCGCCAGTGCATAAGCCTCGGGCGGCAATTGGGCGTTCGCGGCATGAATAGTGACAATCCGGTCCATCGCAGTCTTACCCCGGATATAACTTGCCAGTATCAGTTCATCCAGGGACCTTGCGCCTTCCTGTAAACGCCGGCTGCGGTCGTCGAACGGGCTTGTGGGTTCATGCAACGTTGCGTCGGGCTCAGCCGCAGCGCTCAATTGCACGGCGATTTGATAATTGGTCAACACCACCCCATACAGCGCATTTATCAGGCGCGGGTCGTTGGCACCATAATGAGTCTCGATGATCCGTAGCGCATGGTCGTACAGATCATTCGCCATATTCAGGTGCTCGAATGGCTGCATATTCACGTCGGATGCGTAGACGCGCAGATGCCATTTGCCGATCCTGTCGATCACCGGTAACAGCCGTGGATCATCAGCACCGTAAATGCGTTTACTCACCCAGTATAAATAACTGTAATTCTGGTTCAGATCCGGCCAATCGCTGGTGGATGAATTGACATCGATCAGTTGATCGAGGATGGGTACTTGATCGGGGTTGTACAAACCATCGTTGACCCGGCTGGTATGCAGCGCGCGTCGAAATGCCGCTTCGGCGTCCACGGAATTTCCCTGTGACTGATAGGCCTTACCCAGGCCAACCAGGGTTTCCGTTAACTCCGGGTCATAGACCCCGCCACTGAGTTCCAGTGCTTTGACCTTTTGCTCATAACGGGGTACCGCCAGAGCGCTCTGATCCGGCGCCAGTGTATCGACCGCGCCGGGTTCTTTCACCGGGATGCCGGGCTCTTCAATGGTGGCGTCCAGCACTTCGGCTGCGAGGTCGGGCGCTGCGGCAGTGGTATCGGGCGTTTCTGCGGTGGCGTCGGGCGCTGCGGCAGTGGTATCGGGCGCTGCGGCGCCGGTGCCGGGTACTTCAATTATGGTTCCGGGCGTTTCGACACCGTCGTGCCAAATGGCACGGTCCGGTCCACCGGCACCGGTTTCAGCAGCCAGACTAACCGCCGCAAGCAAAGCAGCCAAGGTCCAGCCCAAGGTGAATACTCGCTGTCTGAGCCGCATATTGCACCAGGGCGGGCCTGCAATTGAATCAGAGGAGTTGCTCAAGGATGAATCGAACAATTTCCGCATCCCGTGTGCACCGTGTAGGCCAATTGCCATAAAACTACAGACGATAACTGAATTCCAGCAAATAATAGGAAAGCCCTGAATTGATCAGAGTTTCCTTAGATTCGCTTGATCATATTATGCTTCAAGTCGATCGCCGGATAGTGCCCGAACGTGTCAAAGGCAAAACCCGCAGAAAGCCCGGTCATTCTTTTGAAGACCGCAAAAACCAGACCTGGATTACACCACATTTGAATTTAAAGCACGTGAAAGGGTAGAAAACCCAATCGAGGAGGCTGTTGGAAAATGGATCCGTGCCCCAAAATTCAACCT
>CAVPUV010000025.1:0-41356 GCA_963708905.1 uncultured Gammaproteobacteria bacterium | reverse complement strand
GGATATTGGAATCTCCTGTCGTCCGTGCAACCGGCGCAGCTCGCGCTGCAATTCTTCAAACATCAAACGCCTCCGTCCTCGCCGAGCCCTCACTTGCCAGGATTCAACCAAGTAATTGACGAGTATAGGACGGATTAAAGCGGTTTGCCCTGAAACCCAAAGTAATTGAGTAAGCTGTATTCTCAGCTTCACCTTTTTCGTTCCTCAAAGCCACTGATTTTTGCTTCCCGTGACTGCATCCGTCGCTGATGCAGCCCGATGGCGGACACTAATTCTTACTTTACGGCTGCAGGCAATCCTGCCGCGTGCCCCGATGCAGCTAAGGCATGACATGAAATGACGACAAGAGAAGACACTCCGGTTTTCCCTGGAAAGAAGCTATTGGGTTTGGTGAAGTGTGAAGCAACCCTACCGGGTTCACCGCCGCAGCAGCCAGTCGCTGGCGGTGTAACGTCCGGCATCCTGCAGTGCCAGCCAGTGCGCGGCGGCCATCGCCCCTGTTGCGAAAATGCTACGGTCCAACGCGTTATGCATCAGCACCAGTTCCTCTCCCGCGAGGCAGAACGTGACCTCGTGCTTGCCGATGGCTTCCCCTTCCCGCAGCGACACATACTCCAGTGTGCCCGAACTTTTTCCACGCGCCCGTTCAATGGCCTCGCCCAGCATCAACGCCGTGCCCGAAGGGGCATCTTTTTTCCATTGATGATGCAAATCCTCGATAACGACAGCCGTATCCGGAGCAAGAATGGCTGCGGCTTGGGCACACAGCTGTGCCAGAAGATTGACCCCCAGGCTCAAATTGGGTGACCAAAATACCGCAACTTTTTGCGCTGCCGTTTCCAGTGAGTCCAGCGCTTCCTGGTGTAAACCGGTAACGCCGCTGAGTAAGGCAACACCCGCCTTCGCGCACCAGTCAGCAGCCGCCACCGTACCGTCCGGCAGCGAAAAATCGACAACCACATCCGGCCGATCCTGCAACTGCTCCAAAGCCGGGAAGTAGGCCACCTCTTCCGGCCATTGCGGCCGCTCAGGCGCCACCACCGCACAGACTTCAATCGCCGGCTCCTGTGCCGCCGCCTGCATGATGGCAGTCGACATCCTGCCCGCTCCGTGCAATACGATACGTGTCATTTAAACAAGCCCTCAGGAGGTCATACGTTCAAAAAATTCACGCACGCCGTTCAACCAGGATTCCGTGCGCGGGTTGTGTTCGGTGTTATCGCCGCTGTGTGAAGTTTCGAACTCCTGCAGCAGTTCTTTCTGCCGGCGGGATAATTTCACCGGGGTCTCCACCACGGTGCGGCACATCAGGTCACCGACGCGATGACTGCGCACCGATTTCACGCCCTTGCCTTTAAGGCGGAACATTCGGCCGGTCTGGGTTTCAGCAGGAATTTTCAACTTGACCTGGCCCCCCAGGGTGGGAATTTCCAGCTCGCCCCCCAGTGCGGCCGTGGTGAAGGTGATGGGTACTTCACAATAGAGATCATCGCCATCACGTTCGAAAATCCGGTGTGGACGGACGCGCACCTCGACGTAGAGATCGCCGCCCGCGGCGCCGCTCATGCCGGCTTCGCCTTCTCCGGCCAAACGGATACGGTCACCGTTATCCACGCCCGGCGGAATTTTCACCGACAAGGTGCGGGTTTCCCGCACCCGGCCATGGCCATGGCAGTCGCTGCAGGGATTACTGATCCTTTGCCCCATCCCATGACAACTGGGACAGGTTTGCTGGACGGAAAAAATCCCCTGCTGCATGCGCACCTGGCCTACGCCGCCGCAGGTCGGGCAGGCGTCTTTCTTGCCGTCGCGCGCACCGCTGCCGTTGCAGGTCTTGCACGAACCCAGCGTAGGCACCTTGATCTCACGGCTGACCCCCTGCACCGCTTCTTCCAGCTCCAGGTCCATGGTGTAGCGCAGGTCGGCGCCACGCTGCCGTTGCTGCCCCCGGCGGCCGCCGCCGAAAATGTCACCGAAGATATCGCCAAAGATATCGCCGACATCGCCATGGAAACCGCCGGGACCGCCACCGGCGCCGGAATTGACCGCGGCATGACCAAAGCGATCGTAGGCGGAACGTTTGTCCGGGTCCTTGAGGATTTCGTAAGCTTCCTTGGCTTCCTTGAATTGTTCCAGCGCGGCACTGTCCGGGTTTCTGTCCGGATGGTATTTCATCGCCAGCCGGCGATAGGCCTTCTTCAGCTCATCGTCGTTCGCTGTTTTCTTAACCCCAAGAACTTCGTAGTAATCGCGTTTCGCCATGCCAGCCTTCCTTGTTATTGCCCCAGACTTAGGGCTGACGTATGCCTAATTCAAGCTTGCGCTGAGCTCTGAGGCTCTTGTTAAAGGCTCCAAAGCAGAACCCCGGCCGAAGCCGGGGGTTGTCTGTCTGGCAGGTCTGGTACAAACCGCGTGTGTCATCAGCCTTTCTTGTCGTCGTCGACTTCCTCGAACTCGGCGTCAACCACATCACTGGCGGAGCCTGGGCCTGCATCCTTGGATGCCGCTTCCGCCTCGGCCCGGGCCGCAGCCTGCCGGTGAATCACTTCCCCGGCCTCGCTGAGTTTGGCGATGGCCGCTTCGATGGCATCCTTGTCGTCATTCTTCATCACCTTTTCGACTTCTTCGATGGCCGCCTCGACCTTTTTGCGCTCGGCTTCATCGATCTTGTCGCCCAACTCCTTCAAACTGGAGCGGGTGGCATGAACGATGGCATCGGCGGTATTGCGCGACGTCACCAGCTCGTGGAACCTGCGGTCGTCTTCGGCATGTACTTCCGCGTCCTTGACCATGCGCTCGATTTCAGACTCGGACAGACCGGAGCCCGCCTTGATCTCGATCTTCTGTTCCTTGCCGGTGGCCTTGTCCTTGGCGCTGACGTGCATGATGCCGTTGGCATCGATGTCAAACGTTACTTCGATTTGCGGCAGGCCGCGCCGCGCAGCGCCGATGCCGGCCAGGTCGAAGCGCGCGAGCGACTTGTTGGCGGAAGCGATTTCACGTTCACCCTGCAGCACATGTACCGTCACTGCCGTCTGGTTGTCTTCGGCGGTGGAAAACACCTGTGCCGCCTTGGTCGGAATGGTCGTGTTCTTCTCGATCAGCTTGGTCATCACGCCGCCCAGGGTCTCGATACCCAGTGACAGCGGGGTCACGTCCAGCAGCAATACATCCTTGACTTCGCCCGACAGCACGCCGGCCTGGATCGCAGCTCCAACCGCAACGGCCTCGTCTGGGTTCACATCCCGGCGCGGCTCACGGCCGAAGAATTCGGCCACGGTTTCCTGCACCTTGGGCATGCGCGTCTGGCCGCCAACCAGGATCACGTCATTGATATCGCTGACCTTGAGGCCAGAATCGTTCAGCGCTGTGCGGCAAGGAGCCACGGTGCGGGTAATCAGGTCTTCCACCAGCGATTCAAGCTTGGCTCGTGTCAGTTTGATGTTCAGGTGCTTGGGCCCGTTCGCATCGGCGGTGATGTACGGCAGATTGACCTCGGTATGCTGGCTGGTCGACAGTTCGATCTTGGCGCGCTCAGACGCTTCACGCAGCCGCTGCAGGGCCAGCGGGTCGTTCTTCAGGTCAAAACCCTGGTCTTTCTTGAATTCCGCGACCAGGTAGTCAATCACCCGTTTGTCGAAATCCTCGCCACCCAGGAAGGTATCGCCATTGGTCGAGAGCACTTCGAACTGGTGTTCGCCATCCACATCCGCGATTTCGATGATGGAGATGTCAAACGTACCGCCGCCGAGGTCGTAAACAGCGATTTTTTGCTCGCCGGCTTTCTTGTCCAGGCCATAGGCCAGGGCCGCCGCGGTGGGTTCGTTGATGATGCGCTTGACGCTAAGGCCGGCAATTTTGCCTGCATCCTTGGTGGCCTGGCGCTGTGAGTCATTGAAATATGCCGGCACCGTAATGACCGCCTCGGTGACTTCTTCACCGAGATAATCTTCCGCAGTTTTCTTCATTTTCATCAACACACGAGCGGAAATTTCCGGCGGCGCCATCTTCTTGCCCCCGGCTTCCACCCAGGCATCGCCATTGTCGGCGGCAAGGATTTTGTAAGGCACCAGATCGCGGTCTTTTTGCACCACGTCTTCCTTGAATTTACGTCCAATCAGACGCTTCACGGCATTCAGCGTATTCGCCGGATTGGTCACTGCCTGGCGCTTGGCCGGCTGGCCAACCAGCACCTCGTCATCCTTCGTAAATGCGACGATGGAGGGCGTGGTGCGATCGCCTTCGGCATTTTCGATCACCTTGGGTTTGCCCGCTTCCATCACCGCTACGCAGGAATTGGTGGTGCCCAGGTCAATACCTATGATCTTGCCCATGTGTCAATCTCCTAAAAATTCAGTACGGTTTAAAACTGTTGCAGCAAAAATGGGGTTCAGGAACGTTTTTTCAATACAAGCTCAAATGATGTTGGTCAAGGCCTGCGCGACACCACTACCATGGCCGGCCGGATCAAACGCTCATGCAACTTGAATCCTTTTTGCAAAACCTCGAGCACGGTGTTTTCCTCGTGTTCCGCCGAAGGCAATACCGTCACCGCTTCGTGGAACTCGGGATTGAACGCTTCGCCCGCGGGGTCAACCACTTCCAGGCCATGGTCGCTCATCACCTTGGTCAACATCTTCAGCGTGAGTTCCTTGCCTTCCCTGAGTGACTCAACCGTGGCGGCGCCATTAACCATTTCCAGGCCGCGTTCGAGGCTGTCACGGACCTGCAACAGGTCTTTCATCACTCCTTCCAGGGCAAATCTGCGGGATTTTTCCAGGTCGCGTATCAGGCGCTTGCGCAGGTTTTCCATCTCTGCCTGCATGCGCAGCATGGCCTCGCGATGCAGCGACAGCTCCTGTTCGGCTGCCGTCAGGGCCTGCCCCATGTCCTGCAATTCATCATCCACCATGGACTGGGCGACAATGCCCTCTTCTTCTGGCAATTCCCCTGGTGCTGCCGGTGGCTCATCGGCCTGATGTGATGGATTTCCCTTGTTGCTCGACACCATCCTCTACTCCTTTATTTCCAGCGCCTTGTGTTGGTGTCGAATATGGGGTTATGCCGCGGTGATTCAAGCGGAATTCCTACCGCGGCCGCGTTGCCCATCGAGCCCGCTCATGCTAGCTTGAGCACCACCATGCTGAGCCTGCTGCAAATCCGCAATTTCGCCATCATCGATGCGCTGGACCTGGAACTGGGGCCGGGATTTACCGCCATCACCGGTGAAACCGGCGCCGGCAAGTCGATTCTGGTTGACGCCCTGGGCCTGTTGCTGGGCGGCCGCGCCGATACCAGTGCCATTCGCGCCGGCTGTGACAAGGCCGAACTGAGCGCGGAATTCGAACTGGAGGATGACAGTGAAGCCATGTCCTGGCTGCGCCAGGCTGATCTGGGAGATGGCCATTCCTGCCTGCTGCGGCGCCTGATCAGCGACAGCGGAAGGTCACGTGCCTGGATCAACGGCACGGCCGTGACGCTTTCCCAATTGCAGGAGCTGGGCCAGTGCCTGGTGGAAATTCACGGTCAGAACGAACATATCCGCCTGGCGCACACGGGCGAGCAATTCCGTTTGCTGGATGCAGACGATCGCTGCGCCGCGGAGCTGCAACAGGTGGCAACGAGCCATGCCGCCTGGCGCGAAGTGGAACAGGCGCTGGTGGCTCTCGACCAGGAATCGCCATTGGCTGCGGGGGAAATGGACCTGCTGCAGTATCAGATCGATGAATTGGCCGAGGTGGCGCTGACCCCTGAGTCCTTTGAACAACTGCAAGCCGAGCACCGGCTATTGGCCCGGGGCAGCGATGTTACCGCGTCCATGGAATCCGCGCTGGAGCTGCTGGAAACCGAACAGGCGGGCATCACTGCGCGCCTACAGCAATTGATCGGCATGCTGGGCCAGCACGCCACACTGGACCGCGATATCGCCAACGCCCTCAAGGCCCTGGAAGAAGCAGCCATCAATTGCGAAGAAGCCCGGGTCAATCTGCAAGCCGCGCTGTCGCGCATTGATTTGAGTCCCGAACGCCTGGCTGAACTCGACCAGACCCTCGGTCGTCTGCATGAGTTGGCGCGCAAACATCGCGTTGACCCGTCCCGTCTGCACGATATCCTGCACAGCCTGCATGAGCGCTGTAAACGCGCGGCAACGCAGCAAGAGCGCAAAGTGGAGTTGCTCGAGAAGCAATCCCGCTTGTTGCACGACTACCGTCGCGCGGCGCAAGCCCTGCACGCGGCACGCACCACCAGGGCAACTGCCTTGTCACAGGCGGTGACCGATTTGATGCAGGTATTGGGCATGGAAGGCGGCACGTTTGCATTACGCGTCGAACATGACCCCGGGGCCAAACCCGGCCGGCGCGGTGACGACCGCCTCGAATTATGCGTCAGCGCCAATCCCGGCACGCCACCCGGACCCTTGCGTAAAGTAGCCTCCGGCGGTGAGCTTTCGCGTATCAGCCTGGCCGTCAAGGTGGCATCGGCAGCCGGCCAGTTTGCCCCGACCCAGGTGTTCGACGAGGTCGATGCCGGCATCGGTGGTGAAACGGCCAATTCAGTCGGACGCCTGTTACGGAGTGTGGCACGGGGCGGTCAGGCCTTGTGCGTTACCCATCTGGCCCAGGTGGCGGTGTGTGCCGACCAGCAATACCGCGTGCTCAAGAATGCCCGGGAACAGAAGACCCAGGTCGAAACCAGTTTACTGGGTGAACGCGAGCGGGTGGATGAAATTGCCCGCATGCTCGGCGGCATGCTGTCGGATCAAAGCCGCGCCCATGCCAGCGAATTGCTGACCAGGGCCCTGGTTGAACATTAAGGAAGCTCTGAATAATGCATCCATGCATTATCAGGTGTTCCCTAACGCTTGGGCCGTACGTACATGACCAGGCTATGGTCTACAATGACATAACCGCGCTCCGTGGCAATTTTTGCCTGCAGCGCTTCGATTTCTTCGCTGACAAACTCGATGACCTTGCCGGTTTCCACGCACACCATGTGATCATGATGCGTGCCGGAATCCAGCTCATAATAAGCCTGGCCGCCTTCGAAATTATGCTTGACCACGAGGCCGGCGCCCTCGAACTGATGCAGAACCCGGTACACCGTCGCCAGGCCGATATCCTCACCCGACTCGATCAAGGTCCGGTAAAGATCATCCGCAGTCATGTGCTTGTTGCCTTTTTGTTCCAGCACCTCGAAGATCCGCTTGCGTGGATGGGTGATCTTCAGTCCGACATTGCGTAGATCCCTGTTTCTCACTTTCTTCACCCTCCCCTGGAATTGCACTCAACGGTGCATGAATATTGTATCATTCCCCCTCTCCGCGCAAAGACCAACCAGCCAGGTAGCAGATGTTCAGCAAAATTTTCAAGATTTTCCGCTTACCAGCCTGCATGCTGCTGACCGTGACCATCAGCTCTGCTTGCGGACTGATCTACAAACAGAACATCCAACAGGGCAACGCGCTGGAACAAAAGGACCTGGATGAACTGTACATCGGCATGAACAAACGCCAGGTCTCGTTTGTGCTGGGATCGCCGTCGATTCACGATCCATTTCAGCAACAACGCTGGGACTATGTTCAGACCTTCAGCCGGCGCGGCGGTAAAATCGTGCAGCGTACCGTGACCCTGCGCTTTGAAGAGGATCTGCTGGTCGAGATCATCGGTGTCAACAAGACCCCCTCAGCCGCGGTTGCAACCAGCCCGGAGGATTCCCCCGCCCCGGACAGCTCCGCAAAACCCGCCGCGGATGCGAACAGCAGTGCGATCGAGGCGGGCATCAAAGAAGTCACGGAGCCCGAAATCAAGGGGCTCGGTGAACGCAACGCTCAGGACCGGCAACTGGAAGAAGACAAGGGGACCGTGCCACAGGACAGCCCGGATGATGTGACCTCACCGGACAGCGGCCGCTAGACCGAGTCTTAGCCCGCTCCGTGTTGTTTTTTCCGGCCGGCCTTTTCCTGTTCCGCTTTCTGCCGCCTGGCTTCTTTGGGATCGGCCATCAAGGAGCGGTAGATTTCGACCCGGTCGCCCGTTGACAACGGATAATCCAGCGCCACTTTTCTGCCGAACACACCCACCACGGGTTGTGGTTCTATCTGCGGAAACTGCTGGCGTATGGCTGAAATCTCGATGGCCTGGGCCACCGTGGTTCCCGGCGGCGCCTGCACTTTCACGATCAGCTGCCGCCCGGGGGTGGCATAAGCCACTTCCAAAGCCATAAGCCTCATGCTCCGGGTGTTTTCGCGGTCCATGGCTCAGACACCATACACCTGATCCGCCCGGCGGCTGAAATCATTGACCAGTTTATCCGCCACGCGGGCGAAACCACGGCGGAAGGCCGCGGAAAGCAAGCCGCTGGAGAAATCAAAGGAAAGGCGCAGGCTTACCTTGCTGCCCTTTTCCGCCAGGGCGTCAAACTGCCACTCGCCGGCCAGGTGGCGGAACGGGCCTTCGACCAGAGACAAGGTCAGCAACTCGCCCGGCACCAGCCGGTTGCGTGTGGTAAAGGTTTGTCTCAAGCCGCCTATCGATACTTCAAGCCTGGCCAGCTGTATTTCCGCGGTCTGTTCCAGCACCTGCGCACGGACACACCAGCTCAGAAATGCCGGATAGGAGGCCACGTCCTGCACCAGTTGGTACATATCGTGCGCCGGATGAAGCACCAGGGCTGTTCGCGTGATTTCCATTATTCGTTCGTACCCGGGAACATTCGGGGGCGGCCAGCATAGCATGTGCCATGCCAGCCAAAGTAGAATAGCGCCCGCATGAACAAGCAACAGAACACAGGACAAAAAACCATAGCCCTCAACAAGCGGGCCCGCTTTGAATATTTTATCGAAGAACGATTCGAAGCCGGCATCGCCCTGGAGGGCTGGGAAGTGAAAGCCCTGCGCGAGGCCCGCATTCAGTTTGCCGACAGCTATGTGCTGCTCAAAGACGGCGAAGCCTTCCTGTTCGGCAGTCAGATCAATCCCTTGCCGACGGTGTCCACGCACATCGTTCCTGATCCGACGCGCACGCGCAAATTGCTGCTGCACCGCCGCCAGCTCGATATGCTGATCGGCGCTGTCGAGCGCAAAGGATACACGCTAATCCCCACCGCCATGTACTGGTCAAAAGGCAAGGTAAAAGTCGAAATCGGCATGGCCAAGGGTAAAAAACAGCACGACAAGCGCAAAGTGGACAAGGATCGGGACTGGGACCGGGAGAAAGGCCGCATCATGAAGCGCGGCTGAGCGGCGTTTCCTGCCAAGCGCTTTTAACCCGGATGATCAACAGTCTGGATACGGTGGCAAGGGTGGCGAAGGCAATCGCCAGCGAGTACAGAGAACCATCGTAAGTGTGGCCGATCAGATAGCCCAGCACCACGGCGATCAGCGTCGAGGTGGACCCGATGACGGCGGCCGCGGTGCCGGCCACATGACCGAGCGGTTCCATGGCGATGGCGTTCAGGTTGCCGAAGAGCAAGCCGATGCAGAAGAACATGCCCAGGCAGCACGACACAAACAGCCACAGCGGCGGATGCCCGCCATGACGCCAGACCAGCACAAGAAACAGCCACGACAGCGACAGCAGCACCGATAGAGCCCAGTTGGCCAGACGGTGCATGCCAAAACGCATCACCAGGCGGGTGTTGAGCAGGGAAGCGCATCCCACGGCAATGGCCATGATGGCGAAATACAGCGGAAACTGTGTGCCCAGGCGGTATTGCACCTGAAAAATCTGCTGGCTCAGATTGATATAACCGAGAAACGTGCCGGAGATACAACCCGCTATCAGCATGGTTATCATGGCCACCCGGTTTCCCAGCACTTCGCGGAATGCCGCCTTGACTTTCACCAGGGTGAAGGGCATGCGCATGGCTTTGGGCAGGGTTTCGGGCTGCCTCACGCCCAGCCACATCAGTATCATGATGGCAAGCAGGATGAGCGCCGCGAAAATGGCCCGCCAACCGGCGACCAGCAAAATGAGTTGACCCAGAGCCGGTGCGAAAACCGGCACCAGGATGAAAACCGTCATGATGAAGGACATGACCCGGGCCATTTCCGCCCCGTGATAACGGTCCCGGATCAGCGCCACGGCCACGGTGCGTGGGCCGGCTGCACCGACCCCCTGGAGCAATCGGCCAGCCAGCATGAGGTGAAAATTCGCCGCCGTCATGGCCAACAGGCTGCCAACGATAAACAAGCCAAAGCCAATATACATGGCCGGTTTTCGCCCGATGGTATCGGACAGCGAACCGTAGAACAGCTGGCCGATGGACATGCCGGCGAACAATAGTGAAATGACCAGCTGAATGTCGTTGGCTTCGGTCACCAGCAGATCCCGGGTCATTTCGGGAAAAGCGGGCAGCATCGCGTCAACGCTCAAAGCCACCAGCGCGATGGTGAATGCCATCAGCGCGACGAACTCCACCAGGCCAGGTTGCCCCGGCACGCCGGGTTCTGTTTTTATTCTGTCAGGCATCTATTGGAATCCGGATAAGGGCGGCTGGGTGGAAATCCCGGCATCAGGTTTTCGTGCAACCTAATTCTACTCTGCTTGTCCAAGGCGGGGACGAACAATTGGGTCCATCGGCGTCTCCCGATGTTATACCTCGGGACACAGCAGCGCCGATGATGTAAGATCCCCGATTGTAAAACCCAATGGGGGCGACCTGGATTCGACGTGGGTTGCAAAACCGGAGGTGCATGCCGAGCTGCAAACAACTCGTAAAACTGATTGCAAAACTTTAGTTGCCAACGACGACAACTACGCACTAGCAGCTTAAACACCTGCATAGCGCCTTCCGCCCGGTTTCGTGCCCATACGACCGGATCACGGGAGTCACCCCATATGGGATCGCGATGAAGCACGCCTGGTGTGGATTCGTTAAAACTCATCCAGGCTCGTTGCCGGTTTTCCCTGCCCGTCGGGTAGCCCGCAACTAAAATAAAGACTGGGATAAGCATGTAGAGCCGATGGCGGAGTACTTGCGGACGCGGGTTCGATCAAAATAGGTCGCCTTTACCTGTAAAGGTAAAGTGCAAACGGGGCTCACATCGGTGAAACCTAAAGCAGCACAGGCTGCAAAGGCAATACCGAGGGGTAGGAAGGAGGCTAACTCCAGGCCTGCCCTGTAGAGACTCATAGACTGGCTGATCCTCATGTTGCACATGGAGAGGAGCCAGCACTAGGATTCAAGGCATCAAACGCCGCGAATAACACGCCCCGCATCCTGGCAACAGGATGAAGGTATAGTCCAGCCCTTATCGAAAGATAGGGACCAGCTGTCCCGCCGCCTCCACCAATTCGTTACCCCGGCATCACGCCGGGGTACGACCTGTTGAAGATCCCGGTGAACACGTACCAACAACTCAATACCTTAAGCAAAACCGATGCAGCCTATATTGCCGGGCTCGTTGATGGCGAAGGCTTCAAGACCACGCTCAAGCGGGAGTTGTTGGAAAACTTCAACCTGCATACTATCGTGCGCCTGCCCAAGGGGGTGTTCAGCCCCTACACCAGCATCGCCACCAACATCCTCTTTTTCGAGAAGGGCGGGCCGACCAAGCAGGTCTGGTTCTTCGAGCACCCGTATCCAGAAGGGTACAAGTCCTACTCCCGCTCCAAGCCACTGACCATCGCCAAGTTTGATCTCGAAAAGGGTTGGTGGGGCGGGGCCGAGCGCAAGGGGCGCAAGACCACCGAGCAGCCCTGGAAGATCTCGGCCAAGGAGCTGGCCGAGCGCAACTACAACCTGGACTGCAAGAACCCCCACGAGGTGGAGGTCAACCACCGCGATCCGGAAGAGCTGATGGCCGAGTACCAGCAGATCGTCCACCAGCTCGAAGCGGCGCAGGCAGCCTTGAAAGCCGAGTTGATGGCCTGCCTGGGGGGGAAGGCGTGAGCAGGAACAAGCAACCCGGCAAGGAGGTATCGATCCTCCGCTCATCTGCAGCCGAATACCTGACCTTCGTAGCCGCCAGCGGCACTGGAGGTGTCGAGGCGGTCTATGCCGATGAAAGCATCTGGCTGACCCAGAAAATGATGGCCACGCTCTATGATGTGGAGACCCACACCATTAACTATCACCTGAAAAAGATTTTTTCCGACAGTGAGCTACAGGAGAATTCAGTTATTCGAAATTTTCGAATAACTGCCGCCGACGGCAAAAACTACAACACCAAGCACTACAAGCTTCCCGCCATCATCGCCGTCGGCTACAAGGTCAACTCCGAACGCGCCGTGCAGTTCCGCAAGTGGGCCACCACCATCATTGATGAGTACACCATCAAGGCCTACGTCATGGATGACGAGCGCATAAAAAGTGGAGGCTCCATTCTCACCGACCAGTACTTTGAACAGCAGTTACAGCGCATTCGGGAGATTCGACTCTCCGAGCGCATGTTCTATCAGAAAATTACCGACATCTACTCCACCGCCACCGACTACGACCTGACGGCCCAGGCCACCAAGCGCTTTTTCTCTACCGTGCAGAACAAACTGCACTGGGCCATTCACGGCCAGACCGCGGCGGAAGTCATCGTCAACCGCGCTGATGCTGACAAGCAGAACATGGGCCTGACCACCTAGAAAGACGCACCACGCGGAAAAATCCAAAAATTCGATGTCGTAGTGGCCAAGAACTATTTGAACGAACATGAAATGGCTCAGCTTGCTCGACTGGTGAATGCCTACCTGGATGTCGCAGAAGACATGGCACTGCGCAAAATTCCCATGACCATGCAGGACTGGGAGACCCGTCTCAACCGTTTCATCGCGGCCACTGACCGCGAAATCCTGCAGGATGCCGGCAAGGTGACGGCAGAGATCGCCAAGGCCCATGCCGAAAGCGAATTCGAGAAATACCGCATCACCCAGGACCGGCTGTTTGAAAGCGACTTCGACCGGATGCTCAAACAGATTGAGGCCATCCAGAAACCGGAGGGAGGCGATGAATAAGCACACCGCTCACCTGCTGGAACAGCACTTCGACACCGCCTTTGCCGCACCCGACGGCATCTCCAGGTTGCGCGAATTGATCTTGACCCTGGCCATGCAGGGCAAGCTGGTGGAGCAGGACCCGAATGACCCGCCCGCTTCGGAACTGCTGAAGGAGATCGAGGCCGACAAAAAACGCCAAGTCAAAGCAGGTAAAATCAAGAAGCCAAAATCTTTTCCTGCCATTGATCAGTCGGATGCCTCCTAATGTTTTACCGCAAAGCTGGACATGGACGCGCCTCGGCACCATCGGCAATATTTTCAACGGCCACAGCATCAATGCCCGTGAGAAGGAAACCAATTACGCTGGGGCTAATGGTTTGCCTTACATCGCAACCAAGAATGTTGGCTACGGTCTTGACGCGCTGGATTATAAAGACGGAATCTATATTCCTGAATCCGAGGAAAAATTCAAAATTGCCCATCAGGGTGCGGTGCTGATCTGCGCGGAAGGTGGCAGTGCTGGCAAAAAATCCGGTATCACCGAGCAGGATATCTGTTTTGGCAACAAGCTGTTCGCCAATGAACTCTTTGGTGGGATTACCTCGAAATTCATCCTCTATCTGTATCTCTCCCCTGTATTCAAAGAGTCCTTCAACGCAGCCATGACAGGCATCATCGGCGGCGTATCCATTACCATTGTCAATGAATGGGCGATTTACGAGAATTCAGGGCCTTCTCCCCTGCTTCTCGAAGAAGGAGGTCATCCATGAGCACCAAAACCGCTGGTTCCGGCGAGAAGGACAAAAAGCGTGATCCTGATTTCATCAAGGCGGAAATCGCCCTGCAGCGCGCCGCGCAGAAGGCCCGCGAAAAGGCCAGGCGCACCGGTGCCGGAGTTGTTGTGGTGAAAGACGGCAGCATGGTAGAGGAGCGTCCCGAGGCGCTATGAAGATGAGATCATCTGGTTGACCCAGCAACGGATGGCTGAGCTTTTCCCGGGGAAGGTGGGGCATGAGTGCTAAAACCACCTACCAGCCCCCTTTTCACCATCACCCCGGAGATTCTGAACTGATCTTCCACCGCATCCACGACAAAGCCGCTCTCGCGAAGTCCTTTGGCAAGGTATTCGCGGGTCTTTTTTTCATCTTCTATGACAAGCAGGCGCATGATCGGATGACTATGATACGAGGATAGGAGGTCCTTGCGAAGCAGTGAACTTCATTGAACTTGCGTTTCAGCGTGCCGCGGCTGATGATGCCTGCGTATAAGCCCGGTCTGGTTGCGTAGGCTGTCGCGCGCCATGGGTTGTGCTGGGTCCTGTCGGGATTGAGCAATTTATGCACATGGTAATTGGAGCCATCATGAAGCCACGCATTGAAAAAATAGACGCCCTTGAAATTCTGGATTCGCGCGGGAATCCCACGGTGCGCGTGAATGTATATCTGGACAACGGCACCATCGGCACGGCATCGGTGCCCTCGGGCGCATCCACCGGTGAAAATGAAGCGGTCGAACTCCGCGATCATGACCCAGGGCGCTATGGCGGCAAAGGCGTGTTGAGAGCCGTGGAAAACGTCAGTCAGCGCATCGACCCCTTGCTCAAGGGTCGCAATCCATGCGATCAGGCGGCGTTGGACCAGTCCATGATCGACCTGGATGGCACACCCAACAAAGCCGAACTCGGCGCCAACGCCATCCTGGGTGTTTCACAGGCACTGAGCCGCGCAGCCGCTCAATCCTGTGGCCTGCCGCTCTATGCGTACCTGGGCGGCGCAGGTGCTGTCCATCTGCCGGTGCCGATGATGAATGTACTCAACGGCGGCAAGCACGCCGATTCAGGCATGGACTTCCAGGAGTTCATGATCTATCCGCACGGCGCGTCATCTTTTGCCGAGGCGCTGCGCTATGGCGCAGAGACCTTCCACGCCCTGCATAAGATCCTGGCGGCACGCGGCTACAGCACCAGCGTCGGCGATGAAGGCGGATTTGCACCACAACTGAAGAGCAACGATGAAGCCTGCGATCTGATCGTTGAAGCCATCGAATCCGCCGGATATCGCCCGGGCGCGGATATCGCCATTACACTCGACCCCGCCGCCAGTTCGTTTTACCAGGACGGCCTTTACCGTTTGCGCCGTAGTGGACAAGGCGACAAGACCTCCGGGGAGATGGTGGAGTTATTCAAACGCTGGGTCGACAAGTACCCCATTGTCTCCATCGAAGATGGCCATGCCGAAAACGACTGGGCGGGCTTCAAAGCCATGACTGCCGAGTTGGGCGGACGCATCCAGATCGTCGGTGATGACATTCTGGTGACCAACACACGCTTTATCGCGCGCGGCATCGATGAGAAGGCGTGTAATGCCGCGCTGATCAAGCTCAACCAGATTGGCACGGTCAGTGAAACCATCGCTGCGATTCACTTGTGTCGCGCGGCTGGCTGGAGCTTCGTGATATCGCATCGTTCAGGCGAAACCGAGGACAGCTTCATGGCTGATTTCGCGGTGGCGATGGGTGGTGGTCAGATCAAGACAGGATCGCTGTGCCGTTCCGAGCGCATGGCGAAGTACAACCGCCTGCTCGAAATCGAAGCGGAGCTGGGATCGGCGGCGGCATTCGGGCCGTAGTTAGCCCGCTGGGTGGCGTTTTTCCTGGTGAAGACAGCAGGGTCTTTGTGCTTGAGCCCTTCGACTTGCCGGGTCAGAGCTTCGAGCTGATCCATGAAAAGCGGATGGGCGAACACCGCCCCCCCCGTTGATGAGCAAAGGGGCTGGACGGATGGTGTAGTGGATTTTGTTGCGCTTGCCAGTCATGCTCACCCTTTTATTTCAAACGCTCGATCAGCATGCTCATGGCTTGCAGCAGTTTCCGTAACGGCATCGGCAGGTCGTCCCAATCCATGCTGTCCATGGTGTTTTTAACGCCCAGCCCGAGCTCGGTATCGCCTTCTATGCGGATGCGGCGTTGAAAAAACAGCGTGTCCGGATCGGCCTGGCGGGTGGCCAGCAGCAGAAAGTCCCGGCTCTCGCCGCTGATGGAGACATCATCTTTCCACTCCCGGTCGATCGGCGTGAATCGCTCTGCATCGACCCTGATCAGCCAGTCGATGGACAAATCCGTCACTTTGATCCGGACTTTGGCGCCTTCGAGAAAGTCCATATCACCGTGCCGCAGGGGTTCCCTGAACGCTTCGTTCAGGACCAGCGAAAGCACCGGCTTTTGCGCCGCATAGGGGATCAGACGCCCCGGCAATCCTGCCACTTTTTTGGCGATCGGACGGATAAAGTCAGGTATCTGCGGCATGGCTTGGCTCAACATGGCTGTTTACGGCGGCGACGGGCGTTGGCGCCAGTATATTGCCGCATTCCCGGCAAGAGCAAACAATCCCGTGTGGCGATTCCTTATTATGGGTAAGCTCACGGCACCGCGAGTGCCGCATCGACGATGCTTTGGGCCTCGCCAAGTATCGCCTGCAAATGGGTCCGGTCCTTGAAGCTTTCGGCGTAGATTTTGTAAATATCCTCGGTGCCGGAGGGGCGTGCGGCGAACCAGCCATTGGCGGAAATCACCTTGATGCCGCCGATCGCCGCATGGTTTCCCGGCGCCTGATCGAGCACGCTGATGATCTTCTCGCCCGCCAGTTCGGTGCTGTGCACCTGCCCGGACGACAACTTCGCCAGGCGGGTCTTGTGCGCGGCCGTGGCCGGTGCCTCAACGCGATCGGCCACCGGTTCGCCAAGTTCAAGCACCAGGTCGCGGTACAGCTCGCCGGGATCACGGCCCGTGCGTGCGGTGATTTCCGCTGCCAGCAGCGCCGGCACGATGCCGTCCTTGTCGGTAGTCCACACAGTGCCGTCCCGGCGCAGGAATGAGGCGCCGGCGCTTTCCTCACCAGCGCAACCGAGCGAGCCATCGAACAGACCGTCGACGAACCACTTGAAGCCGACCGGGACTTCAAAAAGCTTGCGCCCCAGCCGCTGCGCCACCCGGTCGATGAGCGCACTGCTGACCACGGTCTTGCCCACCGCGGCGTCCCTGCCCCACTGCGGCCGATGCCGGAACAGGTAGTCGATCAGTACCGAGAGATAATGATTCGGCGGCAACAAACCGGCACTGCGGGTGACGATGCCGTGCCGGTCGTAATCCGGGTCGCAGGCGAAGGCCACATCAAAACGGTCTTTCAGACCGATCAGCCGCTGCATCGCCAGGGAGGACGAAGGATCCATGCGGATCTTGCCATCCCAGTCCACCGTCATGAACGCGAACGTGGGATCCACGTCCTCGCTGACCACGCTCAGGTCGAGTTGGTAACGCTCCGCCATCGGCGCCCAATAATGCACGCCGGCGCCCCCCAGCGGATCGACACCGATACGGATGCCAGCGCCACGGATGGCGTCGAAGTCAACCATGCGGCCGAGGTCATCCACGTAAGCACGCAGGAAATCGTGCTCGTGCGTGGTTGCGGCGCGACACGCCTGCGCGTAGGGCATGCGCCGCACCTGCCGCAGGCCGCCGGCCAGCAGTGCATTGGCGCGCTGCTGAATCCAGCCGGTGACGTCGGTATCGGCCGGCCCGCCGTTGGGCGGGTTGTACTTGAAGCCGCCGTTGTCTGGCGGGTTGTGTGAGGGCGTGACCACGATGCCGTCGGCCAGGCCCGAGTCACGTCCCCGGTTGTAGACCAGGATCGCGTGCGAGACCGCCGGCGTCGGGGTGAATTCGCCGCCGCTGGCGACCATGGTTGCCACGCCGTTGGCGGCGAGCACCTGCAGCGCGGTTTCGAACGCCGGTTGCGACAGCGCATGGGTATCGATGCCGATGTACAGCGGGCCATCGATGCTCTTGCCCCGGCGGTATTCGCAGATCGCCTGGCAGATCGCCAGCACATGCCACTCGTTGAAACTGCGTTCGAACGCATTGCCGCGGTGCCCGGAAGTGCCAAACGCGACCCGTTGCGCCGGCACCGCGGCATCGGGGCGCAGGTCGGCATAAGCGGATCGCAGCTTGGGCACGTCCACCAGCAGCGATGGCGGTGCCGGCTTGCCGGCGAGAGGACTGATCGTGCTGCTCACGAATGCCTGGAGCCTGGAGTCAACACGGCATGGCCTCCTCCGGGCGCGGATTATGCCAGCCGGTATCACTGACCACGAGGCCTGCGGCCGCCGGCGGCCCCCAGCTGCCGGACTCGTATTGCTGCACCGGCGCGGCGTGGGTGAGCGCCGGGTCGATCACCCGCCACGCCGCTTCGACGCTGTCGTCACGCGTGAACAGTGAAGGGTCGCCGCGCAATGCATCGCTCAACAGGCGGTCGTAGGGTAACTGTTCGCTGCGCGGCTGGTGGCGGGCGATCAGCTCCACCGCTTCGCCGCGCATATCCTCGCCGTGGTGCTTGACCCGCGCGCCTGCCGCAATGGTCACCTCGGGGCTGAGCCGGAAACGGAAATAGTTCGAGGTCGCCTGGCTGATCTCATCGAAAATCGCCAGTGGCGGGGTCTTCATCTGCACCATGACCTCGGTGGTGGTGATCGGCAGACGCTTGCCGGCGCGGATGTAGAACGGCACGCCGGCCCAACGCCAGGTGTCGATGTACAGGCACATGGCGGCAAAGGTCTCGACCTGGGAATCCGCCGCCACGCCTTTCTCATCGCGATAACCGCGGAACTGGCCGCGCACCACGCAGGCCGGATCCAGTGGCCGCATCGCACGGAACAGCCGCAACTTCTCGGCGCGCACGGACTCCGAATCACGCCCGACCGGCGCATCCATGGCCAGCAGCGCGATCACCTGCAGCATGTGGTTCTGCACCACGTCCCGGATCGCACCGACCTCTTCGTAAAACGCACCACGGCCCTGCACGCCCAGGTTTTCAGCCATGGTGATCTGCACGTTGTCGATGTAGCGGTGGTTCCACACCGGCTCGAGGAAGGCGTTGGCGAAGCGGAAGTACAACAGGTTCTGCACCGCTTCCTTGCCCAGGTAGTGATCGATGCGGAAGATCGATGATTCCTGGAAAACCTCGTGCACGGTGCGATTGAGCGCCTGTGCGGAGGCGAGGTCGCGGCCGAACGGCTTCTCCACCACGATACGGGCGTCTTTGGCGCAGCCTGATTGCGCCAGGCCCTGCACCACGGTGCCAAACACGCTGGGGGGTATCGCCAGGTAATGCAGCGGCCGGCTGGCCGCGCCCAGGGTTTGCTTCAGCCGCTGGTAGGTCGACGGATCCGCGTAGTCGCCGTCAACGTACTGCAGTTGCGCCGACAGTTTGGCAAATGCATCGGCTTCAATGCCGCCATTGTTCTTCAGGCTGTCGTGGGCACGCTCGCGCAGCTTTTCCAGGTTCCAGCCGGCGCGGGCCACACCGATGACCGGCATGCCCAGTCCGCCGGCGCGGATCATGGTCTGCAACGCCGGGAAGATCTTCTTGTACGCCAGATCGCCGGTGGCGCCGAAAAACACCAGGGCGTCGGAATTGGGTGAACTCATATTGATTTTCTCTTTGCGTGATCGTTTTTCGTGGCTTGTTGCAGCAGCCTCAGCCTGTGAATGCGGTAGACCTTGCCGCCATACATGTAGTTCATTGCATCAGGGCCTGTGGCATGCGCTGAAATGCGGTAAATGGACGAATTCTGCTACTGTGTTGATTTTGATCAATGCTACAGTGAATTCGGCCCCTAGAATGTGCTGTCTCCCACACAACTGGAAATGATCATGGAATTGGTCTGCCCGGCGGGTAACCTGCCTTCACTCAAGGCTGCTATCGATAATGGCGCCGATGCCGTCTATGTGGGTTTCAAGGACGACACCAATGCGCGCCATTTTGCCGGGCTGAACTTCAACGAGCGTACCTTTGCCAAGGCCGTTCGTTACGCCCATGACCAGGGCCGGAAGATTTTTGTCGCCATCAATACCTTTCCCCAACCGGAGGGTTTCGAACGCTGGCAAGCAGCCGTGGACCAGGCGGCTGAATACGCAGTCGATGCGCTGATACTGGCCGATATCGGCGTGCTGGACTATGCCAGCGAGCGCTGGCCGGACCTGCGTTTGCACCTGTCGGTACAGGCATCGGTGACCAACGCCGAAGGCATCCGTTTCTATCATGAAAATTTTGCCATACGCCGCGTGGTGCTGCCGCGCGTGCTGTCGGTGCAGCAGGTGGCCCAGGTGATCCGCGAATCCCCGGTCCCGGTAGAGGTTTTCGGCTTCGGCAGCCTGTGCGTGATGGTGGAAGGCCGCTGCCTTTTATCCAGCTACGTGACAGGAAGATCGCCGAATACTTATGGCGCCTGCTCGCCTGGCTCGCATGTGCGTTGGGAAGAGACCGCGGACGGCACCAACACCCGGCTCAACGGCGTGTTGATCGATCACTTTGGCGCAGGTGAAAAGGCGGGTTACCCAACGCTGTGCAAGGGGCGCTTCCAGGTCGGCGAGCATACCTTTTACGCCCTGGAAGAGCCCACCAGTCTCAACACCCTGGCCATCCTGCCCAAACTCAGGGAAATCGGTGTCAGTGCCATCAAGGTCGAAGGACGCCAGCGCAGCCCGGCCTACGTGGCGCAAGTGACCGCCGTGATGCGCCAGGCCATTGACCATTGCCTGCGGGATCCAAAGGCTTATCAGCCAAAAAACCAGTGGATGCAGGAACTCGACGGCATCTCCGAAGGCGCCCAGTCCACCCTGGGCGCTTACCACAGGCCCTGGCAGTAAACGGTGACCACGATGAAACTCTCCATCGGTCCCATCCAGTATTTCTGGCCACGCCAGCAAGTCCTGGACTTCTATCAACAGGCCGCGGACAGCGCCGCGGAAATCATTTACCTGGGCGAAGTGATCTGTTCCAAACGACGGCAGATACCGCTGGATGACTGGCTCGCCATCGGCAAGGAACTCGCGCAAAGCGGCAAGCAGGTGATTCTGTCCTCGCTGACGCTGCTGGAAGCGGCCTCCGAATTGAGTTCGCTGAGACGGCTCTGCCTGAATGACGCCTTCATGGTGGAAGCCAATGACGTGGCGGCAATACAGTTGCTGTCAGCGGCCGGCAAGGACTTTGTGACCGGCCCCAGCGTCAATATCTACAACCATCGCACTCTGCGTGTGCTGGCGCGCAAGGGGCTCAAACGCTGGGTCCTGCCGGTGGAACTGGGCCTCAAGACGCTGCAGGATCTGCAGGCACAACGGCCCGAAGGCGTGGAAACGGAAGTCTTCGCCCTGGGCCGCTTGCCGCTGGCGTACTCGGCGCGCTGCTATACCGCGCGCTCCCACAACCTGCCCAAGGATGACTGCCGCTTCGTCTGCCTGGATTACCCGGACGGACGCCTGTTGAAAACGCGGGAGGGCGCGGACTTCCTCGTGCTCAATGGCATCCAGACGCAATCGGCGCTGACCCACCAGGCGCTGGACCAGCTGCCGCAATTGCAAAACCTGGGCGTGGATGTGCTCAGGATCAGCCCCCAGTCCAACGGCACCCGGCGCATCCTGGAAATCTTCGATGCAGCGCGCACAGGCGCCGGGACGGGGCCACTAAGGGACGAACTGATCAGCTTGCTGCCACTGGGCGCCTGCAACGGCTACCTGGTTCAGCAGGCAGGAATGGATCATGGTGCTGCACGAATTGCTTGATCATCATCACCGCCAGGTGAACCGGGAGGCATGGAGCGATCTGCGCCAGTTTTCCGCCGCGCTAACGAGAACAGGGCAACTGAAACCCGTCCCGCAACTCGTATCGCCCCGCCTGCAGATCACCGAACTGTGCCATCGCAGCCTGCTGGGCAATGGCCCGGCCTTGCTGTTCGAACAACCCCAGGGCCATGACATGCCGGTGCTGGGCAACCTTTTTGGCAGTGAGCAAAGAGTCCTGGCCGCGCTGGAGCTGGACACCCGGCAGGATCTGCGGGAACTGGGACGTGAGCTCGCGTTCCTGCGCAACCCCAGCCTGCCCGGCAAGCTCTCTTCCGCCGCAGAGGTAGTGCCCGGCTTTGCCCGCCTGCTGCACGTCCCCGTCGTCAGGGAAGATACCGCCCCCTGGCAGAATCAGGTCATGGAAGGGCCGGATGTGGACCTCGAAACCTTACCCATTGCGACCTGCTGGCCCGGCGATGCCGGCCGCCTGATTACCTGGGGCATCGTGATCACGCGCGGCCCCAATAAGCCGCGGGTCAACCTGGCGATCTACCGTCAGCAGCTGATCGGTAGCAACAAACTGATCATGCGCTGGCTGCCGCACCGCGGCGGCGCGCAGGATTTTCGCGAGTTCCAGCAAGCATGTCCCGGCAAACCCTACCCGCTGGCGGTCGTCATTGGCGCCGACCCCGCCACCTTGCTGGCAGCGGTAACGCCGATACCGGACACGCTGTCCGAGTACCAGTTTGCCGGTTTGCTGCGCGGCCGCAGGAGCCGCATCGTCGAATCCGCGATGACCGGTCTGCCCATTCCCTGCGGCGCGGAAATCGTGCTCGAAGGGCACATCCATCCCGGCGAGAAGGCCAGCGAGGGTCCCTTTGCCGATCATACCGGCTACTACAATGCCGCCGCGGACTTCCCGGTTTTCACCGTGCAACGCATCAGTCAGCGTGAGCAGCCGGTTTACCTGACCACCTACCTGGGCAAGCCGGGCGAGGACGAAGCCTCGGTCATGGCCTCGGCCCTGAACGAGATGTTTATTCCGTTATTGCAGGCGCAATTTCCGGAAGTGGTGGATTTCTATCTGCCGCCGGAAGCCTGTTCTTACCGCATCGCCATCGTCAGCATCCGCAAGCACTATCCCGGCCATGCACGGCGCATCATGTTCGGCATATGGTCCTGGTTACGACAGTTTACCTACACCAAAACCATCATCGTGACCGATGACGACATCGATATTCGCAACTGGAAAGAAGTGGTCTGGGCCATATCCACCCGCGCCGATCCGGTGCGCGATACCGTGCTGGTCGAAAACACGCCCATTGATTACCTGGATTTCGCCAGCCCCAAACCCGGGCTGGGCGGCAAAATGGGCATCGATGCCACCAACAAGGCGGCGCCTGAAACCGATCGCACCTGGGGCCGGGTCGCGCGCATGGATGCCACCACCAAAGAACAGATGGAGCACATCGCTCAGGCTTTGGGTTTGTGAACTCATAAACCAGCGCCCAATTCCCTGATCACCACCACAAACTCATCGATATCTTGCGGCCGGGTACGCCAGTTGGAAAACGCCGGGCGGAATATCGTTCGTTGCCCCAATTTGGAGGTGCCGACCAGGAAACGGCCGTCAGCCAGCACAGCTGCTCCCAGGCGCTGGTTTAAATCGTCCAGCTGTTGCTCGGACAAGCCTCCCGGGTTGTAACGGAAGGCGACGATGTTCAAGCCTACTGGCGCCATCAGTTCCAGGTCATCGGACTCGGCTATCCGTCCGGCCAGGTGCTGCGCCAGGTCCAGGCAGTGTTCGACAATACGCCGATGGCCGTCGCGGCCGTAGGCGGCCAGTGTGGCCCAGACGGCGAAGCTGCGGCCACGACGCGAGCTTTCCGGGCCGATCGCGCCCAGGGTCGGGCGGGGATCGTGCTCTGCCGGCAGATAGTCCGCGCTATAACGAAACGCCCTGGCCATCAAGCCATGATCGCGCACGAAGGCATAGCCGGAATCGTACGGCACGTTCAGCCATTTATGGCCGTCCACGGCCACCGAGTCCGCCCGTTCCACACCGCGGACCAGGTGCTCGGTGCGCGGGGAAACGCGGGCAAACAATCCGAATGCGCCGTCCACATGCACCCAGGTGTTGTGCCGGCGGGCAATGCCGATCATTTCCTCCACCGGGTCGAATTCGCCGGCGTTGACTTCGCCCGCATTGACCACCACCAGCGCCGGCGCTCCATCCAACGCCCGCAGCGCGCGTTTAAAAGCCGGCAAGTCGATACGGCCCACATCATCACGGCTGTAGACCTGCAGATGGCCCCGCCCTATGCCCTGCAGCGCCAGACACTTGCGCGTCGCGGCGTGGACGAAACCCGATGTCAGCACCGGCATTTGCGCCCGGCCGGACAGGCCGGTTTCGGAGACATCAAAACCCAGTTGTTCCCCCCACCATTGGCGGCCTGCCGCCAGGCCGACAAAATTGGCCATCATGCCGCCCGTGACCATCACACCGGTCCAGGCCGCCGGCAGGCCGAACAACTCGCGCAACCAGGCCAGGGCACGGATTTCCATCTGCACGCCAATGGGAAACGTCACCCAGGTATAGGTCAGCGTATCGCAGGCAGTGGCCAGCAAATCGGCGCCCAGGGCCGCCGGTGTACTGCCGCCGATGACGAAGTGGAAACACCTGGGACCAGCGGTATTGGCGCCGGCACGGGCATTGAGATGCAGCAAACGATCCAGCGCGGCCTGCATGCCATTACCCTGTAAAGGCAGCGGTTCGTCGAGTTCGGCCAGCGCCGCTGCGCTGCCCGGCGGCAGGGCCATGCGCTGGTCCAGTCCGGCGATAGCCTCCCGCAGCGGCTCACCGAGCTGTGCCGACAGCGCATCGGCTTCTTCCCGCAGTGTCGTACTTACCCATGAATCAGTTTTCGTCGTTGGAGAAATGTTCTCAGCCACTATGCCCATAGGCTTTCCAGCGCAAAAGTGATCGCATCGAATGGTGGCTGTTTGACCGGGTCGTTTTCCTTGAGGGTATCGAGCAGCAGCCAGTGGCCGTCGTCCTGCAGCCGGTAAACTTCCAGGGTGTGGGCATCGGGGTCCACCAGCCAGAGGTGTGGCACGCCTTCGCGGGCGTAGAGGGGCATCTTCAGGGCGCGGTCGGTGCGGGCGGTGGAAGGGGAAAGGATTTCGCAGGCCCAGTCCGGCGCGAGTTCGAACCAGGCGGTTTCCGGCAACGCCGGCATGCGCTCGCGACGCCAGCCGGCGAGGTCGGGAACGACGATGTCCGCGCCCAGGTGAAGTTCCGGCTCATCAATGATCCACCAGCCGCCAGGGCCGCCAACGCCACCTCCAAAGGTTCCACCTACAGCATACCCGAGCGCGGAATACGCCTGGGCATGTCTGGGTGCGGGACGTGGGTGAGTGTATAACTGGCCTTGAAGAATCTCCCCCACCAGATTTCCCGGCAGGGCGAGAATATCCTGATAAGTCGCGTTGCGTACTGCCGGATCGCTCATGGCGGGTGTCCAGATGGCGTTGCTGCCGATTCTAACACCGTCATCAGGTGGTGACAGCCCACCCGGCCATTCCGGCCTGTGCCGTGGTGCAGATGGTGACGGCGAACGGCATCAGCTGGGTTATGATTCGTTGCTGAGAGCTTGCACACATTCCTCAAGGAGGGAGCATGAAGATCCTCGAATACACCGGCCTCGATACCTCGGGCGTCACCGCGGCCTACCGCAAGGTGACTGCGGCCATCGGGCGCGGTGATTTTCATACCGCGCAGGTGAAGAAACTTGCCAATCTGAGTCATGGCAAGTTCTACCGCGCCCGGCTGGATGGCGCCGACCGGCTGCTGTTCTCGCTGGTGCGTCATCAGGATGAGGTCTGCGCGCTGATGCTCGAAGTGATCGTCAATCACGAATACGACAAATCGCGCTTCCTGCGCGGCGCGGCCATCGACGAGGACAAACTGTGCGCCATGGACGCCGCCGCCGCGGGCCAGGAGGCAGAGCCGCTGCGCTATCTGCACCCACAGCGCACGGCGGTGCACCTGCTCGACAAGCCGATTTCCTTCGACGATGCACAGGAGGCCGTCTATCGTCAAGCGCCACCCCTGGTCGTGGTCGGCAGCGCCGGCAGCGGCAAGACGGTGCTTACCCTGGAAAAGCTCAAACACGCCGAAGGCGAGGTGCTATACGTCACGCATTCAGCTTTCCTCGCCCGTAACGCCCGCGATCTGTATTACGCCAACGGCTTTGAGCACGCCGGGCAGGACGCCGTGTTTCTGTCCTACCGCGAGTTTGTCGAATCCATCCGCGTACCGGCCGGGCGCGAGGCGCAGTGGCGCGATTTCGCTGCCTGGTTCGCACGCATGCGCCAGACCTTCAAAGGTATCGACGCCCACCAGGCTTTCGAGGAAATCCGCGGCGTGCTGGCCGCGGGCGCACAGGGTGTCGTCTCGCGCGAGGCGTATCAGGCGCTCGGCGTGCGCCAGTCCATTTTCGTCGCGGACCAGCGCGACTCCTTGTACGATCTGTTCGACAAGTACCGTGCCTGGCTGACCGAGGCGAAGCTTTACGACCTGAATCTGGTGGCCCAGGAATGGCTGACGCTGGCCACGGCGCGTTACGATTTCGTCGTCATCGACGAAGTGCAGGACATCACCGCCATCCAGCTCGCGCTGGTGCTGAAAACCCTCAGGCAGCCGGAAAACTTCCTGCTGTGCGGCGATTCCAACCAGATCGTCCACCCCAATTTCTTTTCCTGGGCGCAGGTGAAAAGCCTGTTCTGGCGCGACTCCGAGCTGGCTGAACGCCAGACGCTGCGGGTTCTGGCCGCCAATTTCCGTAACGGAGTGGAGGCCACCCGCGTCGCCAATACCCTGCTCAAGATCAAGCAGAAGCGCTTCGGCTCCATCGACCGCGAGAGCAACTTCCTGGTGCAGGCAGTAGGCGGGGACAGTGGGCAGGTGGCCTTGCTGCCGGACCATGCAGGTGTAAACAAGGAACTGGACGGCAAGATCCGCCAATCTACACAATTTGCCGTGCTGGTGATGCGCGACGAGGACAAAGCCAGAGCGCGCGAACACTTCGCCACGCCGCTGCTGTTTGCCATTCACGAGGCCAAGGGGCTGGAATACGAGAACATCGTCCTGTACCGCTTCGTTTCCGATCACCGCGCCGAGTTCGCCGAGATCGCAGCCGGCGTCACCCGCGAGGATCTAGCCAACGACACACTCGACTACCGGCGCGCCAGGGACAAGGCTGACAAATCGCTGGAGGTCTACAAGTTCTTCGTCAACGCACTGTATGTCGCGCTCACCCGGGCGACACGGAACATCTATCTCATCGAGTCCGATGGCGCGCATGCGCTATTTAAGTTGCTGGAGTTGGCGCCTACGGGCGAAGTACAGGTCGAGGCCCGACAGTCGTCGCGCGAGGACTGGCAGAAGGAGGCGCGCAAACTCGAACTACAAGGCAAGCAGGAGCAGGCTGAGGCCATCCGCGACAGCATCCTCCGCGAGGCGCCCGTACCCTGGCCGGTGTTCGACCAGGCCGGGGTCGAGGCCTTGCTCATCAAGGTGTTCCGTGAGCAGGCGCCGGGCCGCAAGCCCCGGCAGCAGCTTTATGAATATGCCGCCGGTCATGACGAACCGGTGTTGGCCGCATGGCTGGTGCAGGCGGCGAAGTTCGACACCGCGCGTGGCTTCGAACAGCAGCGCGCGAGTCTGGGACGCAAATCCTTCGCGCCATATTTTGTCACCCACTTCAAGGATATTCTCCGGCAATGCGACCGGCACGGCCTGGAACACCGCCTGCCGATGAACCTGACGCCACTGATGGCGGCCGCGGCGGCGGGCAATGTGGCGCTGGTGGAAGCCTTGCTGGAGCGTGGCGCCAACCGGGATGCCACCGATCACTACGGCTGCAACGCACTGCACTGGGCCATGCGCGCGGCATTCCGCGACCGTGGCTTCGCACGCGGGCCGTTCGCCGCACTGTATGAGCTGCTCGCCCCGGCCAGCATTGACGTCAACAGCGGCGAGCGCCTGGTGCGCATCGACCGGCACCTGTCCGAGTATTTTCTGCTGCAGACCCTGTGGGCGCTGTTCAAATCGCGCTTTACCCACCGGCAGCGCCGACCATACGGGGCTTTCGACACGGCAGGCATTCTGCAAGCCTGGGAACATCTTCCAGCCAATGTGGTCCGCCCGGAACGCAACCGGCGCCAGCATCTGTCCGGCGTGCTCGCCCGCAACGAAGTCGAACGCGACTATGCCTACAACCGTGCGTTGTTCAAACGTGTGCAGCAGGGCTGGTATCAGTTCAATCCGGCGTTGCTGGTCAGAACCAAGGCCCAGGAGTCCGGCGTCTGGGTTCCCATCTATCAGGCGCTTAACCTGCCCTTCATCAATGAATTCGCCCGGGATGAGCTGCAGCGCCGCATTACAAACTATTTGGCGCTGGCAAATCTCCCTGCATGCGCCATTCCCGTTGCCGCCGAACGGGCCGTGGCCAGAATGGAGGTACTCAGGCGCGAGCAGGCCGAACGCGAGGCCCGGAAACAACGCGAATACGAGCGCTGGCTGGCCGCGGACCGACCTTTGCTCCCGCAACAACCGGAGGAGCCGAAGTGGGGCACACCCGCGGCGAAGCGGCGCGAGATCGAGCGATTACTGGCGAAGATCGCCGGAGCCAAACGGTCATGACCCTCTACCTCGTCATCCACTGCAATTTACCCTCCACCCAAGGACAATGCCTGCATGAAACCGGGCGACATTGAGAAGTTGCTGGATCCGTCTGCATTTCCACATGCCGTGGAAAAGCTGGAGCTCATCGAAACCCACATTTCCTGGATCATTCTCACCGGCGAGTTTGCGTACAAGATCAAGAAGCCGGTGGATCTTGGCTTCGTCGACTTCAGCAGCCTGGCGCGCCGTAAATATTTCTGTGAGGAAGAACTGCGCCTCAATCAGCGCACCGCTCCGGACCTGTACCTGGACATCGTGCCCATCGCCGCAACGGCTCAGGGCCTCAGGATCGGCCAGCAACCGGCGATTGAATACGCGGTGCGGATGCGGCAGTTTCCCGGCGACGCCCGGCTTGACCGCCAACTGGAATCCGGCCGGCTCACGGTCAACGATATGTTGGCCGCGGCGCAGGTCATTGCTGATTTTCATGGCTCCCTGAGTGCCAGGCCGCTGCACCATCCCGCGGACGAAATTGCGCGCATCAGCCAATTTGCCCTGGATAATTTCACCCAGATCAGGGTTGCGCTGAATAACGACCACTTCCACCCGCAGTTGGCACAGCTCGAAGCCTGGACCCGCCAGCAAATTGGTTTGCTGGCGCCGGCATTCCAGGATCGCGCGGCCGGTGGATTAGTGCGCGAGGGACATGGTGATCTGCACCTGGCCAATATGGTCAGGCTGGAACGCCGGATTGTGCTGTTCGATTGCCTCGAGTTCGATCCCGGGTTGCGCTGGCTCGACCTGATGAACGACATCGCCTTTCTGGTGATGGACCTGATGGCGCACCGGCGCGAAGACCTGGCCTACACCTTTCTCAACGCCTACCTGGAGCACAGCGGTGATTACCCGGGCATCGCCGTGCTGCGCTTCTACCTGGTGTATCGCTGCCTGGTCCGCGCCAAGGTGGCGGCGATGCAACCCAGGGGCAACCTGACCGGGGCGGCGCAGAGTCCTGATGACAAAACACGGCGCTACCTCGATCTGGCCCGATCATTGGTGGAGCCATCGATGGCACCCCGGCTGTTGCTCATGCATGGATTCTCCGGCGCCGGAAAGTCCCGGCTGAGTAACCGTCTGATGGGCACGTTGGGCGCCATTCGCGTGCGCAGCGACCTGGAACGCAAACGCCTGCATGGTCTTGCTCCAACACAGGGCAGCAGTTCCGGGATCGAAACCGGGCTGTACGATGCCAGGGCTACCGAGCGAACCTATGACCTGCTGGCGCGCTATTGCGAGACCGGACTACGCGCCGGCTTCAACATGATTGCGGACGCAAGCTTTCTGCGCCAGCGGCAGCGTCAACGCTTTGTGGTTCTGGCCAAACACCTGCAGGCAGAGTTGTTCATCCTGGACTGCACCGCCCCGCCCGAAACGCTGCGCGAACGCATCCGGCAACGCGCCGCTGACCCGCAGCAGGTATCAGAGGCCGGCCTGGCGGTTCTGGAATACCAGCTGGCCCACCATGATGCATTTACGGATCAGGAAGAGCAGTACGTGATCCGGCTGGCCACGGAGGGGGATCATGACGTTCCAGGGCTGCTGCAACAGCTGGTTTTTTCGCACCATGGCTGATGCATGTCACACACAGGAACATGAATCCATGGTACACAAAGCTTGCTGCTTGAAAAATCTGCACAGCGAGGTGATTTAAATGAATGTCAGCGAAATCATGACCAGCATCGTGCAAACGGTCGACCGGAAAATGCCTCTTGAAAAAGTGGCCAAAATCATGCAGGACTATGACATAGGATGTGTCGTGGTCGGAACTGAAAACAGGCTGGATGGCCTGATCACCGACCGGGATATCGTGTGCCGGGCCGTGGCCAGCGGGGAGCCCCTGGAAGGCCTGACGGCAGGGGATGTGATGACACCCAAACCCGCGTTCTGTCGTGAAGACGACACGGTGAAGCAGGCTGCGGCCATCATGGAAAGAAAGCAGGTCCGTCGTCTGCCGGTGCTGGATTTTGACCGCCGCCTGGTCGGGATCGTATCCACCGGTGACATTTCCACACACGCGCCCCACGAATTGGCGGGAGAACTGATCGAGGAGGTTTCCAGGCCGGAACACCGGAACCTGGCGCAAACCGCCTGATTGTAGAGCCGTTCTCGCGGTATTGTTTCAGCTTGAATGCTGAAAGTGGAGGTTCGTCTATGAAAAATGCTTCATCCCCGTATTGGCTTGTGGTGGCGGACAGCGGCTGCGCGCGCTTTTTTACACTCAGCCGGGAGCCTGCTGCATTCCGTGAGATGCAAAAACTGGTTTCCGCCAGCCGGCACAAAACCACCAGGGAAATGATGTCCGACAGCAGCGGCCGCATCGTCAACGTGCAAGGCGGATCTTCCAGTCATAGCATGGCGCCGCGTGCCGATGCGCATGACCTGGCCGAGCAGGCATTTTCAAATGAGCTGGTGGCAAACCTCGAGCAGGCGGCAAACCGCAACGCGTTTGAACACCTGGTCGTTATCGCCGACCCGAAAACCCTGGGACGCATGCGCCAGCACATGAGTAAAACCCTGTCGGCCAGGGTTGCTCATGAATTGAACCGCGACCTGGTGGCCCTGCCCGTGCATGCACTGGAGCAGCGCGTGCGGGAGGAATTGGGCTGGTCAAACTGAATTTGATTATACCGGGACGAACGCCTCCACGCGGGGCCAGGCATGGCGTCGCTGTAAACCTCCCGGCACCAGCAGCCTGCGGCTTGCCGGCCCAAGACCAACAGCTCAGCGCGGCGCGCTTGCATTGGGCCAAAATGACCATGCATTATTGACCGATGACGGAGGTAGGATCCCATGAATATCACATCATCCACCCGCGCCGACATCACGCGGATATTCGGCCCGATCGACGATCACAAGGTCCTGCAAATCATGGATCTGGATCCGGCACTGGAAGAACTGGAAATAGCGCTGGCCTATCTCGAGAACATGACCGACGTCATGGGTGAGGAACGGCAGCCACTTGCGGGCAAGGCCGCCAAAATCTATGAGATTGTCATTCGCGACGAATTTTTCGAAGAGGAAGAACCAGGTCCGCGGTAAACGGCTGGACGCTGGCCCAATGAACAAACTGACGGTGCGGCTGCTGGCAGCCGTCGTTGCGCTATCCGCGCAACTGGCCGTTGCCGCCGAAATCCGCGTGGCGGTGGCAAGCAATTTCCAGCCGGCCATGGAAGCGCTGAAACAGCAATTTGAATCCAGTTCGGATCATCGGCTTACGCTGATTTTTGGCTCTACCGGCAAGCACTATGCGCAAATCGTCAACGGTGCACCGTTCGATGTCTTTCTTGCCGCCGACGCAGAACACCCGCAGCGGTTGGAACGGGAAGGCCGGACAGTGGCCGGCAGCCGATTCACTTATGCGCTTGGCAAGCTGGTGTTGTGGAGCCCACGGCCCGGCTACGTCGATACGCAAGGCCGCGTCCTCGAGCACAGTGATTTCCGCCACCTGGCCATCGCCAACCCGCGGCTTGCGCCCTACGGACTGGCGGCGCGTCAAGTGTTGCAGGCGCTCGGCCTGTGGCAGCGGCTCAGTGAGCGCCTGGTGCAGGGTGAAAACATCGGCCAGGCCTACCAGTTTGTTCAAAGCGGTAATGCCGAACTCGGTTTTTTGGCCTGGGCACAGGTGCAAGGCCCCCATGTGCCGGTCACCGGTTCGTTCTGGCTGGTGCCGCAGCAACTCTACCAGCCGATAGATCAGCAAGCCGTGCTGCTGCGCGACACCGATGCCGGCCAGGCATTGCTGCGCTTTCTTCACGGCCCGCAGGCCTTGAAGATCATCGCGGAGCATGGTTACGCTGTGCCATGATGTTTACCGATGCCGATCTGTCCGCGCTGGCCATAACCCTCAAGCTGGCTTTGATCACCACGCTGATTCTGCTGCTGCTGGGCACGCCGCTGGCCTGGTGGCTGGCGCGCAGCCGCTGGCGTCACCGCTATCTGGTGGAGGCGGTGGTCGCCCTGCCCCTGGTTTTGCCCCCCACCGTGCTGGGTTTTTACCTGCTGCTGCTGCTCGGCCCGCATGGCCCGCTGGGCGCCCTGATGAATGCGCTCGGCGGTCAGCCGCTGGCGTTTACGTTCACCGGCCTGGTCATTGGTTCGGTGATCTATTCCATGCCGTTCGTGGTGCAGCCGTTGCAAACCGCCTTTATCGCGGTGGGCAGCCGGCCGCTGGAAGTTGCCGCCACCTTGCGCGCCTCGCCGCTGGATCGCTTTTTCACCATCGCCATGCCGCTCGCCCGCCCCGGCTTTGTCACCGCCGCGGTGCTCGGCTTCGCGCACACCCTGGGCGAATTCGGCGTGGTGTTGATGATCGGCGGTAATATTCCGGGCGCGACCCGGGTCGCTTCCATCGCCATCTACGATCATGTCGAAAGCCTGGATTACCTGCACGCCCACTGGCTGTCCGGCGCCCTGATCGTTTTTTCCTTTGTGCTGCTGGTGACCGTTTACGCACTCAACCGACGCTTCCACCTGCTGCCATCATGACCATCGCCGCCCGTTTCCGCGTGCAACGCGGAGATTTCAAACTCGACGTCGACCTCCGGCTGCCGGCGCAGGGCGTGACGGCATTGTTCGGCCCTTCAGGCTGTGGCAAGACCACCTTGCTGCGCGCCATCGCCGGACTCGATCACCATCATGACGGCGCACTGCAAGTGGCCGGAACGACCTGGCAGACGCACGACCGTTTTGTGCCGGCGCATCAGCGTTCGGTGGGTTTCGTGTTCCAGGAAGCCAGCCTGTTTGCGCACCTGGACGTGCGGCGCAACCTGGAATATGGCTGGAAACGGGTGCCCGAGGCAGAACGCAAGCTGTCCTTGCCGCGCGTGATCGAACTGCTGGACATCACGCCGCTGTTAGCACGCAAACCCGGCACACTGTCGGGCGGTGAACGGCAACGCGTGGCCATTGCCCGCGCCCTGGCAGTCAGCCCGCGCCTGTTGTTGATGGATGAGCCGCTGGTGGGTCTTGACCTCAACCGCAAGCAGGAAATCCTGCCTTATATCGAGGCCCTGCACCATGAACTCGATATCCCGCTGATCTATGTCAGTCATTCGCCGGACGAAGTGGCGCGCCTGGCCGATTACCTGGTGCTGCTGGATCGGGGCCGCGTGGTGGCAAGCGGTGACATCCATGATTTGTTCACGCGGCTGGATCTGCCGCTGGCGCAAGAACCGGAGGCGGCGGCAGTCATCGAAGCGGTGGTGGCCAGCCATGACGAGCACTTCCAGCTCACCCAGCTGGATTTTGCCGGCGGCCGTTTCACCATACCACGTGAAATGAAGAGTATTGGCGAGCCGGTGCGCTTACGGCTGGCAGCGCGTGACGTCAGCCTGACGCTGCAACACCAGTCCGGCACCAGCATCCTGAATATTTTTCCGGCCACGGTTGATACCATGAGCGCATACGGAGAGGCCCAGGTCACCGTGAGACTGTTGGCTGCCGGTCTGCCGATATTGGCGCGCGTGACCCGAAAATCCGCGGTCGCACTGGCACTGGAGCCGGGCCGGATGGTGTATGCTCAGGCCAAGAGCGTCGCGCTGTTGAGTTGAATCCTGCAATGCCCCTATGATTCAGGCTGTGTCGATGTGAGGTATTTAATGCACCCGTTGTATTCACGTAATGCGACAGCACCCATGGCCTGGGCGGCACTACTGCTGGCCGCGTTGCTGACCGCGCCGGCGCTGTGCAGTGAAATCACCTCCCCGCGCGCACGCGACCTTGGCATTCCCTTTGCCGGAACTGCCGGGCCGCTCAACGCCATCACCGATGTGACCGCAGTGGAAGTCGGCCACGCCACGCTGATTCGTGGCGAAGGGCCGCTGATGGTTGGCCAGGGGCCCGTCAGAACCGGCGTCACGGTTGTTTTTCCACTGGGCAAGTCCGCCATGGCCGGCGTGGCCGCCGGACACTTTACCTTCAATGGCGACGGCGAAATGACCGGCAGCCGCTTCGTCGATGAGTTCGGTGAACTGCATGGGCCGATTGCGCTCACCAACACATTGAGTGTCGGCAGGGTTCATAGCGCCATCATCGAATGGAACCGCCGGCACGTCACGCTGGAGGATGAACTGTACTCGCGGGGTTTGCCGCTGGTGACGGAAACCTGGGACGGTTTTCTCAACGACATCTATGGCCAGCATGTGCATGAAGAGGACGTATTCCGTGCGCTGGACAGCGCCACAGGTGGAGCCGTGTCTGAAGGCAATGTCGGCGGCGGCACCGGCATGCGCACATTTGAGTTCTCGGGTGGTATCGGCACGGCCTCCCGCAGTGTCGAAACAAAATTCGGCACGTTCACCCTGGGCGTTCTGGTGCAGTCCAATTTCGGCGTGCGTGCCGAATTGCGCATGGCGGGAGTACCGGTCGGGGCGGAAATCGCCGACCTGTTGCCGCAGACGGCGGCGGTTGAAAAACCCGGGGGTAACTCCATCGTGGCTATCATTGCCACGGATGCGCCGCTGATTCCCACCCAGCTCAGACGTCTGGCACGCCGGGCCACGCTGGCTCTTGGCCGTGTCGGCAGCAACGGCCATAGCGGCTCGGGTGATATTTTTCTGGCATTCTCGACCGCCAACCGGATGACGGCGTATTGGGGCAAGGAAGTCAACCATCTGAGCATGCTGCCGGATATGGATCCCCTGTTCGAAGCCACGGTACAGGCCACCGAGGAAGCCATCATCAATGCGCTGGTGGCAGGCAAGACCATGACCGGCATCGATGGCAATACGGTGTATGCCCTGCCCCACGAACGGGTGCAGCAAATCCTGCACAAATATAATCGGCTGGAATCAGCACCATGATGAAACCGGCCATCCACCCCATCGAAGGAACCACTCAAGATCGACTACCTGTGGGCCGGTTTGTGCCTGGTGGCCGCGGCCTATTTTATTTTTCGCGGCGATACGGTTTGATCGCCGGCGGTTGCAGATGAATCAAGGTAAACATCAATCAGCCATGAATACTCTGGGCAAACTGTTTCTCAAAGGGCTCGTCGTTGTCATCCCGGTGGCCTTGACGCTGGCTATCCTGTGGTGGCTGGCCAAAGGCGCGGAACAACTGCTGGGAGGTATGTTCTCCCTCTTCCTGCCGCAGGGCTGGTATATCCCGGGTATGGGATTGATCGCTGCCCTGGCGATCACGCTTCTGGTCGGATCGCTGTCCCAGGTTCTCCTGTTCCAGAAACTGTTCTCCCTGGGGGAAAACATCCTGAACCGCTTGCCGCTGGTCAAAACCCTCTACCCCGCGATCAAGGATTTTATCGATTATTTCAGCCCCGACAGCAAGACGGCCATGAGCAAGGTGGTCCTGGTACGCATTCCCGGCCAGGATTTTGAACAGATTGGTTTTGTGACGCGCGAAGACTTCAGCCCCCTGTCCCTGCTGCCCACGGTCGACGATCCGGTTGCCGTCTACTTGCCGATGAGTTACCAGATTGGCGGCTATACCCTGATTCTGCCGCGCTCCAGCATCACGCCGATAGATATGTCGTTCGAGGAGGGTATGAAGTTGGTGCTGACCGGCGCCATCACGCGCACACGCGAAGAGGCCTAACCCGGTGTCCAAGGTCCCAAAAAGGACCACACTGGAGAGGCACACCGCTCAGCGTGAGCGGCGCCTGCCAGCAGATGAAGTCCGGCTCCAATCGCACCCGTGAAGAACGTATCCGCAAGGCAGTTGCCGACGGTTATCTGATCAAGCGTCGCAGCGAATCTGATCACCGCGAAGCCTTCTTCAGGGCGGTCACCTCGATTTCGATCTTCATGCGGGGGTCCGACAGGCCGGCAGAGATCATCATGGCCGCGGGACGAACTTCTGCGAAATACTGGCGCAGCACGGGCCAGCATTGCTCAAATTCGGCGCCGTCGGGCAGAACATAAGTTACGCGGACGACATCCTCGAGGCTGGAACCGGCTTGCCGGAGCGCAGATTCGATATTTTTCAGACATTGCTCCGTTTGCTGCACCAGGCTGTCCGAGATCGACATGGTGGTGTAATCGAAACCCGTGGTGCCTGAAACGAATACCCAGTCGCCGGCGACGAGTGCCCGTGAATAGCCAATCTGCTCCTCAAAAGTGGAGCCGGAGCTGATGAGTTTCCTGGTCATTGCCTCTCCAAAGTAGTGAAGGGAACGATAGCCTCGCGGCCCGACACGAACTCGGAACGGTTGCGCCAGACGCTGTCCGGAGTGTATGCCAGTGAAACCTTCACCGGGTCGCGGGAATTCCACGCGTCTTCCGCCATCCGGACTTTCTGCGTCGCGGAATCAAGGTTAAAGGTTGGCAACGGCGGTCGTGGGTCTTCAGTTGTATTCATAGCAGTGTACCAGTGAGTGTAAAAACCATTGTGCGAGCGTCCGCCGGGACTGCGGTACTCATCTGTTACACGGCAGAAATGGTGAATGGTTCATGTCTGCTGTTGGCCAAGATAGAATCATGGACGGCATTTTACCGCCTTGAGCAGGTGTCCGGATTGAGCAGACCACATCAACGTACCGGATGAGCCCAACCCAGGACTATTCCAGCTGCAACATCCCCAGAATAGCCAGTTCATCATCCATTTTCACGCCCAGCCACAGGCTGTGAGAGGTTTTGGGCGTGATGCGAATGCCGGATTGCGTATGCGTATTGAACAGGCTCAGGACGTTCCCGCGGCAACGCGTGTCCGGGCCGGTCGGAATCACCGCACGGTCGCGACCCGAGGACTGTGCTCCGACATATTTAATCTGGCCCTGGCTGAACGTCAGGTCAGTGACCCTGATCCACCCAACTTTCCAGCGCGCGTTCGATGCGGCGGTCGGGGATGAACCACATCACCGCCTGTCAACAGCGGAAAAACATCAGGGCGTCACCTCCGCGATTGCGCTCAGCTCTGCTTTGACCGCGGCATCGGCGTTACGCCAGTTCAGCGCCAGTTTATCCAAAGCATACTTTGCTTCCTCTGCATGACCCAGCTTTTGCTGACTACGCGCCTGGCCCAGCAGGGAAAGAGAGCGCAGGCGGGCGCGTTTGAGCTGCGTCGCGTAAGCGTCGGCAGCATCGGCGTAGCGACGCGCTTTCAAGCTCATCTCTCCCAGCAATTCGGCCGCCGGCCAGTCAATAAAAGGCGGCCCGAAAGCATAGGGCATTGCGCCCTCCAGCCGGCTGGCTTCACGCGCATAAGTGGCGGCGGCGAGATAATCCCCGCGGGCGTCTTCGATCCCAGCCAATAGCTCCTGTTCCAATACCGCCAGGCGCGCAAGGTAGAGCAGATCGGTGGGGGCGGATTCTATCTGCGCGTGGAGCGCTCGTTCGAGATCGGTTTTCAGCTGGCGAAACTGTTGCAGGTTTTCGCTCGCCTGCGTGACCTGGCCGGCATGCGCCGCACGCATACCTTGAACAAAAGAAAAGTTCAGGTTAGGATCAAAAGCGTCACCCAAGCTGAATTGCCACTGCGCTATCTCACCATTCCAGTCCCCGGTTTCGACCAGGTAGCGGGCCCACATTTGCACGACGGAACCCAGCGATGAATTGTCCGGATCCAGTATCATCCGGTCTTGCGGTGTTTTGGACTCATCAGCCTGCAAGTCCTGGAACGCGGACGTCAGCAAGGTCCGTGCCTGTTCCATGCGTCCCTGTTGCAGATAGCCATAAAGCAGCCAGAAATTGTAATGACCCCAGTGGTGCGGTTCCCGGCCTTGTTCCCTGCTCATCCGCTTTGACACCTTGATGGCGGCTTCATTGGCCTGCACCACGTCGTCCCACATGCCCAGCGCAGTGAAAATGTGCGAGGTCATGTGCAGGGAATGACCGGCATCCGGGGCCATCTTCGCCAGTGCCCTGGCGGCCGCCAATCCCAACACCGCGTGATCCGGGTCGTCGACACCATGAATGAGGTAGTGGGCGGCGCCGGGGTGTTGCGGGTTGGCCGTGAAAACGGACTGTGCAATGGCCGTGGCCATCATGTAAGTTGGAATGTCGCGCACCCCGGCCTGCACCCCGAACAGCGAAAGTGCGTACAACAACTGCACCTCGTGATCTTCCGGAAAGTGCGCCGCCATCCGTTCCATCGCCCGGGCGTAAGCGCGGTCGCGTTCGGCCTTGCCGCCCTCACCATAGAGAATATCGACCGCCTGCAAAAATGCCTTTTCCCTTGGGTCGGGCGTTGCAGCAAGCCGTTTTTCGCTGGTCACAGCCAGCTTGTGCAGGGCCGCACGCCCGGCTTCCAGATCCTGTTCATCCCAGATGGGGTGATTGAAGGTCATGGCCTCACCCCAATAGGCCAGCGCAAATCCCGGTTCGATCTGCTGCGCCTGGATAAACTCATCACGGGCAAAAGGGTATTCGAACAGGTGCAGCAGCAACATGCCGCGTATGAATGCCTGCTGCGCTTCATGGGCTGTGGCGGTAGTGGGAAAACTGATTTTACCCAGCACTCGGGCTGCCTTCCCCGCCTGGGTATCTTCATCTTGCGCAAAGAGCCCCGCACTGTTGCCTGCCAACATCAGACAAAGCGCAAACTGCAAACCGAATAATGCTTTTTTCATGATAACAACCTTGTCGTCTGCCTGTTCAGGTCATTCATGATCGCAGCATTACGCCACGCAAGTAAACCGTGGGGTTGATCCTGGCGCGTACAATCACTGGTAGACTGAATACACGGCTGCATACGGGTGTAATCAAGGATCGGCTTGGGAGTCTGGAAAAAAACGGCCGGTATTCTAGCAAAAAAAATAATGGAATATCAGCGGATAATGAGATGCATTGAGCCAAATCAAAAACTCCGGGTTTTCATTTTTGCATAAGCCCGTTTCAGGTCTAGACTGCTTTTGTTGAGTTTACGAATAACAACAAAAGGATAAAATGGGGTAATTTTGTTTATTGCCGAATCTGTGTGGGAGTAGAGCAATATGAAGATCAGAATGTATTTCGCCTGTGCCAAAGTAACGCGGCTTGCACTGTCTCTGATGCTGATGGCGGTTGGGAGCCTTGGGTTCAGCCCGCCGCTTCTGGCCGAGTCAGGCGTTCTGGAAGAGATCATTGTCACTGCGCAGAAGCGCGAGCAGAGCTTGCAGGACACGGCGGTTTCCATCACCGCGTTTTCGGGTGATTCGCTACGCCGTCTCAACCTGACCAACAGCGTGGACGTTGCTTCACAAACGCCCAATTTCAGTATCGGCACGCCGGTTGGAGCGGGCAACAACCCATCCATCGTCTTGCGCGGCGTCGGGCTGAATGATTTCAACGATAACAACGAGAGCAATATTGCCGTATATATCGATGAGATTTATCAAAGCGCAATGGCCGGCCTGACGTTCCAGTTGTTCGATGTCGACCGCATCGAGGTACTGCGTGGGCCGCAGGGCACGCTTTATGGCCGCAATGCGACCGGCGGCCTGGTGCACTATGTGACCAAAAAACCGACCAGGGATTTCGATCTGTATGGCGACCTGAGCTATGGAAGCCATGACCAGATCAAGTTCGAGGGCGCAGTGGGCGGCGGTACCGATACCGTCATGGCCCGTTTGTCGGTAGCCACCAACCAGGCGGATGGCTATGTGGAAAACCGCGTCGGCAAGGATCCAAACGATGCCGACAATATCGCCGTACGCGGGCAAATCCTGTTTCAACTCGCGCCACAATGGTCACTATTGCTCAATGCGCACTACTCCGACTCCGATGCCCTGGCTGCGGCCTATCAGCATCAGGGCACGGCCGGAGACGGGTTCGATTTTTTTGGTTATAAAGACACGGACGGTGATGTCTGGGCCGGTGACTATGACCGCACCGGGCCGCTGCAAATCGAAAACAGCGGGGCCTTCGTGGATCTCGACTGGCAGGGCGACGGTATCGGCATGAAGTGGATAACCGGCTTTGAGAACGTGGAAAAATTCCACCAGGAAGACACCGATGTCGGCAACATTGACTTCGGCGCGGGCTCACTGGTACGCCCTGACTTTGTCGCCGACACGGAACAGATAACCTCAGAACTCAGGTTTTTCGGTGAAACCGAACGGCTCCACTGGGTAGCCGGTGCTTATTATTTTGACAACGAAGTCGATGGCTCCGGCACCAGACTCGATCTCAGTGGGCTGTTCGATGTCGATTTTAACGTCTCTTACTTGCAGGAAACCACGTCGATTGCAGCATTCGGCCAGGTCGATTATGCACTGACCAGTCGTTGGGAGGTAAGCGGCGGCATTCGTTTCACTACCGAGGAAAAGGACTATACCTATGTCAACAGGGAAACGAATTTCGACGCGTTTGTGTACGAGTTTTCTCCAGCGACCGCCGGCGACCTGGCCAGCCAGGATGACGACGTTGTTTCCGGCAAAGCCGGGTTGAATTTCCACGCCAACGAAGACTTGCTGCTTTACGCCAGCATCTCCTCATCCTTCAAGAGCGGCGGTTTCAACTCGGGCTTTCTCGACCCGTCGCTGGAATTGGATAACCTGCCCTTTGGCAAGGAGGAACTCGTCGCTTATGAAATTGGCCTGAAATCGAGCTTTGCCGACGAAAAAGTCCGTTTCAACGCCACGGTATTTTATTACGACTACACCGATCTGCAGGCGCTGACTTTCGAGGGCGTAAGCTCCTTCATCAGCAATGCTTCAGACGCCGAAGTCAAGGGCGCCGAGTTTGAACTGTTCGCCAACCCTGCCGACGCGTTGGAACTGGGTCTGGGTCTGGGTCTGCTGGACGCCACCGCCGATGGCATCGCCTTGCCGGACGGTTCGGTATTGTCAGACCGCAACCTGGTGCTGGCACCGGATGTGCAATTCAACGCCCTCGGGCGTTATTCGGTACCGATTGGCGAGAGTTCACTGATCTTCCAGGTCGATACCAACTATTCAGACAAGGTATTTTTTGACATCGCCAACCAGGATATTGCCAGCCAGGATTCCTATTGGGTGTGGAACGGCTCGGTCAGTTATCGATTCAACGAACAATTCGAACTGTCTGTCTGGGGCAAGAATCTGTTCGAGAAAGAATATAAAGTCTATACTTTTGACTTCTCGGATTCCTTCGGCTCCAATCAACAGTGTTCGGTCCGCCGCGCGGGTACAGGGGTGACCTTACGCTACCAGTAC
>CAVPUV010000024.1:0-19632 GCA_963708905.1 uncultured Gammaproteobacteria bacterium | reverse complement strand
TACGAATTCGATATGCTTGCAGGTGCCCAGTTCGTTGGTGGCGTAGTCCGGGCAGCTGCAAAAGTTGTCACCCGGCAGTTGACCCCGAATCGCCACGCGATAGCGGTTTTTCGATTGCGGGTTGCCGACGCGAAATTCCGAGAAGAACGGCTCGGAACCGAGATTATCGAGTTGAAAATCCTGCTCGCGACCGAACTGGCGACGCAAGGCGCGTTGCCACTCGATCGGCGACATGTCTTGCGGAGCGTGAGTGCGTGAAAGCCGGGCCGGCTTTGCAGGCTTGGCGCTTTTGGCGCGACGAGGTACAGATCGTTTTGTCTTCAAGCGGCGACTTCGGTAACATCGAGAGGCTGCATGTCGACATACTCGATCCGTCCGGCCAAGCTCTCGCCGGACTGACGCAGCAGGTCAACGGACGCCACGCTGAGAATATCGAGGTACAGCGCGTCTCGCTCTTCGGCGATGCCCTGGGCCAACGTGGTCTTGCCGACCTGCCGCGGACCGATAAGCGCCACAGCTGCCTGGCGGTCCAGTGCTGCCGTAACATGTTGTTTTATACGCCGCTCTATCATCCTTGCATTTTGTAACGTACTCTTTCAATTTACAAGGAATAAAATTTGCCGCACGATGGAAGAACGCAAAATCAAACTTGAAGCCCTGCGTACTCATTTAGCGCAAGGCGCCGAGCAAGCCAGAGCCGGCGAATTCGTTGACAATTTTTCTATGGACACATTAATCAACGAGTTGGATAGCGAAGGTTGATGCCCAGGAACAAAATCACGCCGAGGGCGAGAGATGATTTAAGAAATATCGGCCGCTACACTGAGCGGCAATGGCGCAAAAACCAACGAAATACCTGCTGCAGGATTTCGAAAAACGGTTTCGCTGGCTGGCAGAAAATCCTCGGTTGGGAAAGCATCGCTCGGATGTCACCGAAGGTTACTACAGTTACGCGCAAGGTCAGCACGTCATCTTTTACCTGATTGGACAGGGATGCGTTGAGATCTTTGGCATTCCTCACAAGGAGATGGATATCGTCTCTTATTTTCTGCCTGATTGATCACTCAATTGCGAAATCTTTCCCTCGATTTTGCAAGCACATTCTGGCTTTCACTGAATCATGGCAATCCGAGCGCCAGCACAATTGATGACCTGAGTTGCGATAGTACGTGGCCTGTATTATGCCGGTTGATGCCAGATAGTGCCTGCCAGTTCCGGTCATTCCCACTCGATGGTGGCGGGCGGCTTGCCGGAAATATCGTAGACGACACGTGAAACGCCGTCGATTTCATTGGCAATGCGCAGCGATACCTTTTCCAAAAACTCGTAGGGCAATCTGGCCCAGCGTGCGGTCATGAAATCGATGGTTTTCACCGCGCGCAAGGCAATGACGTACTCGTAACGGCGCTGGTCTCCGGTCACCCCCACGGATTTCACCGGCAGGAAAACCGCGAATGCCTGGCTGACCTCGTCGTACAGGCCATCACGTTGCAGTTCCTCGATGAAAATATGGTCGGCGCGGGCCAATAAATCGAGGTATTCCGGTTTGACTTCTCCCAACACGCGCACGCCCAGTCCCGGGCCGGGGAAGGGGTGGCGATAGACCATCTCGCGCGGCAGGCCCAACTCGACGCCGATGCGACGCACCTCGTCCTTGAACAGCTCACGCAGAGGCTCCAGCAGTTGCAGCTTCATGTGCGCCGGCAAGCCGCCCACATTATGGTGTGATTTGATCACGTGGGCCTTGCCGGTCTTGCCGCCCGCGGACTCGATGACATCGGGGTAGATGGTGCCCTGCGCCAGCCATTTTGCATCACCGAAAACGCCGGCTTGTTGCTCAAATACCTCGATAAAGGCTTTGCCGATGACTTTGCGCTTGGCTTCAGGGTCGGCCACGCCTTTCAGGCCGGCCAGGAAGCGCTCACGGGCATCGACCTGGATCACGCGCAAGCCCATATGAAGGGCGAAAGTCGCCATGACCTGCTCCGGCTCGCGGTAACGCAACATGCCGGTGTCAACGAATATGCAGCTGAGCTGGTCGCCGATGGCGCGATGCAGCAATGCCGCGACCACGCTGGAATCCACCCCGCCCGACAGACCCAGTATGACCTCATCCGTGCCCACCTGGGCGCGCACGCGCTGGACCGCATCCTCGATGATGTTGTGGGCGGTCCAGCGCCCGTCGCAGCCACAAATCTCTTGCACGAATCGCTGCAGAATGCGCTGGCCCTGGGCCGTGTGCGTCACTTCCGGGTGGAATTGCACGCCGTAGAACCGGCGTTGTGCATCGGCCATGGCGGCTATGGGGGCGGAATCGGAACGGGCCACCCGCTGGAAGCCGGCAGGCAGTTGTGCCACCCTGTCGCCATGGCTCATCCACACATCCAGTTGTGGTTGTCCCGCAGCATTTATGTGATCCTCGATTCCCTGCAGTAACTCGGAGGGCCATTCAACATCGAGCCGGGCGAAACCGAATTCCTTGAAGTCGGACGGCTCGACGCGACCGCCCAGTTGCATCGCCATGGTATGTAAACCGTAGCAGATGCCCAACAACGGGATGTCAAGCTGGTATACAACTTCCGGAGCCAGCGGACCGTTCTTTGCGTGTACCGATTCCGGTCCGCCGGAAAGGATGATGCCGCGGGCGGAAAATTCCCGTATCGCCGCGGCCGGGCTATCCCACGGCCAGATTTCGCAATAAACCCCGATTTCGCGCACGCGCCGGGCAATCAGCTGTGTGTACTGCGAACCAAAATCGAGAATCAGGATGCGCTGCTGGTGGATGTCGTGCGTCATGGAACCGTGGTCTCATTTACTTTTCAAGCCACGCCCGCGGCGCGGCTCAGGACAGTTTGTAGTTCGGCGCTTCTTTGGTGATTTGCACGTCGTGGGCGTGACTCTCACGGATACCTGCGTTGGTGATGCGCACGAACTTCGCGTCCGTACGAAATTTCTCAATGGTGGCGCAACCCATGTATCCCATCGAGGAACGCAAACCGCCGAGCAGTTGGTGAACCACGCTGGACAGCGATCCTTTGTACGGCACCCGGCCTTCAATGCCTTCAGGCACCAGCTTTTCAGCCGCAATGTCCTGCTGGAAATAGCGGTCTCTTGAGCCTTCCTGCATGGCGCCAATCGAACCCATGCCGCGGTAGGATTTGTAGGACCGGCCCTGGTACAGCTCCACGTCGCCCGGTGCCTCCTCGGTACCGGCAAACAGGCCGCCGATCATGACCGACCAGGCGCCGGCTGCAATGGCCTTGGCAAAGTCGCCGGAAAAACGGATGCCGCCATCGGCGATCAAAGGTACACCGGAGGCTTTCAATGCGGCCGCTACATTGGCTACTGCCGTGATTTGCGGCACCCCCACCCCGGCCACCACCCGCGTGGTGCATATCGAGCCGGGGCCCTGCCCCACCTTGACGCCATCGGCGCCGGCCTCGACCAGGGCCAGAGCGCCCTCGGCGGTGGTCACGTTGCCACCGATGACTTGCACATCGGGGAACTGTTGCTTTACCCAGCGCACACGATCCAGCACGCCCCGGGTGTGGCCATGCGCGGTGTCAATGACGACAACGTCCACCCCCGCCTCCACCAGTGCGGTAATGCGCTCAACCGTATCACCGTCGACGCCGACGGCGGCCGCCACCAGCAAGCGTTCGCGCGAGTCTTTGGCAGCATTGGGAAAGTCGGTGGATTTCTGTATGTCCTTGACCGTAATCAGACCGCGCAATTCAAACTTGCGGTTGACCACCAGCACTTTCTCGATGCGGTGTTTGTGCAGTAACTCCAGCACTTCGTCCTGGCTGGCCTCTTCCTGCACCGTGATGAGCTGGTCTTTATGCGTCATGATATTGCGCACCGGGTCATCCAGTTTTTTTTCAAAACGCATGTCGCGGCTGGTGACGATGCCGACCAGTTCATTGCCGTCGACCACGGGCACACCCGAAATATTATGCCGGTGCGTGATTTCAAGCACTTCCCGAATCGTGGTTTTCGGCGTGACGGTAATCGGATCCTTGATCACGCCGGCCTCATATTTCTTGACGATGCGGACCTGTTCCGCCTGCTGCATCAGACTCATGTTTTTGTGCACCACCCCGATGCCGCCGGCCTGGGCCATCGCAATCGCCAGCCTGGCCTCGGTCACGGTATCCATGGCGGCGGAAACCAGCGGCGCATTGATGTTGATGGCGCGTGTCAGGCGGGTGCGCAAGTCCACATCCCGTGGCAGAATTTCCGAGTAGGCAGGCTGCAGTGAAACGTCGTCAAAAGTCAGGGCTTCACCGATCAATTGCATGACGGTTGTTCTCCTCCCTCGCGGGTTACCTGGCTGCGGGATACGCCGACGCCCGGCGTGACCCGGGCGTCGGCGTTAAGCGCGTCATTATACGCGAGGGCTGGTTAAATGGGAAAAGCGTTGGCGGATGTGTGGCCGGGCTCCTGCCCGGGCAGTCCCATCATCTCCGCGATCGCCATGGTCTCGATCATGTGCACACCGCGCTGAACCAGGCTCTGCGCCAAACCGGCTTCGGCAACTTCGTAGGCCACCCAGCGCCACGGACCCTGCCACAAAGCTTGTGCCGGCGGGGGCAGCAGGAGGTGGTCACAGAACAGATACTCAGGCGTGATGCGGATTGCCGTCTGGCGGCTTTCTTCCGACCAGTAAGGCAGCGCCCAGCCGATGGCACAGTTGCAGCGGCGCCGGGCTTCCACTACCGCATCCGCGGAAAAGGAAATCACCACGCAAGAATCGAGTACTTGCGCCAGCGCGTCCAGCACCCGGTCCAGCGTAAATCCGGTGCCAAAGTGATTCAGACTTTGTTTCTTGATTTCGACAAAGGCAGTGACGCCCGGCCAGCGGGCGAGATCCATGGCTACCTCCTGCAGCCTGGGTATGCGCACACCCTTGAAAGTCCCACCCAAACGGTCACTCTCGTTGACCTCAATACCGGTCAGTTCTGCAGCAGACAGATCAAACACCGTTCCACGCCGCCCGGCCGTGCGCTCCAGGCTTGCATCGTGCAGCAGAACGGGCACGCCATCCGCGCTCAGCTGGATATCGAATTCAAGAAATCTGGCGCCCACGGATACTGCGGCGGCCAGGCTTTCACGGGTGTTTTCCGGATAGCGGGCGGCATACCCGCGATGGGCTACCAGGGGAATATCCCCCGGATTGCCACGGTCTCCGTCACTTGCGGAACTATCTACCTGCGCCGAGCGTCCATCATGCATGATCCATCCTGCCCTGCCCATCCAGAACGGCACGTTTTGCGCGCCGGAATTCAGCACATCACATGAAAACAACAGCATCCTCTTGCGATCAGGCATGGCACGCTGTAGTAAAGTAAAGTAGCAAAATAATCATCATCAACGCAAAGCGAGGAGAAATCGACATGAATTCCAGGATCTATTGGCGCAATGCACTGCTTTTGATTGCCGGTCTGCTGTTTGCGCTGCAAGGCATGTCACAGGCCCAGGCTCAGGCCAGCCACAGCACCCCTTCAGCCGCGGGGGCGACCGTAGGCTTTGCCAACCTGGCCGATGGTGACGTCGTGCCGCCGGTTTTCACCGTTAAGTTTGCCATCAGCGGCATGGACATAACCCCTGCCGGTACGCAAACCGAAAATACCGGTCACCATCATCTGCTGATCGACGTCACAAAACTGCCGGACATGAATCTGCCGCTTCCCGACACGGACAACATCCGCCACTTTGGCAAAGGCCAGACGGAAGTCGAGCTCACACTACCACCAGGTCCGCACACGCTGCAGTTGTTGTTGGGGAATTATGCGCATATTCCGCATTCCCCGCCGGTCATGTCCGAGAAGATCACCATCACGGTCCAAGCGGTTAAACCGAGTCCCTGATCCAGGCAATCACGGCCTGCGCCCAGGCTTCTCCATCCTCTTCCTGGATGAAATGCCGCCCTTTCAAGGTACAGTGAGGCTGGCCACGGGCCGTTCCTTTCGCTACGCGGTGCGCCGCTTCTTCTGCCAATAAACCACCAGGCGAAATCCGAGCAATAGCGCAAGAATACCAGCATAAATCAGCGGATCGAACACATCTTTTTTCACCTGCCAGTAAAAATGCCCCGTTCCAAGGATGGCAACAACGTAAACCAGGCGGTGCAGTTGTAACCAGCGGTGACCCAGCCTGCGCATCATGCCCGTGGTGGATGTGATCGCCAGCGGGATGAGCAGCGCCAGCCCGGTGATGCCCAGCGTGATGTAGGGCCGTTTCAGGATGTCCTCGCCTATGGCCATGAAGTCGAATCGCTGGTCCAGGCCGGCATAGCTGGTGAAATGCAGACAAAGATAGAAAAAAGAAAACAGGCCAAACATGCGGCGGAAACGAATTAGCCAGTTCCAGCCGCTGATGCGCCGCAGTGGCGTGACCGTGAGCGTAATGTACAGAAAATTAAGACCCCACAGCCCACAACGATGAATCAATTCTTCAATGGGATTCGCGCCCAGGCTCAATCCCGCCAGGCCAAAAGCCTCCAGTGACAACTTGGCCAAAGGCAGCAGGCAAGCAATGAAAACAGGAATTTTAAGCAGCCGGACCGAGCGCGGATTCATGGGTGCAATTATGCAACACCCGGCCTAGAAGTTTTTGCGCAAGTCCATACCACGGTACAGGCTGGCCACTTCTTCGGCATAGCCATTGAAGATCAACGTAGGCTGTTTGGCGGCAAACAAGCCGCTGCCGATGCGTCGTTCACGCGCCTGGCTCCATCGCGGATGGTCTACTTCAGGGTTCACATTGGCGTAAAAACCGTATTCGTTGGGTGCGGCCATCTCCCAACTGGTATCGGGTTGGCGCCGGGTGAACTCGATTTCGACGATCGACTTGATGCCCTTGAAGCCATATTTCCAGGGTATGACCAGACGTAAAGGCGCGCCATTCTGGTTGGGCAGGGTCTTGCCGTAAATTCCGACCACCATCAGCGTCAATGGATGCATGGCCTCGGCGATCGTCAGGCCTTCCCGGTAGGGCCAGTCGAGCACGGCCCGGCTCTGACCGGGCATGCGTTTGGGATCATGCAGTGTTTTAAAGCGGACAAAACGAGCGTCAGAGTTTGGCTCGAATCGTTGCAGCAGGTCGCCAAGCGGAAACCCGACCCAGGGGATGACCATGGACCAGGCTTCAACGCAACGATGCCGGTAGATACGATCTTCCAGCGTATGCGGCCGCATGATGTCTTCGTAAGTGTAGTTGCCGGGCTTGCCGCATTCACCTGAAACTTTTACCGACCACGGCTCTGCCATGAATTCCTGTGCATTCTGGTAGGGGTCTTCCTTGTCAGTGCCGAATTCATAGAAATTGTTGTACGTGGTGATGTCTTGCCAGGAATTGGGCGTCTCATCCGTGCTGTATGGTCCCTTTACGGTGTGCAAGTCACGCACGGCGCCACGGGACACGCCAGGGAGGCCGGCAGCGGCTGCAGCGCCGGCAATCACCAGGCCGGAACGATACAGAAATTGCCGGCGATTCAGGTAGTTGGATTCACTGGTTATTTCCGAGGGCTGGATTTTGTTGGCTGTTTTCATGGTTCCACCACGTTACGTTGCGTCGGTTGCTATTGATACCAGTACCGTGACCCATAGATTTCGATACAACCAGAGCCCCCCGGATGTGCCAGGACAAGGCGCACCGCGCAGGCAATGGCCCCCCACAGTCCTTGTCAAGTGGTGCAACGCCGTCCTGGTGCATCCCGGGGGCTCCCTTCGGGCGAGCCGCTGACCGGCCCTGCGGTGTTGCGCTTGCTGGAAAGGGGGCCCGCCCTTCCTGCGCAAGCGCGTCTTGCATCTGACCGGTCAGCGACTCGCTGGTCGTGTCGAAATCTATGGGTCACGGTACTAGGACCTGCCCGAATAGCCAGACATTACAGGCAATGGCTCTTGAAAACAAACCTGCGGTCAATCACCCCTGCCATTAGCAATGTCTGACGGTAACATGTGTGTGCATTTTTACTGTATATTTGTATAGCATGATTCCAGACATACCCAATCCGCCCGCATATGCCGAACTGGTCTGCACCAGCAACTTTACTTTCCTGACCGGGGCTTCGCACCCACAGGAACTGGTAGCACGTGCAGCGGAACTCGGTTACCAGGCCATCGCGATCACCGATGAATGCTCACTGGCCGGAGTGGTGCGGGCATTGGAAGAACAACAACGCTGCGGGGAACGCGGGCAGCCCATCCGCTTGATCCCGGGCAGCAGTTTCCGGCTGGAAAACGGCTCACGGCTGGTACTGCTGCCGCAAGACCCTGCGGGCTATGCTCAGTTGTGCACGCTGATCACCCGCGGCCGGCGCAACGCTCCCAAAGGTGCATATGCCCTGCCCGATTCTGCTTTTGAGCATGGCCTGGGTAACTGCCTGGCCCTATGGCTGCCGCTGGCGGCGGACGACTTGCTGACCGCGCACTGGCTGGCGGCTTATTTTCCGAACCGTTGCTGGCTGGCCGCCAGCCTGCATCTGGGGCCGGACGACCATCAGCGGCTCTCCATGATGCTGACTACCGCCCGCGCCGCAGGCGTGCGCGTCACCGCCTGCGGCGATGTGCAAATGCATCAGCGCTCCCGGCGCATGCTGCATGACGTGCTGGCCGCGATCCGCCACGGCTGCGCGGTGGCGGATCTGGGCTACCGCACCCTGCCCTGCGGTGAGCGGCACCTGCGCCCGCGTGAACGCCTGGCGGAACTGTTCCCGTCCGGGTTGCTGCAGGAATCGGTATCCATCGCCAGGCGCTGCTGTTTCCGGCTGGAGCAATTGCGCTATCAGTACCCGCGCGAAGTCGTCCCGCAGGGTCAGAGTGCGATGGCGCATTTGCGCCAACTGACCGAGGCCGGCATCCACGAGCGTTGGCCGGACGGTATCAACGCGGCATTGCGTGCGCAGATCGAAAAGGAACTGAAACTGATCGGCGAGTTGCGCTACGCGCCCTATTTCCTGACCGTCCATGACATCGTGCGTTTCGCCAGGAGTCGCGACATCCTGTGCCAGGGCCGCGGCTCGGCGGCCAATTCAGCGGTGTGCTACTGCCTCGGCATCACCGCCGTGGACCCGGCACGCATGAACATGCTGTTCGAGCGCTTTATCTCCCGTGAACGCGACGAGCCACCGGACATTGATGTTGATTTTGAGCACGAACGGCGCGAGGAAGTCATCCAGTATATCTACCACAAGTATGGCCGTGACCGTGCCGCGCTGGCGGCGACGGTGATCACCTACCGGCCGCGCAGCGCGATCCGCGACATCGCCAAGGCACTGGGTTTCTCGCTGGGCCAGGCCGATCTGCTGGCACGCAATATCGGCTGGTGGGAAAACTCCGAGAGCCTGGCCCGGCGTATTGCCCAGCTGGGCTTCCGGCTGGACAATCTCAAGCTGCGGCAGTTGCTCCACCTGGTGCAAGCCATCATTGGTTTTCCGCGCCATCTGTCACAACACGTCGGCGGTTTCGTCATCTCGGAAACTCCGTTGGCCAGCCTGGTGCCGGTAGAGAATGCCGCCATGGCCAACCGTACCGTGATCCAGTGGGACAAGGAGGACCTGGAGACCCTCGGTATGATGAAAGTGGATTGCCTGGCACTGGGTATGCTGACAGTGATTCACCGCTGCCTGGATCTCATCACCTTGTCGCTGAACGACATTCCCGCCGAAGATCCGGCAACTTACGCGATGATCCAGCAGGCTGACACGGTAGGCGTATTCCAGATCGAGTCACGCGCGCAGATGGCCATGCTGCCGCGCCTCCGGCCGGCCTGTTTCTATGACCTGGTGATCGAGGTCGCCATCGTCCGCCCGGGGCCGATCCAGGGCAATATGGTGCATCCCTACCTGCAACGTCGCCGTGGCAGCGAACAGGTCGTCTACCCCTCCGCAGACCTCAAAGCGGTACTGCAACGGACCTTGGGGGTGCCCATCTTCCAGGAACAGGTGATGCAGATTGCAATGGTGGCGGCCGGCTTCAGCGGCTCGGAAGCCGATGTGCTGCGCCGTTCGATGGCCGCCTGGGCACGGCGCGGTGGCATGGAGCACATGCATCAGCGCCTGGTTGGCGGCATGCTGGAACGTGGCTATGACGAGACCTTTGCCGAGCAAATCTTTCAGCAGATCCGCGGCTTCGGAGAATACGGTTTTCCCGAATCCCATGCCGCCAGCTTCGCACTGCTGGTCTATGTTTCCGCCTGGATGAAGCGCCACCACCCTGCGGCCTTTACCTGCGCCTTGCTGAATGCCCAGCCGATGGGTTTTTACCAGCCCGCGCAATTGGTGCAGGATGCCCGGCGGCACGCTGTGAAGGTGCTGCCCGTGGACGTACGTTACAGCAGCTGGAATTGCACGCTGGAACCGGGCCAAGGTGCCCTGGCGCTACGGCTGGGCCTGCGCATGATCAAGGGTATGCGCGAAAATTCAGCGCGGCGATTGGAACAGGCACGAGAAAAAAGACCCTTTCACGATGTGCAAGACCTTGCCGACCGCGCCACTCTGGACCGCCACGATCTGGCCGTGTTGGCAGAAGCTGCTGCACTGCGTGGTCTTGCCGGTCATCGCCACCGCGCGCGTTGGGAGATCGCAGCCAGTGCGGTCAGGGGTCAAGAAAATTGGGGTCAGAGTAAAAATTACAATTTTTACTCTGACCCCAATTTTGCACTTTACTCTGACCCCAATTTTTCGGTCAGTATCCGCCCGCCATCTGCAATGGACGACACCCGGGCCGACTATGCCAGTACCGGCCTGACCCTGGGCCGCCACCCGATCGCGCTGCTACGCCCCATGCTGCGTCAACGGCGCGCGAGAACGGCAAACGAACTCAACGGCTTGCCGCACGGCAGCCGGGTGCGCGCCTGTGGCCTGGTGACAATACGCCAGCGTCCCATGACCGCCAGCGGCACCATTTTCATAACACTGGAAGATGAAACCGGTTATATCAACGCAGTGATCTGGCCGCGTTTATGGGAAAAGCAACGCGCCGAAATCCTGGGTGCCACGATACTCGCCATCGATGGCGTGATGGAAACCGACGGCAATGTGCACCACCTGATCGCCGCCCGGGTGCACGATTTCAGCACCTTGGCTGAAGGTTTAAGCACCCGCTCAAGGGATTTCTGTTGACGCCTGGCGCCAAAACCACGCCAGGGCCATATAATGACGTCAATCCACAGAGAGCCGGCATATGAAACACCAGCTCATTGCACTGACCATATTGGTTTTCCTGAACAGCGGCATTGCCACTTACGCCCGTGATGAACCAGGCCCCGAGGCACGCTTGCTGCAGACCGACCGGGATTTTGCCCGCCTGTCGGAAGAATCGGATCCCAAGCGCGCATTTGCCGCCTACTTGGCGCCCAATGCCATCATGCTGCCACGTGCCGGCAGCCCGGTGGAAGGTTACGACAATGCCATCGCCAGTTTTGGCGAACAACCTGGTTTCGAACTGCTTTGGCAGCCGCAGCTGGCCGAAGTGTCCGCTTCCGGCGAAATGGGCTGGACCTGGGGCATCTACCAGGTGATTGTTGACGGCAAGCAGATTTCCAATGGCAAGTACGTCAATATCTGGACGCTGCAAGCGGATGGCAACTGGAAAGTGCGCATGGACATGGGCAATCAGGAACCCGCACGGAGGCAGGACACGGATCAGTGATCAGGAAGACTCCCGTGCGGGCCTGACAAACCGAAACAAGCGCCGTAGCGGCCAGGACAAAACACGTCCAAACACCCACAAGCTAGTGTCCTGTCCCACATATTATTACGATTTCAGAGCCTCGCATTCGCGTCAAGGCAAGACGCAGTCCGCAGGCAATGGCGCGCACCCTTGCCAAGGACTGCAACGCAGCATTGGCGCGAATGCGGGGCTCCCTCCGGGCAAGGCGATAAGCGGCCATCTGCGGTGTTGCGCTCGCTTGAATTAGCACAGCTAGTCCTGCACTCGCGCGCCTTGCAGCTGGCCGCTTCTCGCCTTGCTGAAACGCAATAATATGTGGGACAGGACACTCGACCGCAGCCATGTCGATACTTTTGCCGGCCAGGCACGCATCACATCCAGACCGGTATAAATGGTCGGCAGGAACACCAGGCTGACCACGGTGGAAAACAACAGCCCGCCAACGATGGCTCTGGCCATCGGGAAATAGGGCGGGCCGTTGCCACCGATCTGCGTGGTACCAACACACAAGGGCGCCAGGCCCAGAACCGTCGTACCTACGGTCATCAGGATGGGGCGCAAGCGGTCGCGACCCGCCTGAACCAAAGCCTCATCCCGCTCCAGCCCCTGCAGCCGCAGTTGGTTGACATGGTCAATCAGGACAATGCCGTTGTTCACCGCCACCCCGATCAGGATCAATATCCCAATCATGCTCATGAGGGTAAAAGTGGTGCCGGTCAACAGGAAGAACCAGTATACGCCGACCACGGAAAACAGGATGGTGCAAATCATGCTGACCGGGTAGATCAGGGATTCGAACTGTGCCGCCAGAACGATATAAATGATCGCAACGGCCAGAATGATATTGAACACCATTTTTTGCATGGCCTCTTCGTCTTCATCGAAGCCGCTGCCAAACTGCCATTCGTATCCTGGCGGCAGTTTCAGCAGATCCATGCGCTCCTTGATCAATTCCTTGGCTTTTTCCGCGGTAATGTCATCCAGCTGCGCTGTTACACGTATGCCGGATTCCCGGTTGATGCGTTGAATGCGCGTCGGACCGGATTGCTGCGAGATGTCTACCATGGCCATCAGCGGAACCTGGACACCATTGGCATTGCGTATCTTCAGATCACGCAGGTCTTCCGTGTTTTGACGGTCGGCTTCACGGAATTGCAGGCGCACCGGGATTTCACCCTCTTCACCCTTGAATTCACGCAAATCCACACCGCGCAGGGCAATGGAAACTGCCTGCGCCACATCCTGGGTCGAGAATCCCAGCATGTTGGCCCGGTCCCGATCTACCCTGACCTGCAGTTCTTCGTCACCAATGGCTGCAGCCGATACCACGCTGCTGAGGCCTGGTGCTGAAGAAAGTACACGCACCGCGTCTGCCGACAGGTTTTCAAGTATCTCGCTGGATGTTCCGGTCAGCGTTATTCCCAGTTTTTCGTTCCCGCCTTCGCGCTCAAAATCAAAGTCCGGTTTACCTATTGCGAGCCTGGGCATGCCTTCGAGAATGTCCCGGGAAATCTCCTCGGAGGACCGGATCGCTTTATCGTCATCGGTGAGCAGCACCAAAGCCTGCGCCTCACCATTTTCACTGTAGTAGGTATAAACGGCGCGTAATTCAAATCGTTCCTGGTTCTCATACAGGTAGTTTTCCACCTGATCCACCGCCTGCTTTACCGTGCCGAGCGGATAATTGCCATCCAGGTGATAGTTCATGAACAGGTTGCGGGTCTGGTCTTGTGGGAACATGTCCGTTTCAACCACACTGATCGGCACTGCAACCGAGGCCAGTGCCAGTACCACTGCCAGTGCAGCCAGCCGGCGATGGCGCATATTCCAACGCAGCAGCCGCACATAGCGCTCCTTGAATCGTTCTATCATCCCAGCGGGATTCTGTGCCGTCGCAGGCATGCGCGAAGCCAGCAGGGGAATGACCGTTTGTGCGATCAATAAAGAGATGGAGAGGGATACTACAATGGCTCCGGCAACATGGGTCAGGAAGATCGAAATCTGATCCTGTTTGCCGAACATAATGGGAAGAAACACAACCACGCTGGTCAGCGTGCCGGCAGCTACTGCCAGGCCGACGCTGCGCACGCCGCGCAAAGCAGCCCCTTGGGGATCGCCCGGCGTCAGATTGCGTTCGGTTTGAATGCTCTCGCTGACCACGACAGAATTGTCAACCAGCATTCCAACCGCCAGCATCAATCCCATCATAGACAATATGTTCAACGACAAGCCGAGAAAGTACATCACCCCCAGCGTGATCGTAATCGCGACCGGTACAGACAATGAAACCATCAGCGTCGTGGCAATGTTTCGCAGGAAAAAATACAGCACCAGCAACGACAGCAAAGCCCCGAACAAACCCGCTTTAAGCAATTCACTCAATGACTCGGTGACGCCTTCCGTTTGATTCTCAAGAAAAAAAAGATTAATCCCCCGCATTTCCGCGCTTTCACCAATACGCTTCACCTCATCCAGGACCCGCTTGCCCACATCCACCAGGTTGGCACCGTTTTCCTTGAACACACTGACACCTACGGCATATTTTCGATCGAGGTGACGGGCATAGTTGCGCCGCTTGCTGGCATAATTTATCCCGGCAATATCGCCCAGCCGCAGGCCGTCGTCCGTAATGACCAGATCACGAATCTCTTCGATGCTGTGAAATTCGCCGCGTGGATTTACCCGGTAGCGAGTTTCGTTATCGCGAATCAATCCCGCCGAATCCGAGAAATTGACTTGCTGCAGACGGTTTTGCAAATCGATCAGGTCAATGCCGTGTGCAATGACACGGTCTGCATCCAGGTCAATGCGGATTTCTCGCGGCTCGATACCCTGAAATTCGACACGAGCCACACCGGGTACCCGCTCCAGTGGGCGCACCAGGCGCCTTATCAGCATGTCGTATGCGGCGGATAGATCTCGTTCGCTGGAAATTCGCAGGGTCAGCAGCGGCTGGTCGGTAAAATTGAATTTGAGCACATTGATGCGCCGAATATCCGCCGGCAGTTGATTGCGGATGGCCTCCACGCGCTCACGCGCTTCCACCGCCTTGATGGCCACATCGACCCCCCAGTCGAACTCAACTTCAAACCGCGCACCCGATGAAGATGAAGTGGATTCAAGACGCTTGATGCCGCTTAGGGTGGCGATAACCTCTTCAACCGGCAGCACGATCTCCTGCTCAACTTCCTTGGGTGTCGACCCTTCATAAGGAATGTCGACCAAAATGAAGGGCACGTCCACCGCAGGAAAATATTCCAGCGGCAACAGGCGGCTGGCGATCAGTCCAATTGCCGTCATCGACACGAACAGCATCGCCACAGTGACGGGACGATTGAGAGCGAAGCGGGCGGGCGCCATGGTTCAGACCTGCACCGGTAGCGTGCCGGTACGACCCGCGCCGATGGATTTGTCGCCTGCTGCAGGCAGCGCGTCTTCAGCGGTCAAACTCACGTCGCGACGGCGATCCAGCAACGAGTACATGACCGGTACTACGAGCAGAGTGAGCAAGGTGGAGGTAATCAGACCACCCATTACGGTGATGGCCATTGGCGTGCGCATCTCGGATCCCTCTCCCAGTCCGAACGCCATTGGCAGCAAACCCAGCACCGTTGTCAGCGTCGTCATCATGATGGGGCGCAAGCGCAAGTGCGCCGCTTCGCGTATCGCGTCGATGCGCTCCATGCCGCGTTCACGCAATTTGTTGATCATGTCGACGAGCACGATGGCATTGTTGACCACGATGCCGGCCAGCATGATCAGGCCGATGAAAACAATGATGCTCAGACGCGTGTCCGTCAGCCACAGAGCCAGAGCAACGCCCACCGCCGCCAGTGGTATGGAAAACAAAATAACGAAAGGATGCAGCAATGATTCGAACTGGGAAGCCATGACGAGGTAAACCAGGAAGATGGCCAGCCCCAGGGCGAACAGCAGTGAATTGAATGAGGCCGCCATTTCTTCGCTTTGCCCGCTGATGCGCAAAGACTGGCCGTAGGGCAAAGCAAGGCCGGTTAGCAACTGCTCTGCCTCGACTACAGCCGACCCCAGGTCGCCATAAGCCAGGTCAAGCTGGATCAATGCAATACGCTCCTGGCCACTACGGCGAATCTCGGCCGGACCTTCAGCGACGCGGATTTCGGCGACAGCGGATAGTGGCACTGGCCGCTCACTCTCAGGATTGACGATCAGGTTGCGCACCGCATCTATGGACTGCCTTTCTTCTTCCGCTACGCGAACCAGGACATCAATTTTCCGGTCGCGCCAGCTGTATCGAGTGGCCACCCGGCCACGAATCTTGCTCACCACCTGGTCAGAAACCTGTTTGACTGTCAGGCCGAGCGCCGCAGCACGTTCCTGGTCAAAATAAATCTGTATTTCCGGGTGACCTCGTTCCACGCTCGATTCCACGTCGGCAAAGCGGTCGGAGCTGCGCAAGCGTTCCAGTACCATATCGCTGGTGTGGCGTAATGCCGCCAGGTCGTAGCCCTGGATTTCTATCTCCAGCGGTTTGGCAAAACTGAGCAACTCGGGAGAGGTAAAAGTCGCTTCCAGCCCCGGGAATTCGCGCACCAGCTGGCGCAATTTCTCAATTAACGAGGTTTGCTCCAGCCTGCCGGCACTCGCAGACATTGCAACCAGCATGCGGGCTATGTTTTCTCCACTCTCGGTGGGGTTGGCATCGATACGGTTACCGGAACCCGCTACACCGTAGACCAGTTCAACCGCCGGATTCCCGGCAGCGGCCTGTTGCAGGGAAACTTGCATTTTATCCGTCATCCCCAGCGGCGTTCCAGGCGCTGCTTCCAGCATCACTTCGAATCTGCCCTGTTCCAACTGTGGCACCAGTTCGGTTCCTGTGCTCCGCAACACGGCCGCCGACAACAGCAACATAATGGCGGCAACACTCAAGGTCAGGGCGCGCCGCTCGAGCGCCCATGCCAGCAGCGACTCATAGCTGGTCTGGAACCAGTTACCGAAACGGCTGGATCCGGGTTGCGTCACTTTGTCATTATGGCCACGCAGTGAAACCATCATCGGGATCAGCGTCATCGCAACGCCGAGAGAAATAATCAGTGCAAAGGCGACCGTCAACGCCTGGTCGCGAAAAAGCTGCCCGGCTACACCATCGACAAATGCCAATGGTAAAAATACGGCTACAGTCGTCAAAGTGGAGGCAATGACGGCACCTCCAACTTCACTGGCGCCCTTGCGCGCCGCGCTGATCAGCCCTTCTCCCGCATGGCGGTAGCGGGAGATGTTTTCCAACACCACGATCGCATTATCCACCAGCATACCACTGGCCAGAGCGATGCCGCCCAGCGACATGATGTTCAATGAAATGCCACTTTGCCCCATGAGGAAAAACGTCGCGATGATGGATACCGGGATCGACAGGCCAATAGTGAAAGTGAACCACCAATTGCGCAGGAATATGAAAATCACCAAAACGGCCAGCAGCCCACCCAGCAAGGCCGCAGTGACCACTTCGCTGATGGCGCGATCGATGAAAATCGACTGATCGTCAACTTTCTGCATTTCGATGCCGGCCGGCATTTTCTTGTCCAGTTCTTTTACCCGGGCTTCAACTCCGTTGGCGACATGGACCGTGTTGGCATCTCCCTCCTTGTAAATGGCCACTTCAACAGCTTCGCGGCCATTCATCCGGATGATGGCCTCCCGTTCGCTGAAGCCAGCCGTGACCTGAGCGATATCACGCAGATAAACCGGGTGTGTATCACCAGGCGCTACTATCAATGCTGCAATCTCGTCCACTGAGCTGAACTGATTGATGGTGCGGACCAGGTAACGTTGCTCGCCGTCTTCCAGGCGACCCGCCGAAAAATTGATGTTCTCTGCCGCCAGCCTTGAGGTCAGTGTCTCGATGGATAAATTGAGTTGAGCCATCTTGTTCTGGTCGATACCAATCTGAATTTCATCTTCCAGGCCACCGCTGATCTTGACCGCAGCGACGCCCTCAACCGGCTCCAGCAGTTTTTTGATTTCCTCATCGGCAAAACGACGCAGTACCTTCAAAGTCGCCTCGTCCGAGTCCAGTCCGGCATCCTGAAGAATGAGCCCGTAACGCATAATGGGGTCGGTGGCCGGATTGAAACGCAGCAGCAATGGACGTGACACCTCCAGCGGCAACTGCAGCAACTCCAACTTCTCCCTCACGTCCAGCCCCGCCCGATCCATGTCAGTGCCCCAGGCAAACTCCAGAATTACGTCGGATTGCCCTGCTCGTGACACCGATTTCACTGCAATCACATTTTTGACCACCCCAACCGCCTCCTCCACCGGACGGGTCAACAATGTTTCAACTTCTTCCGGCGCTGAACCCTGGTATTCCGTTCGGATGGTCAGTGTCGGGTAGGAAAGATCGGGCAACAGGTTGACCTGGAGATCTCGCAGAGAGATCACGCCAAACAGAACCAGGGTAACCGCCGCCATTGAAATCGCAACGTGGCGGCGCGTGGCGACTTCCACCAGCTTGAGTGTTTTTATACTCATGTCGAGGGGACTCAGGTTATGTTGTTCATGCGTCGGGGCTGTCTGCCGGCATTCCTACCACTTCAACATGCGCGCCATCGCTCAAACTGTTTTTGCCCGCTGTTACGACCCGATCACCGGTGCTGACACCCTCAATGATTTCCACCAGACCATTGCGTTCATAGCCCAGTCTGACCGCCCGGCGAACCGCATTGCCATCCTCTCCCACCACGAACACGTGGCTGGCTTCGTCTTCAGTGATGACCGCGTTGCGTGGTATGAGCGGGACGTTTTGACGCAAATCATAAAGTATATCCACGCGACCGAATAATCCCGGTTTGAGGATCTTCTCGGGATCTGTCATTTCAGCGGTCACGCGAAAAGTACCTGTTGCCGGATCGACAATGGGGCTGATACGTATGACTGACCCTGTGAACGTTCTTTGTGGCAGGGCGTCCAGCTTCACGGTTACTTCTAATCCTTTGCTTAACACGCTCAGCTCCCGCTCGGGGACATTCAGAACGGCCAGTAAAGGATCGTAGCTGGTGATGCGGTAAACCGGTTGGTACAATTCCACCAGATTTCCCGCACGCACCAGCCGTTCCGACACGAAACCGGTTATCGGCGCCTTGATGTCGGTATATTTCACGTCAAGTTGCGCCAATCCTACCGAAGCCTTTTGTGCCTGGTATTCGGCACTGACGCGCTCAAAATCGTCCGCACTCACCAGTTTCTTGTCGAACAACTCTTTCTTGCGCTGGTAATCCATTTCGAGACGCTTCAGCGTTGCATTGCTGCGTTCAAGTTCCAGTGCATAGCGATCCGTTTCGACTCGAGCCAGCACTTTACCGGCTTGCACAAAGTCTCCTTCTTCAGCAAGAATTTCCAGCACCACCCCGGTAATCTGCGACACCACCGTTGCCTGTTCATCCGCTTCCAGGGTCGTTGTGCCAGAATAAAAAGCGGCAACATCGCCATTCGCAACCGTGGTTACCTCAACGGGTATGGTCGCTTCTTCCGCGTTTTTTTTTGCTTCTATACTGCCGTTGGCCTTGTCCATACACCCCTGCAGCAAAAGGCACCCCAGCGCTGATGTCAGCAGCCAACCGGGCCATCTCATGCAGAATTCCGATCTGATGTTCATGAAAAGAATGTCCTAGTGATGTATATTACTAATACACTAATACAGTTTGACAAAACGGACCATGTGCCGAACGTCATATGTCAGTGACCCACGGTATCTCTGCAATTTTCAGGCCACATGATCGAGTATCTGGAATATGAAGGTAGAGACGCCTGCAAACGCAACAAAGTTACGACTTGCAGATATCCCGACCAAGCCCAAAACCGCCCCATCAACGATGCTCGCGGTCCTGCTGCATTGGCGCAGACCGGTACAATTTGGCTTTGAACGCCAAGTGCACTTAGGGAAACTCTGATCAATTCAGAGTTTCCTTGGCACAGT
>CAVPUV010000023.1:0-6014 GCA_963708905.1 uncultured Gammaproteobacteria bacterium | reverse complement strand
ATGAATTTCTGTATCTTGCCGGTCACGGTCAGTGGAAATTCGTCCACGAACTCGACACGGTGCGGGATCTTGTAATGTGCGATCTGCCCCCCGCAAAACGATTTGACCATAGCCTCGTCCAGCGTTTTACCGGCCTTTACCTGCACCCAGGCAATGACCTGTTCGCCATATCTGGGGTCCGGAATGCCGAATACGGCCACGTCCCTGATGTCAGGGTGACGCAGTAAAAACTCCTCGATCTCGCGCGGGTAAATATTCTCGCCACCCCGGATGATCATGTCCTTGACCCGTCCGACGATATCGCAGTAACCGAGTTCGTCGATAATGGCAAGATCGCCCGTATGCATCCAGCCGGCGCGGTCTATGGCTTCACGGGTTTTTTCTTCATCGTCCCAATAGCCTTGCATGACGGAGTACCCGCGCGTGCACAATTCACCCCGTATGCCGCGCGGGACCGTGCGGCCATCGATATCGATGATTTTCACCTGCACGTGGGGATGCACCCGGCCGACAGTCTTGATTCGTTTGTCCACCGGATCAGTTACCGAAGTCTGGAAACTGACCGGACTGGTTTCAGTCATGCCGTAAGCTATGGTCACCTCGGACATGTGCATCTCGCTCATGACCCGCGCCATGGTTTCGGCCGGGCAAGGCGCGCCTGCCATGATGCCCGTGCGCAAAGAGGACAGGTCGTAGCTGGTGAAATCCGGGTGGGCCAGTTGCGCAATGAACATGGTCGGAACGCCGTATAACGCGGTGCATCGTTCATTGGCGATGGTTGCCAATACGCTGCCGGGATCAAAAGCCTCATCGGGAAATACCATGGTCGCACCATGACTGACACAACCCAGAACGCCCATCACCATGCCGAAACAGTGATACAGGGGAACGGGTATGCACAAGCGGTCGTCCGCGGTTAAACGCATCGCCTCGGCGACGAAATAGCCGTTGTTGACGATATTGAAGTGCGTCAGGGTCGCGCCTTTCGGAAAACCGGTGGTGCCGCTGGTGAACTGAATGTTGATGGGGTCGTCCGGCTGCAGCTGGTCCGCTATGGCCTCCACTTGCTGCAGTGAAGTTTGCAGCGGCTGCTGCTCGAATTCCGCAAACCGGTACATGCCAGGCTTGTCCGCAGCCCCCAGGCAAATAACCGTTGTCAGTGACGGAAGCTTCCTGGCGTGTAGCTGACCTTTGATGCAGTTCTTGAGTTCAGGAGCCAGGCTGGTCAGCATGCCGACATAATCGCTGGACTTGAACTGTTCCGCCAGAATCAGCGCCTTGCAGCTCACCTTGTTCAGCACGTACTCCAACTCGGATATCCGGTAAGCGGGATTGATGTTCACCAGGATTGCGCCGATTCTGGCGGTGGCGAACTGACTGACAACCCACTGCAAATTGTTCGGCGACCAGATGCCGACCCTGTCCCCGGGCGCAATACCCTGCTGCAGCAAATTGGCGGCCACGCGGTTTACCAACTCGTTCAATGCCGCATAACTCAGCCGCGCATTTTGCTGCCGTACGATGATGGCCTGCCGGTCGGGGCTGGCGCTTGCAGTGGTGTCCAGCAGGCGGCCTATCGTGGTGTAAATCAATGGCTGCTTGCTGATGCCGTGCACATAGCTGTATTCATTCATGTGTCGTTGACCAATCCGGGCGCGATGCCGATGCAGCGATTATCATGGGGCATGGAAAGCGCCACATGCAACTTCCCCTGAAGAATCCGCATCGTAGCCCGCCCTTCACTGTATGCGCTACACTGAATACTCCCTGGCGCCAGAAAATTGAATCGTGTCCAACATTGCGAATACCGTCGATGGCGATACTGAAAATGAAACCGTCATGAGGGTACTGATAGCCGACGATCATCCGCTTTACCGCGATGCCCTGGAACATGTGATAAGCGATATTTATCCTGGTGCCGACATCACCAGTTGCGCGTCCCAGGATGAAGTACTTGCGGTAGTCGAGGGTGATGACAGCTTTGACCTGATCCTGCTGGACCTGAAATTGCCGGGTGCGACCGGATTCACCTGCCTGTCACTCGTACGCCAGCGCACCCCGGTAACACCTGTTGTGATCGTCTCGGCACTGGAAGATGCCAGAACCACGCGCGAAGCAATGGAGTTCGGGGCGACCGGCTACCTGGCAAAATCATCCACCAAGTCAACCATGCATAACGCCCTGCAACTGGTCATGTCCGGTGGCGTGTTCATGCCGGCCGCGGCTGTTTCGGGCAACTGGTTACGGCGACGATCGAGCCCCCGGCAGGTGCAAGATGCAGACCCGCGGCACTCGTCGCTGACCGAGCGTCAACAGACGGTGCTTGGGCTCATGGCGGATGGCAAATCGAACAAGGAGATCGCCAACGATTTGTCAATTACCGAGATTACCGTTAAAGCGCATGTCTCGGCCATTTTGCGCAAGCTGGGAGTCAGCAACCGGGTACAGGCGGCCATGCTGGCCAAGGACGTACTGGTGCGCAGGTAAGTTCAGGTTGTCTGCTGGCTGATCAATGCCCGCAGCTTTGCCATGTTCAGGGGTTTGGTGATAAAGGCATAACCTTTCTGCTGCGACATTTCCCGAATTGCGGGGCTGGGATCGCTGGTCATGAGAATGCTGAAAATATCATTGCTGAATTCTTTACGAATCTGTTCAATGGCATCAATTCCATTTTCACCATGGGCCAGATGGTAGTCCGAAACAATGATATCGGGCTCCAGGTCGGAAGAGATAAGTTCCACCAGCGCCTGAGAAGCATCCCTGGCAAAAACCGTACGGCAGCCCCAGCGGTCGATGTTGGCTTTCATACTGATGAGAACATCGGAGTTGTCGTCGATGACGACTATTATCCGATCAAGCAGACTGTCTGGAAAAGCGGTTGTATAACGTGACTCCACCAATTTGGAAGCATCACCCAATGGTACATCCACCGCAAACAGGGATCCTTTGCCCGGTTCGGAAATCACCTGCAGCTGCAGTGAAAGCAGGGCGGCAATCCGGTCGACAATGGACAGGCCCAGGCCCATTCCGGCGGCCTGGGTGACCCTGGGGTTTGGGCTTTGATAGTAGGCTTCGAAAATCCGCTTCAGCTCGGTTGCGGGGATTCCCACTCCGGTATCATGGACACATATCCGTACCTTCTGTTGCAGACGGCGGCAGCCGATCAGGACTTTACCTGACGGAGTGTAGCGGATGGCATTGGTTACCAGGTTGCGAATGACGGTTCCCAGCAGATGCTGATCGGATCTCACGATGGCAGAGGATCTGACGTACCTGAATGACACTGACGAATTACTGGACAGTTCCGCATACTCGCTGGCCAGCGGGTCCAGCACATCAGCAATGGCAAAGTGGTTGATGTGGGGATCGATCATGCCGCTGTCGAGTTTGGTGACATCCAGCAATGTGCCAAACAGGCTGTTCAGTGAACCCAGCGCGACTTTGGTCTTGTTGAGGAATCCCAGTTCCTTTGCCGAGCAGAGACGTACTTAATGAGTTACATAAAGAACATCCATATTGTCCTTGAAACCCAGCCCGTGCAGTACCTGGCTGTGGCGTATCTGGTCGCCGCGGTGTTGTTCATCCTCGGCCTGAAGGGCCTGGCCTCGCCGCGCACGGCGCGCGCCGGCAACCTCTACTGCATGGCCGGCATGACGCCGCTGCGGCCCTGTCAACGCCGGCCTCGCCGCAGGTCGCCGATGACGGCTGGATCGTGGCCGGTGTTGCCATCGGTGGCGGCATCGGTGCGGTGCTGGCGCGGCGGGTCAAGATGACCGACATGCCGCAGCTGGTGGCCATCCTGCATAGCTTCGTGGTGGCTCGCCGCCGTGCTGGTGGTGCTCCGGACCGACTTCACACCGCGACGCGGGCGCAGCTGAACGCGCTGCTGATGGCGCGAGTTGGGCATCGGCAGCTTCATCTGGGGCGATCACCTTCACCGGCCGCGATCCGTTCGGCAAGTTGCAGGCCCTGATCGGTTCGGCGCCGCTGCGCTTCGCCGGTCAGCACTGGGTGAATCTGGCGCTGGCGCTGCTCGACGGTCGGGTTGCCGGCAGTCGCGCTCGGCGGCGGCGCCGGCCTTCGCCGCGATGACGGCGCTGGCGCTGCTGCTGGGTGTGCTGCTGATCCTGCCGATCGGCGGCGCCGACATGCCGGCGGGCTGGGGTCGATGCTGAACTCGTACTCCGGCTGGGCGGCGGCGGCGACCGGTTTCACGCTGCACAACGTCTTCGCCCATGATCACCGGCGCGCTGGTGGGCGCGTCCGGCGCCATCCTGTCCGCACTCATGCCGGGCCACGGCTGCCGATCCTGAGCGTGATCTTCGGCGGCTTTGGCACCGGCGAGGCGGCGGCTGCCGCCGGTGAGCAACACGTAACTGAGCCAAGAACGACAAAAAAGTTCGGTGCGAGTACCGGTGCCGGTGCCGCGCTGGTCGCGGTGGCCGAACCGCGAGTGAAGGTCGGGGCCGTCGTGTCCCGTGGGGCAGACCAGATCTCGCGGGTCGGTCGCTGACGAAGGTCGCAGCGCCGACCCTGCTGATCGTGGGCGGGCGCGACGACATGGTCCTCGAACTGAACCGGCAAGCACAGGCCGCGATTTCCGGCCGATGCGAACTCAGGGCGGTCCCCGGCGCCACTCACCTTTTCGAGAACCTGGCACCCTCGAACAGGTCGCCGAACTGGCACGCGACTGGTTCGTCCGCCCACTTACGCCAGCCCGTCGCCCAAGCCTAGACGAACCGATGGGGGGCAACGCATCGGGACATCGCACTGTGCGGCACACACTGCAGTACTGCGGATCGAGGCGTGGGCCCTACTCGTGGCGGCTGTATCGGTCAAGTGGTGCTCGGCGCCGTGGAGCTTCTGGAGATCTCGGCGGTCGAGATGAACGGCATCGAAGTCGGCGACCGGTGACAGCGACGACGACCGGCCGGTCGCCGCACTCGAGGAGGTCATCAACCTTCTGGACACGACAGGACAGGCTCCCGTGGGTGTCGAGGTGGGCGATGCGATGGTGGATCGAGATGGCGCTGAGATGGCGGACGCCAGCGCCCTCAGCCACGCTGGGTGCGCTGCCGAAGGCAGTGGCACTCAACGATCTTGAACTGTAGCAATACGTAACTGAACGAGGTGTCGACAGAAAAAAAACACGTCGTGACCTGAACTTCCAGCTTCTTCTTCGGCCACGTGGAGATGTCGGGCGACATGGCTGGAAGTTCAGGTCACAGGCATCGAATGGACTCAAACGCTTGCGTCACTCGCCGGAAGGCAGGCCTCGACACTCGCCAAGGGGACGTCAGTAATCCTCCGGGATCAGCCACCTCCCAAAGCGAACGTGCTGACCGGTGGTCCGCCGTGCCAGACCTTCACCGTCGCGGGCACCGGGTCCGGTCGGCAGTCACTGGACCGAGTCATCGAGCAGGCCAAAGACATGGCGAAGCGTCTCGGTGATGGAATCCCGCGAGGCGGGTTCGAAGATGACCGGACGGGTCTTGTGCTGGAACCATTGCGGTGGGCGATTGCTGGTGTTGGAAACTGGCAGGCCATACAGCAATACGTCAACGAGGCACACAAAAAAAAACATCGCCACGTATTGCTCGTAGGAGCACGCGGCAAGCACGGCTACACGTCGATGGTGAGAGAGGACGACCCCGACCCGGTGACAGGGAGGGAGGCCAGGCTATCCCGTTGCCGTCTCGTGATTTGCTCAAGAAAAAGAGGCCGAGGATATTCTTTTCCGCGAAGGCTCGCCGTCGTGTTCCACTGGCAGCCTGCCCGCCCGACCACCCATTACACGGCTTTCCTCCCCACACCCCGACCACCCACAAAAACACCGGACCCCCTCCCGGTGTTTTTGGCTTGGTGGTGAGCTCTCAGCGTCTGGCTATCACACGGAGTGCTATAGTTTATGGATAGGCGCGTACGCGTATTCAAAACTAGAGCATTCAGACGTTGGGCTGACAAGCTCGGCGTTTCGGATTCGGAGTTCTTATTCAGGCAGCAAATGAACGAGA
>CAVPUV010000022.1:0-29603 GCA_963708905.1 uncultured Gammaproteobacteria bacterium | reverse complement strand
CTGGCTGCATTACGTCCGGCACTGCCCATCACACCGCCTCCGGGGTGACTGCCGGCGCCACACAAGTACAGGCCGTTGACTGGCGTTTCGTACTGCGCTGCTCCGGGCACCGGGCGCAGCATCAGGAACTGGTCCAGTGACAGTTCACCGTGGTGCCAGTGCCCACCGCTGATGCGGAATTGCTTCTCGATGTCTTCCGGGGTAAGTAATTCGGCCATCACGGCCTTGCTGCGGATGTCCGGCGCATACTGCTCGAGCAGGTCCAGCACCGTTTCCATAAAGGCGGACTTGCCGGCGCCCCAGCCGGCCTTCAGGTTGCGCGGGGCATACTGGACGATGGCGGAAAGCACGTGCTGTCCGTCCGGCGCCAGGGTTTTGTCATGCACGCTGGGGATGACGATTTCCATCACCGGATGCGCCGAGCATTCACCGTATTTGGCGTGGTTGAAGGCGTGCTCAACATAGTCGAGGCTTGGGGCGATCACCAGGCGTTCGTCCATAAGCTCCGGCCGCAGGCCGGTAAATTCCGGCAATGCGCTGAGCGCCAGGTGCAATTTGGCGGTATTGCCGCGCGCGCGGAAATGGTGGATTTTCTGCGCGAATCCCGCTTCGAGTTTTGCTGCGCCCAGCAAGCCCAGGAACGTGGTCTTCGGATCGGCGCTGGAAATCACGGTGGCGGCCAGAACCTGCTCGCCGCTGACGAGTTCAACACCGGCCACGCGGTCGTGGTCCATGATGATGCGTGCCACCGGGCTGGCGGTGCGAATTTCCGCGCCATGTTGTCTGGCCGCCGCGGCCATGGCATCGGTAACCGCACCCATGCCGCCGCGTGGCAGGGACAAGGTTCCCGCGGCGCCTGCCGTGTTGCCGCTCAAACGATGCAACGCGGTGAACACGGTGTTGTTGGATCGCGGACCGGAATGCGTGCCCAGGACCGCGTCCAGTGCCAGCGCCCCTTTCAACAGGTCGCTGGCGAAATTTTCCTGCAACACATCATAGATATTGATGCCGGCAATGCGCAAAAACTCGCGCATATCGTCACGGCCCAGCATACGGATATCCAGCGCCACCTTGCCAAGACCGATGAGGTCACTGCGCCGGCCGGAGGCATAACGCGGCGGTTTGCGATTGTGCAGCTTGCCAATCACGCCGGCAAAGCGATCCATGAAGCGGCGATACTCCTTCAGCGCTTCCTGGTCCTGGCCGGAAACGTTGCCATCCGCCTGTTTGCCCGCGAGGACCAAATGGTGGCCATCCGGCGACAGCGCGACGGTGATCAGGCCGGATTTGGCCATGGCCAGTCCGTGTTTGGACAGTTCGAGTTCCTTGCTGATGTCCTGATCCAGCAAATGCAGCAAATGCGCGCAGGAGGACACGCGGAAATCCGGCGCGAACTCGCGGGTGACCGCGGCGCCGCCGACCTGGCTGGCGGCTTCCACCACGGTGACCTTCTGGCCGGCCTTCGCCAGATAGGCCGCGCATACCAGGCCATTGTGACCGGCGCCAATGATGACGATGTGGTTTTCAGCGCTCATATCACGCACCCCACCCATTATGCTTAGTCATCGATCCAGCCCTCCGGAACGGTATTGGGTTTGCGCATATCCAGCAGGATCTCGCGCGCCGCATTGGCGCCGGGGGCGGCCATCACGCCACCACCAGGGTGATTGGACGAGCCGCACATGTACAGGCCCCTGGTCGGCCCGCGGTATTGTGCGTAGCCGGGAATCGGCCGGTTGAACAGCAACTGGTCCATGGTCAATTCGCCCTGGAAAATATTGCCTTCGGTCAGGCCGACTTCGTTTTCCAGTTCGCGCGGCGTGCGTATTTCGGCGTGCAGGATCAAGTCCTTGAAGCCGGGTGCATAGTTGTTGATCTGGTTGATGACGGTCTGGCCGAACTGGTCACGCTGCTCATCGGTCCACTCTTTTCCATGTACCTTGGGCGGCACGTACTGTACGAACACCGACATGAAATGCTTGCCGGGCGGCGCCATGGTAGGGTCGGTGAGCGAGGGAATCAGCATGTCGACGTAAGGGTCCTGTGACCAGATGCCGTTCTTCCAGTCGTCATAAGCCCGTTCCAGCCGTTCGATGGAATCGATCAGGTGCATATCGCCCTTGATCATTTCCGGGTTGCCACGCAGCGCCGGGAAGTCAGGCAGGCCATCGAGCGCGATGTTGAGCTTGCCGGAGGAGCCGCGAATCTTGAAATTCCGCACTTTCCTGAGGAATGCGGGACTGAGGTCTTTCTCGTCCATGCACTCGAGGAAGGTGCGCGGAAAAGTCATATTGGACACGACCACAGCGGCGTGATGTTCATCGCCGTTTTCCAGCGCCACGCCGGTCACGCGGCCGTTCCTGACCATGATCTGCTTGACGCCGGAACCGCAGATGGTGGTGCCGCCATGATCCTCAAAGCAGTCGTTCATGGCTTTGGCAATCGCGCCCATGCCGCCGCGGGCAAAGCCCCAGGCCCCCATGTTGCCATCCACTTCGCCCATGGCGTGGTGCAGCAATACATAGGCAGTGCCGGGGGACATGACCCCCATGGCGCTGCCGATGATGCCGCTGCCGGCATAGGCCGCCTTGATCAAAGGGTGCTCGAAATATTCATCCAGGTAGTCGGAGATGCTCATGGTATAAAAACGCATCATCTCGTTGAGCACGGTTTCGCCCAGCCTGGCTGCTTCCTTGCCCAGGTGCAGCATTTCCCTGATGTCGCGCCAACGCAAGGAAGTGGGGTCAGGCGGGGTGCGCAACAGGAACTTCCGGATGAAACGGCACTGGCGCATGATGTCGCGGTGATAGCGCACCACGGCGTTGGCATCACGTTTGCTGTGCCGCGCGATTTCACGCCGGTGGACGTCTTCATCGACGTAACTGCCGAGGATGTCGCCATTTTGTGCGATGGTGCAACTGCCACCGTAGGGCACGACCTGCAGGCCGTATTTGGCCAGGTCAAGGCTGCGATATACCTCCGGCCGCAACAGGCTGCAGACGTAAGAGCAATTGGAGTACATCCAGCCCTTGTACACCTCCTGACTGATGCTGGCGCCGCCAATCCAGGGGCTTTTCTCCACCATCAAAACGTTGAGTCCAGCCTTGGCCAGGTACGCCGCATTGGTGATGCCGTTGTGCCCGGCACCGATGACGATTGCATCGTATTTCTTCAATCCAGGGACTCCTCTAGCCGATGGCTCGCGTGGTTTTTGCGCCATCCAGTTCTTCCAGTGTCTCATCGACCGCTTTTTCGAAGGCGGCCAGTGTCTGCTCCATGCAGGCCTGATCATGCGCCTCGCAGATAAACCACGGTTCGCGCGAATCCGGCTCGCACAGGATGCCGTAATCGTGCAGCCTTGGCGCCATCGTGTCGTAAAAGGTGTAATCCGAGTGCAGCCAGTCACGATAATTGCGTGGCGCCGACGCGTTGAAAAACAGACCGCTCATGGAGCCGTGACCGGTGAAACAATGGGCGATACCCCTGGCATCGAGCATGCGGCTTCTGCCGGCATTCAGCGCGTCACCGTATTTCGCGATGTTTGCCAGCGCCGGTGTCTCGTCGAGAATTTCCAGCGTTTTGCTGGCCGCGGCCAGGGCCACCGAATGGCAGGTGTAGGTGCCGCCGTGCGTCACGCCATCCGCCACCTGCATCATGATGTCCTTGCGTCCGGCAACGGCCGAAATCGGGTAACCATTGCCCATCGCCTTGGCGAAAGTGCACAGGTCGGATTTGAATCCCATTAATTCCTGCACGCCGCCGCGAGCCACGCGAAAACCGGTCTTCACTTCATCGACAATCATGATGACGTTGTGTTTTTCGCACAGTTCGCGTGCCGCCAGAACGTATTCACGTGTGGCCGTGATGGAGCAGCAATTGCCCATGATCGGTTCGATCAGGAAGGCGCCGATCTCATGGCCGTGCCGCCGCAACAGGTCTTCAAGATAGTTGGCATCATTCAGCGGTGTGAAGTGGGTGAGCTTTTTCAGCATCCCGGGCACGCCCTTGCTGTCGGCTTCGATCAGTGGCTCGCCCCTGGAGGGATCCCAATCCTCGATTTCGGCGTACCACAGCACCGCATCGAAAACGCCGTGGTAGCCGCCCTCGACGATGACGTGTGAATCCTTTCCGGTGTAGGCCTTGGCCAGGCGCAGCGCGGCCATGACGGCTTCGGTGCCGGAATTGGAAAAGCGCACCATTTCCGCTGCCGGAACCATCTTTGCAATGCGGCTGGCAACGTCGTATTCCAGCTCGGTCGAAAGTGCGAATACACCACCGACGGCGATGCCTTGCCGGGCTGCTTCATCGACCCGCGGATCAGCGTAACCGAGGATGCAGGGGCCGTAGCCCAGCCGGTAATCGATGTACTCATTGCCGTCGATGTCCCACAGCCGGGCGCCGCGGCCGTGATCGGCGTATAGGGTTTTCTTTTCACCCCAGTAGCGGAAGTTGGAGGATACGCCCATCGGCAACCTCGCCGAGGCTTTGCGGAACTGGGCATTGGAGCGTTCCAGCGAACGACGCATACATCCTCACCTGATGATTTCGACAGCCTAGAATGCCACAGGAATCCGCCTGGTGTCCACAAAAATGAATGATTGTTCATTCATTGCAATGCTTTTGTGAAGCGCTTATAGTGTTACCACGCAAGGGAATAGGCGAAAAAAAGGTGATCGCTTCCATGGATTTCCAGCAAAATTATATGAGCGTGGTGGCAACAACTTGAGCGCTGGGGCCATGCGGGCAACACCGTCCGGGCGCACGGCCTCCAAGGAAGCCAGGCGCTTGCAGCTGATCCAGGCCACCATCCGCTCGATCGCTCAAAACGGGCTGTCCGAGACGACGATTGCCACCGTATCGCGCGAGGCGAAACTCAGCCAGGGCATCATCAACCTGCATTTCCAGTCCAAGGAACGGTTGCTGATCGAGACGCTGCAGTATGTTACCGATGAATACCGGGACACCTGGGAGCGGGCGTTGGCGCAGGCCGGGCCCAGCCCGGCGGAACGGCTCGAAGCGCTGCTCAATGTTGACTACGACAAGTCCGTGTTCGACCGTGACAAGATCGCCGTCTGGTTTGCCTACTGGAGCGAGACCAAATCACGGCCGACGTATCGCAAGCTTTGCGCGGAGCGGGACCGTGGCTACGACAAGGTATTGACTGAACTCGTGGGCATTCTCATCGAAGAAGGCAATTATGGTCCACTGGACGCGGCCGTAATTGCCAACGGCCTGGCAGCCATGACCCTGGGTATCTGGCTGGATCTGATGCTCAACCCGAAGGAGATGAATCGTGACAAGGCGCGCTTGATTTCACGCACCTACCTGTCGTGCCTGTTTCCGCAACACTTTCATCAGTCCGGAGAATAGTGTTTTGAAGATTTTGCTGGATGAGACGGCCACCGCATGGCAGCACAAAGCCCGCCGCTTCGCCGAGGAAGAACTGATTCCGTTTGAAGTGGCGGCGGAAATGAACGGCGGCGCGCTGCCGGACGATGTGCGCCGGCGCCACAAGAAAATGGCCATGGAGCTGGGCTTCAGTTGCATGGACGCGCCGCGCCAGTACGGCGGCCTGGCTTTGCGCCATATCGATCAGGTGGCGGTATGGGAGCAGCTTGGCCGGGTGACAAACGCACTGTGCTGGTGTTTCTCCGAACCACACCAGTGGATGTTCCAGGCCTGTACCGAGGAGCAACTGAAACACTATGTGCTGCCTTTGATGGATGGCAGCCGCAAAGAATGTTATGCCATTACCGAGAGCGAGTCGGGTTCTGATGTGCGCATAGACACCACGGCCACGCGCTGCCCGGGGGGCTATCACATCGATGGTGAGAAGTGGTATGTCACCAGCGCCAATCATGCCGATTATTTTTTCCTGCAGGCCATGCTGGCGGACGGGCCGCATGCCGGCCACGATGTCATGTTCCTGCTGGACAAGGGCACGGCCGGCATCGAGGAAGTGCGAACGCCGTTGTTCAGCCATACTTTTGATCACCATCATCCAATCCTGAGTTTCAAGCACGTGTTTGTGCCGGAGTCGAACCGCCTGGGAGTAGAGGGTGACGGCATGAGTTACAGCCACAGCTGGTTCCGGCGCGAACGTTTGATGATCGCGGCGCGCTGTTGCGGCGCCATGGCGCGGATGATCGAGGAAGTAACGGCTTTTGCCGGCAAACGCATGGTGGGCGGTGAGCCGCTGATCGACAAGCAACTGGTTCAGGCCATGTTGGCCGACAGCGTCACGGATCTGTGGGCATCGCGCCTGATCACCTTTGAGACGGCTGAAGCCCATGATCGGGCTGAGCACGTCAAAGCCCTGCACGCACGCTGTTCGGTCGCCAAACTGTTCGCCTCGGAAGCCGCGGGGCGGGTGGCCGATCGCAGCTTGCAGATCTTCGGCGGCCGCGGCTACATGCGCGAGAACTGCGCCGAGCGATTTACCCGGGAATTGCGCGTGGACCGCATCTGGGAGGGCGCCAGCGAAGTACAGCGGCTGATCATTGCGCGGGCTCTGGCCAGGCGCGGTCTGGAAGGGATGTAGTCATTGGTTTACTTGCGCTCACTGTGGCTGGTAACGATGCTTCTCGCGGGATCGCTGTATGCCGCGGAGGAAAAAGTACTCAACATCTACAATTGGGCGGATTACATCGCGCCGGACACCATAGCGAACTTCGAGCAGGAATTTGGCATCAGGGTCAACTACGACCTGTACGACTCAACCGAAGTGGTGGAAGCCAAGCTGCTGGCAGGGAACACCGGCTATGACCTGGTCATACATGCGGTACGTTATTCCGCCCGCCTGATCCCCATCGGGGTTTATCAGCCGCTCGAGCGCAGCAAGCTGCCGCTGTGGACCAATCTCGATCCCTGGGTGCTGAAAGTGATGGCGGGATACGATCCCGGCAATCGCTACGGCATGCCGTACATGTGGGGCACCACGGGTTATGCCATCAATGTGGATATGGTCCGGCAGCGCATGCCGGATGCGCCGTTGGGCAGCGGCGCCATGCTGTTCGACCCGGATGTTGTGTCCCGTTTCGCCGATTGTGGCGTGACTTTCCTCGACGAGCCAACCGATGTGATCCCCCTGGTCCTGCAGTACCTGGGGCATGACCCCAACAGCCTGAAGCCGGAGGACATCGCCGAGGCCGAGGCGCAGCTCAAACGGGTGCGGCCCTACATCCGCTACTTCAGTTCCTCGCGCATGATCAACGATCTGCCCAACCGTGAACTGTGCGTGGCCATGAGCTGGTCCGGAGACTATGCCCAGGCCATGAACCGGGCCCAGGAAGTGGGCGTGGATGTGAACCTGGCTTATTACACGCCACGGGAAGGTACGGTGTACTGGTTCGATGGCGTGTTCATTCCGGCGGGTGCGCCGCACCCGCAGAACGCACACCTGTTTCTCAATTACCTGTTGCGTCCCGAAGTGATGGGGGCAATCAGCAATGAAACCCGCTACGCCAACGCCAATCTTGCCTCGTTTCCGTTTATGCTGCCCGAAGTGGCCAACGACCCCGCTGCTTACCCATCACAGCAGGAGCGCGACCGCGCCGTCCTCGGGTATATTTTCGGTCCCAAGGAAGAACGCCGCCGCACCCGCGCCTGGTCGCGGGTCAAGACCGGTCTGTAAGTGTAGAATGAAGTGAACGAAGCACCTCCAAATAACGAGCCGCAGCGCACCGCCGATCAGCCATGGCTGGATCCAGCGGCGCGCCCCATCGTCGAAATTCGCGGCCTGAGCAAACACTTTGGCGACGTCCTCGCGGTGGATGATGTCAGCCTCAAAATCCACAGGGGCGAGCTGTTTTCCATTCTTGGGGGTTCGGGTTCGGGCAAGACCACCTTGTTGCGTATGCTGGCGGGATTCGAGTATCCAACTTCCGGCTCCATCCTGATCGATGGGGTCGATATCACCGGCACGCCTCCGTACGAGCGGCCGATCAACATGATGTTTCAGTCCTACGCGCTGTTTCCACACATGAGCGTGGAACAGAACATTGCTTACGGCCTGAAGAAAGAGCGCGTAGCGGCTGCCGAAATACGTGAGCGGGTGCAGCGATTGCTGGCGCTGGTCAAGCTGGAGCGGATGGCAAAACGCCGGCCGCAGCAGTTGTCCGGAGGCGAGCGGCAGAGGGTGGCGCTGGCGCGCGCCCTGATCAAACGGCCCAAGCTGCTGTTGCTCGATGAGCCGCTGGCTGCGCTGGACAAGAAACTGCGCGAGCATACCCAGTTCGAGTTGATGAACCTGCAGGACGAGCTGGGCATTACCTTTGTGGTGGTGACGCATGATCAGGAAGAGGCCATGACATTATCCACGCGTGTTGCGGTGATGAACCATGGCCGCTTTGAGCAGGTGGGAACGCCTGGTGAAGTCTACGAATATCCGGTCAACCGTTTCGTTGCGGATTTCGTCGGCAACATCAACTTCTTCGAAGCGCGGGTAGTCGACTGCAGCGAGCCAGAAAGTGCGCTTGCATTGCGCCGCGATTGGCGGTGAATTGATTGCCCGCTGCGTCGAGCCGCTGGCGCCAGGCAGCCGGCAATGGGCGGCTGTGCGGCCGGAAAAAATCCTTATCAGCAAGGAAGCACCGGTTGATGATGACCTGACGGTGCTCAAAGGCGTGGTCCACGACCTCGGTTATTTCGGCAATCTGTCGGTATACCGCATCCAGTTGGACAGTGGCGTGATGTTGCAGGTCAGCGGGCAGAACCGGCGCCGCAGCGCGTCCAAAAGCGTGGAATGGGACGACGAAGTCTATGTTTCATGGGACGTGAGCAGCGTCGTTCTGTTGGCTGACTGAAGCGCGGGACGAGTGAGCACATGAGCAGCGCAAGCAACAGGATGGATGGCAGTCAGCGCTGGTTGCGGTGGGCGCTGGTAACGCCCTACGCCTGGTTGTTGCTGTTTTTCCTCGCGCCATTTTTCATTATTGTGAAAATCAGCCTGGCGGACCCGATCGTGGCCATGCCGCCTTTTTCCGCGCTGATCGACTGGGCCGCGACCGGCTGGGAGCGCATCCAGATCACGCTGGACAACTATCTGTTCCTGTTCGAGGACCGCTACTACTCCACCATTTATCTGAATTCAGCTCAAGATGGCCGCCATCAGCACGCTGCTGTGCCTGCTGCTGGGTTACCCGATGGCGTATTTCATCTCGCGCCAGGATGCGCGCCGGCGCAATCTGTTATTGCTGGCGGTCATCCTGCCTTTCTGGATCTCTTTCCTGTTGCGCGTGTATGCCTGGATTGGCCTGCTCAATACCCATGGCGTGATCAACAATGCGCTGCTGGCCATTGGGCTGATCGACCAGCCGTTGTCGCTGATCTACAACGATTTTGCGGTGTACCTTGGTATTGTCTATTCCTATCTGCCGTTCATGATCCTGCCCTTGTACGCCAACCTGGAAAAACTTGACCTGGACCTGGAGGACGCCGCATCCGACCTGGGCGCGCGCCGCTGGCAGGTGTTCGTCGACGTCACCTTGCCGCTGTCATTCCCGGGCATCGTTGCCGGCTCGCTGCTGGTGTTCATTCCCGCCATCGGTGAATTCATCATACCGGCGCTGCTGGGCGGTTCCGATACGCTGATGATCGGCCGTGCATTGTGGGATGAGTTCTTCATCAACCGCGACTGGCCGGTGGCCTCCGCGGTTTCCGTGGTGCTGCTGTTGATCCTGGTGCTGCCGATGATGTGGTTCCAGAAAGTACAAGCGGAGCAGGCTTAGTCATGAAGCGGCAGACCGGCAAAAAACGCGGGCTCATGTTGCTCACCATCGCGGCATTCGGCTATGCCTTTCTTTATGTGCCGATCATGTCCGTGATGGTCTATTCCTTCAACGGCTCGCGGCTGGTGACTTTGTGGGGCGGATTTTCACTGCGCTGGTACCGTTCCTTGCTGCAGGATTCCGATATCATGGGCGCGGCCCTGCTCAGCCTTGAAATTGCTCTGGTCAGCGCCACCGCGGCGACCATCCTGGGCACCCTGGCCGGCCTGGCGCTGGATCGGCTGGGCCGGTTCCACGGCCGCACGCTGCTGACCGGTATGATCACCTCGCCATTGGTCATGCCTGAAATCATCACCGGCATCTCGCTGCTGTTCCTGTTCATCAGCCTCGGCAACTGGATCGGCTGGCCGGCGCAGCGCGGCGCCACCACCATTGCCATCGCGCATATCACGTTTTCCATGGCCTATGTCGCCGTGGTGGTGCGTTCACGGCTGGGCTCGCTCGACCAGTCCCTGGAGGAAGCCGCGATGGATCTTGGCGGCCGCCCCTTGCGGGTGTTCTTTGACATCACCGTGCCGATGATCGCGCCGGCGATGATTTCCGGCTGGTTGTTGTCGTTCACCCTGTCACTGGATGATGTCGTTATCTCCAGTTTCGTCTCCGGACCCGGCTCTACCACTCTGCCCATGTTGATATTTTCCAAGGTCAGGCTGGGGGTGACGCCGGACATCAATGCCCTGGCCACCGTCATCATCGTGCTGGTTTCACTGGGCGTTATCACCGCCGCCTGGGTCACCGGCCGGCAGGAAAAGCGCAGCAGCGGCTAGAGCAGCAGGAGATTATTCATGAAGGAACAGGTTTTGCCGGATCTGATAAAGCAACACGAGCACGGCCATGCGCTGGCTACCGCTTTTTATACTGATGCGGACATTTATGAGCAGGAAGTTGAACGGATTTTCACCAAAGTCTGGTTGTACGCCGGACACCACAGTGAGATTCCAAAGCGTGGCGACTATTTCCTCTTCAACGTGGCTGGCGAGTCGGTCATCGTCATTCGTGGCGACAAGGATAGAATCAATGTCCTGCTGAACGTGTGCCGGCATCGTGGCTCCAGGCTCACGACTGAAGGCAAGGGATGTTCGCGCAGACTGACCTGTCCTTACCATGGCTGGACTTATGGCCTGGATGGCCGCCTGATTGCCGCGGCTCATATGCCGTCCGGCTTCGACAAGTCGGAATACGGTTTGAAGACCGTTCACCATCACCTCTACCAGGGAATGATTTTCATCAATTTTTCCGACCAGCCCAAGCCATTTGACGTCATTGACCGGGACCTGACGCCGTACCTCGAGCCGTTTCGCCTCGACCAGGCAAAGGTGGCTCATCGCCAGAGCTATAAAATCAACGCCAACTGGAAATTCGCGGTGGAGAACTACAAGGAATGCTATCACTGCGGTCCCGCGCATCCCGAATATTCGCGTGCCCACAGCCTTGCTCTGCCGGAAGAAAAATATCGGGATGAAATGCAGACGCTGCTGCAGCGCATGCCCGCGTGCGGGCTGAGCAACGAAATCCTGGACCGGAGTTACCTCATGGGCGAGGAGTGGGGCCTGGACCGCGCCTGGGAACACTACCCGCTGCTGCGGGGCCATGTCAGCGGCAGCCAGGACGGAAAAGCGCTGGCTCCCCTGATGGGGGAAATCAGGGACTTCGACAGCGGCGCGCACGATTTCAAGGTGGGTCCGTTTCTGTATGCGCTGGCCTATGCCGACCATGTGGTGTTGTACCGCTTCACGCCACTCTCCATCGACGAATGCGATTGTGACATCACCTGGCTGGTGAATGGCTCGGCCAGGGAGGGCAGGGATTACGACCTCAACCGGCTGATCTGGTTATGGGATGTGACCACCCAGGCGGACAAGAAAATCATCCAGGATAACCATGATGGCGTGCTGTCGCGGTATTTCCAACCAGGACCATTCTCGACTTTTGAAGAGGCCACCGAACGCTGGGTGAACTGGTACCTGCAGACAATGCAGCAAGCAACAACGGGCGGCTAGCATGGTTCCTTGAGAGCCAGTACCTGGAGTGACGAAGCAACATGCGCAGAGAGAGAACAGCACGAATCCACCAACCGGCAGTCGCGCGCGCGGTGCGGCCGGGATTGGCGGGAGGGCGTTACCGGCCGCTGAGTGAGCATGAGATGGGCCAGGTTCACCAGACGATTCTCGATGTGCTGGAAAACATCGGTATGGGTGAGCCGATACCGGTCCTCAGGGAACATGCTGTGCAACGCGGTTGCCGAATCAATGAACACGGCCGCCTGTGTTTTCCGCGCGCCCTGGTAGAGGATGTCATCGCCGCCGCGCCGAAAGAGATGGCGTTCCTGGGGCAGGATTCGCGCCATGACCTGGAGATCGGCGGCGTGGCAGTCCATACCTATGGTGGCGGTGATGCGGTCAATATGCTGGATGTCGGCGCCCGCACCTATCGTCCCTCGACCTTGCTGGATGTCTACGACCTGGCCCGCCTGGTGGATCGCATGGAGAACATTCATGCCTATTCCCGCCTGGTCGTTGCCACCGAGTTCCGCGACCAGCTTGCCGGTGATCTCAATACCGCCTATGCCAGTGCGGCCGGCACCGCCAAGCACACGGCGCTGACGTTCAACCTGGCCGCGCACGTACAGCCGACGCTGGAGATGCTGCATATGATCGCCGGCGGCGAGAAGAAATTCCGTGACCGGCCCTTTATGCATGGCGGCGGCTGCCCGGTGATTTCGCCATTGCGTTACGGCAAGGAAAACAGTGAAGTCTGCCTGGAGTCGGTCAAATTCAACGCTCCGGTCTGGATTGTGGTCGCGCCGCAGGCCGGCGCCACCGCACCGGCGGCGCTCGCCGGCGCGCTGGTGCAGGCGGTGGCCGAAGCACTGGCCGGCCTGCTGCTGGTGGACATGGTGTATCCGGCTTACCCGGTGATGCTCGGGCCCTGGCCGTTTGTCTCCGATCTACGCAGCGGCTCGTTCAGCGGCGGCAGCGGCGAAGAAGCACTGGTCAGCGCGGCCGCGGTGCAGATGATCAACTACTATGGCCTGGCCAGTTCGATCGGCGCCGGCATGACCGATTCCAAGCTGCCGGACAACCAGGCCGGCTTCGAAAAGGGCATCGCGGTCACCCTGGCCGCGCATGCCGGTTGCAACAACGTCTCGGAATCGGCGGGCATGGTGGGCAGCCTGATGGCGGTTTCGCCGGAAGCGCTGGTCATAGACAACGACATGCTGGGCGCCGTGCTGCGCACCGTGCGTGGTATCGAGATCAACGAAGAGACGCTGTCCTATGACGTGATCGCCGAAGTCGTGCATGGCGAAGGCCATTATTTGCGGCATGCACAGACCCTGCAATTGATGCGCAGCGAATACGAATACCCGGAGCTGTCCGACCGCTCCGTGCCGGGCGAATGGGAAGCGGCTGGATCGCCCGACATCAGGCAGCGGGCCGGCGAGCGGGTGAAGAAGATTCTTGCCGCGCATTATCCCGCATACATCGATGCGGCGATCGACCGGAAGATCCGCGAACGATTCCCGATCCGCCTGGATCGGGCCGACATGCGTCCCGGCAACGGACGCTGGTAACCATCCTGAAAACCACACGAGCAAGCATATGAGCGAAGCATACGAAGGCGAAGAAATCATCCTCGCGGAACTGCCGGACGAGGAACTGATCGAGCAGATGCACGACGATCTTTATGAGGGCCTGGCCGACGAAATAGCCGAAGGCACGCGGATTCTGCTGGACCGCGGCTGGAATGCCTCGCGGGTGTTGAGCGAGGCGCTCATTGCAGGGATGAATATCGTCGGCGCCGATTTCCGCGACGGCATCCTGTTCGTTCCCGAAGTGCTGATGTCCGCCAATGCGATGAAAGCCGGCATGGCATTGCTCAAACCGCTGCTGGCCAGTAGCGGGGCCAGACCGGTCGGAACCATGGTGGTGGGTACGGTCAAGGGAGACATCCATGACATTGGCAAAAACCTGGTCGGCATGATGATGGAAGGTGCGGGAATCGAGGTGATCGACCTGGGCATCAACGTCGAAGCGGCTACCTACATCGAAGCGATGGAGAAACACCAGGCGACCATCCTGGGAATGTCGGCGCTGCTGACCACCACCATGCCGTACATGAAAGTGGTGATCGATATGTTGAAGGAACGCGGCATCCGTGATGATTACATCGTCATGGTGGGCGGAGCCCCGCTCAATGAGGAGTTCGGCAAGGCCATCGGCGCGGATGTCTACTGCCGCGATGCCGCCACTGCGGTCGAAGCCGCCAAACAACTGATGGCCCGGTCAGCCTGATGCGCGGCTGCTGATATGGCTCAACCCCTGCTGGTGATTGCCTGCGGCGCCATAGCCAGGGAACTGGTGCGCATCACGCGGGCGAATGGTTGGGAGCACATCGATTTCCAGTGCCTTCCACCCGCGCTGCACAACCGGCCGCAGCAGATCACGGCTGCGGTGGAAAATGTTATCGAGGCGGCTCGCGGGCGCTATGACCGGGTGTTCGTGGCTTACGGTGATTGCGGCACCGGCGGAATGCTGGACCTGATGCTGCACAAACACGGGGTTGAGCGGCTGCCCGGGGCGCATTGCTACGAATTTCTTGCCGGTGGTGATGTTTTCGCACAACTGGCCGCGGCGGAGCCCGGCAGTTTCTACCTGACGGATTTTCTGGTAGCCCACTTCAGGCGCCTGGTGATCGGCGGGCTGGGCCTGGATCGGCATCCACAGTTACTGCCACAGTATTTCGCCAACTACCGGCGCGTGGTTTACCTCGCGCAGACACAGTCTGAGGAGTTGCAGGCCGAGGCCCGGGAGCACGCCGCTTTTCTCGGGCTCGATTATGAATACCATTTTTGCGGAGACCCGCCATTGACGCGTGCGCTGGCGCTCGCAGGTACCAGGCGGAAGCGCATGACCCGAACCATAATCAGTTCCGCATCCCGTGAAGTCGTGCTGGGTTTCGATCAGCCCTTCGTGATCATCGGCGAACGCATCAACCCCACCGGACGCAAATTGCTGGCCGAGGAAATGCGCGCGGGTGACTTCAGCCGGGTGCAAGCCGATGCGCTGGCGCAGGTTGCAGCCGGCGCGCAGGTGCTGGACATCAATGCCGGCATACCACTGGCGGATGAGCCCGCCCTGATGGCGCGCGCCATCAAGCTGGTGCAGGCGCTGACCGACGTACCGCTGTCGATCGATTCATCGATGGCGGAAGCGCTGGCAGCCGGCCTGGCAGCCTACGATGGCAAAGCCTTGCTCAACTCCGTGACCGGCGAGGAGGAACGCCTGGAACGCATCCTGCCCCTGGTGCGCAAACACGGCGCCGCAGTTATTGCCATCTGTCATGACGATAGCGGCATCTCGCAGGACGTCAACGTTCGTTTTGAAGTGGCGAGGAAAATCGTGCAGCGGGCCGCCGATCACGGCATAGCGGCCGCCGACGTGGTGGTGGACCCGCTGGTCATGCCGGTCGGCGCGGTGAGTGACGCGGCGCGTGCAGGTGATGCAACTGATCCACCGCCTGCGCGGCGAACTCAAGGTCAATACGACCTGCGGCGCTTCCAATGTGAGCTTCGGCCTGCCCAACCGCCGCGGCCTGAATGCGGGCTTCCTCAGCATGGCCATGGGCGCCGGCCTGAGCTCGGCCATCACCAACCCGCTGGAGGCGGACCTGATGCAGGCCATTCGCGCGGCTGACGTTTTGCTGGACCATGACCCGCAATGCAGCCGCTGGATCGAAGCCTACCGGGAGCCGGCGGAATCCGGCGCGCGCACACGCAGGGACAGCAGGCGCCGGCGGCCGGATGGCAAGCCGTCCGGAACGGCGTGAAACCAAAGGCTCAGGCCCTGATCGTCTTCAGCCCGTCGGGCAAACGCGGGCAGTTTCCCGTTGGCACCACGGTGCTGCAGGCAGCGCGGCAACTCGGCGTCGATATCGACTCCATCTGCGGTGGCCGGGCGTGTTGTGGCCGCTGCCAGGTATTACCGCTGGCGGGCAACTTCAGCAAGGAAGGCATCATCTCCAGCCTTGCCCACCTGGGTGAGCTGGCTGAGACAGAACGGTCTTGTCGCGCTCGTGGACAGCTCGAACCCGCTCACCGCCTGAGCTGCCAGGCGCAAATTCTGGGTGACATTCGCATCGATGTGCCGGCTTCCAGCCAGGTGCATCATCAGCTGGTCAGAAAAGACTTCGAAGCGCGCGATGTGGCCGTGGACCCGCTGACCCGGCTGTACTTTGTCGAGGTGCCGCAGCCCGACCTCAGCCGGCCCGAGGGCGATCAGCAGCGGCTGTTGCGCGCCTTGGCCAGCGAATGGCCATTGAATGGTCTGCGTCTCGATCCCGGTTTGCTGCCCACGCTGCAGCCCACCCTGCGCAGCAGTCAGTGGCAAGTGACGGTTGCGGTGCGTGACGGCAAGGACATTATCGGTCTGTGGCCGGGTTTGCACCAGCGCCTGTATGGCCTGGCGGTGGATGTCGGCTCCACCACCATCGCCGTCTACCTGTGCGACCTGCTGAGCGGCGATGTGATCGGCAGCGCCGGGGCCATGAACCCGCAAATCCGCTTTGGCGAGGATTTGATGAGCCGCGTGTCCTGGGTGATGCACAATCCCCGGGGTACGGAGCAACTGACTGCAGTGGTGCGCTCCGCCATCAATGAACTGATTGCACGCACCACCGCGGCGGCCGGCGTCGACCCGCTCGAAGTGATGGAAGTCACGCTGGTGGGCAATCCCGTGATGCACCACCTGGTGCTGGGTATCGATCCGACGCCGCTGGGTGTCGCCCCCTTTGCGCTGGCCACCGACCATGCAGTGGAAATACCGGCGGCAGCGCTGGGGATGCAGCTGCATCCCCACGCCAGGGCCTACCTGCTGCCCTGCATTGCCGGGCATGTCGGCGCCGATACGGCTGCTGTGATGCTGGCTGAAACCCCGTGGGAGCGCGATGACATCACGCTGCTTATCGATGTCGGCACCAATGCCGAGCTCGTGCTGGGTAACCGGCAGCGCGTGCTCGCCGCTTCCAGTCCAACCGGACCCGCTTTCGAAGGGGCCCAGATCACCTGCGGACAACGCGCCGCGCCCGGCGCCATCGAAAGGGTTCGGATCGATGCCGCGACGCTGGAGCCACGCATCAAAGTGATCGGCTGTGAGCTCTGGTCCGATCAGCCGGGTTTTGCCGAGGCTGTGAGAGCAAGCGGCGTTACCGGTATTTGCGGTTCCGGCATCATCGAAGTCATCGCCGGCCTGTACCTGGCCGGTGTCGTGCGCAGCGATGGCGCCATCGATGGCGCGCTGGCCGCACGCAGCCGGCGCGTGCAACGCGACGGGCGGACCAGCAGCTACCTGCTATACGATGATGCTGCTGGCCAGCGCGCGGTCGTCATCACGCAGGCCGATGTGCGCGCCATCCAACTGGCCAAAGCGGCACTGTATGCCGGCGCACGCTTGTTGATGCAGCACATGGGGGTGACGAAAGTCGACCGCATCCGCCTGGCGGGGGCATTCGGCAGCCACATCGATGTGCGCTACGCCATGATCCTGGGCATGATTCCCGATTGTGACCTGGCGCAGGTCTCGTCCGCCGGCAACGCGGCCGGCACCGGCGCGCGCCTGGCCCTGCTCAGCCAGGGCGCAAGAACGGAAATCGAACAGCGCGCCCGCTCGATTGAAAAGATCGAAACCGCCGTTGAGAAAAATTTCCAGCAATACTTCGTCGAGGCCATGGCCATCCCGCACAGCAGGCACCGATTCACCGAGCTGGTCCGCGTGGTAACTTTACCCGCGCGGAGCGTTGCAGCAGATGAGCCAGCCAGTGGCCGCCGCAGCAGCCGCAGGCGCAGCAGGAAATAAGTTGGCGCTGTCTCCGGCCGCAACGCCGGGCGTGCTCTGTACAATATTGCACGGGAGTATGCCGATCCCGGGAATGCGATACCATCGGCCAAGTGCTTGTTGCAGCGCAGGAAAACTCCTTGACTCGCAGAAACTTCCGGCGGATTGTACTGTTCAACATCTGGAAAACAGGGACTAATTCAAGTTAAAGCGCAGGAGCCACAATGGCCGAGGAAAGCCCGTACGTAGCAGTCGTGCTGGACATCGCAGAAAAAATCTTGCGGCCGCCCTTGCAAGTCCAGCGAGGCGCGCCCCTGCTCTATGAAATCAAGGTAAACAACAATCTGGAAGTCATGGAGCCAGAACGAATACGAAAACCAACGCGCGGCGCGTCAGCTTTTCAAACCGACCTCTGCATCTTCGAAGAGCGGTCGCCCGGTGTCTTAATTCCAAGAGTTGTGATCGAATTCAAAACCCGGATCACTACGCACGACGTGTTGACTTACAGCGCAAAAGTAATCAAGCACAAGCAAATCTATCCTTACCTACGGTACGGAATACTGGATTCTGGCGAAAAAACTGTTCCTGGCCGCGTCTTCACTCACAACGAGGGTTTGGACTTCTTCGCGTCTGTAGCGGTACTCGAAGGAACAAGCCTCAAAGCGTTCCTCGCCTCGCTCTTGAGCTCAGAGGTCGCCTCGTCCAGATGCCTTGAAGACATTGCTTTCGGCAAAGTCAAAACAAGACTCTTCCAAACAGAGGTGCAGGTGAGTGAATATGCGCTCTAACCCTACAGTCGAGGGGATGCTGCGCGATGAAGCCGCGCAGCGCCCCTCACTTCCACGTTAGATGACGATAATGGACAACCTCAATGAAGTTCGCTCTCGTGAACGATGTTCGAATCGAACCTATTCCCCGGCAGCGCGGTATCTGCTGCTACTGTGGCGAGCCAACCACGTCCCGTTGTGGTTCCAAGCGCCTTTGGCATTGGGCTCACTTACCCAACAAGCACTGTGACCCATGGTGGGAAAACGAGACGGTCTGGCACCGCACGTGGAAGAACTATTTCCCCGAAGACAATCAGGAAGTCGTACACTTTGACGGCGCCACCGGCGAGAAACACGTCGCTGACGTTAAGACCGATGACGGCCGGGTAATCGAATTGCAGAACTCGCCAATGGAGTCCGTAGAACTTCGTTCACGCGAGAACTTCTATGGCGATATGATCTGGATTGTAAATGGTGAAAAGTTTGTGGACACTTTTCACATTCTCGATGCCCTTCCCGACCCGGACGCCGCGTTCGCTCAAGATATTGTGTTCTGTCCGCAGCGCGCCGATTGGTCGGGGCGTCTGTTCTGGCGGTTGTCAGAGAATCGGGATCATGTTTTCGGTTCTGGCGATCTCGTCCTAATGCACACCATGTCCGAAATCGAAGATCAAATCGAAGGAGAATACGTCGGTCACCACTTGTTCGATTGGAAGCGTCCGCGATCGGTCTGGTTCGAATCCCAGAAACCAGTCTATTGTGATTTCGGTTCCGATGATTTCCTGCTTCAGCTCAAGGTCTACCGGACCTACGGGGATCGGCCACTGTGGTGTGTTCAATACGTGTCCAAACAGTTTATCATTCAAAGCAACGGTGGCGTGTACGCGATACCCGCGAATGCCATCTAACAAATCGCTCAACCGGAGCGGCGGTTGGCGCTGAATCTGAACTCGAAAGTCGCTGGCCGCCGCCCGGTTAGCTCGATCGTTAGGCAACAAAGGAGAGTTCCATGGCGTTCGCACTAATGAGTCTCATGGCCCAGATGTTGGCAGCGACATTAATTGTGTATTGGGTCGCGTTGCTAGTTTTCCGCGGAAAGTCGCTTACGCGCAGCTCCAAAGTGGCAGGGTTTTTGATAGCTTTACCAACTGCCGCAATTGCAGCGATGGTTCTTTCACCAAGCCCGGTGTCCGCCAGTTCGGCGCTTCAGATGTTTTGGCCGAGCGTCATAATTGGCTCGTGCACAGGCGCCGGCCTGATCGCCATGGTAGGTAAGCGTAAGGCCACGGCGCAAACGTCGGACGTTGCCTAACATGTATTCAAGCCGAAACGCGCTTCACGGAATGGCTTATTCATTCGTTAGGCGCCGTAACCACCGTAATCACAGGGGGAAAAGCTAATGATCTGGTGGGTTCTTCTCGTTGTTTCGGCAGTCGTCCTGCTGGCGCACTGGGGGTCACGGAATGCGGTTTGGGGCACCGCGACGGCGGGCACCATTATTGGTGTCGTGATTGCGATCTTTAGGTCGGGCTTCGATTGGTGGATTGTGGGCAAGGCCTTGGTAATAGCAACGCTCATCGGCGTCGTGATTGAGTGGGTACCGCGCTTGGGCAAAAAAAAGCCGATCGCTTGAGGGGCAGTCTTGCATCATTGCGCCTAACAGTTCATTCAAGCCGAACCCGCTTCGCGGGTCGGATTAATCCAAACGTTCGGCGGCAAGATAGGGAGAACCAGCACTATGCGTATTGTCGAAATCCTCATCTGGCTCACGGGTCTGATTTGGGCAATTGCTCAAGGCTTCAACATTCGCCAGAAGGCCAAGCGTGAGCAAGCTACAGAGCACACATTTGAACTTCATGCACTGCTGGCTGCGGCATCGGTAATCATCGTGCCAATCCTGTCCGTGTCGCCACTGCATTTGCTGTGGATGCTCCCCGCATCATTTGTGCTCGGCTTAGCCAGTGTCATACCCCCCCTCAAACTGCTCTGGTTTCCCGCTTCACTGTATGGTCAATTGTGGTATGTCGGGACACGGAACCCAGGTCGAGCCCTATACCTAGCGGGCGACTACGAGAAAGCCATTGAGGCCTACGAAGAGGCAATCAGGTCGAAGCCGAAATCCGCGGAGGCCCACTTTAATCTTGGAGTCGCCTACGGAAAAGTCGGGGACAAGGAGAAAGCGATTCAGTCCTTCAAGAACTCCATCCAGCTAAGCCCGGACTCGGCAGAAGCGCACTGCAACCTCGGGTTTAACTATAAGGATCTGGGAAATTTGAGTGATGCGGTTAATTCTTTTCGGGAAGCCATTCGTATCAGACCGGGCTACGCCAGAGCGATCTGGAACCTGGGCATGGTCCATGTAGAAATGGGCGATCTTGATGATGCTCTGAAGCAATACCATGCTCTGCAGGCAATCGATCGGAAGAACGCTGATGAATTACATGCTGCAATCGCAGCAGCAGGGAAGATTGTGTAGAGCGAGGATCAGAAATGAGATCGCCGAACAACGCCTCGCACCATATTTCAGTCCGTGAGGACGCGGCCTGGAAATGGTAAATTCGGGGGTCAGAGTAAAGTGCCAGAGTAAACCAACATGTTTAGACAATCCCCCACGTTCGTCAGCTTGCCACGGCCTCGTCCCGAATATTCGGGGTTAGAGCTAAAACTTTAGAGCTTGAACGCATCTGGAAGTAAGTTTTTACACCGACCCCAAAAATCGCTGCGCCGATGGGATCCCGCAGGTTGACGATGATGGCGAACTGAGTGGTGCATAAACCATCCTGACATCGGCGGCCCCGCTCGGGCCGGGGCTGCGCGCGCCAGTTGCATTGGATTTTGCCGAAGAATGGCGCTAAATTGGGCGAAACCGACTACGGGAGGGGCCATGCACGTGATACCGGAACAACTGACGGGCATGGTCGATGCAATTGCTGGCGCGCAGAGCACCGCGCCACGCCCAACGTCCGCAATACATTCCCCTTTATTAAAGAGTACCCGTCTGATGGGCGGCTTAGTCCAACAGACATTTATCCGCCATGCTGCGCACAGCGGATAAATGCTTATAAGTTATGCAGCAGAAGGACAGTTACATGGCAATCGGCAGAATAGTAGATGCCCGAATACAAATACACTGATTACTTCGAGAATGAAGTCCTGAGAAAACGCCCATACCTGAAGAAAGAATGGTGCGTGTTTGTAATAGAAAATGCCGTGAAATCAGAACAACAAGAGCATAATCGATTTCGTTTCTGGGCCGCTCTGCCCGAACTTGATGGCCGAATTTTGAGGGTCATCACCCTTGAGGATAAACTGACCATACACAATGCCTTTCCAGACAGAGGATTCAGGCCATGAAACTTAATTATCACCCTGAGACAGATTCGCTCTATATCGATTTATCGGAAAGACCTAGTTCAGAAAGTAAAGAAATTTCTGAGGGGATTGTTCTCGATTACGATGCAGATGGCAAGCTGGTTGGGATCGATATCGACAATGCAAGTAACAAGGTTGAATTGAAGAAGCTAATTCTCAGTAAGCTCCCTGGCAAAGTTGAAACCGCTGCTGCATAGCCGCATCGACTCCGCGCCACTTCGTGGCGCCGGACCTCGCTCATGCTCGGCCGGCCATACGGTCCGTAGCAGCCACCCCCCCCACCCTGTCGATCTTGCCATATGAGTAAAAAAGGAATAATTTATAATACTCATGACCGGTTTTGAGTTCGACGACGACAAAAGCAAAGCCAATCTGGAAAAGCATGGAATCGATTTTCAGGCTGCTCAGGAGCTCTGGAAAGACCCCGATCTTCTGGAAATCCGGGCGAAGTCTGATGATGAGCATCGGTTCCTTGTCGAAATTCTGGGGTCAGAGTAAAGTGCCAAAGTAAACCGAGATGTTTGGACAATCCCCCACGTTCGTCAGCTTGCCACGGCCTCGACCAGAATGTTCGGGGTTAGAGTTGAAACTATAGGGTTTGAACGGAAATTCCGGGGTCAGAGTAAAGTGCCAAAGTAAACCGAGATGTTTGGACAATCCCCCACGTTCGTCAGCTTGCCACGGCCTCGACCAGAATGTCCGGGATTAGAGTTGAAACTATAGGACTTGAACGCATCTGTATGAATGCGCCCGTCTGATGGGCGGCTTAGTCCAACAGACATTTATCCGCTATGCTGCGCACAGCAGATAAATGCTTATAAGTTGGGCCTCAAAACAGTTGCATTGCGCACAGTGACACTTTAGTATCACTCTATGCGAACAGAGCTAGTTACCACGCTGAAGCGTCAGGCCACAGAACTCCTGTCCGAGCTCGAGCGGAGCAAAGAGCCTATTCTTATTACTCAGCACGGGATCCCCAGCGCCTATCTCGTGGATGTTGAAACCTTTGAAACCTTGCAACGCCGGATGAGCCTGCTCGAAGGCATCGCCCGCGGAGAAAGAGCCCTTGAGGAAGGGCGCACCCTTAGCCACTCCGAAGCTAAGCAGCGCATGGCCCGATGGTTGAGGTAATCTGGACGGAGCCTGCGCTTAACGACCTGGATGCCATTGCCGACTATATCGCGCTGGACAATCCCGAAGCGGCAAAGCGCTTCGTACAAAAGGTGTTTCGCCATGTGGAGCAGTTGGCTGACCACCCCAAGAGCGGTTCAAAGCCGCCCGAACTTAAGGGTTGGCGGTATAGGCAAATTGTCGAGCCACCCTGCCGAGTTTTTTATCGCCACGAACGTGCTCACGTATTCATTCTGTACGTCATGCGCGGCGAGCGCCTGCTTCGGCCCGGCGTACTTTCCACCCGAAGCAAGAAATTCTCGGGTCAGAGTAAAGTGCCAAAGTAAACCGAGATGTTTGGACAATCCCCCACGTTCGTCAGCTTGCCACGGCCTCGACCAGAATGTGCGGGGTTAGATTTGAAACTATTGGGCTTGAACGCATCTGGAAGCAGGTTTTCACACCGGCGGGCGGCTTAGTCCACCAGACATTTATCCGCTTTGCTGCGCACAGCAGATAAATGCTTATAAGTTGGGCCAGGTACCCGAGATGGGCCGATTGATTAGAACAATAGTTATTCTTGTGGCGATCGCTTTCGCGGTAAACCGATGGGTGCCATTGTCAACGTTGTGGCACACCTCTTCGCAGGGTAGGCCCGGCGACTGTCGAATGAAGGGGAATATTAGCTTCACAACTGGGGAACGCATCTACCATGTTCCTGGTGGCACGTGGTATGACGAAACAAGAATAGACGTTTCGAAAGGAGAGCGGTGGTTCTGCTCCGAAGAAGAGGCGCGTGCTGCGGGATGGCGGAGATCTTATGAGTGAACTATCTATTTCATGGCGGTGTTCCTGCAACGAGGGTCAGGCAGTGTCCGGGCCAAAAAAGTCGACGGTGGATCATGCTGATATCCGCGGATTGGTAACCGCATTATTGAGTTCCGTCTGGTGGGCCTGTCCGCAGTCCAGGAACATACGTCGCATGGTTGCGGTCACATAACGCGGTCGCGAGTTACCTGCACACCGGGCCGGGCCACAAACCCCGCGGAGGTCAGCACCTGGCCTCGCGAAAGTCATATTGTGTAGAGTGGTAAATTTTGCGCCATACCATAGTATGGCGTATTGCCCATATACGGAGTAGACTTGCGCAATGGGGAAGTCGAGTTTCGAATGGGATGATCGCAAAGATGCGAAGAACCAGGAGAAACACGGTGTCCCTTTTGCGCTAGCGCAATATGCATTTGCCGACCCACGACGCGTCATCGCCGAGGATACGGCGCATAGTGGTGGTGAGAAGCGCTATTTCTGCTTCGGGCGCGTTGGAAGCGGGGTACTCACCGTTCGTTTCACCTATCGCGCGAGTGTCATCCGGATTATTGGCGCCGGTTACTGGCGCAAGGGTAAAGGCATCTATGAGCGCGAAAATAAAATATACAAATGAGCCTATTGGGGATCCGAAGGTTATTCGTGATTTCCTTCCTTCCCCTGAGGAGCTTGCCTTCCGCGAGGAAGACGTGAAAATCACGATCGTTTTGAGTAAGAGGAGTGTAGATTTTTTCAAGGCTGAGGCCAATAAGTCTGACACTCAGTACCAGAGAATGATCCGTCGCTTGCTGGATGCGTATGTGGAAGCACATTCGAGTACTCGAACTACTCGTTCCATGCGGACGCGCGCCAAAGACGTGCGCGCCGGTTAACGAGGTCGTTGGGGTTCTCCAATGACCGCGCGCACAAATTTCGTCCTTGTCGATTTTGAGAATGTACAGCCGAAGGACATTGGCTTGCTCAAGGACGGACCCTTCAAGGTCAAGGTTTTTCTAGGTCCCAACCAGCCCAAGATTCCCGTCTCGCTGGCCACGGCCCTTCAGTCTCTTGGTGATAACGCTGAGTACATCGTTCTCGAAAAGGCCGGGAACAATGCCCTCGATTTTCACATCGCCTATTGCATCGGGGTGTTGTCAACCACCGAACCAACCGCCTTCTTCCATATCATCTCGAAGGACTCGGGGTTCGATCCACTGCTGAAATATCTCAGGGGAAAGAAGGTCTATGCGCAACGCTCAACATGTATTGCAGACATTCCCTATTTCAAGCCTGCGCTTCCTGCAGCGCCAGAAGCCCAGGTAGAGGCTGTCGTTGCAGATCTCATCCGGCGCAAGACATCCAAGCCGCGAACACAAAAAACTCTGCTGAGCACCCTTCACGCACTGTTCAAGAAGGAATTATCTGAGCAACAGCTCGCTGCGTTGTTTGCTGCGTTGAACAAGCGCGGCATCGTCAAAGTTGATGGAACCAAGGTTTCTTATGCTCTGCCAACCGAACCCTAACATTTCGCAGCAGAGGGACGTTTCTCCGGCACGCCGGCGTTGCGCCTCTAAGCTTGCACGTTGGGCGCAAAGGGAGAACTGAAGATGAGAGTTGCGGTCCTTCTGGCGTTCCTGGCTTTGCTGCTGCCGCACATAACTTTGGCAGAGGACGCCGCAGACGGCCCGCAGGTCAGGTTCGAGGATCCGTTCATGGAGAACTTGGTCGGTATGTGGGATCTGACGCGATCCATCCGCGGGCAAACGGTGAAGAACAGCGTCAAGGCGGAGTGGGTCTTGAACCACCAATTTCTTCAGCTGCACATGGTTGACGTCGCGGTTCCGCCAACCTACGAAGCCATCGTCCTCATCGGTTACTCTCACGCAAACCATCGCTACGTTGCCCATTGGCTTGATGTCTACGGCGGCGAGTACTCAGCCATTGGATATGGCAAGCTCGTTGGTAACAGCGTGGAGTTTGCCTTTCAGTACGAAGACGGGCCGTTCTACAACCAGTTCACCTGGAATCCGGAAGACAAGAGCTGGACCTTCCGCATGGAAGGCACAGATGAAAAGGGCAACCGTAAGCCATTTGCGACGGATGTCCTTCATCGCGTTGGTGCCCTACCAGTTCCAGGGGACGTCCCCGCTTCGCAGGGCCGTCCCTGAACTGGGGCGTTGGCGGTTCAAGACATGATGCTGATCATGGTGTAAAATTTGGACCGTGAGGTGATGTATGGCTACTTCTTTTAGAGAGATCGAACAACAAGCCCAGGCTTTGGTGGCAGAGGACCGCGCCAAACTTGCGGAAACGCTGCTTGAGTCACTACAGGCACCGCTTTCTGATATCGAAACGGCGTGGGCCCAAGAGATCGAAGAGCGAGTTGCCGCATTTGACCGCGGTGAGACACAAGCCTATGCCGCAGAAGACGTTTTTGCGGAAGCGCGGCGTCTGACTCGGTGAAGCGTGCCAGATTCGTCGCGGCAGCGCGGCGCGAGTTTCTGGCCGAGGTCGTCTACTACAACAAGGAAGAGCCCGGACTTGGCACGCGTTTCGCTGCGGCAGTTGAGGACGCAACGGCCCGTGCCTTGGCATTTCCACGCGCTGGTGCGCCCGCGACCAAAAATACTCGGCGAGTTTTTATCAAGGACTTTCCTTTCGCTGTTGTGTATCGGCCCGATGCCGATGGGATCACCGTCTTTGCGCTCGCGCATCACTCGCGTCGGCCGGGCTACTGGCAATCGCGTGTTTGCGGCACATAACAAACTGCTCCACCGGACAGCCGGCGTTGGTCATGCTAAATCATTCACGTATTTGCTGATCGCACTTCTGTTGCTCCCGCTGAGTAGCCAAGCGCAAACGTTGGCACTTACCTTCGACGATGGACTTGATCCTAGAGAGCAGCCGCAGGCGGTGACCTGGAACCGGGCAATCTTGGAGGCCTTGTCTAAGGCGCACATCAGATCGGTTCTATTTGTAGCCGGCGAGAGAGTCGACAGTCCGGAAGGACTAGCGTTAGTCAGAGATTGGGGCATTGCGATGTTTATATCAAAAGGCTGGACTTTTGTTAGCCCGGAAGAGGCCTACGAAGACCCGATCTATGCAAAGGCTCCGAGTGTACTGCCGGCTGGAGAAAGTGTCTTGTGGTCTTTGGCTAAGCAACGCGGTTTCAGCGACCTTCGCTATCCCGCTGAGGATAGTATTTATGAGAAGCCGCTACTTGATGAACTGGGCCTGTAGCATGTCGCCCAACAATCGGTTCCACCCGACATCACTGCCGGTTGGAATGCGCCCGGGCTGCGCTCCTGCGCCCACTGGCTGAACTGGAAATGCGGCATCGACATGGGCGCCGCCCGCGAGAAAGTGCGCGTGGCGCATGCGCTGAAAGAGTTACCCCGGATCAGCGCGATGTTCCGCAAAGGGCGGGTGAGCTATTCCAAGGTCCGGGCGATGACGCGGGTGGCGACGCGCAAGAACGAGCGCTATTTGCTGATGATCGCGCGTTATGGCACCGCGCATCACGTGGAGCGCGTGGTACGCAATTACCGCAAGGTCAAACGCAGCGAGGCACTGGCACAGGAAAATACCCGTCATATGCAGCGCGAGCTGAGTTGGTATGTCGATGATGAAGGTTACTGGGTGCTGCGTGGCCGTTTTACTCCGGAACAGGGCGCGTTGATACAGAACGCTCTGGAACAGGCCATGGAGGAAGATTTTCAGGAACAGAAAAACGTTGCCGCGGAAATTTCCCGTGACGAATGGGGAGAGGAAATACCACCCAGCCCCGAACCCATTGCGTTCCGCCGTGCCGATGCGCTGGCACGCATGGCACAGGCTTATGGCTCGGCAGAGGAAAATGCCAGTAATGGCGGTGACCGATTCCTGGTGCATGTGCATACCGATGTGGAAACCCTGAAAAGTGATGGAACAGGCGCACAGGCCGAACTCGAGAACTTTGGCCACGTTGCCGCGGAAACGTCGCGGCGCCTGGCCTGCGATACCGGTGTGGTGCACTGGCTGGATGGTGCCGATGGCAGCGCACTCGACATCGGCCGCAAAACCCGCAGCATTCCCCCGGCCATCCGCCGTGCCTTGCAACGGCGTGACGGCGGATGCCGTTTTCCCGGTTGCACCTGCAGCCGCTTTGTCGATGCTCACCACATCCGCCATTGGGCCGATGGCGGTGAGACCTCGCTGGAGAACCTGGCATTGCTGTGCCGCCGCCATCACCGGCTGGTGCATGAAGGAGGTTTTGCCATCCGTACATCAGCGCACGGCGCCATCGAATTCACCAACCCGGCTGGTGCGGTGATCCCGACCGGCCCGGACACCCGTTGCCGCGGAAATGTCGTTTCCCTGTTCACCGCGCACGAGCAATCGGGCATTCGTATCACGCCCACAACCTCTCACAGCCTGTGGCTGGGCGAGAAAATGGATGATGAACTGGCGGTTCTGGGGATGTCGCAGCTGGAATGATTGAGGCAGCGGGTTAATGGCCACACTGTGCCGCGTGCAGGCGCTCGCCCCAACGGCGATAGCGCGCGTGCAGCCCCGGGTTGTCGCGCGGATCGAAGCGCTGCTCGGGCAGTGGCGCCCATGCCGGCGGCCAGCCGGCGAGAATTGTGCTAGCCTTCAGTTGTTATCCGCGGGGGACCCAGGTGACCAGCCACAGTGACAAGTGCGAAACATTCGCCACCCTGCACCGGCGGGAAGGTGCATTTCTGATTCCCAATCCCTTCGATATCGGCTCCGCGCGCGCATTCGCCGAACGCTTCGAGCTGGATGTCGACTGGGACCGCGTGGTTAACAGGCGCTGCAACCAATCGCCAAGAACCGTATCGGCGCAACTTGCGCACTTAGCCGTGCATCGCGCTCGGCCCGGTGGCGGATGATCCGCCGAGGTATCCGCGCCCGCATCCGTCTCGCCATCGATTGGCGCGGCGGTGATCATGCCTTTCGCCGGGTGTTGCCGTTCCGGCGCTCCTGGGTAGCGGTCGGCGTTCTGGCCGCATTCGATCTGGTGTTCCTGATCCCGGCGATCACGACTTTCCGCCAGGCGGCGCAGGAATGGAGCGGGTTCGACTCGTTGTTCGACCTCGTCGTGGCCGTATTTCTCAGCGCCTGGCTGATGGGCTGGTTGATCGCGCCGCTGGCGATGACGCTGGTGCTCGTGCTGCTGCTGTTCGGCCGCGAAGTGATCATCGTCCGGCCGGGTGCGGTGCGGCTGTTCGTCGGCCTGCCGTTGCTCGGCCTGGCGGCGGATTACGATCCCGCGAAAATGCGCAACCTCCACCATGTGCAGCCGGCGCCGAAGTCCGGAAAGTCCTGGCGCGGGCCGCATCTGGCGTTCGACTACGGCGCCAACCAGGTCGATTTCGGCTCGCAGCTCGATGCCGCGGAGTGCGCCGAAATGAAGCGAAACCTTGAAGCCGCTTCCGGCATTTCGATCCGCAGCGGTGAGGCCAGCGCCGCCGAACTGGCGCAGGAATGGCACGCGCCCCGACCATCTCCCACCGGGGGCCCGGCGGCAGCCCCGCCGATCACGCCTTCTTCGCCATCGGCGCTGGCGCTGATCCTCGCGAATCTGGTGCCGATCGCCGGCGCGGTGTTGCTGGGCTGGAAACTGAGTGACGTGATGGTGCTGTACTGGGCGGAGAGCGCCGTTATCGGTTTTTTCAACATCTGCAAAATCGCGGTGATCGGCCGCTGGACGGCGCTCGTCGCCGCGCCATTTTTCGCCGGCCATTTCGGCGCGTTCATGGCGGTGCATTTTCTGTTCGTTTACTCACTGTTCGTCGAGGGGCCGAAGTCAACTTCCGCCGGTGACCTGAAGGAAGTGGCGCAGTTGTTCATCGATTTATGGCCGGCGCTCGCGGCGTTGTTTCTCAGCCATGCCTACTCGTTTTTCGCGAATTTCATCGGCGGCCGGGAGT
>CAVPUV010000021.1:0-23981 GCA_963708905.1 uncultured Gammaproteobacteria bacterium | reverse complement strand
GTGAACACGTGCTGATCAAGGACAACCACATCGCGGCCGCTGGTTCGATCAGGCAAGCCGTTGCGCTGGCCCGCGCAGCGGCTCCGCACGGGGCGAAGATCGAAGTCGAAGCCGCGTCGCTGGCCGAGGTCAGGGCTGCAATAAAAGCGGGCGCCGAGATCATACTGCTGGACAATATGTCACCGCGGCAGATCAAATCGGCCGTGTCTTTGATCAACCGTGCCGCCATGGTTGAAGTTTCCGGCGGTGTAAGCCTGGAAACTTTGGCCGATTATGCCTTGCCGGGCGTGGATGTCATCAGCGTCGGCGCGCTGACGCACTCCGCGCCAGCGGTGGACCTCAGCATGACCCTGAGGAAGAAATAGCCAGCCATGGAAGTCATGCATACAGATTGCCTGGTCATTGGCGCCGGACTGGCCGGGTCTGCATACGCCCTGCACGCCGCGCGCGCCGGCCTCGAGGTGCAGTTGCTTTCACTGGGCGGACCCGCGGAGGCCAACAGCGACTGGGCTCAGGGTGGCATCATCTACGATACCGCGGCCAATACCGAGCTGTTGGCGCAGGATATCATCACCGCCAGTGATGGCAGCGCCAATCCGGCGGCAGTGGAGCAACTGGTGCGTGAAGGCCCCACCGCGGTCAGGGAACTGCTGCTGGAGGAATTGAACGTCGCCTTTGACCGCGAGGCGGGAGGTGGTCTGGAATTTACCCGCGAGGGCGGGCACAGCGAGCGGCGCATCATCCACTCCAGCGACCTGACCGGCAGGGCCATACTTTCCGCGGTCGCCGGCCGCGTAGACACAACCCCGCGCATCAAGCGGCAGTCGGGCGCCGTTGCCGTCGATCTGCTGACCTTGTCGCACAATTCAGAAGCGGCGCTGGATCGCTACGCGCCGTTGACCTGTTTTGGCGCCTATGTACTGTGCCCGTCCTCGGCTCGAACCCGTCGCCATCGTCGCGCGCAAAACCGTGCTGGCCACCGGCGGTCTGGGACAGATATTCCAGCACAGCACCAATCGCCCCGGCACGGTCGGTCATGGCGTGGCGATGGCCTACCGCACCGGGGCGCGCTTGATCGACCTGGAATACGTGCAGTTTCATCCCACCGTATTCCACGGCAACAATGCCCCCCGTTTCCTGATTACCGAGGCGCTGCGCGGGGAAGGTGCGGTGCTGGTCAACGCCCGAGGCCAGCGATTCATGGACGCGGTTCACCCGCGCGCCTCGCTGGCGCCACGCGACATCGTGGCGCGGGCCATTCACCACGAACTGGCGTCCAGCGGGCAAGCCTGCGTATACCTCGATACCAGCGCGCTGGCAGCGGATTTTCTGCGGCAGCGCTTCCCGCATATTTTCCAGCGCTGTCTCGAGTATGGCATCGACATCACCCGTGAACCCGTCCCGGTGGTGCCTGCAGCCCATTATTCCTGTGGTGGCGTGCATACGGACCTGAGTGGCCGCAGTAATGTCAGGCACCTGAATGCCATCGGCGAGACTGCCTGTACCGGTCTGCACGGCGCCAATCGCCTGGCCAGTACTTCCTTGCTGGAGTGCCTGACCAGCGCGAAATTCACCGCCAGGGCCGATGCTGCCGATATGGCGCGAGAAGAGTTTCGGCTGCCCGCCCCGCGGCCGTGGAAAAGCCCCGGACAGGAAGCCGATCCCACCCTCATCAAGCAGGATCTTTCGCTGGTGCAGCAAACCATGTGGAACTACGCCGGGATTGTCCGTTCGGCACGTCGCCTCACGCGCGCTCGGCGTATTTTGCTCGAATTACGCGAAGAGATTCAGTCGTTCTACCGTGACTGCCGGCTGACCCGCGAGCTGGTTGAACTGAGAAACGCAGTGCAGACGGCCTTGCTGGTGGTGCATGCCGCCAGCCTCAATGCATACAGCAAAGGCTGTCATTACCGGGAGGATGATGCATGAAACGCCTTGCGGGAACTGGCAGCATCGCAATGGTGCTGAAAGACGGCCATGATTCGCACCCTGACACCCGTTGCCACCCTGTTGCTCGGCGTCGCCATTCTGCTCACCGGGCAGGGCCTGCAATTGACCTTGCTGCCGGTGCGCGCCAACCTCGAGGCGTTTTCCACCCTGTCCATCGGACTGATGGGTGGCGCCTATTTCCTGGGATTCACCATTGGCTGCCTGCGCGGCATTCGCCTGGTGCAGAAACTGGGGCATGTGCGGGTGTTTGCCGCGATGGCGGCAGTGGCATCGGCCGCTCCCTTGTTGCATGCGTTGTGGCTGGATACCTGGGTGTGGTGGGTATTGCGCCTGACCTCCGGCTTCTGCTTCGCCGTGCTCTACGTGGTCATCGAAAGCTGGCTGAATGAGCAGTCCACTAATGAGAACCGCGGCACCGTTTTTTCCGCTTATGTATTCATCAGCATGACGGTCATGGCTGTCGGGCAGCAAATGTTGTTGTTGTACGATCCGAAAGAAATGGCATTGTTTGCCATGGCCTCGGTGCTGGTATCGCTGGCGGCGCTGCCGGTGGTCCTGTCCACCTCGGCAACGCCGCGTCATACCGACGCCGTGCACCTGAATTTGCGCCGCCTGCTGGAGATTTCGCGCACCGGCATGCTGGCATGCCTGGCTTCCGGCATGGCCAATGGCGCGTTCTGGGCCCTGGCGCCGGTATTCACAGCGGGCGTTTCGGACAAGGTTTCGCTGGCGGCCGGGTTCATGACGGGGGCGGTGATTGGTGGCGCGGCCGGTCAATGGCCGCTGGGCTACTGGTCCGACCGGGTGGACCGGCGTATCGTCATTGCCGCCGTGGCATTATGCGCAGCAGTGGTTGGCGCGGTCATGTGGCAGTTATATGGGGCCTTGTCCATGCCGGCATTGATCGTATTGAGCGGCGCCTGGGGCGCTCTGGCCTTTCCACTGTATTCCATCGCGGTGGCCCACGCCAATGACTACGCGCAGAAAGGTGAATACGTCATGGTATCCGCCGGCCTGCTGCTGATGTACGGGCTCGGAGCCATTATCGGTCCTTTCCTGGCGGCGGCGGCCATGACACTGGTGTCGGCCAGCGTTCTGTACCTGTACACTGCGGTCATCCACCTGCTGGTTTTCGGCTATGTTCTGATCCGCGTGCAGCGCCGGGTTCCAGCGCCGCTGGAAGAACATGTGCCGTTCTCCGAGGCGCTGACTTCGGTGCAGACCGCCTCGCAGGTTTACGAGGAAGAGCACTGAGCTCTGCAGCGCGGGCAAGTAAACATTCAAATGGGTCGGATTCGGGCGTATCATTCTGACCCGCAGAATCAACATGGGGCCGTAGCTCAGCTGGGAGAGCGTCGCGTTCGCAATGCGAAGGTCAGGGGTTCGATCCCCCTCGGCTCCACCAAATCGAAGCTCAGTGGCGGGCGCCAGATCGGTTGCCACGAAACTGGAGAGCCAATGCCCACCCTGAACTGGATCGGCAAAGAAGCCGTCGTCAAGCACCACAAGGAAGTGCCGTTCCGCCTGCTGGAACCGGTGCCGGAATTGTCCTGTGGTGAAACCGGCAGTGGCAACCTGATCGTACAGGGCGACAACCTGCACGCCCTCAAGGCCCTGCTGCCACGCTACGCCGGCCAGGTGAAATGCATCTATATCGATCCGCCGTACAACACCGGCAACGAGGGCTGGGTCTACAACGACAACGTCAACAGCCCGGAGATTCGCAAGTGGCTGGGCGAGGTCGTCGGCAAGGAAGGCGAAACGCTGGACCGGCACGACCGCTGGCTGTCGATGATGTATCCGCGGCTGGTGCTGTTGCGGCAGTTTCTGCGGGATGACGGGGCGATTTTTGTTTCCATCGACGACAACGAAGTGGCGGCGCTGCGGTTGTTGATGGATGAGGTTTTCGGGGCAGGAAACTTCGCCGCCACATTCATCTGGGAGAAGCGCACCACTAGAGAGAACCGCAGAGTCTTCTCGTTCAGTCATGACTATGTGCTTTGCTATGCACGCCGACTGGAATTGTTTGAGAAAACTAGAGGAGAGTTGCCACTAAGTCAGGATGTCATTGGCCGCCACAAGAATCCCGACAACGACCCCCGCGGGCTGTGGCAATCAATCTCTTTGAATGCACAAGCAGGTCATGGAACGGCTGCCCAGTTTTATTCGATAACGACACCAAGCGGGCGCGCCCTCAGCCCACCGCAAGGTAGGTGCTGGGTCGTCACGAAACCACGCTTCGAAGAACTTGTTGCCGATAACCGGATTTACTTTGGACCAAGCGGGAACAACGCGCCTCGTCAAAAGAAATTCTTGACTGAAGTTAGCCGCGGCTTGACGCCGCACACCCTCTGGCAAGCAGATGAGGTGGGGACAACAGACTCAGCAACGAAGTCAGTCCTCGAAATCATGGGCACGCACGCCTCGTTCGAGACACCCAAAGCCATCGCCCTGATCCAACGCATCCTTCAAATCGCTACTGATGAGGATTCCCTTGTCCTTGACAGCTTCGCTGGCTCCGGCACCACCGGCCACGCAGTCCTGAAGCAAAACGCCGAAGATGGCGGCAAGCGCCGCTTCATCCTCGTCGAGATGGACGACAACATCGCCCAAACCGTCACCGCCGAGCGCGTCAAGCGCGTCGCCACCGGCTACACCAACGCCAAAGGCAACACCGTCGCAGGCCTCGGGGGCGGCTTTCAGTTCTGCCGCCTCTCCTCTGAACCCTTGTTCGATGGCGCAGGCCAGATTCGCAGCGATGTGAGCTTTGCCCAGCTCGCGGAGTTCGTCTGGTTTGCCGAAACTGGCGCCGCGTCCTGTAACGCCCTCCGGGCGCGACCGGCGTGGCTCGGCATCGCAATCGCGCCCAAAGGCGCCCCTACCCCTTTCTCGGCGTGCACCAGGGCCGCGCCATCTACCTGCTCTATAACGGCATCCTCAAGGACCGGTCGGTCGCCGGCGGCAATGTACTGACCGGCCCGGTGTTCGACCTGCTGCCAAAATTCGCCGGGCCCAAGGTGATCTACGCCGCCGCCAGCCGCATGGGAGGTCGCGCCGCACGCGAGGGAATTACCTTCAAGCAAACCCCTTACGCGTTGGAAGTATGAATGGCTGGTAAATCCATAGCTGCCAATACTGCGGATGTCGCCCGCCGTATCCTGCTGATCCGGGGAAAGCGGGTGATGATCGATTCCGATCTGGCAGGGATGTACGGTGTGACTACCAAAGTGTTGAACCAAGCCGTCAAACGTAATCAGGAGCGATTTCCCGGTGACTTCATGTTCCGGCTCACTGCCACCGAAAAAAAAGAGGTGGTCACAAATTGTGACCACCTGTCGCAGCTGAAATTTTCGCGCACTTTACCCAGTGCGTTTACTGAACATGGAGCATTGATGCTCGGCAATGTGTTGAAGTCTTCACGCGCCACCGAGGTCAGCCTGCTGGTGGTTCGTACCTTTGTGCAACTGCGCGAGATGTTGGCCAGCCACCAGGAATTGGCCAACCGGCTGGAACAACTCGAACGTAAGGTATCAGGCCACGATCAAACCATTGTTGGATTGATACAGGCTATTCGTCAGCTTATGCAAACTCCAGCATCTGCTGGCCGACCTATAGGGTTTACCGCCGATCTGAACGGGGAGAAGAAAAGGTGAGGGCATGACGAGTTTTTCACCCAAAACCTACCAGTCGCAAGTGCTCGAAAGCGTGGAGGCCTACTTCAAAGCCTGCCATGAACTGCCTTCGCCCTCGATTGCCTTCACCGCCACCACCGAGCGCCTGTGGGGCCGTGGCAACCCCTACAACCCGCTGTCCGGCTTTCCGGCCGACATGCCGTACTTCTGCCTGCGTCTGCCTACCGGCGGCGGCAAGACCTGGCTGGCCGCCAAGAGCATTGCCCTGGTCAATACGCACCTGTTGCGGACCGGGCACAGCGTGATCCTGTGGCTGGTGCCGAGCAAGCCGATCCGCCAGCAGACGCTACGCGCCCTGCGCGACCGCCAGCACCCTTACCACGCGGCGCTGCGCGAAGCCGGACCCATCACGGTGCTGGACCTGGAAGAAGCCAAGAGCGTCACCCGCGCCACGCTGGATACGTCGACCACCCTCATCGTCGCCACCCGGCAGGCGTTCCAGGTGGAGGACGAGGAATGCCGCAAGGTGTACCAGTCGAGCGGCGCGCTGATGCACCATTTCGACAACCTGTCGCCCAGCCAGCACGGCCAGCTGTTGACCGAAGGCGAAGGTAGCGAGCGTACCACGCCCTGTTCGCTGGCCAACGTGCTGCGGCTGCGCCGTCCCTTCGTGGTGGTCGATGAGGCGCACAACAGCCGCACTGAACTGGCCTTCGACATGCTGGCGCGCTTCCGCCCCAGTGGCGTGATGGAGCTGACCGCCACGCCCGATCTGGAACGCACGCCCAGCAACGTGCTGCACAGCGTCTCCGCCGCCGAGCTGAAGGCGGAAGAAATGATCAAATTACCAATAGTGCTGGAAACCGAGCCGGACTGGCAGCAGTGCCTGGCGGATGCCATCGGCCGTCGCGATGCCCTGCACAAGCTCGCAGACGAGGAACGCCGCGCCGGTGCCGCCTATCTGCGGCCGCTGGTGCTGATTCAGTCGGAGCCGCGCCGCGCCGGTGTGGAAACGCTGGACTTCGAGCGCGTGCGTCATGAATTGATTACCAACCACAGCATTCCGGCCAGCGAGATCGTGGTGGCAACCGGCGAGGAAAAAGGGTTGGAGCAGGTCGAGGTGGGCTACAAGCTGGGCATTGCCGACCCGGCCTGCCCGGTGAAGTTCGTCATCACTCAGAGGGCGCTTGCCGAGGGCTGGGACTGCCCCTTTGCCTACATCCTGGTCAGCATGGCCTCGCTGCATTCCGCCACGGCGGTGGAGCAGTTGCTCGGGCGCGTGTTGCGCCAACCGGGGGCGAGCCATCGGCTGGCGCGGGCGCTGAATCAGTCCTACGCCTTCGTGGTCTCGCGCAACTTTGCCGAGACCGCCAGCGCCTTGCGCGACCGTCTGGTGGCGGGCGCCGGCTTCGAACGGCGCGAGGTGAGCGAGTTCGTGACGGCCGCCCGTGCCGAGCAATCGTGGCTGGATCTGGAGGGACACGCCGGGCGCGCGGTCGTGCGGCCGGTGGCGATTACCTTGTCCGAAAAGCCAAACCTCAAGAACGTGCCCAAGCTTATCCGGGACAAGGTGAGTTGGGACGGCAAGCTCAACACGCTGACCATCAGCACACCCCTGACCGAGGACGAAACCGAAGCCCTGAAGGCAGCGGTTATATCCGCCGGCGCCGTGGCCGCCATTGTTGAAGCGGCTGAAATCAGCCGCACCACGGCCATCGAGTTCTTCCACACGCCAGCCGAACTCGGCGAGCGCTTTCGCGTGCCGCAACTGGCGCTGCGCGTGCAGGGCGAGTTGCAACTGTTCGATGACCCGGAAGTGCTGGAATACCCGTGGGATCTCTCACCGTACGATGCGGCGCCGAGCAGGCAGGACTTGCTTGCTTTGAATGCTGACCGAATGGCCGAAGGCGGCGAAATCGACGTTGACAAAGACAGTGGCATGGTCGTGTCGCGCTTCTTGCCCAATTTGCAGCGCGATCTGGGCTTGGTCTATCGGCCTGAACACTGGGACGAGGTAAAGTTGGCCACCTGGCTGTGCCGCAACTTGCCGGAGCCATCGCTCACGCATGCCGGCAAGCAGGCCTTCGTGGCTAAGTGGCTGACCGAGTTGCTGTGCCGGGATGAATTCACCCTGGCTCGCGTCAATCTGCAGAAGTTCCTTATCCGCAATCTATTGGAAGCCCGTATCCGGGATTTGCGCCAGCAGGCAATTGGCAAGGCCTACCAGCAGGCCCTGTTTGGTGATGACGCCACCTCTCGCATCGCAGTCACCGATTTATACGCCTTCGAGTTTCACGCCCAGGCCTACGCACCCAGCCGCGATTACGACGGACCGCTGCGGGCACTTCGACTTCCGCAAACATTTCTACGGCCGCATTGGCGATTTCGACAGCAAGGAGGAATTCGAGTGTGCCTGCTGGCTGGATATTCAGGCGCAGCAGGGGCGTATCCAGTTCTGGGTACGTAATTTGGTCCGGCGTGAAGGCAGTTCGTTTTTCCTGCAGAAGGCCGATGGACGTTTCTATCCGGATTTCCTGTGCCAGCTACCCGGTGCCGGCGATAAGCCGGGACCAGTCCTCGCCGTTGAATACAAGGGCGCGGACCGCTGGACGGCGTCTGAGGATGACCGGCTGATTGGCGGCCTGTGGGCGAGCATGTCTGCTGGGCGCTGCCGGTTCGTGATGGTCAAGGACAAGCACTGGGAGTGGATTGAGGAGCATCTGAAATGACCACTTCAACCACCGTCCTTTTCCTGTGTACCGGTAATTCCTGCCGTTCGATACTGGGCGAAGCCATCTTCAACCACCTCGCACCTGCTGGATGGAAGGCCATGAGTGCGGGCAGCCAGCCCACCGGCAAGGTCCATCCGCGTTCCCTGGCCCTGCTGGCTGGCGCAGGCATCCCGACCGCGGGCTGTCACAGCAAGTCATGGGATAAGCTGCCAATGACGCCGGATATCGTCATCACCGTTTGTTCCAGTGCCGCCGGCGAAACCTGTCCGGCGTACCTCGGCCCGGTGCTGCGTAGCCATTGGGGCGTCGAGGATCCGGCTCATGCCAGCGGCAGCGATGCGGACATTGATGCAGCATTCATGACGGCCTACCGCATCCTGCGGGCGCGCATCGAAGCCTTCCTGGCGCTGCCTTTGGCCGCGCTGCAGCAGGACCGTACCCGCCTGAAGACGGAGTTGGATCGGATCGGAACACTCAAGGAGACATGAACCATGTCCACCCCCTGTGTCATTCCGCAGAAAAAGGCTGCCGGCCTGGCGCTGACCGTGTTCGAGCGTTACCTGACCTTGTGGGTGTTCGTGTGCATCCTCGCCGGCGTCGGCTGCGGGCAGTTGTTACCCGGCCTGTTCCAGGCGATCGGTGCCATGGAGATCGCGCACGTCAATCTGCCGGTCGGCGTACTGATCTGGGTGATGATCATCCCGATGCTGATGAAGGTGGATTTTTCGGCCGTGGCCGAGGTGCGCCAGCACATCCGTGGCATTGGTGTCACCTTGTTCGTGAACTGGATGGTCAAACCCTTTTCGATGGCTTTCTTCGCCTGGTTGTTCATCCGCCACTGGTTCGCCCCACTGCTGCCCGCCGCGCAGATCGAGAGCTACATCGCCGGGCTGATCCTGCTCGCTGCCGCGCCATGCACGGCGATGGTGTTTGTGTGGAGCCGGCTGACCCATGGCGACCCGTTATTCACGCTGTCGCAAGTGGCCTTGAACGACAGCATCATGATCGTGGTTTTCGCGCCGCTGGTCGCGTTCCTGCTCGGGCTTTCGGCGATCATCGTGCCGTGGGCAACCCTGATTACCTCTGTGGGCCTGTACATCGTGATTCCGGTGATCATCGCGCAGCTCTGGCGCAAGTCCTTGCTGGCGCGTGGCCAGGCCACGCTTGCTGCGGCGATGGCCAGGATCGGCCCGTGGTCGATCACCGCGCTGCTGGCGACACTGGTTCTACTGTTCGCGTTTCAGGGCCAGGCCATCATCGAGCAACCTCTGATCATCGCTTTGCTGGCGGTGCCGATTTTGCTGCAGGTGCTGTTCAACTCCAGTCTCGCTTACTGGCTCAACCGCATGCTCGGCGAGAAACACAACATCGCCTGCCCTTCCGCGCTGATCGGCGCCTCCAATTTCTTCGAACTCGCCGTTGCCGCCGCCATCAGCCTGTTCGGATTTGAATCCGGCGCGGCGCTGGCCACTGTGGTAGGGGTGTTGATCGAAGTACCGGTGATGCTGCTGGTGGTGCGTGTGGTCAATGCGTCCAAGGGCTGGTACGAGCGCGCACCCAAGGCTGCATGATGGCGTCGCGCTGAGCGAACAGATTTTACCAGCGGCACAACCATTGTGATCTCATTGCGGCTATACTCCACTTCAGGCGAGCGTTGAGAAAGTGGTGGTGACCATCAGAGAAACCCAAGACACGAGTGACCCCGACTGGCTATCCCTGAGGGGTGAATTCATCCCGGAACTGGAGCCGCAGCAACAAAGCGATTTTCTGCAGGCATTTGCCCGTGATTCCACCGCTTTTTGTGCTTTCATAGCCACTGACGAACAGGGTCTGGCGGCCGGGTTTGCCGAGGTTTCCGTGCGCACCGATTATGTCAACGGTTGCCATCATCGTCCGGCGCTTTTCCTCGAGGGCATCTTCGTGCGGCCAGAGCGCAGGGGCCAGGGTATTGCCCGGGCATTGTGCGCCGCGGCGGAACAATGGGGTCGCGACCAGGGCTGCCGCGAATTCGCCTCCGACGTTTACACCGATGACAGCAACAGTCTTGCTGCTCATGCCGGGCTGGGTTTCGAAGAAAGCGAGCGGGTAGTCTACTTTCGCAAACCGTTATTCCCGGCATAATTTCATTTCAGAGTCGGCAAAGAAAGACAGTGTCCGGTAAAAACAGGAACAGCGATATCAAGGGCAAACACCTGCTGGTGGTGAATACCGGCAACCGCAAGAAGCGTTTCACCTTGAAGCGCCTGCGGGAACTGGGCTGCCATCTCATCATCGTGCACACGGCTGTGAACTGGGCCAAGGCCTATGCCTCGCACTGGATATTGACCGATACCAACGATCACACGGCCGCTTTGCGCGCCGTGGAGGATTTTTTTACCCAACACCCGGAACTGGGGCCCGATGGGGTCATCACCTTCTGGGAAGACGACGTGCTGCTCACGTCCCGTATTCGCGACCTTCTGGGACTGATCGGTATTCCTTACGACGTGGCGCGCGTGGCCCGGGACAAACACCTGTTTCGCGCGTTTTGCACGGACAATGATCTGCCTGCGCCAAAACATGCCTTGATCGATGATGGCACCGACCCTGTGGATAGCATTGCGGGTCTGAGTTATCCCCTGGTGGTCAAACCGGTCTTTGGTTCCAGCAGCGCTTTTGTCGTGCGCGTCAACAGTGACCCGGAGTTGCGCGAGACCATTGATTACATCCGCAAGAATATTTCATCCACCGTGGAATCCTCGCTCGCTGCAGGCACCCAGATCATGGCGGAAGAATATATCGACGGCAACGAAGTCGATATCGATATTCTGCTGCAGAACGGCAAGATCAAGTTCTGGTCGATGAGCGATAACGACGCCACCCGCGAGCCGTTTTTCGTCGAAACCGGCCAGTGCATTCCCTCGCGCCTGTCGCCATCGCAACAGACGCAACTGGTGGATATGGCCGAAGAAATCCTGGAACGCATGGGCATCGAGGATGGCTGCATTCACTTTGAAGCGAAGTATGGCGCACGCGGACCGATGCCGATCGAAATCAACCTGCGCATGGGTGGCGATGAAGTATATTATTTCGTAAAAACCGCCTGGGGTGTGGACCTGATAGAGAACGCGGCGCGCATTATGCTGGGTCAATACATCCGCCCCATGGTCAAACCGGAGCGGCCGAAGAAATTTGTCTCAGGCAAGTATTTCCTGCCATCCCATTCCGGTGTACTGGCTTCGCTGGCATTGCCAAAAACGGTGGAGTCCGGTGAGTTGCAGTTTTTCAAACACGTCGGCGACGCCGTGCTTGCGCCACCACTGGGATTCGAGTACCTGGGCTGGGCCTATGCTGTGGCGGATACTTTGGGCGAGGCGGAGGAGCGCATCGAACGCATCATGGCCAGTGTCGAAATCGAGGTTGGCAAGTTTGCGCGCGGCTCTTCTTTGGGCAAAACCATACGCAAGAACTCCCTGTCGTCGGCGCGCGTGGCCAAGGATGCGGTCCTCGGCGCTGCGCGCATCGAGCATATCCGGGCCCTGCCATCGGCGGAGCAGCGCAGTCTGCACGTTGGCATCGGCAGCAATGGCTTTGCCGGCAGTGACAATCCGATCGAGGCAGAGCTGACTTCGGACGCGCAAAAGATTGCCGCTACCCTGACCGGGCGTGGCTACAAAACCAGTTTCCTGGATTTCAACCATCCGTTTGAGGCGGTGCAACAAATTCAGGATGAAAAAGTCGACATCGTGTTCAACCTGTGCGAACGGATCAATCATTCCAGCCTGCTGGAGCCACATGCTGCTGCTCTGTTCGACATTTTGCGCATTCCTTACACTGGCTCCAACCCGTTTACACTGGGGCTGTGCCTGGACAAGATTCGCGTCAAAAAACTGCTCAGCTATCACCATATTCCAACACCACGCTGGGACTATCTGTACGAAGCGGGTGAGTTGTTCGACCAGGATTTTCCGCTGCCAGCCATTGTCAAGCCTGCCAATAGCGACAGTTCACTGGGTATCAGCAACGATTCGGTGGTCAACAGCAGGGAGGCGCTGGCCAAACGCATTGATTACGTGCTGCATGATCTGAGGCGTCCCGCACTGGTCGAGGAGTTTATCGATGGCGACGAATATGACATCTCGATTCTTGGCAATTGGGGCGATGAGCAAAGGATTTTGCCATTATCCCGCTCGATCTTCACTGCCATGCCGCCAGGGTATTGGCACATGTATCCCTACGAGGCCAAATTCCTGGGCAGTGAAGTGCACAAAAAAAGCATCGAAGTGCAACGCCCTCCCAAAGGGGTGCCGGGCAAGCTGACTTCCTTGATTTCTGAGATCGCTCTCGACGCTTTCAACGTGGTGGGTTGCAGCGACTATGGCCGTGCCGAAGTGCGAGTGGATGCGACAGGCAATCCTTTCGTGCTGGAAGTTAACCCCAATCCTTCCATTGGCCCCACCGATTGCGTGCCCGCGGTGGCGGCACTGGCCGGCCTGAGTTATGGCGACTTCCTGGAAGAGATTTTGCGGCTGGCGATCCGGCGTTACAAGGATCAGCCGCCGTATTACCACCTGCAGATGACGACGCTTTGACAGCACCCGGAAATATGCTCCTGGCTTGCCTGCTGCTGGTGACCGGTCTTGCCAGTGCCGGGGAGGTATGGGTCGATGTAAACACGGACAAGCGCACGCTTTCCGTGTTGGATGGTAGCGAAATTGTACTTGCTTTTGCCAATATTGCGGTGGGCAGAAACGGTGTCAGTGAGGAGAAATCCGCTCATGACCGGAAGACACCGCTGGGTACATACCATGTCAGACACATCAACAATGCCAGTCGTTTTCAGCTTTTTTTCGGGCTGGATTATCCCACTCCGGAACAGGCTGCAAATGCTTATCGATCGCATCGGATCAACGCGGCTGAACTGGAAGCGATCTACCGTGCCCATGAAAAGGGCGAAGAACCGCCTTTTGACACCCCCCTGGGTGGAGACATCGGCATTCATGGCATAGGCAATGGCGATCCGGGCATCCACGAAGACTTTAACTGGACTGACGGCTGTATCGCGCTGACCAATGAACAGGTGGATGAACTGGCAAAATGGGTTCAGCCCGGTACGGTAGTGGTCATCCGGGCAGCATCAAATGATTGATCCGGATGCTGGAATCCACCTGCAAGCATCGGTAGACTAGTTCGGCGGGTTTATGTAAGGTAGTTCCGGTGACACATTGAGAGTCACGTCTAACTTGTAAGGAGTAGGGTACCATGAAAAAAACCAGTTTCAGTCTATTGTCGATGTTATGCCTCGCGGCTGTGCTGGCGCTCGGCGGCTGCGCCACGACCAAGGAGGTTGCGGAATTGCGCAGCAGTGTTCAAAGCGCCTCGGACAATGCCGCCGCTGCCAAGTCCACCGCTGACGCGGCCATGAAAGAAGCTGCCGCGGCCCGGGCCGCGGCCGAGCGGGCTGAGAAAGCCGCCATGGAGGCCAAAGCCGCTGCCGAAGCTACGGACGCCAAGATCGATAACATGTTCAAGAAGTCCATGCAAAAGTCAGGCTAATGTGTATCCGGCGCGGATACAGGCGCCTCAATACCGGACCGGCTCACGCCGGTCCGGTTTTTTGTTGCCCCGGAACTGCGTGAGATCACCACCGGTATGCCACTCAGTTCCTTGAGTGCACGCCGAAATTCCCTGCCATCCAGTATAAAAGGCCGTTCCAGCGCCACGGCCTCCAGTTGGTCCAATGCGCTGTCCTTGAGGTGTGCATTGCCTTGTGTGTCCTCTTCCAGCGGCGGATGTGCTTCCATGAACAGGGTATCGCCAACCCAGCCAAATTTTACCGGCTGACTGACAATCTGCACGGGGGTGCCGATGCGGACCTCGTTATACAATACTTCGATATCCTCGGGGTACATGCGCACGCAACCGTGAGTGGCGCGCATGCCGACGCCATACGGGCGGTTGGTTCCATGGATGCGATAGCCGGGTAGATCCAGGTGCAGCGCGTAGGCGCCCATCGGGTTGTTGGGACCCGGCGGCACCACTGCCGGCAAGAAATTTCCCTGCTCAGCAGCCTCCCGGCGTATCGACTCCGGCGGCAGCCAGGTGGGGTTGGTTACCTTGGAGGTGACGCGCGTCGTGCCCAACGGAGTCTGCCAGTCCATCCGCCCGATGCTGACCGGGTGCGTGACCACCATGCAATCCACTTCTGCCGTGCAGGCATGGGGAAAGTAGTAAAGGCGCATTTCCGGCACGTTGAGCACGATGCCCTCGCGCCGGGCGCGGGGCAGGATGTGGCGCTTGGGCAGTATCACTTCCGTGCCGGCTGCGGGCAACCAGAATTCCACCGTTGGATTGGCCATGCGGATTTCCTCGTGACCCACATTGTGCAGGCGTGCAACGTCGGCCAGGGTTTCTTCGCTGTCGATCCGGATGGTTTCGACACGGCCAACCAGATCGCCCTCATCCGGGTGCAACAGGTAGACCTGGGCGTGCGCGATGGAACCTGTGCCAGTGGCGAGCAGAAGCAGAAAAATACCTGTAGTGGTGAAGAAATTCATAGCGGGATTGAATATTTGCCGACCGGCCACTGGCCACCAGCCAGGTTCACCGGAAAACAGTGTGTTTAGTCCTTTATGGAATGAGAGCAGGCTTCGACTATGTCTGCAGGCAGTTCGTTCATGGCGGCATCGGTGACCCGCTGATGCGCCGCCACCAGGTCGGAAAGGTTTTCGCCGCTTGCCGGAGTCTGTTGTGCAATGCGCAGTACGTGTTGTTTGCCGTCGCAGCGCAACAATCCTTCCAATTTTAGGGCCACCCCGGAAATCGCGCCCGCAGACCCCTGGGTGCCATAAAACGCTTGCAATTCCAGATCGAGCAACCACTCGCCGGGGCGTGCAATACTGCCCTGAACGACTGTGCTGAATTGATGCGAATCCGACAGGTAGCGCCGGATGATGGAAGTGAACACCTCCGGCATATGGTCCGGCCAGTGCGCATTGGCCACCGGGTTCAGGCGCGCATCCTGTCCCAATACCAGGATGCGGTCGGTGTCCAGGCCGGGGACCGCTGTGACGGAGATGGTCAGCGCCGGTGCGTTATCCGCGGGCCCGGCCTGCGCGGCAGCAGCCGGTGTTTGCAACAGATAGACCTGCCGTGCCGGTTTTCCGCTGTCCAACACGCCGCAGCAGGTCAGCAGCAAACAACAGGCAAAGGCAGTACCCAGGGTTTTCACTACGGCTTTACCTCCAGGGCATCGTCAGGCGAGCGATGAATGAGCTGAGATGGATCTTCCTGCAACTGGTGCAACAATTTTTCCAGCTCGCGCAAGGTGCTGCGCGTATCGTAGATGAGCTCAGGTGTCTGACCGAGTCCGTTATCCATGAAATGCTCGAATTCCACTTCGTTTTCAGCCAGCCATTTATCCAAGCGGCTGCTCAGACCGGCCAGGTTCTGACTGGCTGTGTTGAGGTTGGCCATGGCCATGGCAAGATCGGGCTGAACGCCTTCAACGACCGTTTTTACCTGCACCATGGTGGCGCGGGTTTCCACCATCAGCGCCTTCACCTCTGCAGGCAAGGCGGCAAAGGCCTCCCGCTCTTGCGCCAGTGCGGATGTAAGCGTTTCGATGTGCGCCAGCATCTGTGACACTGCCTCTTGATTTTCTTCCCCCATCAATTTGGCAGCCTGATCCAGCACCAGGTTCAGCCTCGCTATCGTCTGCGGAGCCGAGGAAAGCAATGCGGACAGGCCGGTCTGCCGCACCGGTATCAGTGGGTGATCGTAGCCTTCGGTTTTCTTCAGCGGTTCATGTTCGCCCGGTTCACCGGCGATATTGACCACGGTCACGCCGGTGATGCCCTGGGCATTGAGGCTGGCGTAGGAGCCGGCGTTTACCGGCGTGTCCGCCAACACATCGATATCGACACGAACTTTGACCTGTGGGCCGGGAATGAGCTTCATCCCGCTGACGTTGCCAACATTCACGCCCAGGTAGTAAACCGGCCCTCCCAGCGAAAGTCCGCTGACATCGCGTTCGAACAGCAGCGAGTAGGTTGACATGGCCTGGCTGCCTTTGGTGCCGGCCAGCCACATGGAGAAACCGGCCACGCCGGCCAGTGCGACGCTGAAAAACACACCTACAGCCAGGTTGCGGTTGCCTTTGAACATGTCAGCTTGCCGCTCCGCGCGCCCGCCTGGCGCGCGGGTCTCCAAAATAGGACTGAATCCACGGATGTGGATGCTGCACGATGCGCCTGGGTGTATCGATGACGATGCCGCCATCGACCAGCACTGCGATGCGATCGCATATATTGAACAGGCTGTCGACGTCGTGTGTCACCATCACCACCGTCAAATCGAGGTTTTGTTCCAGATACGTTATCAGATTATCGAACTCGGTGGCGGCAATGGGATCCAGTCCGGCGGTCGGTTCATCCAGGAACAGGATCTTCGGATCGAGCGCCAGGGCGCGCGCCAGCGAAGCGCGCTTGCGCATGCCACCGGACAATTCGTTGGGATACTTGGCCGCAGCCTCCAGGGTGAGGCCGGTCATGAAGATCTTCATGCAGGCCAGTTCGCGCCGTGTGGCCAATGGCATGTCCGAGTGGAGCGCCATGGGTAATTCGACGTTTTCCTGCACGGTCAGGCCGGACAGCAGGGCTCCACCCTGGAACAGGACGCCCCACTCGCGAAACGGGCCAGGTTGCAGGTAGTGGATTTCCTGTCCCAATACGGTAATGGTACCGGCGTCTGGTTGGTGCAGACCCAGAATGCTGCGCAGTAAAACCGACTTGCCAGTGCCGGAACCGCCGACGACACCCAGGGTTTCATCGCGCCGCACGTCCAGGCACAGACCATCATGGACTTTCTGCCGGCCGAACCGGTTGACCAGGTTTTTCACCTGAATGACGTGGTCAAATTCCTGCTCGCCACCTGATTGTGCGCCGGGCATCGGGCTTGGCTTATCCATGGCTTCAGATTCCCATCCTGGAAAAGAGAATGGTGAAGAATGCATCGGCAATGATGATCAGGAAAATGGACTGCACCACGGCCAGGGTGGTCAGCCTTCCCAACTCCTCGGCAGATCCACTGACTTGCATGCCGCGCAGGGCGCCGGTGGCGGCGATCAACAAGGCAAAAAACGGGGCTTTGATCAGGCCCACCAACAGGTCCATCATACCGGCGCTGGAAGCCACCCGCTCATAAAACTGCACCAGGCTGATATCCAGCACCATGATGCAGATAAAAGCGCCACCCGCCAGCCCCGCCGCATTGGCGAACATGGTCAGGAAAGGCATGGCGATGGTCAGGCCCAGCACCCGTGGCAGGATGAGAATCTGGTTTGGGTTCAAGCCCATGACCCGCAGCGCATCGATTTCCTCATTGAGTTTCATGGTGCCGATGGCCGCGGCAAAAGCCGAACCGGAACGCCCCGCGACCATGACTGCGGCGAGCAGAACGCCCACTTCACGCAACACCGAGTTGCTGACGAGATCCACGACAAAAATGGTGACGCCAAATTTTGCCAGTTGCCCCGAGCTTTGATAGGCCAGCACTACGCCCATCAAAAAAGTAATGATCATGACGATGGGGATGGCGCGGATTCCGGTTTCGTAGATCTGACGCATGGTTTCACCCACCACCAGCAGGCTGGGCTTTTTGCAGCCGTCGATGATAGCGCGGGTAATATAACCGCTGGCCTCGAATTCACGCACCGTGGCGGCGCCGAATTTCTCCAGTTGTTCTTTCAGCAGGTGACGTGGGACTGGTTTGAAGAAATCCGGGTCGTACTCGTTGACCGCAGCCACATCGATGATATGACGCAGAAACTTAAAATGTGCTGCCTTGAAGCCACGGAATTCGGAATGGCATCCAAGATCCTCGAAATCCAGCGACTTGTCATAAAGGACCCAGGCGCCCGTGAGGTCGAACTCTTTCAGGCCGTCACAGACGAAGTCGACTTTCTGGCAGCCGTTGGCGTCGACAGCGTCCAGCTCGGACTGCAACCGTGAGACGTTGCTGAACCGCCAATCGTTGCGCAGCTTGACCGTGAGCATGCCGCCCGCTTTCTCGACTGTCAGAAATTCGTTCAAACGCCCTCGCTCGCCCAGCGTCTTGCGCGCTGAAGATCAGGATGGAATCCCGTGGGGAGTCTAACAAATCGGCGTCAAGAATGGTTATTGCGGAAAAAACGGGTGAATTTACGCGGGATGTTTCTTAACTGCCGAAAACTTTCAGCAAACGCCTCATGCCCTGGAATCCATGCCGTGCAAAGTTCGTCGCGTTACTGGCTGCTGTTACGGTTTCCATGACCAGCCCGACGGAACCCAGATCCATGCCGTCGTAGGTGGTGATTTGATAGGGTGCTGCCCGTCTGCGGTCGCCGATACACTGCAGTTTCTGGACCTTGAATTGGGTCAGTCGAAGTGTCGTCAGTGACATGGTGTGCGCCCTCCTGGCTGAATTTCTGTGGCGTTGGTCAGGTGAAAATTTATCGGACTACAGCCCTATTTATGCAGGAAACGTGCCAGCTCGATTCTGTGCTCAGTCAGTGTTAAAACAAAATATGTAAACTATTGAAATAATGAGATATAAATATCTACTTAAGGTTTGCCGTCGACTGGCAATCGCACGCCTTGCTGACCTTATGTGGCAGGGAACTGCCGATTTTTGTCACTTGACCGCGGCAGCGCCAATACCTGTATGCTGTTTTTGCATAGAAGCCATCGAACGAATGACCACGGGGAGAAACAGGAATGAAAAAAATCGTGATTGTAACCGGGGCCAGCTCAGGTATCGGACTGGCTATCGCCCGGCGCTTTGCCACGGCGGATCATACCGTGCTGGCAGCGGGGCGGCAGTGCCGTAGCTGCGCGCCAGTCGCGGCGTTATCATCAATATTGCATCGGATTGGGGGCTCAGGGGCGGACGCAAGGCCGCTGCCTACTGCGCCTCCAAGGGTGGACTGGTGCTGTTGACCAAGGCCATGGCACTGGACTTTGCCGCCGATGGCATTCGTGTCAATGCAATATGCCCGGGAGATGTCGATACCCCGATGCTGGAACAGGAAGCTGCTGTTGATGGCATGTCGCACCCTGAAGCCCTGGCGGTTTACGGCAGCCAGAGCCCGACCGGGCGGGTTTCGACAGTTGATGAAGTGGCCGCATTGACTCTGTTCCTGGCATCAGCGGAGGCGGCACAGATCACCGGTGCTGCCATTCCCATCGATGGTGGCAATACCGCCTAGCTGTGAATGGCTCTTTGGGACCACTGCAGATGAACCCTTACAACGACAACCGCAAACGCAGTCTGATCGGCGTTATCGGCGCCATGGCGGTGGTCAACCTGGTTTACGGCATCGCGTTTCCCCTGCTGGCGTTGGTGCTGGATGGGCAGGGTGTCAGCAAGACCCTGATCGGGCTCAGTACCATGAGCCAGGCAGCAGCCATTCTGGTGGTTGCGCCGTTCGCGCCAGGCCTGCTGCGCCGCTTTGCTCCGGCGCGCATGATGCAGTCCCTCACCGCGGCATTGGCTGTGCTTTTTATCCTCGCCGGACTGGTGCCGAATGTCTGGTTCTGGTTTCCCTTGCGTTTGCTGATCGGGGCGATGAACGCCATGCTGTGGATTTCCAGCGAAGCGCTGATCAACGAGCTGGCCGCCGAGCGCTGGCGCGGCAGGGTAATAGGGCTCTACAGCTCAGCCGGCGCAGCCGGTTTTGCGCTGGGGCCTTTGTTACTGATCACAACCGGATCGGAAGGCATGTTGCCGTTTTACAGCACCAGCGCGCTGATCCTGAGCGCGTCCATTCCTCTCTTCATCGTCCGCGGACACCGGTTGATGCCTGCGGGGGAAGAAGCTCCAGACGGTGTCTGGAGCTTGTTTCTGTTGGCCCCGACCATCATGTTGACCAACGTGGTATACGCCGCTTCAGCTGAATCACTGAGCACTTTTTTCCCGCTGTTTGGCATGCACATCGGCATCAGCGAAAATTTTTCCTTGTGGTTGCTGACCATGATCGGGGTGGGCAGTATGGTGCTGATACTGCCGCTAGCCTGGCTGGCCGATCACGTCAACCGCATGGGCCTGCTGGTGGCTTGCATAGCCCTGACCATGCTGGGTCTGCTGGCCATGCCTTACCTGTTGCTGCAGCCACTCGTGGCCCAGCTCTTTGCCTTTTTCTTTGGCGGTGTCGAGGGCATGATTTACGCCCTCGGCGTGATCCTGATCGGCGAACGATTCAAAGGCGCCATGCTGGCTGCCGCCAGTACGACGTTTACCGCCAGTTGGGCAGCGGGAACGGTGATCGGTCCCTTGCTGGTAGGGGCGGGCATGGACAGCTTCGGTGCAGAGCGCATGATGCTGATCATTTTCTGTTTTTTTGCCGTCTACCTGCCCCTGCCCGTGGTCGCCTGGATACGCTCCGCACGATTAGTACCGTGACCCGTACATTTCGATACAACCAGAGCCCCCCGGATGTGCCAGGACAAGGCGCACCGCGCAGGCAATGGCCCAGGTCCTTGTCAAGCGGAGCAACGCCGTCCTAGCACATCCCGGGGGCTCCCTTCGGGCGAGCCGCTGACCGGCCATCTGCGGCGTTGCGCTTGCTGGAAAGGGGGCCCGCCCTTCCGGCGCAAGCGCGCCTAGCAGCTGACCGGTCAGCGACTCGCTGGTCGTGTCGAAATGTATGGGTCACGGTACTAGCGCGGGTGGTTGCCGGTCCGCAGACCGGCACTTCCCTGGATCAGTAGCAGTAGGAAGAATCGACGTAGGTCCAGACTTCCCGGCCTTGCTGGTTCCGTCTTACCTCCACGCACTGGCCGTCTGCATCAACCCGGTACCAGTAGTCCGGGACAGGGCCGCCCGGGCGGGTGCGGTATACCACCTGACGGGGCTGGTTATAGGAGGCGGCGTTAATGATGGAGCCCAGTACCACGGCGCCGGCCACAATGGCAAGCCCCGTGCCCAGGTGTCCGTGACCACCACCGCGATAATAACCACGGCCCCCGTAATGGCCGCCATAATAACTGGAATAATGCCCACCATACCCACCTGTATAATAACCGCGATGACCATAGCCCCCGGCCTGCGTCGTGCCGGCCATGAGCAAACAGGCGCTGGTAATCAAAGTCAATACGATTTGTTTTTTCATCATATACCTCCGGGCGATATGCCAGATTCGATCGCAGTGTACTGTGCCGAGGCTGAATGCTCGCTGAATGGGCTTTATAAGGGACTTCAGTTTGTCAAACGCAATCAGTGAGCGGCTTCCGCGGCCGGGCTTGATTGCGTACACTTGCAGCCCTGCTCTGAAACCGCGTTCATTACCATGCAGCTGAGCCAAGCGCTGATCTATATAGGCCCCAACCGGCGATCAGACCGGACTGTGATCGAATGGCTCTTGCAACTGGCGCCCGGTGAACAGGAAGCCTTCCGCCTGGCTGCGGCAAACGGCTTGCGAGCGCTGTATGCCAGGTTGGATGATCTCGGCTGCAAGCTTCCCGCGGATCGTGCCCCCGGGGGGCACGAAATGACTCCCGGCGACAGGGGTGCGCAGCTTGAAGCCGTGCGATGCCTGGCCGAAATTGCGCTTGCGATGCAGCAGGCCGGAGGGCACCGGGTGGCGTTCCGTACGGTCTTGCCGGGTTCCAGCGCGAACCAGTACCGATTGATTTACGAATACGAACACGCCGGCGTCGGCGAAGATGCGGGCGATCTTGCCTTGCGCGTCCTGTGTGAATCGATTCCCGGCCTGGAATGGGAACCTGCCAGCGGGCTTGACGCAGTGAGCCTGGACGATGCGTACCAGGCGTTCCTTGACCGCGCGGCGGAGCAACTGCTGCCGCTCGACGCCCAGGCCATCATCGATGCAGCAGCTCGCCTGGATGTGCCTTGCGTCAAGCTGGAACGCGAACCCTACGGTAGTCTTGCGGGAGATTTTCGCGTCCGCCGTAATGGTCTGCTCAAGCTGGGGCACTCCTGTCATCAGCATATTGTCGATGGCACCCTGTGCATCGACCGCAGCGCGGCGCTGGTGTCTTTGCTGTTCGATCGTGAAAAGCTGTTTGCATGTCTGATCGGACTTGGGCTGCCGATAGCCCGGCAGGACCGGGAGTTCCGCAATCTTCTCAGCGTAAAACGGGCCGTCCGGGCAGCTGAGAGAATTGGCTACCCGGTGGTGCTCAAGCCCGTCTCCCGCTCCCGTGCAGGCCGGTTTTCCGCTGGCCAAGCTTTCCTGCCGCTGCGGTCCGCGCAGGAAGTCCAGGCCGCGTTTGAACAGGCACGCGTCAGCAGTCAGCGGGTCATCGTGGAAAAATTTATTGCCGGTTCGACTTTTCACCTGTTGCTGGCCAATCATGAGCCGGTTTGTGTCGTGGTCCCGTCTGGCTCGCCAATTCCTCCCGCTGCCCTGCATGCATCCATTGTGGAGATGGCGGTATCGGTTTCAAGGACACTCGATGCCGGTCTGCTCGCCATCACGCTGGTGACGCCAGATCCAGGCTGCGCACTGACGGATGTCGGGGGCGCCATTGTCGACCTGGATCCCGCGCCGCAACTGGACCGGCTGTTACCCGATCACGCGGACCTCATGGCCAAGGCAGCCGAGGGTTTCGTCCGCTGGCTGTATCCGCCGGGGACGCCGTGCCGCATCCCCTTGGTGGCGGTGACCGGCACCAACGGCAAGACCACCACGTCGAGGATGATTACCCGCATCATGCGTACCGCCGGATTCCTGCCCGGGATGGCGAGCACCAGCGGTATTTATTTCAACGAAGTCCTGCATCAACAAGGCGATTTCGCCGGGTCGGGCGGGCACCACATCCTGTTCGAGTCCCGCACCATCAACATGGGCGTGCTGGAAACCGCGCGCGGCGCGGTGGCTCACAGCGGCTTCATGTTCGACTGGTGTGATGTGGCCGTGTGCCTCAATGTCACCGAGGATCATATCGGTGAGCACGGCATCGATACACTGCAACAAATGACCCTCCTCAAGCGCAGCATTGTGGCGCGTGCGCGCCGGGCGGTGGTCCTGAACGCGGACTACACGACCTGCCGGGATATGCTGCCGTTTGCAGCGGGAATCCAGGTTTACCTGGCATCCGTCGAATCGGCTGTTGCTGTGATCCGGGATTGGGCCGGCCAGTCGTCCTTTGCCTGTGTGCTGGAAGAGGACGAAGGCACGGACTGGATCGTAATGTATGAGCCGGGCGGAAAACGCTGCCCGGTCATGGCCGTAGCTGCAATTCCGGCCACCCTGGACGGACTTGCGCGCTTCAACATCAGCAATGCACAGCATGCCATTTGTGCCTGCCATGCACTCGGCGTGGGGTTTGATGTGATGCGGAAGGCTTTGAGCACATTTGAGGCCAGCTTTGAAAACACGCCTGGCCGGCTGAACATTTACCGGGAATTGCCTTTCACGGTGGTCATGGACTACGCGCATAATCCGGATGGCATGGAGAAACTTTGCGCCTGCCTCGATCAATTGGATGTGCCGGGTCGCAGGATACTGCTGTATGCCGGCGCGGGTAATCGTACCGATGAGGAGGTGGCAAAATTCGCTTGTTCTGCGGTAGGCCATTTCGACCATTTTGTCTGCCGCAGTTACCCGGGTTTGCGCGGCCGCCAGCCTGGAGAAATTCCTGCTTTGATGAACGCCGCCCTGCGAACAGGCTAAAGTCACCGGATCGTT
>CAVPUV010000020.1:0-9039 GCA_963708905.1 uncultured Gammaproteobacteria bacterium | reverse complement strand
GGCGTGAAGGGTCGGCAATCACTTCCACTGGCGCCGGCTCACCCAGGCGCCATTTTTCGCCAAACTCAGGGGTAATCCGGAGAATGACCAATTCCGCCTGGCTGCGCACCAGGGCCTCGGGGTCTGCAGGGGCGGCTTTGACGACCATGCCCTGCTGCTCGAGAAACCGCATGAGGCTGGGTGCGTTGTCAGCGCCGACTACCGGCACTTCCAGTGTTTTATCCGCTCGTTCTTCCTCGGCGGATGTGGTAAACCAGACGAGGGCGACAAACATCAGCGGAAACAGGATCGGACCCAGCAACAGGGAGTTGAAAATGGCGCGCCGGTCGCGGAAGTTTTCCTTCACTTCCTTGCGCAATACGGTGGTCAGACCCCTCATGCGAGCAAACCCTCCTCACTGCCGATGAGCCTAACGAAGGCATCCTCCAGTGAGGCACAACCGCTGCGCGCCAGAAGTTCATCGGCAGTGCCATTGGCGGCTACTTCGCCCTTGGCAATGATCACGATGCGGTCACACAGGGCCGCGACTTCCTGCATGATGTGAGTAGACAGAACCACCGAGTGACCACCGTTTTTCAGACCGCGGATATATTCGCGCAAGGCGCGTGTGCTCATCACATCGAGGCCGTTGCTGGGCTCGTCCATCAGCACCGTTTGCGGTTCGTGCACCATGGCACGGGCAATGGCAACTTTCACCCTTTGGCCCTGGGAAAAGCCTTCCGTACGGCGGTCGATAAACTCATCCATGTCCAGGGTATGTGTCAACTGTTCGATACGCGACTCAAGCGCTGGTTTTTGCAGGCCATGCAACTCGCCGTAATAGCGAATGTTTTCCCGTGCCGTCAGGCGTGTGTACAGGCCGCGACCGTCCGGCACCACACCCAGAGTGCGCTTGATGGCCATCGCATCCCGGGTTGGGTCGAGCCCATCAATACGGATTTCACCCTCATCGGGCGGCAGCAGGGAATAAAGCATCCTCAGTGTGGTCGTCTTGCCGGCACCGTTGGGACCCAACAGACCGGTGATTTCACCATCTCTTGCCTCGAAGGAAACGCCACGCACGGCGTGCACGTTGCCAAAGGATTTGTGCAGATTGGTAACCGTGATCATGGATTTGGACCCGTCAGCGACATGAACCAGGGCGAAGATCGCATCTGGGCAAGGCAGCCGGTATCGAGTTTGCTCGAATCGCCGGCAATGATGAAATCGGCTATCAACTGCCCGATGCAACCTCTGCCACTGACGCTGTGTCCCTGGCCGGGTGCGACCAGGTGCAGACTGTTGGAAAAATGAGTTTTGACCTGATCGGCGTATTCCGGTGGAGTGACCGGGTCGAGTTCGCCAGAAAGCAGCAATACGGGCCTGTCGCTCACCACCGGCGCATGGAAATCGAAAGGAATGTCCCCGCGCGGCCAGATTCCACACTGGATGCGTGAAGCTTTCAGCATGGAATCACCCATCAATGATGCGGCGCCCTGGTTCTCGCTATCATCATCATGCTTGGGAAACAGTGGATAATCTTCGGAGCAAATCACCGACAGTTCCATCCCCTGGGAAATGCTGTCCGTGAGGGTGCTGGTCATGATCAGCATCTGACTGGCGAGCCGCTCGAAATGGCCGGTCGTTGCTGCTTCGTGGATCAACAACGGCAAAAGGGCCTGGGTTTCGGCAGAATAGGTCAGGAAGCGGATGGCCGATGCAAGGACCTCGCGATCAAATTTTAGCGTCAGCGGTTGACCGGTCAAGGGATGATCCACGGCCACCTCGACGGGTGATTCATCCAGCGCCTGGATCAATGTATCCAGGCTCTGCGTGACATTGGGGTAGGCCGCATTACACGTTGCGTCTTTTTCGCAGGCAGACAGCACCCGGTGCAACACCTGGTCCAGTTTCAGCGCATGCTCTGTTCCCAGCGCCAACTCCTGCGGCGTAACGCTATCCAGCACCACGGTACGCACCCGATCGGGGAACAACCGCAGGTAAACCTGTGCAGCCCGGGTACCGTAGGATACGCCAAACAGGTTGAGCCGTTCATAACCCAGCGCAGCACGCACAAAGTCATAATCTTGCATGGCGATGGTGGTGGTGTAGTAACGCGGATCCCCTGCCAATCCTTTCAGGCATTCCCGGGTAGTCTTGTCGAGTTGGTCCCAGTCCACTGCCAGCGATTCAGCCAATTCCATCTGCGGGCAACGCAGGGCATTGGATTGACCGGTGCCACGTTGGTCAATCAACAGGACGTCACGGTTTTTAGTCACTTTTCTGAGGGCAGGAGCGACCATGAGCCAGGCTTCGGAAGCCGCCTGGCCCGGGCCGCCGGCAAACAGGATCAGGGGATCAGGTTCGACGTGGCGTTCCAGTGCCGGAACGCGCGCTACACGCAGTTTGATCTTGCGACCCTCGGGCCGGGATGGGTTTTCTGCTACTTCGAACCAGCCGCATTCTGCCGCTGCCGTAAGGTTCGTGCCGGGTAGTGATAATTGACAGGTTTTCATTTCCAGAGCAGGATTTTTGTTCGCCCCCTGTGCGTGCGCAGGATGCAACAAGAGACACAGGCAACAGACTGCCGACAGTAGTCCAGGCATTCTGATTGCAGCCACCGACATCAAATCTTGTCTCCAGATTGATACAACATGATCAAGATGGTTTTTGCGGAGCCGCCAAGATAGGGCTTATGACTCCTGCTGTCCATAAAAAATGGGGTACGATACGGTTAATTATAGAAAAACGCTGACACCACTTCCCATGCATGCTCTGGAAGTAAAAAACCTGTGTAAAACCTACGAAAACGGCGTCGAGGCGTTGAAGGGCATTTCCTTGCAAGTCGAGGAAGGGGACTTTTTTGCCTTGCTCGGACCCAATGGGGCAGGTAAGTCAACGCTGATCGGGATTGTTTCTTCTCTGGTGAACGCCACTTCCGGCGAGACCCTGGTGTTTGGGACCAGTGTGCAAACAGAGCGTTCGCGCGCAATGTCTTACATCGGTCTCGTGCCACAGGAGTTGAATTTCAACCAGTTCGAGAAACCTTTCGAAATCGTGTCCAACCAGGCCGGTTACTATGGCATCCCACGCAGCATCGCGAAGGCTCGTGCTGAAAAGTACCTACGACAACTTCAGTTATGGGACAAGGCCTTCACCATTGCCCGAAACCTGTCTGGTGGCATGAAACGGCGTTTGATGATCGCGCGTGCCATGGTTAACGAACCGCGTTTACTGATCCTCGACGAACCAACGGCGGGGGTGGATATCGAAATTCGCCGCTCGCTGTGGGATTTCATAAAGCAGATTAATGTCGATGGTACGACGGTCATCCTGACTACGCACTACCTCGAAGAAGCGGAACAGTTGTGTCGCAATATCGCCATCATTGACCATGGCGTCATTGTTGAGAATACCGGTATGAAACAGTTGCTGGCGAAACTGGAGATCGAGACTTTCATCCTGGATTTGCGCGAATCCCTCGATCATTGCCCGCAGGTGGACGGCATGGACATCTACATGCGCGATAGCAAAACCCTGGTGGTTTCCTTGCCCAAGAAAAAATCACTGAATTTTCTGTTCGGCGAATTGACACGACAGGATATCCACGTCCTGAGCATGCGCAACAAGGCCAACCGCCTGGAGGAACTGTTTCTCGGCATGCTGACGAAAAGTGGTGGCAGCGGTGCGCGGCTCAAGCCGGACCAGGGCGTGATGTCAGCATGAATGCACCAGTCAACTGGATTGGATACAAAACCATCGTGCGTAAGGAAATTACCAGGATTCTGCGCATATGGGGTCAAACCATCGTACCTCCGGCAATTACCATGTCCTTGTATTTCATCATTTTTGGAGAATTGATTGGCCAGCGCATTGGTCACATAGGCAGTTTTACTTACATGCAATTCATTGTGCCCGGTCTGGTCATCATGTCGGTCATCACCAATTCTTATGGCAACATGGTTTCTTCTTTCTTTGGCGCCAAGTATGGCAAGCACATCGAAGAGTTGCTGATTTCACCGCTGCCCAACTGGGTCATCCTTACGGGTTACGTCACCGGTGCGCTTGCGCGGGGATTGATGGTGGGCAGTGTCGTGCTGATGGTTTCCCTGCTCTTCACCCATCTGCGGGTGACGAACTTGTTGGTCGCAACGACGGTTCTGCTACTGACTGCGATAGTGTTTTCCCTGGCGGGCATGGTGAATGCCATATTCGCCCGCAAATTCGATGACATCGCAATCATCCCTACGTTTGTGTTGGCACCGCTCACCTACCTGGGTGGCGTATTCTACTCGACTGCCTTGTTGCCGGACTTCTGGCAAAACGTTTCGGTATTCAATCCCATCCTGTATATGGTCAATGGTTTTCGCTACGGTATCCTGGGCGTTTCCGACGTGAGCCTGGCGCAAACCTATGGCGTTATCGTTATCGCCGGCGCGTTATTGTTTTCCTGGTGCCTGTGGCTGCTGCACCGCGGAACTGGTTTGCGCACCTGAGTGCGACAGATTAACCGTGCTTCAATAGCTTACTGTGGGCACCCATTTGGAGTAGACTTACTCATAGCCCGTCTGAGTTGAGACCGGCTGTCAGCACTGCCTTATTTCTTTTGCGGGAACACACGGTAGTATCATTTCAAGCAATTTTCACTGGTATAAAACAATGACTGAACAAGTCGCCGGACAGAATATCGACAAACGTCCCCCGATTAATTGGTCCGTCACCACGGTATTCAGCCTCACCTTCTTGACTGCCCTGATTCTCGTGCCATGGTACGGAATCGTTTACGGTTACAGCGCCTGGGCCTGGATTTTCTTTGTGATTCTCCTGATGCTGAACGGCATCGGTATTGGCAGTGGCTATCACCGGCTGTGGTCCCACCGCACCTATGAGGCACACCCGGCGCTGAAGTGGTTCCTGGCTGTTTTTGGCGGCATGTCCCTGCAGAACAGCATCATTATCTGGTGCGCCCGCCATCGTGTGCACCACCGGGATGTAGACGATAATGACAAGGATCCCTATTCCATCGGCCGCGGCTTCTGGTTCGCGCACATCGGTTGGATGCTGCGGGATTACGAAAGCGGTATCGTCGATTACAATCTGGTGCCGGATTTGCAAAAGGACCCGGTCGTGGCCTGGCAACACCGCTGGTACTGGACTCTGGTCTGGACCACCAACGTGGGTGTGCCCGTGTTTCTGGGCTGGCTGACCGGCGACATCATCGGCGTATTTCTGGTGGCCGGCATACTACGGCTGGTGGTTAGTCATCACGTCACGTTCTTCATCAATTCATTGGCGCACATGTGGGGCACACAGCCTTACACGGATGAGAATTCAGCGCGGGATAATCATTTCCTGGCGCTAATCACTTATGGTGAGGGTTACCATAATTATCATCACCTGTTTCAAAGTGACTACCGCAACGGTATCCGCTGGTGGCATCTGGACCTCAACAAGTGGTTTATTTCCACCTGTGCGCTGTTAGGCCTGGCGAAGAATCGCAAGCGCGCACCCCAGTTCAAAGTATTGCGCGCCCGCTTGAACATGGAGTTCAAAGCAGTGCGTAACAGGCTTGAGCGTCGCAATGACAGCTCGACCTGGAAAGAGCTCCTGGAGCAGGAATACGCGCAGTTCGTCGATACCATTCGGCAATGGCAGCAGCTGCAAATGGAGCGTGTGCAGTCGGGCAAACAGAAGCTGGCTGAGCGTTTCGAGACGGAAACTGCATCACTTGCAGCGCGCTACCGGGAGCTGGAGAGAAGACTGAAAATGCAACAGAAGCGCGTGGCGCTGTTGTCGGCTCAGGTCAGCCTGTAAGTTTTTGGGGATTCAGTACCGATTCCTGAGTTGCAGAAAATCAAAGCCCGGCTGCTAAGGTGGATCGGGAAGGCGGAAAAATAACCTTGCATTGGCGGTGGTTTGTGTGGCCAGCTGTTCCGGGCTCTCGTCGCGGCATGCTGCCAGCGTGTTCACCACCCACGGCAGCCAGCACGGTTCGTTGCGATGGGTTTTTACCCGCGGCCTGAGGTTTCGGGGTTTCAGGTAGGGTGAATCCGTCTCGACCAGCAGCCGTTGCTGGGGGATTTCCTGCATGAACTCCTGCAGTTGTGTGCCTCGCCGCTCGTCGCAGATCCATCCGGTTATTCCTATAAAACAATCCAGTTCGAGGTATTCATGCAGTTCCGATCGCGTGCCGGTAAAGCAATGTACCACGAGATTCTCCAGCTCATTGCGCACCTCACGGATGATAGCGATGAAATCCTCATGTGCGTCACGTTGATGCAAAAACAAGGGAAGGCCGGTATCGATTCCAATGTGCAATTGACGTTCAAAAGCTTTGCGTTGAGCGGCACGCGGGGAGAAATCACGATAGTAGTCCAAACCGGTCTCGCCTGCTGCAACGACTCCAGGCTGGTGGACCAGTTCACGGATTACCGTTTCGGCATCAGCCGTGAAATCGACTGCATGATGTGGGTGCACCCCGGCCGTGGCAAACAGTTTGTCAGGATGCTGGCGGGCAAGTTTGAGCGCCGCGATGCTGCCTTCCTCGCTGGCACCTGTGACAATGATTTGTACAACCCCGGCATCCCGAGCCCGTTCAAGCACTTCAGCACGGTCACCGGCGAATGAATCATGGGTCAGGTTGCAGCCAATATCGATCAGTTCCATCATTTTTATACCTGACAGGCTGTCAGCCTGTTTAATTTGCGTGCATTGTTATTGACCCCAGCTTGCAGTCCTGAGCCCAGCGGTCAGAATAGCAGCTGGCAAGGGATGGGAAAACACGATGAAAATGGACTGGAATGCCTACTGGCGACTGATGCGATTTGACCGGCCTATTGGCATTCTTCTCTTGCTTTGGCCTACCTGGTGGGCTTTGCTCTTCGCCGGCAACGGCCGACCGTCGCTGATAAATATTTTTGTCTTCACCGCAGGCGTTATTGTCATGCGCGCTGCTGGCTGCGTGATGAATGATATCGCGGACAGGAACTTTGACCCACATGTCGAACGGACACGCAGCCGGCCGCTCGCTTGCGGCGAACTCGCGCTTCGTCACGCACTTGCCACGTTTGCGCTGTTGCTGATCACGGCTCTGGCCCTGGTGCTGATGACCAATCGCCTGACCATCATGCTGGCGTTTGCGGGCGCGTTGCTGGCTGCCAGTTACCCTTTTTTCAAACGGTTCACACACCTGCCACAGGTGGTTCTCGGGATCGCGTTCGGTTGGGGTATACCCATGGCGTTTGCTGCGGAGACCAGGGCAGTTCCCCCTATTGCATGGGTATTGCTGACGGTCAATATCATCTGGGCCATGATTTACGACACGCTGTATGCGATGGTCGACCGGCAGGATGACTTGGTAATTGGCGTAAAATCTTCTGCGATTTTGTTCGGGCGATATGATCTCCTTGTCCTCAAAATCCTGATGTCCACAATGATAACGCTGCTGCTGCTGCTTGGCTGGCATCACCACCTGACTTGGCCCTGGTTTACCGGCGTAGCTGTTGCGTCTGCGCTTTTTGTCCGGCAGCAATGGATGGTTCGCCGGCGTGAACGTGCACCTTGTTTCAAAGCCTTTCTGGACAACAACTGGGTGGGCCTGGTGATTTTTCTCGGCCTGGCCGGGCATTTTGTTTAGCTTTTCGGTACGCGCGCGGCTACCCAAACCGCTATATTTGACGCGCCTGCTGCCCGAACAGCCCTGGCACACTCCGCAAGCGTTGTGCCCGTGGTCAGGACATCGTCCACCAGGGCAACTCTGGCATTGGGCAGTTGGCGGCAGGAAAAAGCACCACGAATATTTTTTTTGCGGGCCCTGCGGTCCAGACCGGATTGCGCCGATGTTCTCCTCGTCCGTTGCAGCTGATTGACCAGCACCGGGATTTTGTACCGCGAACCCAATCGCCGAGCCAGAAATTCGGCCTGGTTGAAGCCGCGCCAAAACCGCCGGGTGAAGTGCAATGGCACTGGAATCAGGACATCGGGCAAAACTGTACCGGACTGATTTACAAAAAGAACCATCTCATCAGCCAACAGCTGGCCACAGGCCAGACTGCGCTGGAATTTGAATTGCTGTACCAATTGATCTACCGGGTACTCGTAAACCAATGCTGCCAGGGCCTCGTTCCAGGCTGGTGGCCGGCGCAGGCAGGCCCCACACAACATCACATCCGAACGTATGCAGGAAAGCGCACATTGGCGGCATGATTGGGACGATCTTGGTAACTCCTCACGGCAAGGATGACATAAACTGCCCGAGTCGCTGCAGAGCCCGCACAGGATACAGTGCGCCGGCAATAAAAAATCCAGCGTTTGCGCAAGAAGTGTTCGTGCGGTTTGAAGGTCTGCCATGCTAACCCCAATGCGGAAATCATGGGTGGTTAAGCTTAGCTGTGGTTTAATCAGTTTGCTGTCAGCAAAAGAACCGGAGCGGTGTAGGTAAATAGCCGCAAAAACAGATTATGTCGAAACTGAATTTGTTCCTGCCAGACCAGAATGGCATTCGCGCAAGCTTTGAACGTGAGGCAAGGCGCTATGATCAACATGCGGCCTTGGAACGAGAAGTGGGCTCGCGATTGCTGGATAGACTGGCGTTCCAGCGTCGGGTTCCGACGCGCATCATTGATCTCGGCAGTGGAACCGGGCATTGCTGTGCAGTCTTGAAGCGCCGTTTTCGCGGAGCTGAAGTCATCGGGCTCGATGATTCTGTGGCGATGAGCCAGGCTCTGCGAAACCGATCGAGCTTTCTGTACCCGCTGCGAGCCGTCTGTGCGGACCTGACACTACTACCCTTCGCTGACTATTCAACGGATCTGTTGTTTTCAAATCTCGCGCTGCAATGGTGCCAGGACTTCAGCAAGCTCAGCGAAGGATTGCGTCGCATCCTGCGCCCCGGGGGCCTGTTTTTGTTCGCCATTTTGGGTCCAGACTCTTTGAAGGAGTTCAGACTGGCCGGGGGTTACGGTCCGGATTCGGCCCTGGCCCGAAGCTTTCCGGACATGCATGATATCGGTGACGCGCTTTTGGCCGCGGGGTTTTCCGAGCCGGTAATGGACAGTGAGT
>CAVPUV010000019.1:0-42204 GCA_963708905.1 uncultured Gammaproteobacteria bacterium | reverse complement strand
CCGCCTGGAAGCTGCTGCAAGCCGGGCACGTCAGTGAGGTGCTGAAAGCCTCGTATGCGCATCTGATCGTGGATGAGTACCAGGATTGTTCGGTGCCTCAGCACTACATCGTCTATTTCCTCTCGTTGATCTTGCCGACATGCGTGCTGGGCGACCCCATGCAGGCGATCTTCGGGTTCCGGGGCAATGCGCTGGCCGACTGGAACCAGCACGTGTGCGCGCATTTTCCTGTCGTCGGGGAACTGGCAACGCCCTGGCGATGGCGCAACGCCGGCGCGGAAGCGCTGGGACAATGGTTGCTGGAGGCTCGCCGGTTGTTGGCGGCGGGGCAGTCGGTGGATCTGCGTAGTGGGCCACCGGAGCATGTGACCTGGATGCAGGCCGTACCGCCCAACGACCATACCCAGCGCCTAGCCGCTGCGAGGACGGCATCGCCAACCGCTGACGGGCGCGTGCTCATCATCGCCGATAGCCGCAACCGAGCAGCTCAGCAGAACTTTGCGAGCCAGACGCCGGGCGCTTCGACGGTCGAGGCCGTCGATCTGCAAGACCTCATCGCCTTCGCCAGCAGCTTTGAAGTGGGGGCACCGAATGCCCTCGCGCAGTTACTGGCGCTGGCACAAAGCGTCATGACCAATGTGGGCGTGGCGGAATTGACGCGGCGCCTGGAGTCGTTGGCAAAGGGAACTGCAAGGAATCCTCCGAACGAGGCAGAAAGCCGCGCACTGGCGTTCGGGCATCCAGTGGTGATACGGTTCTGACTCAACTCCCAGTACCACTGATGACCGATCACATCGATGGACTGTACAGGCTGCGGCCCCACTCCCTGTTTGGGAATAGGAAATGACCGTAGCGAGGCATAAGTAACGACAGTGGCAAACACGACCAGCGCCAGGAACAACCAGCGCCGAAGCGCATAGGCCTTTACCTGGATATCCTCCGTAACAGCCGGCTTGCCAACCCGTGATATCACGTAGATGAAAGCCAGCGTGACCAACCCCAGTCCGATCAACGTGATGAACCCGATTTCACTTTGGAAAGTCACAGCATCTTGTCCTCTGAATTTAAATAATTATAGCTGCCCGTCGCACCCTTCTCAGCGCGAGGGGCGGCAGCATTTGATGGCTCAACCTGACGCGAGTTGGGCGGCGGCTCGCCTGCGGATGGTCAGTTGAGGGTTCCAAGAGTTCTTCCTTAATGGATCCTGACGACCTGGTAGCGGCGGAACAGATATCCCCATGGCCAGCTCCAGATGTGCACCAGGCGACTGAACGGGAAAGCGGTGAACATGATCAGGCCCAAGAAGATGTGCAGTTGGTAGACCCAAGGCACGCCCGCGACGTAGGTCCAGGCGTCGGCGCGAAAAGTGACGATATGCTGTGCCCAGTTGGCGAGCAGCACCATGACGGCACCGTCCAGATGATTCCTGGACACCAGGATGGACAGCAGCCCAGTGACGATCTGCAGATAAAGCAGGGCGATGATGAAAGTGTCCATGGGAGCGCTGTTGGCACGTACGCGCGCGTTGAACAGGCGCCGGTACAGCAGGAAGGTCAGCCCGGCAAAGCACAGCGTACCGAAAACGCCGCCGGCGATGATCGCCAGGATCTGCTTGGCGGAGGTGGAAAGCCCCGCCGCGTGGTAAACCTCCTTCGGCGTCAACAGCCCGAACAGGTGGCCGAGGAACAGCAGCAGGATGCCGACGTGAAAGGCGGTGCTGGACCAGCGGAAAGCCGGTCCCGAGGTGAACGGCTGGCTGGACATGGCGCGCCAGGTGTATTGGCCGCGTTCGTAACGCAACAGCGAGCCGAAGAGGAACACGGCGCCGGCAATATAGGGATACACGCCGAAGATAAGCTGGTGCAAGTAAGTCATCGTTTCTCTCTCCGCTTGGGTTCGGGGTGGGCTTGCCGCTGCGGCCGCAGGTCGGTCCAGTGGATGGGAATCTCCACCGCAGCCTGCCGCTCGCCCCGGTGTGCCGCGCAGCCGTTTCCTGCCGGGTCGCTGCCGGCCAGGAAGGTCACCTGCTCCTCGGCCCAGATCTCGTCCATTTTCACCAAGGTCTCGTCCAGCCCTTCGCTGGCCGCCTGGCGGCGCAGGGTCGCGGCCTCCGCCGGCGTATCGCCCAGGGCTTCCACCGCGTCGAACAACACGGCGTAGGCGCTGCCCGCCTTGCGCAGGCGGGCAGCGAGCAGCACGATCACCGGCAGGGCGTCGTCCAGCAGTCCAGCCGCGGCCTCGCGGGTCTGTGTCGAGAGAAACTCCAGCATCAGCGGCAGGTGGTCCGGCAGCTCGCGCACGCCCAACACGTAGCCATGGGCTTGGTAGAGGTTCATCAGATCCACCATGGCCTGGCCGCGGTCACGCGACTCGCCGTGCACGTGCTCGAACAGGTGCAGCGACAGGTTGCGCCCGCGATCGAACGTGGCCACGTAGCGCTCCTGCAGCTCCAGCAGCGGGGTCGCGCCGACGCTGCGCAGAAAGCCGGCCAGCGCCCGCCGCTGCGCGTCCGGCAGCGGGACCTCGTGTTCCAGCACCTCCAACATTTCCGGTACCGCGGCCTGCAGGGCCTCGGTCGGATAGCTCAGCAGCCGGGAAACGATACGCAGCGTCAATTGGCTCATGGCTTTACTCCTTCGCCGGCCCGGTGGGCTTCTCGATCCGGATCGGGAAGAACTTGCGCGCGGTCGTCGGCCGCCCGCCGAAGATGTCGGCGCCGGCGCCGCCGGCGTGGCAACCGCCGCCGAACGTGAAGCCGCAGCCGCCGCGCTCGCTGATGCCGTCATGAATCGAATGGGCATACTCACGTTTGTTACTCGGGATGACGAAGCGATCCTCGTAGTCGGCTATGGCCAGATAGCGATACATGTTCTCGACGGTGTCCACATCCAGGCCGGCCCGCGCCAGCACCGCGGTGTTTTCGACCCCGTCGACATGCCGGCTGCGCATGAAGGCGCGCATCACCAGCATGCGCTCCAGCGCGCGCGTCACCGGGGCTTCCGCGCCCGCGGTGAGCAGGTTGGCGAGGTAACGCACCGGGATGCGCAGGCTTGCCACGTCCGGAATCTCGCCGTTGTAACCAATCTTTCCGGCCTCGGCCGCCGACTGGATGGGCGACAGCGGCGGACAGTACCACACCATCGGCAGCGTGCGGTACTCCGGGTGCAGCGGGAAGGCGATCTTCCAGTCGATCGCCATCTTGTAGACCGGCGAACGGCGTGCGGCCTCGAGCCAGTCCTCGGGAATGCCTTCACGGCGCGCGGCGGCGATGACTTCCGGGTCATGGGGGTCGAGGAAGATGCCGAGCTGCGCCTCGTACAAGTCCTGCTCGTTGGGGGTGCTTGCCGCTTGCTCGATGCGGTCGGCGTCGTAGAGCATAACGCCGAGGTAGCGGATGCGCCCGACGCAGGTCTCGGAGCAGACCGTGGGCTCGCCGACCTCGATACGAGGATAACAGAAGGTGCACTTTTCGGATTTGCCGCTGCGCCAGTTGTAGTAGATCTTCTTGTACGGGCAGCCGGAGACACACATGCGCCAGCCGCGGCATTTCTCCTGGTCGATGAGGACAATACCGTCCTCCTCGCGCTTGTAGATCGCGCCCGATGGGCAAGCGGCAACGCAGGTTGGGTTCAGGCAATGCTCGCATAGACGGGGCAGATACATCATGAAGGTATTTTCAAACTGCCCGTAGATCTCTTTTTGCACGCCTTCGAAGTTGTAGTCCCTGGAGCGGCGCTCGAACTCGGTGCCGAGGATCTCCTCCCAGTTCGGGCCCCATTCGATCTTTTCCATGCGCTTGTCGGTGAGCCAGGAGCGCGGCCGCGCGGTGGGCATGGTCTTGGTGTGGCCGGCCTCCTGGATCCAGGCGTAGTCGTACTTCCACGGCTCGTAGTAGTCGTCGATGGCGGGCATGTCGGGGTTGGCAAAGATGTTGGCCAGCACGCGCAAGCGGCCGCCGATGCGCGGCTTGAGGCGTCCGCCGTTGAGCTTCCAGCCCCCATTCCAGCGCTCCTGATTCTCCCAGTCCTTGGGGTAACCGATACCGGGCTTGGTCTCGACGTTGTTAAACCAGGCGTACTCCATGCCCTCGCGCGAGGTCCACACGTTCTTGCAGGTCACCGAGCAGGTGTGACAGCCGATGCACTTGTCCAGATTCAGGACCTTGCCGATCTGGGCTCTGACTTTCATCACGCGCCCTCCCCGTGTTCGATGTCGCCGGGGGACTCCTCGTCCATCCAGTCGACTTTCTTCATCTTGCGAACGATGATGAATTCATCGCGGTTGGAACCAACCGTGCCGTAATAATTGAAGCCGTATGCAAGATGGGCGTAGCCGCCGATCATGTGCGTGGGCTTGAGCACCGTACGCGTCACCGAGTTGTGGATGCCGCCGCGGTTACCGGTGATTTCCGAACCCGGTGTGTTCACGATCTTCTCCTGTGCGTGGTACATCATCGCCAGGCCCTCGGGCACGCGCTGGCTGACCACCGCACGCGCCGTCAGCGCGCCGTTGACGTTGTAGGCCTCGATCCAGTCATTGTCGGCGATGTCCGCCTTCCTCGCGTCGGTCTCTGAGATCCAGACGATGGGCCCGCCGCGGGACAGCGTCAGCATCAGCAGGTTATCGGTGTAGGTGCTGTGGATGCCCCACTTCTGGTGGGGGGTAACAAAGTTGAGCACGATCTCCGGGTTGCCGTTGCCGCGCTTGCCCACGAGCGGCTGGATGGTCTTGAGATCCACCGGGGGCTTGTACACGCACAGCTGCTCGCCGAAGGCGCGCAGCCACGGGTGGTCCTGGTAGAACTGCTGGCGGCCAGTCAGCGTACGCCAGGGGATGAGCTCGTTGACGTTGGTCCAGCCGGCGTTGTAACAGACCTTGTCGGACTCGATGCCGGACCAGATCGGCGAGGAATAGATTTTGCGTGGCTGCGCCACCAGGTCGGCAAAGCGCAGCTTCTCCGCGGCGTGGCCGGCGGCTAGGTGCACGTGCTCGCGTCCGGTGACCTTGCCCAGTGCTTGCCACGACTTGACCGCCACCTTGCCGTTGGTCTCCGGGGCCAGCATGAGGATGGTCTCGGCGGCATCGATTGCGCTCTCGATCTTCGGCATCCCCCGGTTGGCGCCGGCGCGGTGACGGCCGTTGAGATCACCGAGCGCCGCGACTTCTTCGCCGGTGTTCCAGACCAGGCCCTTGCCGCCGTTGCCTGCCTTCTCCATCAGCGGGCCGAGGGCGGTAAAGCGCGCGTAGGTCTCGGGGTAATTGCGTTCGATCGCGACGATGTTCGGCATTGTCTTGCCCGGCACCGCTTCGCACTCGCCGCGCTTCCAGTCCTTGACGTCGAAGGGCTGGCCGAGTTCGCCGGGGGTGTCGTGCAGCAGCGGCACCGTGACCACATCGGTCTCCACGCCCAGATGCCCGGCCGCCAACCTGGAAAAATTCCTGGCGATGCCCTTGTAGATCTCCCAGTCCGAGCGCGACTCCCAGGCCGGATCCACCGCCGCAGTCAGCGGGTGGATGAACGGGTGCATGTCGGAGGTATTGAGGTCGTGCTTCTCGTACCAGGTGGCGGTGGGCAACACGATGTCGGAGTACATGCAGGTGGTGGACATGCGGAAATCCAGCGTCACCAAAAGGTCGAGCTTGCCGGTGGCCGGCTCGCGCCACTTCAGCTCCTCAGGCTTCAGCGCATCGAGCTCCCCCAGGTCCTTGCCCTGAATGCCGTTCTCTGTCCCCAGCAGATACTTGAGGAAGTACTCGTGGCCCTTGCCTGAAGCGCCGAGCAGATTGGATCGCCAGATGAAGAGGTTGCGTGGAAAGCTGGACGGGTGATCCGGGTCTTCGCTGGCGAAGGCCAGTTCACCGGACTTGAGCTGCTCGACCACATAGTCCTTCGGATCCTTGCCGGCGGCCTTGGCATCGCGGCCGACCTGCAAGGGGTTGCGCGACAACTGCGGCGCCGACGGCAGCCAGCCCATGCGCTCGGCGCGCACGTTGAAGTCGATGAGGCTGCCGGTGAAATCTTCGGCTTTGGCCAGCGGTGAGAGGATTTCCGCGACTTCGAGCTTCTCGTACCGCCACTGGCTGGTGTGGTTGTAGAAGAACGAGGTGGAGTTCATCTGCCGCGGCGGGCGATGCCAGTCCAGTGCAAAGGCCAGTGGCGCCCAACCGGTCTGCGGGCGCAGCTTCTCCTGCCCCACATAGTGCGCCCAGCCGCCGCCGCTGACGCCGACACAGCCGCACAGCATCAGCATCTTCATGATCCCGCGGTAGCCCATGTCCATGTGATACCAGTGGTTCATGCCGGCGCCGATGACGATCATGGACTTGCCGTGCGTCTTGTGGGCGTTCTGCGCGAACTGGCGCGCGACCGCGATGACCTGCTCGCGCGGCACGCCGGTGATGCGTTCCTGCCACGCCGGCGTGTAGGGAATGTCGTCGTCGAAGGAGCTGGCGACGTTGTCGCCGCCCAGGCCGCGGTCGATGCCGTAGTTGGCCACCAGCAAATCGAACACGGTGGCGACGCGCGCCTGGCGTCCGTCGGGGAGCTTCAGCGTGCGCACCGGCACGTGGCGCACCTGCACCGGGTCGTGCCCGGTGTGCGCCCAGTGCGCGTGGCCGCCGCCGCCGAAATAGGGGAAGGCGACGCCGGCGACTTCGTCGCGCGTGTCGATCTGGCTCAGAGCCAGGCGCACGTCGTTGCCGTCGCTGTCCTTGGGTTCCAGGTTCCAGTGACCGCGCGCCTCGCTCCAGCGAAAGCCAATGGACCCGCGCGGCACGACGATGCGGTCACTGGTCTCGTCGCGCGCCAGCGTCTTCCAGTCCGCGTGCTGCTGGCCGGCCGTGGCCGCGAGATCGGAGGCGCGCAGATAGCGGCCAGGCACCAGGTAGCCGTCCTGCGCATCGAGCAGGACCAGGTTGGGCAGGTCGGTGTAGCGGCGCACATAGTCGTCGAAATATTCGCTCTTGCCCGCGACGTGCCACTCCTTGAGAATGACGTGACCCATGGCCATGGCCAGCGCGGAGTCCGTGCCCTGCTTGGGGTTGAGCCACAGGTCGCCGAACTTGGAGGCCTCGGAGTAGTCCGGCGAGACGGTAACGGTTTTGGCGCCGCGGTAACGCGCCTCGGTCATGAAATGGGCGTCCGGCGTACGCGTCTGCGGCACGTTGGAGCCCCACATCATCAGAAAGGTGGAGTTGAACCAGTCGGCTGATTCCGGCACGTCGGTCTGCTCGCCCCAGGTCTGGGGTGAGGCCGGTGGCAGGTCGCAATACCAGTCATAGAAACTCATGCAGGTGCCGCCGATCAGCGACAGATAGCGCGTGCCGGCGGCGTAGGAAACCATCGACATTGCCGGAATCGGCGAAAAGCCGATGATCCGGTCCGGCCCCCACTGCGTGGCGGTATATACGTTGGCTGCGGCGATGATCTCGTTGACCTCGACCCAGTCGGCGCGCACGAAGCCGCCCAGGCCACGCCGCTGTTTGTAACTTTTCGCCTTGCCGGCATCTTCGACGATGGAGCGCCAGGCCTCTACCGGGTCCGCGTGCTGCGCCCGGGCTTCACGCCACAGCCGGATCAGGCGCGAGCGGATCATCGGGTACTTCACGCGGTTGGCGCTGTACACGTACCAGGAGTAGCTGGCGCCGCGTGCGCAGCCGCGCGGCTCGTGGTTGGGCAGACCGGGGCGCGTGCGCGGGTAGTCGGTCTGCTGCGTCTCCCAGGTGATCAGCCCGTTCTTGACGTAGATCTTCCATGAGCACGAGCCGGTGCAGTTGACGCCGTGTGTAGAACGCACCACCCGATCGTGTTGCCAGCGCTGGCGATAGGCGTCCTCCCAGCGGCGCGACTCGCCGGTGGTGACGCCGTGGCCGCCGGAAAAGCCTTCCTTTTCCATGCGCAGGTAGGTCAGGTGATCTAAAAAGTGGCTCATGCCGAACTCCGTATGGGTCGTGTTGTTAGTGTCTGTCCATAAACGGGCATCCCTGCCCGTTATGGAATTGCGAAGCAAAAGCGCGGTTTTGCTTCGCTCTCATTTTCAATGACTTACGTCATTGAAAATGGCGGCACCTCCATGTGCCGCGTTAGTGTGCATCCATTTCCGGATGCGCACCAATTAAGCGGTATCGAGAAAACCCCAGGATGCGTTTTTGTCAGGCTGGCAGTGCCATTCACTACGTTTGGGCTCTACGGTCTTTGCGAATGAAACTAATTGAGATGCCTATGGATACCACTGCAAGCAAGACATAGGCAAAAAATCCGCCGGCATAGCCTTGTTGACCCATCGCGTCTACAGAGGCGCCCAAAAACGGCGGAATGATAAAACCACCCAGGGCGCCGAGACCGCCGACCAGTCCGGAGGCGCCACCGACAGCCTCGGGAACGTATTTGGGCAGCATCTTGAACACTGCCGCGTTCGCAATACCCATACCTACTGCCATCAAAAGTTCAGCCGCGAGATCAACTGCGAAGCGGGAACTGAATGTCAGTATCAACGCGGCCAACAGCACCAGGCAGAAGGAAAGCAAGGCCGTCAGTTCTCCGCCGTAGCGTTCCGCAATCACGCCACCAAAGACGCGCACAATGGCCGCCAGCAAAGAAAACCCCGCGCCGCCCAGGATACCTGCCGTAGCAATGCTCATGCCATGAAAGTTGATCCAATAGATGGGAAACCATGCGGTCAGGGCCAGAAAGCCGCCGAAAGAGGTGAAATACAGCGCCATCAGCCCCCATGTACGAACATCCTCTGCCGCGGTGATCACAGCCTGCCAGACGGACTCCCGGGGAAATAATTCCTGTCCGTTTTGCTTTGCAATAGTGATGCTGTGGTCGCGGTCGAGCTGGTGCCGGCGCAATTGAAAGTAGTACGCATCGCGGGAGAAAATCGCGTAGATCACTGCACCCACGATAAAAAACAGGAACCAGAGAAGGTAGGAACCAGCCAGGCCAAAAGCCGTAATAGCGAACGGCAGGATGAGGGTAAACATTCCAGGGGCGAGATTGCCGATTCCACCATATATGCCCAAACAGATTCCCTGGCGTTTTTGTGGAAACCAGTATGAAACTTGAGGTATGCCCACCGAGAATGTGGCCACACCAAAACCACTTAGAAAACCAAAGAACAAAACCAGCGGGTAAAGTGCCGCGGTTACCTGCTCTGCTGTAATCAGAATGAACACAAGGCCCCATAGGCCCGTCAATGAAAAGCCGAACAGCGTGAGCATCGGCAGGCGGCCTCCTACCTTGTCAACCCAGGCCCCAAACGGGATGCGCATGAGCGATCCAGTCAGTTGCGGTGCGGCAACCAGAAAACCCAGCGCAATACCACTCAGACCCATCTGTTCCTGGAAATATTTAGCGGCGGGTCCATACAACGCAACCCCGGCAAAACCGACGAAAAATCCCCAGGTGCCCATCATCAAGCCCCGATTCGGATTGCCTTCTAGTTTGTAGTTGGATGGTCGGATGTTTACGGTTGTGGACACAACTACCTCTCTTTGGCTGTCCGCTTGAGCCATATTGGCTGTCCGCGTGAGCCTATATATTTTTATAAAGGAGCTAAATGATGTACATCAAGTAAATGAATTGTTCTTCCCGATAGACATGCGCACCGGAAAGGATTCTACGTGGGTTTAACGCCACAATGAAAGAAGTTTTCTCAGTGTCAAATGGCTATACAAAGTCATCCGTTGGCGTGTGATTTTGCACAAAATCCGCCAGTTCACGTATCCCTGCGCGCGCCTCGGGCAGGCAGGAGAACAGGGTAAAATCATGTGGCATTCCGGGCCACACACTCAGCCTGGTCGTCACGCCCTGGCGCCGCGCTTTGGCCTCCGCCAGGACACTGTTGTCCAGCAGCAGTTCCGCCCCGCTGACCTGGAACATCAGTGGCGGGAAACCAGTGAAATCGCCCCAGTAAGGACTGGCCAGCGGGTCGACCGGACTGATGTCGCCCAGGTACCAGTGGCGAAAAAGGAGCAGTGCGGACATGCGGAACATCACATCCGTCTTGACATTGTCCGCGACAGAACGGCCGGTGGATGTCAGGTCCGTGGCCGGTGACAGCAGCAGCACGCAACGCGGCATGGCCAGACCCGCTTGCCTGAGTTGAGCCAGCAGACCCAGGGCCAGCGCGCCACCGGCTGAATCGCCAGCCAGCACGACGGTCGACGGATCGATGCCGGACTGCAGCAGGCCCTGCCAGGCTGCAAGGCAATCCTCACCGGCTGCCGGGAAGGGATGTTCCGGCGCCAGGCGGTAACGGGGAAGAACGGCTTCCATGCCCAGCGCCGATGCCAGGCGGATGCCAAGACCGATATTCAGATTGGGCGTTTCAATGCACCATGCGCCGCCGTGAATCAGGAACAGGACACCTTGGGTTTCTGGTTTCCCTGCTCCCGCCAGCGGCTCCTTTGTTCCACCCCGACCTGGCCGGATGCGCCGCACCGGGATGTCGCCCAGGGTCTCTTCGCTCCACTGCGCGCCGCGCGGAAAACGCGCGAAGCATCGATCGAGTCGATCCACCATGCGGCGAATATCGGTAATGGTACGTTTACCCGGGTGTTTGCGTATCGTGCAGCGCAGCGCCAAATTGAGCAGCCGGGCCTGCCAGCTGATCATGAGAATAAAACCCTCTGCAGAAACCGGTCGACAGCAGCCAAGGCAATGGGTTCATCCAGCAAGGGCGTATGCCCGCGATCAGGTACTGTCACCACCTGCAGGCCGGGTTTGACCGCCCGCATGCGCTGCACGATTTCTCCGGTCAACACATCGGACCGGGCTCCATGCAACAGCAAGCAGGGCATGGTGAGCGCGCGGAAGGAATCCCAGGGGTCGATACTGATGCCACCCATCCGTCGCATCAGGCCATGGCGGCGCAGCCATTGCAGCCATTTAAGACATGCGGGTGGCTGGCGCAGCACTTCTCCGATAGCCGGATCCATGTCCGGCTCCAGTCGCCCCGCGGCATTTTCGCGGTAGGACAGTTGGATATAGGCCAGCCAGAAATCCTCCGGCATGTCGGGGTACGCCAGTCCATAGGCCTGCCGCGCCTGCGCGGCGGCGGCATTCCAGTCCGCCGCCGGCGGGGTACGGCCAGCGTACTGCAGGATACGGGTCACCGCTTGTGGTGGCACTTCCGGTCCGATATCGTTCAATACCACGCCCCGCAGGCGCTGCGCTTGCTGCCCGGCCATGGCCATCGCGATCAAACCGCCCAGCGAGGTGCCGATAACAACCACACGCTCGAAACTGAGTTCATCGAGCAGATTCCATACATCCTTGACGTAAGTGCCCAGGTTGTAATGAGCGGGCTTTGGGTCCCACCCGGACTGACCCCTGCCGCGCAGGTCCGGACTGATAACCCGCCACGGTCCGGCTAGCCCGCATGTTGCACCAGTACTCGTAGCGAGACGGTTCAGGAGTGCGTCATGGCTGGCTTTGTTCCGGGCATCCTGCCCTCCACCCTGCGGGCCGGCAAGGCCGTCCAAATCCGCTCCCGGCGGATTTGTCGCGACCGAGGAGCGCGCAGGCATAGTCGCCACTATGTCGAGCACTCCGACCGAGCGAAAGCCAGACAGGGCGTGCTCCTGGGCCGTCGCAGTAGAGGACTGGTGCAACATGCGGGCTAAATGTTCGGCAAGATCCTCGAAGTCCTTGCAGTTGCGGGTCAAGCCCGGCAGGCAGAGCACGACGTTGCTGCCGGATCCATAGCTGCGATAGTACAGACTCAAGCCATCCCGCGAACGATAATGATGTTCGGTAAAGCTCATTCTGGTTCCTACCTGGCCGTCCAGCCGCCGTCGATGGACAGCACCGTATCGGTGATGGCGCTGGCTTTTTCGTCGCACAAAAATACCACCATGTCAGCCACCTGTTCCACCGTGATCAGTTTTTTCGTGGGCTGTGCCAGCAACATCACATCACGCACCACCTCTTCCTCGCTGATGCCCCGCACCCGCGCGGTATCGGCGATCTGCCCGCTTACCAGGGGTGTCTTGACGTAACCCGGTGCTACGGCATTGACCGTAATATTCTTTTCCGCCACTTCCAGAGCGACGGTTTTAGTCAGACCAGCCATGCCGTGCTTGGCCGCCACATAGGCACACTTGAAAGGCGAGGCCACCAGGGCATGTGCTGAAGCGATATTCACCACCCGGCCGCAGCCGCCAGCTCGACACATAAAGCATCGATTTCCGCCGCCGGGCCAAAGCCATTCAGGGTCAGTTTGCAGCCCTGCATGGCCAAAGCGCGGGCAACGCCCAGGCCAATACCTGAGGTCGAACCCGTAACCAGGGCGCGTTTGCCACTGAAGGCCGGTAGCGCAATATTCATGTCAATCCTCCCAATCCTGATTTAACCAGCGCGCCGCGAGAAAGAAAAAAGACGCGGCAAGAACGTAAAAACCGGTGCCGGCCAGAATCGAGTAACGCAGCGAATCATCACCGAATCTCATCTGCAGCAGGTCGGAAAGCGCACCGATGGCATAAGTTCCCAGGCCAATCCCGATCAGGTTGTTGATGAACAGGAAAACGGCCGACGCCGTGGCGCGCATGCCGGGCTCGACCAGATGCTGTATGGACGAAATGACCGGGCCCAGCCAAATCAGTCCCAGGGCGGTGGGCACCAGCAATATGGCAAAGCTCAATACCAGGTCGGGTGACAGAATGCCCAGTACGTAGAACGGCACCGTGGCGATGAATGCCATGGCCGGAATGCGCGCGAACCAGGCGTGATCACGTTGGCCAAAACGATCGCCCAACCAGCCGCCCGCCCAGATTCCAGCCAGTCCGCCGAACACGATACCGATGGCGCTGCCGATGGGTATGCCGAAAGAATAAACCGTGCTTATCCGGTTAGCTCCCAAGCCTACTACCTGTAGTAGGTCGTGATTTTTTTGCATAAAGTTCGGCATAGGTCGGCGCAGTGACGTTGCCAGCAATGCCAAGCAGGGAGCGGAAAGCGTTGAATGGGTAGAAGCGGCGATTGAAGCGGAACGTGAATTCGTTGAGATAGGCTTGCAGGTGTTGCGGGCTGACGCCGTGGTGAATGCCACGTAGCCATGTTTTGAGATTGGAGAACACGAGGTGAATGATGGGAAGGAAGGTCTCGGCAACTTGCACGTCGCCACGTTCCGCAACGGCGGTATGAAGATACCCCCGCTTTCCAAGCGTCGCGTAGCCATTCCAGTCATCGGTAACAATGGTCGCGCCTGGCGTAACGACGCGCTCGATGAAGCCACCCAACGATTTGGCACTTCGATCTGGCACCACCGCGAGCCGAACACGTCCGGCGTACCGTCCAGTCCTGCGCTTGTTGAGGATGCCGCCGTGCTTGCGTTGTTTAACCTCGACGGCACCGGCGACGAGAACCATGTCGTGAACGCCTCGCCCCTTGCCGCGAGTACGACCGCCGACGTAGGTTTCATCGGCTTCGACGTGTTCTCCGGGGTTGCCACCAATACGGTCCTGGTCGGGCCGCACCATGCCGGCCCGCAATTTGTGAAGAATCTGGAACGCCGTTTCGTAGCGTGGCAGTCCGAGTTGCCGTTGAAACTGGACGGCCGACATGCCGGGCGTCTGGCTGGCGACCAAGTAGGCTGCCCAGAACCACACCGAGAGCGGCGTGTGCGTGCGTTCCATGACGGTGCCCGCAGTGAGGCTGGTATCGCGGTTGCAATGACGGCACCGACAAACGCCGGGGCGGTTGGCAAAACGGTAAGGCTCTCCGGGCGAACCGCAGTGGTCACAAACGAAGCCGTCGCCCCATCGGGCGCTCTCAAGGTAGGCCGCGCAGGCCGCTTCGTCAGGGAACAGTCGCTGAAACTCAGGCAGCGAGCGGGGAAACGGCAAATCATCTCGCTCAAGCACGTCGATAACCATGTCCATCCCAAGTCCGCGCAGATGCTCAACATACTACCGGTAGTGGGTTTGGGAGACAACCGGATAAGCACAAACCGAAGTTTTGACGATGCTCGCCAAGAAACGATCACAGCGGAGACCCGCTTGGAAGCAGGATACCGAGCCATCATGCAACTCAGCATGTTGGCATTGTGGGCTAATGGCTATCGCCCTTCTACCTCCTTGGGTCATCATGCGACGATGATTCAATCTTTGGTGGCTTCAGTAGGTTTGGATTCCAACCAAACGCGGTTGTTGGATACTTTCAGAGTAAAACGAAATGCGGTGAGTTACTCCGGCCAAGATATGGACATCGCCAGTGTGAAGGCGTGTATAGCGGCGGGTGAGGATCTATTGCAACATGTGCAGCAATGGCTGGCTGCGAACAGGCCCGATCTCCTGCCGTGAATTCCAACAACATCGTCCAAAAACTCTGGAACTACTGCAACGTCCTGCGCGACGACGGCATGAGCTACGGCGACTACGTCGAGCAGCTCACCTATCTGCTGTTCCTGAAGATGGCCGACGAGCGCAGCCGGCCGCCCTATAACCAGCCCAGCCCGGTGCTCGCCGGCTACGACTGGCCCAGCCTGGTGAAGAAGGACGGCGACGAGCTGTTCGACCACTACCGCCACACGCTGGAGGAACTGGGCAAGCAGAAGGGCCTGCTCGGCCTGATCTTCACCAAGTCGCAGAACAAGTTCCAGGACCCGGCCAAGCTGCGGCGGCTGCTCGTCGACCTGATCGACAAGGAAACCTGGGTGTCGATGAGCGCCGACGTGAAGGGCGATGCCTACGAGGGCCTGCTGGAGGCCGCTCCCGCGCATCCCTGCGCCCGCGGCATTCGAGCGTCCTGCTCTTCAAGAACGCGCAGGACACCAAATCCGGCGCCGGCCAGTACTTCACGCCGCGCCCGCTGATCCAGGCCATCGTCGATGTCATGGCCCCGCAACCGGGCGAGACCATCTGCGACCCGGCCTGCGGCACCGGCGGCTTTCTGCTGGCGGCGCACGACTACGTGGTCCGGCACAACCCGAATCTCACCAGGGACCAGCGCAAGGCGCTGAAGGACGACACCTTCAAGGGCTGGGAGCTGGTGCAGGCCACCGCGCGGCTGTGCGCGATGAACCTGCTGCTGCACGGCATCGGCAGCCAGGAGGAAGGCGAGGACATCGAAGTGGCCGACGCGCTGGCCGCGGACCCCGGTGAGCGCTTCGACCTGGTGCTGACCAATCCGCCCTTCGGCAAGAAGAGCAGCACCACGATCGTGGGCGAGGAGGGCAAGGTCAGCAAAGAGCGCGACACCGTCGAGCGCGACGATTTCTGGACCACCACCTCGAACAAGCAGCTCAACTTCGTCCAGCACGTCAAAACGCTGCTGCGGCAGAAGGGCCGCGCCGCCGTTGTGGTGCCCGACAACGTGCTGTTCGAAGGCGGCGCCGGCGAGACCATCCGCCGCAAGCTGCTGCACGAGTGCGACGTCCACACCCTGCTGCGCCTGCCCACCGGCCTGTTCTACGCCCAGGGCTGGCCGCTCCTGCGCATCCCTGCGCTCGCGGCATTCGTGCGTCCTGCACATCAAAGCCAACGTGCTGTTCTTAGACAAAAAGCCCGCCAGCGAAAAGCCGTGGACCCGAAAGCTGTGGATCTACGACTTGCGCACCAACAGGCACTTCACGCTGAAGACCAGTCCCCTGAAGCGCGAAGACCTGGACGAGTTTGTCGAGTGCTACAAGCCCGGCAAGCGGCAGGACCGCCAGCCGACCTGGTCGGAGGAGACCTCTGAAGGTCGGTGGCGCACGTATGACTACAACGAGCTCATCGCCCGCGACAAAGTCAGCCTCGACATCTTCTGGCTGCGCGACGACTCCCTGGCCGATACCGACAACCTGCCCCCGCCGGGGGTGATTGCCGCAGAAATTGTCGAGGACCTGGAAGCCGCGCTGGAGCAGATGCGGTTGATTGCGGAAGATTTGGTCATCAACGAGGATTCCGAGGAGACAGCGACATAAGCGAAGTCTGGATGGTGCGAGCTGGCGAACGCGAGCTCCTCATCAATGCGCAAAAGGAAATGAAAAAAAGCGGGATCTTGCAGTACGATGTGGCACACTTCGGGAGTCTCCTGGATTGGTAACCGGAGACTCCCCGGAGGGGATCTTTTAATCAAGATCCCCGATGGGGATCCTGGTCAATCCATCATGATACTTGACCGCCAAAGGCGGAATCGCCATCAAAAAAGTTGGTCATGCTCAGCTGGAGGAGATTCTGCTTGTTTTGCAGGACCTGGAGCGCGATATCAATCAAACTGAAAGAACCGACTAAAGGCAGTGTTCGTGAACCACGCCAACATCGTCCAAAAAACTCTGGAACTACTGCAACGTCCTGCGCGACGACGGCATGTCGTATGGCGATTACGTCGAGCAGCTCACCTACCTGCTGTTCCTCCACAAAAAAAGCCAGATCAAATCTGCAGAAACACGGAGTCTCATTCTTCGAGGCAGTGGACGTATTCAATGATGTACTTGCGTCCACCGTTCCGGACCCGGATCATTCAATGAACGAGTATCGGTACCTGACCTTTGGCATCTCTTCCGAGTATCGGTACCTGGTTGTATCGTATACTGAGAGTGGCAACGTGATTCGCATCATCGCAGCCCGTATCATGACTTCGCGTGAGCGACGAGCCTATGAAGATTAACAGAGACAAAATGCGCGACGGGTATCCTGCAAAACTCATCAAGTCGGGTGTGCGCGGAAAACACGCCAAGCGCTTTCGCGAGGGTACGAACCTGGTCTTGATCGCGCCGGATTTGCATGAGATTTTCCCCGACTCTGAAGCCGTCGACAAAGCGCTTCGCGACTATCTCTCGCAGCGCCACTGAACCGCTGCATTTTTTGCTGGGGTGACACTTATATATAACTTCTACAGCGCGTGTATGCGCAAGTTAGAAATGTCCTTCTTTCTGATCATTAGAAATGTCACTCGCTGGCAGGTAGATGGTCAGCGAGTTGGCGTCAGGACGGCGGGGTTGATGCCCCGTTCTTTGAGTTGTGCGAACTGTGCCTGGCGCGCCGGCGCGCGCTTGCTTCTTTGCTGCCGAACGGCGGCCTGTTGCACCTGACATTGTCGCAGCACGGCACCTAAGCGCTTGTTGTTGACCACTTCGGCTTGCTTGATCTGGCGCACCGTGTCAAAGGCGGAAAAGGGCAAGGGTCGACCGCGATAGCGGATATCCAGCGTTCCGTCCGGAAAGTCGTAGACGCGAACCTGCTTGCGTCGCAGCGTGCGGGTCAGAGCGTCCGGCTCCAGCAGGTACATCACCTTGTCGTACTGGATGGTCAGGCTGTTGGAGACGGTTCGCTCTTCCTGCCAGCTGAAAATCTCTTCCAGATCCTCGTGCTCCTGCAGCGGCCGGTGCAGATCCTGGCGCTTCAGCGGGGGCTTTGCAAACTGTGCGTTGAAGCGTTCCATGTAGCCCGGCAGGAACGCATTGGCGGCCTGTATGGTGCTGATGTCCGCCAAGCGCAGTTCCTTGACCAGGCGATCCTGCAAGGTCCGATTAACGCGCTCGACCCGGCCTTTGGCCTGGGAACTGTTGGCACAGATGATGTCGATGTTCAGCTCATGCAAGGCCCGGCCGAACTGCGTCATGCCGGTGCCGCTGGTGGCGCCCCGCCGATTGACCCGAAAAACTGAATGCTTGTCGCTGTAGAAGGCCACCGGCTTGCCATAGCGGCGCACATAGCGCTGGGTTGAAATGAAGTAGTCGAAGGTCGACTCACTCGGCACAAAGCGCAGTTCCAGCAAGCGGCCGGTGGCATCATCGATGTATACCAGCAAGGTACACGAAGGCCCACGGTCTTCAAACCAGTAGTGCTCGGAACCATCGATCTGCACCAGTTCTCCAAAGCACTCACGGCGGTAGCGTGGCTGGTAAACCCGCCGCACACGCAACCGGCGCGGGACCCAGATCCCAGCGCCGATCATCCAGCTGCGCAAGGTGGCGACCGAGATGACCAGGGCGTGGCATTCGGCCAGCATCTCGCTGGCCAAAGTGGGACCGAAGTCGGCATACCGTGACCGCACGAGCGCGAGCACGTGCTCGCGAAAGACTTGCGGATAGCGGCGGTTACTGGGCTGGCCGCGCTTGTTCGACACCAACGCCGGTGGCCCGCACACCCGGTAGGCGTTCAGCAATCGCTGCACCTGGCGTACGCTCAGTCCCACCAGATCACCCACTTGGGCGCGGGAGAGCCGTCCTTCATCGAGTTGCCGAATCGCTTCCAAGCGCTTGAGTTCCTTACTGCTCATCGAAAAAATCGTCACCGTTCTGTCTCCACCACACCGGATCGGACAGAGTAGCGATCAGCGGTGGGGGTGACATCTCTAAATAATTTAGAGGTGACACTTTTATATAACTTCTACAGCGCGTTCCCGCGGAAATGTGATTATGTTAAATGAAGAAGTGAAAAAAGGGGCCGGATACAGTTTTTGTCATCCAACAGGGTAGAAAGAAGGTTGAGCATGACAGCTGTTATAGCTATTATGGGCGGAACATAATTGGATCCATGTATGAAATCCATCACTGCCATTGACGCCAAAAACAAATTTGGCCAGCTCATCGAGGCCGCCCAACGGCAGCCCGTAATAATCACCAAAAAGGGCCGTGCCAGTGTGGTCGTGATGTCAATTGAAGATTACGAACGGCGCCGGAATCGCGCGTGGAAGAATCTGGTAAAGACGATGACCGAGACGGGCAACTACGCGGTTTCTCAAGGTCTGACTCAGGAACGGCTTGCGCGGCTGCTTGCCGATGAAAGTTGACCGGGTGGTCGTCGACAGCAATGTACTGATCAGCGCTCTGCTCATTCCCGACGGCGCCCCCAGGCACGTTCTCGATCGACTGGCCGCGAATGCTGCCACCTTATTGTTCTCGGACGAGACGTTCACCGAGCTTGCGGTGCGCGTGGCCAAGCCGAAATTCGACAGCTATCGCACCTCTGAGCAGATGAATTCTTTTTTGGATTGGCTGAGCCAGCTTGGCGAATGGGTTGAGCCCGTGCACGCTGTGGTGGCATGCCGGGACCCCGACGACAACAAGTTTCTGGCAGTCGCCTTGTCCGGAGATGCCGGCTGTCTGATCACGGGCGATACCGATCTACTGGCACTCGATCCGTTCGAAGGCTTGCCGATTCTGACCCCAGCGGCTTTTCTCCACGCTCAAGCGCCTGGGGAGTGACCTCCAGAAATCTGCTTCACGGCGTTTCCGAAATACGGTCGTATCTCACCGTTTCCGGCAGCTCGAGGGAGTATTTCGAGCTTGAGTTCCTTGCGGCTCATCGAGATGATCGTCACCTTGCTTTCTCCCGCTAATCGACTTCCGCAGCGTAACGGGAGCAGGCAGGAGGGACATTTAAAAAAAACGAAAGAGGGACATTTCTATATCATCTCTGCAGCGCGTTCCCGCGGGAATGTGATTATGTTAAATGAAGATTCGAGGTTGCATGGACGTCCAGTAACTTGCCCTGCAAAAGCTGCAACTCAGCCGCCTTCGGCTTCGATCAGCGCCGCCAGGTCCGGCAGGCTGACCGCCCCGACCTCTTTGGTGATGGCGAATCGTTCCTTGCCGGGGTACACCGCAAACTGCGCCTCCGGCTTCACATCCCTGCAGGCGTAGTGGAATCCTTTCGCCGGTTTTGGATTGAGGCTGCGCTTGATCTCAATCGCCCAGGGCCTGCGGCCCGGAAGGGTCAGCACCAGGTCGATTTCGGCCCCGCCCGAGGCGCGGTAAAAGCTCGCTGCGCTGCGCTGCGGCGCGACACTCAGGAGGTTCTCGATCACGAACCCCACCCAGCTGTGGCCCACGACCGGATGTCCCAGTAGCTGCTCTTTCGTCCCCAGTCCCAGCAGGGCATGGGCGACGCCGCTGTCGCGCACCAATACCTTCGGCGATTTGACCAGGCGCTTGCCCACATTCCGCTGCCATGGCATCAGCCGCCTGACCAAAAGCAGATCCACCATCAGGTCGAGGTATTTGGCGACCGTCTTGCCGTCCACCCCGAGGCCGCGCGCCAGTGCGGCTGCATTGAGCACGCCGCCCTGCACGTGCGCCAGCATCACCCAGAATCTTCGCAGTGTTTCCGCGGGAATGCGCGGTCCGAGTTGCGGCACGTCCCGCTCAAGGTAGGTGCGGATGAAGTTTTCGCGCCAGCTCAGGCTGCGGGCGTCGCTGGCGGCGAGAAAACTGTCCGGAAACCCGCCGCGCACCCAGAGCCGGTCATGGTCTTTTGCAGCGAGTTCCAGCACGTCGAATGGACCGAGTTCCAGATAGGCGATGCGGCCGGCAAGCGTTTCCCCCGATTGACGCAGCAGCTCCATGGAAGCTGAACCCAGCAGCAGGAAGCGTCCCGCCCGCCGCCCTTTTCGCCGGCCGCGGTCAATCAACCCCCGCAAACTCTGGAACAGGTCCGGCAGCCGGTGGACTTCGTCGAGGATGACCAGCCGATCTTCGTGCTCAGCCAGGTACAACTCGGGCTGTGACAGTTTGGCCCTGTCCGCTGCCGATTCGAGATCCAGGTAAACCGAATCCATGCTGCCGGCAACCTCGTGCGCCAGGGTCGTCTTGCCAGCCTGGCGCGGCCCCAATAGAGCCACTGCCGGATATTCCCCCAGCAAATCACTCAAACGCCGTTGTAATCGTCTTTGTATCATCATTGCAATTATGGAGTAACAGTCCATAATTGCAACGTTTAATTCAGGGAGCTTAAAAGGTCAGAGTAAAGTGCCAGAGTAAACCGAGGGGTGTCGGCGGGGGGACGGCTTGCTCTATTTCGCAATCGAAGTTGCCACGTTGGGGCTTGCGGGATTGACATCGATGGATCTGGATCGGGGAATGACCACCAGGTCCATATCCTCCATGGGAATCGCACCAAACAATACCTGGTCACCCATCACCAGAGCGCCGGTAAACCCCCCGCGGTTCTTGAAGCGGATTTGTACCGGTCCCACGTAGGGGACGCACTTGCTTGAACCATCGGCCAGGATAATTTCCCGGAGCTCCAGGGGCTCGAGTTTCAACTGGAATTGGACGTGTTCCGGGATGCACAGGTGGATAGCGCCTGTATCGGCCAGGACTTCAATTTCCACAGCAGCCAGATCAGGCTGTCTCGGGTTACTGAGCAGAACTTTGGCGTTCACAAGGCCCATATTGGCACCCACCCTGGGATCAGTGCAATCATGGTGTTGATTGTAAAGCCTGAACCCGAGTCCAACGGTAAGAAATTGCATGAAACCTGTGTCGGGTTATTCCCCCGCTGGCGCCGAGGATAAAAAACAGGGATATTTCGCTGCGGTACAGGCGGGACTGAGGGTGAGGCAAACCCTGTTACGCCGATTGGCCCCGAGGTTCGTGCCAACCGATGGATGGGAGCACCGCGGGCACATAACAGGACTTGCTTGCATCCACGGCCAATATAACGCAGTGTCGAATTCGACAAAACCTGATTGATTATGAATACGTCCAATATCGTGTAAAAACTCTGGAACTACTGCAACGTACTGCGCGACGACGGCATGTCGTATGGTGACTACGTCGAGCAGCGCCTACGAGGGCCTCTTGGAGAAGAACGCGCAGGACACCAAATCCGGCGCCGGCCAGTACTTCACGCCGCGCCCGCTGATCCAGGCCATTGTCGATGTGATGGCCCCGCAGCCGGGCGAGACCGTGTGCGACCCGGCCTGCGGCACCGGCGGCTTTCTGCTGGCGGCGCACGACTACGTGGTCAAGCACAATCCCAACCTGACCAAGCAACAGAAGACCAGGCTCAAGGAAGAAAGCTTCAAGGGCTGGGAGCTGGTGCAGGCCACCGCCCGGCTGTGCGCGATGAACCTGCTGCTGCACGGCATCGGCAGCCAGGAGGAAGGCGAGCCCGTCATGTGTCCGACTCGCTGGCCGCGGACCCCGGTGAGCGCTTCCACCTGGTGCTCACCAATCCGCCCTTCGGCAAGAAGAGCAGCACATCGATCTGATTGCCGGCAACATTCCCCACCCCGATCAACCAGCGCTGATTCCCCGCCTCGTCATAGGTGAACCAGTAGCCGACCGCGGTTTCATTTTTAAGAATTTCCAGCGACCAGCCCTCGCCGGAACGGTCCGGATTGAACCAGTTCGCGCAATGCAGAGGCTCGACCGCGGAAGCGGAGCAGCCGAAAACATCAAGGCAGTAGTGCAGGCACAACGGTGCCTACGATCCAGTAGCGGATAGGTGTTTCGCTGTTGGCCTTGTCAGGTAAGCTGATGAGTGGGCGCAATCTTGTGGCGTCAAATAACCTGAATTGGCAGAAAGGGGTCAGCGTGCTTTGGCACAATACGCTGACCCCGTGGGTTACTGTTACGGTTCAGGCACCGCGTCGAGCGCCGCCTCGGCATCCACGAAGCCCCAGCCGGTGTCGTAGTCAAAATCGGCCGGGTCGGGATCTTCGATCGTGAAAACGTCGGTGACCGGAGCACCCGGTTCGCCGCCGTTGGTGAAGCGCAAGCTCATGTCTTCCGCGGTATCCCGGAGAATGTTGTAGATGTCATCGGGTGACAGGCCGGAATCCTTTTGCAGCATCAGACCCGCCACCGCGGCCACGTGGGGCGCCGAAGCCGAAGTGCCGAAGAAGTTCGGGTACTCGGAAGCGGGATCATCATCCGGATCCGTCAGGAACGGACTGAACGGATTGTTCAAGCCGTCACCATCGTCGTCATCGAAGCTGGAGTCCGAGATGAAGAAGCTGGTGTTGCCACCATCCGGCCCGGTGACCCAGGGATTCTCCCGCACCACAGGTACCCCGAGGACGACACCCAGGCTGTCAAAGAAGATCGGGATATTGCCGGCCGACGAGAAGTCCTCGGCGCAGGCCGGGTCGCAGCGGGGCGTGACGTCGTCGGCTTCACGGAACAGCCCGAACGGGTCCGCCGGGTTGTCCTTCCACTCGACCGTCGCATACCAGGCCGCGGCGCCGATGGAAGCCGCGCCCGCGGCGTTGGAATGGCCATAGGAAGTACCGCTGCGCGTATCGTACTCGTCGATAGTGGTAGCGCCCGATAACTGGAACGCCACGTACTTAACCAGGTTCAGGTCGGCCGGACCGGCGGATCTGACGATGCGGATCTGGAACTCACCTTCCGCTTTGGGCCCGGTAAAGAACAGGGCGGCGACATCCACCGCGTCTCCCGAGGCGAGATTGTTGCCTCCGGTGATCTGGCAGGTGATGCCCGTGGCGACGCCGGGTGGGCACAGCGGCACCAGGATGCCCTTGTCGTCATAAAACAGCAGGTCCAGGTCCGTCGTGGCGCCGGGGGCGTCCATGGCTTCCTCTTCGGTACCGCCGTTGAGCAGCGTGCCGAATGCCGTCGAACTGAAGTGCGGCTGATCCCACTGGAAGCTCAGCGCGACGAAGGACGAGCCGCCGCTCTGGATCATCGTGATCGTCTGCGCGGTGTCCTCGCCAACCCCATCATCGAAGTCGTGCACCTGGATCACATTCGGCCCGGGCGCGGCGCCGTGGTTCAGGTTATTGCCGAAATTGCCGTCATCCGCCACTTCGCTGTATTCGGCCTCGTAAGAGGCACGCTCATTGTTGCCGGCGGACGAGAAATAGGGAATGCCCGCCGCGAACACGGTGTTCGCGCCCTGGGCAACCGCCCCCGGCATGAACATCGGCTCGGCAAAGTAGATCACGTCGTCCACAATAACGTCGGAGATTTCGTCATCCTCGAGCGGCTCATAGGGAATGTCAGGGGCTCCACAGGCCGCCGCTGCGCCGGTGGTAGCGATCCCGCCCAGTTCCAGGATGCCGCAGGCGAAATCGAAACGGCTGTTGAAAGCCGTGTGAAAGGCCCCGACCGAACCGGGTGCAACATCGTGGATGATCTGCAATATCGCCCGGCCCTCATCGGTATTACCGGGGCAGGCATCAGCATCAGCCGCGACGACGACGTCATCCGGAAGTTCGTCATTGGCGACATCTTCCGCGACGGTCGATGTGGGTGCTCCGGGAAGGAAAGCAGGCGGCTCGCAGGCGAAGGAATCGGACAGCACGCCGATGCGGACGCCGGCGCCGTCTATGCCGGGGTTATCCGGACCATCCAGCCCGAAGAGACTCTCGATGCCCTGGCTGACCGCGGGCACGGGTAGCTCCGCCCCGTTCCGGGTCCTGGCCAGGACCGGCGCCGCCGAACGCAGGGCCGGATCGGTACCGAGACGGCCGAGGCTGTCCACCGGAACCCGGGCCGAGAACAGGATGCCGCCGCCGTGGATGTCGCTGGCGCCGATGGCAGCCAGGGTGCTCTTGAGCGCAGCCGGATCGCGCGCCACGCCTTCGATGGCGATCTTGCCGTCCTGCACGCGCAGGAGCGGGTTTCTGCTGTGAAAGGCGGATGACTGCTCATGGCCTTTGCCATGGGTAGATCCCGCGCCCGCGAATTGCTGATACTCCTCATAGAGGTTGATCAACCAGGGTCCGAGCTTCGCCAGGGGGTGTTGTTTGACCTGGGCGAGCAGTTGTTCCTCCGGCGAAAGTCCGCCCTTGCCGGCCGCAGACCCCTTCCCGGAGCCACCAGCCTGGTTGGACGCATTCAATGCCACAGCGGATGCGTTGCCAAACATACCAAATACGAATAGGGACAGCAGCGATGAAAGCAATGTCGTCCTGAAATTGTTTCTCATCATGATTTTTACCTTTCGATCAGTGTACGGAAAAGCCTAATAGTCAGGGACCAAAATACTCTACCCGATTGACCTTAGCAGATTCAGTAGCCATGCGCACGCCCTTGACGGTGTTGGCCATGATCGTTTCCGGGTCAGGCATTCAAACGCGTTGCACAATCAGCGCGATGCCCTGCCCGACACCGATGCACATGGTACACAGTGCATACTGGCCGCCGCTGCGGTGCAGTTGGTACATGGCGGTTGTTACCAGCCGGGCGCCGCTCATGCCCAGCGGATGGCCCAGCGCGATGGCGCCGCCATACGGATTGACGTGCGCGGCGTCATCGGGCAAGCCCAGTTCGCGCAAGACGGCCAGGCCCTGGGCGGCAAATGCTTCGTTCAGTTCGATCACATCCATCTGTCCGAGCTTCAAACCCGCCAGTTCGAGAACCTTGCGCGTAGCAGGCGCCGGCCCCATGCCCATGATACGCGGCGGCACACCTGCCGTGGCCATGGCAACGACCCGGGCTTTGGGCGTCAGGCCATGCTCACTGGCCGCCGATTCAGACGCCAGTAACAGCGCGCAGGCGCCATCATTGATGCCCGAGGCGTTACCCGCAGTGACCGTGCCGTTGTCGCGGAACGGGGTAGGCAGTTTTGCCAGCGCGGCCAGGCTGACATCAGCGCGGGGGTGCTCGTCCCGGTCGACACAGACCTCCTGTTTCCGCAGCAGCAGCTTGACCGGCAGGATCTCATCGTCAAACCAGCCGTTTTGCTGCGCCCGCGCGGTGCGTTGCTGGCTGCGCAGCGCGAAGGCATCCTGGTCGGCGCGGCTGATATGGTAGTCGGCGGCGACGTTTTCCGCGGTTTCCGGCATGGAGTCAACACCGTACTGGGATTTCATCAGCCGGTTGACAAAACGCCAGCCTATGGTGGTGTCGAAAAATTCCGTTTCGCGGCTGAAAGCGCTGCCGGCCTTGCCCATCACAAAGGGCGCCCGGCTCATGGATTCCACGCCGCCGGCAATCATCAGCCGGGTTTCGCCGCAGCGTATGGCCCTTGCCGCGGTGCCGATGGCATCCATCCCGGAACCACAAAGACGGTTGACGGTCGCGCCCGGTACGTCCACCGGCAGACCCGCCAAGCAGGGCCGCCATGCGCGCCACGTTGCGGTTGTCCTCGCCGGCCTGGTTGGCGCAGCCGAAGATCACGTCGTCCAGTTTGCTCCAGTCCACGGCGGAATTTCTTTGCAGCAGGGCTTTGATGGGTAGTGCGGCCAGGTCGTCGGTACGGATGCCGGACAGACTGCCGCCATAGCGGCCGATGGGCGTTCTGATGGCATCGCAGATAAAGGCTTGGTTCATGGAAGTATTCCCGTTTGCAGTAAAAAGATTCCCGGCCGTATTTTAGAAACTCTGATTGATTCAGAGTTTCCGCGGCACAGGGATGTGCCGCCATTTTCAATGATTGCAGATCATTGAAAATGAAGCCAAACAAAAATCACACTTTTTGTTTGGCGTGCTCTGATCATTCATGGATGAATGATTCAGAGCTTCTACAATATCAATCACCCGTGAAACGGGGCGCGCGTTTTTCCAGGAACGCCGCCACGCCTTCCTGGTAGTCATGGCTGCGGCTGAGCAGGCTCATCGCCTGTTTTTCCAGTTCCAGTTGCTGATGCAGGCTGTTGCCGGTCGATTCGGTCAGGAGTTTCTTGATCATGCCCAGACCCTTGGTGGGTTGCGTGGCCAGGTGTCTGGCCAGCTGCAGCGCTTCGTCCTGCAGTTTATCGTCGTCGATACAGCGCCAGATCATGCCCCAGGCTTCCGCTTTTTCAGCGCTGAGTTTGTCGCCCAGCAGCGCCAGTCCCCTGGCCCGGGCCAGGCCCACGGCGCGAGGCAGGTTCCAGGTGCCGCCGGAATCGGGCACCAGGCCGATTTTACAAAACACCTGCACAAAGCTGGCGGAACGGGCAGCGAGCACGATATCACAGGCCAGGGCAAGACTCGCGCCGGCGCCGGCAGCCACGCCGTTCACCGCGCAGATGACCGGCTTGGGCAAGGTCATGATGCCGCGGATCAGCGGGTTGTAGTATTTCTCGACGGACTCACCGAGATCGGCAGCGCCGTCTTGCGCCGTGACCGCCCGGTCGGAGAGATCCTGGCCGGCACAAAACCCCCGGCCACTGCCGGTGATGATCAGGCAGCGGATCGCGGCATCTTCGCGCACCTGTTTGAACGCAACGCGAATTTCCTCGTGCATTTCCGTGTTGAAACTGTTCAGGGATTGGGGCCGGTTCAGGGTAAGAATGCCGACCCCGTCTGCCACCTCGAATATGATGTTATTGAATGCCATGACGTCTTGTTCCCGTTGGTCTGATGATGTATCCATGATGCGGCCGGGTACCATGAATTGGTTTTCCGGCATAACATGCTTAGTATGTGATCAGGTTAATTGTACCCGGCCCCGCCAAGGATCTGCATGCCCAGTTACTGTATCGATGGAATAAGCCCGGTCGTTGATCCGGCGGCTTTTGTGCATCCCACCGCCGTGCTGATCGGCGACGTCATCATTGCCGCGCAATGTTATGTCGGCCCCAATGCCGTGCTGCGCGGAGATTTTGGACGGTTGGTGCTGCAAGCCGGCGCCAACCTGCAGGACACCTGCGTGATGCACACGTTCCCCAACATGGATTGTATCGTCGAAAGCGATGGCCATATCGGGCACGGCGCGGTGCTGCACGGCTGCCACATCGGCCGTAACGCGCTGGTGGGCATGAATGCCGTAGTCATGGATGAAGCCATCATCGGCGAGGAGTCCATCGTGGGCGCCGGCTCGTTTATCAAAAGCGGTTTCACCTGCCCGCCGCGCAGCCTGGTGGCCGGCTCCCCGGCAAAAATTCTCCGCAGCCTGAACGACGCCGAAGTGCAGTGGAAAAGCCAGGGCACGGCGGTCTATCACGAGCTGGTCGGGCGTTGTCTGCAAACCCTGCGCGAGGTGCAACCCTTGACCCGGCCGGAGGCGGATCGGCAGCGTATCAAGTTCAGTCCGCTGAAGTTCAAGAAAGACCTTTGATGCGGGCCAGGGGTTTATCCCTCCCGTCTTGCCACCAGCGTCAGGATGTCGTAAAGCGCCACCGCCTTGTCGTTCTGGTTGCTCACTTCAACATCCCAGACCACGACACCGGTTGCCTTCTTGTCTTCCGGGCGTTTTTCCTTCTTGAGCTTTTGCTTGACCGTCAGCCGCACCTGGATGGTGTCACCGATGCCAACCGGTTCGACGAAACGCAGGTGCTCCAGTCCGTAATTGGCCAGCACCGGCCCGGGGGCCGGGTCCACGAACATGCCCGCCGCGGCCGAGATGATGAAATAGCCGTGGGCAACGCGCTTGCCAAACAGCGAGTCCCTGGCGGCGGTTTCATCGAAGTGGGCATAAAAATGATCGCCGGAGATGCAGCCGAAATTGACGATATCCGCCTCGGTCACCGTGCGCCGGTGGGTGATCAGGGTTTCGCCGATCTGTAAATCTTCGAAGTACTTGCGAAACGGGTGTACCGGGTGGTGAATCTGTTTGCAGCCAGGAGTGAACTGGCGGCAGATGGCGGTGAGCGTGGTGGGCGATCCCTGCACCGCGGTGCGCTGCATGTAATGCTTGATGGCGCGGCTGCCACCCAGTTCCTCGCCGCCGCCGGCACGGCCGGGGCCGCCGTGCACCAGAGGCGCCAGCGGCGAACCGTGGCCGGTGGACTCGCGGGCGCAATCACTGTTCAGCACCAGGATACGGCCGTGGTAGGCGGCGGTTCCCAGAACGATTTGTGCCGCCTCTTCATCATCTTCGGTCACCACCGAACCCACCAGACTGCCGCGTCCGAGTTTGGCCAGTGCGATGGCGGCTTCGGTATCGGCGTACGGCAGAACGGTGCTCACCGGGCCGAAGGCTTCGATGGAATGGGGGGCATCGGTCTCGAACGGCTCATCGCAACAGAGCAGGGTGGCGGGGAAGAATGCGCCTTTTTCGCGGTCCGCGCCGATCACGTCGAAGTCATGGCTGCCGCCGTGCACGATGTCACAGGACTTCGCCAGTTGGTTCACGCTGGCCCAGACATCCTCGCGCTGCTCGGTACCGACCAGCGAACCCATGCGCACGCCTTCGTGGGCGGGATCGCCCAGCGGTATTTTGTCCAGCCGGGATTTGAGCGCCTCGATGACGGCTTCTGCCCGGTTCTGCGGCACGATGATGCGGCGGATGGCGGTGCATTTCTGCCCGGCCTTGGTGGTCATTTCCTGCGCCACGCCCTTGATGAACAGGTCGAAGGCGTTGCTGCCGGGTTCCACAGCGGCGCCCAGGATGGAGCAGTTCAGTGAATCTGCTTCCAGGTTGAAAGGAATGCTGTTGGCGATGATGTTGGGATGGGTTTTGAGCTTGCGGCCGGTGGCGGCCGAACCGGTAAACGTCACGGAATCCTGCAGCGTCAAGTGTTCAAACAGGTCACCCACGCCACCGCAGATCAACTGCACCGACCCCGCCGGCAGAATGCCTGAATCGATCATTTCCCGCGCCATGGCCTCGGTCAGGTAAGCCGATACCGTGGCGGGTTTCACCACCACCGGAACACCGGCGATCAGGCTGGGTGCAATTTTTTCCAGCATGCCCCAGCAGGGGAAATTGAACGCATTGATATGGACCGATACGCCTTCCCTGGGGACCAGCAGGTGGCGGCCAAGAAAGCTGCCTTTTGCCGACAGGCGTTCCGTTTCGCCCTCCACGATGAAACTCTCGTCGGGCAGTTCGCGTCGGGCGATACTGGACAAACTCAATACCGTGCCGATACCGCCTTCGATATCCACCCAGCTGTCCGCGCGGGTGGCGCCGGTCATGGCGGACAGGCCGTAGAATATTTCCTTGCGTTCCAGCAGGTGCCTGGCCAGCGCCTTGAGCAGGTAGGCGCGTTCGTGGATGGTCATTTTGCGCAGCGCGGGACCGCCGGTTTGCCGGCCGTAGCGCAGTACCTCGGCGAAGTCGATGCCCTCGCTGCTCACCGTGGCAATGGGCTCGCCATTGAGCGCGTTGCGCACTTCCACTTCTCCGCCACGGCCTGCCACCCAGGAGCCGCTGACATAGCTTTTCACTTGCATCTGTTTCTCCCGCAGAAAAAATCATCAAAAACAAAGTGCGTTATGATACAAAATATCATGCAATGTCCAAAAAATTGTATAATTTTCGCCAAATGCGAAAAGGAACAGAAATCCCACCAGGCAGCAGCAGGTAAAGAGTGTGATCAAGCCAAGTCCGTGCGGTCTCCACGCCATTGAATCCGCCAGTATCGACGAACTGCGCAGTGTGCAACTGGAGCGCCTGAAACTCACCCTGGCCCAGGTTTACGAACGTTCACCGGTGTACCGCAAGAAATTTGTTGACCATGGGGTGCACCCGGAAGACCTCAGGAGCCTGGATGATCTGGCCCGCTTTCCGTTTACCACCAAGCAGGATCTGCGGGACAACTATCCCTGGGGCATATTCTGTGTGCCGATGGAACAGGTGGTGCGGGTGCACGCCTCCAGCGGCACGACCGGCAAACCCACGGTGGTAGGTTACACGCGGCAGGATATCGACGTATGGGCCGACGTGATGGCCCGCTCCATTTACGCCGCGGGCGGCCGCGCCCGGGATAAGGTGCATGTAGCCTACGGCTACGGTCTGTTTACCGGTGGCCTGGGGGCGCATTACGGTGCGGAAAGACTGGGCTGTACCGTGATTCCCATGTCCGGCGGGCAAACGGAAAAACAGGTGCAGCTGATCCACGATTTCGATCCCGACCTGATCATGATCACGCCTTCATACATGCTCAATATCGCCGATGAAATGGACCGCCAGGGCGTCGATCCGCATCAGTTGAGCCTGCGCTGCGGTCTGTTTGGCGCCGAACCCTGGACCAATTCAATGCGGCAGGAACTGGAGTCGCGTCTCGGTATTGATGCCCTGGATATCTACGGCCTGTCTGAAGTGATGGGGCCGGGAGTGGCACAGGAGTGTATCGAGACCAAGGACGGGCTGACGATCTGGGAGGACCATTTCTATCCGGAGATTATCGATCCGCAAACCGGCGCCGTACTGGCGGACGGCGAGCTGGGGGAACTGGTGTTCACCAGCCTGAGCAAAGAGGCCATGCCGATCATTCGCTACCGCACCCGCGACCTGACCCGCCTGTTACCCGGCACCGCACGACCCATGCGCCGCATGGACAAGATCGTCGGCCGCAGCGATGACATGCTGATCATACGCGGGGTCAATGTCTACCCGTCCCAGATCGAGGAACACGTACTGGCCATCGATGCTCTGGCGCCGCATTACCTGATCGAAGTCAGCCGCTCGGGCCATATGGACATGGTAACCATCCATGTGGAATGCAAACTGGCAACCGCCGACAGCGACAAGGAAGCGGCGGGTTTATTGCTGCGGCACCGGATCAAATCCTATGTCGGGATTTCCAGCAAGGTCATCGTTTGTGAGGACGGCCAGATTCCCCGTTCAGAGGGCAAGGCCAAGCGGGTCATAGACAAGCGGTAATAATCAGGTCTCCCGGGATTCCGCCACATCCGCGTCAGCGGAACAATCGCAGCAATTGAGCAATGTCATGTACCGTTTGGCCTGGTTCAGCCGCGGCCAGTTCATGCGGACTGCCGAAACCCCAGAGCACGCCGATGGATCTCAAGCATGGTTGATGCACCGTATGACTCCCAGGCTGGGGTCGCTGAGGGCGCCATCGAGGTCGAAAATCAGTGTGGAAAACGTATCGCGCATCTTGATCCCAGGTCATCCGCTCTTCTCCGACAAGGACCTCAAGCCTTTTGTCCATCATTCAGCTTTGGTTGAAGCCCGGTGACGCTCAACATTTGAGTTCAGCGACTGCCGCGATGTCCGTCCGTCAAAGTCCGAGCATCAGGTGCAACCCTGTATTTACTCGAAGCATTGCCGTGCCGGGCAATGCCTTGACACGCGAGGACAGTAGTGTGCGATCAAGGGTTAGCACCTGGGACACGTTGACCACGGATGCCTTGGGCAATCCAGATTCGGACTTGGCTAAACGGAGGTTTCCGGGAGCTTCGGCGAGCGCAAGGTTCGACGTAATTACAGCAACAACCACCGTGGAAATGTGGCTGTCATTGAACGGATTAGATTGAATAATAAGAACGGGCCGACGATATCCCGGCCCGGAACCCATCGGCTCCGGCAAGGATGCCCACCAGACCTCACCACGCTTCATGTTCGATGGAGGCTAACTGCGCGTGCATCAGGGGAGCGTCGACGGCCGAGTCTTCAGCAGCGTAGATTTCATTCAGCTTCGCCGTTACCGCTTCCAAGCCATGCCGTGAAACATATTCCTGCAAAGCATCAGCAAACAGCTGGCTTCGAGGCACACGGCGCTGCTTCGCCAAGCGCTCTGCGGCTTCAAAAATTGGATCTGGAACTGACACTGCTACTTTCATGACCCAATGGTATCACCAGAGTATGACTCTGGCAATGATGACGCTGGTACAACTCCTTCACCGCCAACCCCGCATCCGCTTCTGCCAGAAAACCAATAATCTGTTCTTCACTGAATCGCCTTTTTCACATCCAATCTACTTGGTCAGGGAGGGTGATATGGACACCCAAATCTTACTACTGCGCGGCTCTATTGGGCAGCGCCCCCTGCACGGCCGGATTCGCCCGCAGATTGGCAAGCTGAGCGGCAGACTGTATTATGGAACCGTTATGGTTCCATTATGGTTGGAGAAACCTATGCCTACAACGCTGACCTTGAAGAACATTCCGGACGAGGTGTATGAACGACTCAAAGTTGCAGCGGCGACACACCGCCGCAGCCTCAACAGTGAGGCGATTGTGTGCCTTGAGACCGTGCTTACGCCCACCAGGATAGCTCCCAGCGAACGACTTGCGCGTGCGCGCCAGCTACGGGCAGGGTTGAGCACAACGAAGTTTCGAGCGCGCGACATTGACACCCTGAAGAGGCAGGGGCGTCCATGATTGTAGTGGACTCGAACGTCCTGGCGTATCTGTATCTGCCCGGCGAGTACACCGCGCCCGCAGAGGCGCTACTCGAAAGCGACCCCAATTGGGCTGCGCCAGTTCTGTGGCGAAGTGAATTTCGAAACATCCTGGCTGGGTACCTCAGACGAGGAAGTCTGACGCTCCAGCAAGCACACAGTCTCCAGTGTGAAGCAGAAGACTTGCTGACTGGAGCCGAATACGAAGTGGACTCGCTGAGTGTCCTGGAACTGGTGCGCGATAGTGAATGTTCCGCATATGACTGCGAGTTTGTCGCGCTCGCGATGAAATTGGGCACGAAGCTCGTGACGATGGACGGTAAGTTGTTGCGGGCGTTTCCAAGCATCGCGGTCGCACTGTCTGCGGGTTAAGGTTCGCGCCAGCCGCCCCATAATTTCGATCAGGCAGTAGGTTTGGCCAGCGCCTGCTGCGGCACGCCCTTGACGATGAGCCAGCCCATCAACACCAACTCGCCGAACAGGGCGGGAAAGGTGAGGTTGCCGATCAGGCTTTGGTGCTGCGGCGCCAACAAACCCGCGAAGCTCGTCGCCAGATAGGCCATGCCGTTGATGATCAGCCACACGCCGATGAACTTCGGCAGGAAGCCCGAGCGATAGACCAACAACGCCATGGGCAGCAGCCACAGGCCCCACAGGATTTCGGCGGCGACGGTCTGCTGGCTGTGCAGGCGCAGGAACAGCATTGCCAGCGCGTCGCGTTGCGGCTTGTCGAACACCGCCAGGTAGTCGGCGCCGTGCACCAGGATCAGCGCTGCGGCATCGTTGACCACGTTGACGAAGTTGATGCCGGCTGGCAGCAACCCGCCCAGGATCGCCAGCAGCAGCGCGTGGGTGCGATTGACGCCGGCGAACAAACGATAGAACGCCAGCACAAGGAAGATCAGCACCACGGCCGTGAACAGCTCACTGACCATGCCCAGCCGGAACAGCGTTTCGTGCGCGACGATGTTGTCGGCGGTCGCAGTTGCATCGCCGAGTACGATCAGGGTCTTGGGAATGTAGATCAAGCGCAGCGGCGCGACGAGCAGCAGCACGTACAACACGCCGACGACGCGCCCGGGGTTCTGGGTCCAGTTCATATGGCCTCCTTCAGTGGTTTGATGAGGTGATCGACGGCGGCACCAGGCTGCATCCTCGAATGCCGACTTCGTCGTTGCAGGGATCGATTGCCGCTACTGGTCTTGCTCATGGCGGCGCCGCCTGGAAGAAGTCCCATATGGCGTAGGCGGCATGAATGTCGCGGTTGGCATGGCCCAGCAGGCGCATGCCGTGTCGGGCTGGGTGCGGCGCGGTGTGACCGCCGCCGACGATGGCGATCAGCGCAACGGTACGTTTGCCGGATTCGGACCACGTCGACTGGCGCGCGGTGCAGCCATCGTCGGGATCGTCATCGGGAAACGCCGCTTCCCGCGCGGCGCCGTCGAGACCAGCGAGCGCGCGGAAGTAACCGACACTCGCCGCCACCGAGCGTACCGGCCCGCGATTGCCCAGCACCGGCCACAGCACCACGTCGCCGCCCGTCCACGGGTTTATGGGGTCGGCGGTGCCATTCATGAACAGGATGGAGACCGGCCGCTCGCTCGGCGTGATGATCAGGTTCTCCGGCGTCGGCAGGCTGGCCGAGACCACGGCGTAGGCACGCGCGAGATCCGGCGCCTGCAAGGCGAGACGCAACACCATCGACCCGCCATTGGAAATGCCGGTGACGTAGACGCGCGCGGGATCGACGCGGCGATCGGCGACCAGACGCGCCACCAACGCGGACAGGAAGCCCACGTCGTCGACGTGCTCGCGCTTGGCCGCGAACGGACCCGTCGCCTTGGCATCGTTCCACTGCCTGCCGTAACCCTGTGGGTAGACCGCTATGAAGCCCTGGCGATCGGCCAGAACATCGAAGTCGTAACCGAACGCCACGCGTGCCTGCTGCCCGCCGCCCATCGAGCCGTGCAACACGATGACCAGCGACGGATGCGCTTCCGTCTTCGCCGGCACGTACGCGATCCAGCTCCGCGACCGCCCGCCATGCGGCAAGGTGCCGCGTTCGAGCGTGCCGGTGAGCGTCGGGAGCAGCGGATCGGAATGCTGCAAGGCCCAGAACGCGATTCCCGCGCTGGCGGCTACGGCCAATGCAATCGACCACAGCGCCCACTTCAGGAATCTGTGCACGCGATGCCTCCGCTGCTCTCATTGCCCCTGCGCAGTGTTGCTCGCAACGGGGTGCTATCCGCAACCCAGATGCACTTCCAGACCAATTCAAAGAAGAGTAGTGGCAGCATCTTGACTGGATAGCGAATCCCCAAAGCCGCCAGAAGCGAGACAGCGCCAAGCACGCTGCGAACCACGCTGCCCATGTGTGACAAGTTTTCAGGCGGGGAGAGTATCCCCGGCCATATCATGATTGCCAGCCCAACAGCGATCAGTAAGTACCTAGCTCTCAACAGGTAGATCCTGAAAATCGACACCTCAGACATGGCAATTCACCTCGTTATAGGGACGATGATATGGGGTGATATGGACGTTAGCCAGTGCGTGCAAGGTCCACCGCGCTGTTGGGGTTGGTCATGCCCCTGGCCAGCAGCCATCCGGAAGCAAGGACGGTGACCAGCGCCAGAGGGATGCCAAACAGCGCCGAGTACGGCATCGTAACGCCGGCGAATGCGGGCAGAATTATGCCTCCGAAGTGGAGTATGCAGCCGACCATTCCGGCGACTGCCAGCACACGGGGCACGACGTCTGACCGGAACCACAACAGGTACAGAGTGAAGAGCCACCCGATCACCACCAGAATGTGTGAATAGTGGGCCCACTTGAAACCCGAGCGGATGGCAATACCGGCAACTTCGAACCCGCCTTTGGCGGCAGCACTGCGATATGCCTCGCTCACCGATAGCATGCTCAACCAGTGTGTATTCTCGATGATTTGCAGGACAAAGGTGGCAGCAGCAAGCGCCAGCAACACTGCGCCAACGGTCCACTCGCGGCCTTGAAGGCTGCGGACGAGAATCAACGAGATGACGAGCGGCAGCGCGCCGCCAATGAGTAGCATCAGAACGTTCAGCCGTATCTCCATGGACATTCCAGCCGCGTGGTCGAGGAAAGCTGCAGGTGGCGCGGTCAACGGAAGCAGAAACACATAGGGCAGGATGAGTCCGCAGGCCAGTTGGATGAGGAGAAGTGCGCCAAGAAATCGGCCTTTTCGTTTCATTGAGTCCTCCACTGATCGAGTAGGCAGTCCAGGACGCGCATCAGATCGTGCTGCTCGCCGCGTGGGCATGATAGATCAACTTTATTGCTCTCTGGCACTTTACTCTGACCCCCGATTTTGTCGCGGGCTGTGATAACGCTGCCATCCACCCGGGTCGACACCCTTGAACAGCAGCCAAAGACAGAGGGACAGTTCGCCCACGAATGCAGGTCCGGCGATCACCATGAATACCTTGCCGGCGTAGGCGGGGGCGAGAATTTGAGCGAGGCCATGGGAGAGATAGCCGACCCCGGGCAACATATAGAGCACACCAAGCACGCGCGGGAAATACCCCGATCTCAATAGGAGGTACCCTGCCACCAGAAAGTAGGGACTGAAGAAAAACAGTACGATACCGAAGCCGGCCACGTACGCCCTGGCAGACAGATAGCTCATTCCCGCCAGTTGTTCAGCGGTCCATGCGCCGAGATACGCGTTTCCGCCAAGCGGGTAGAGCGCTTCCAGTGCACGCAGGGTATAGGAAGCTTCGACGGCGACCGCGCTCAGGCAGAACAGAAGCGCGAGGAGGGACAGGTCCTTGTTGGTGGGCCGCAGCAGGCAGTAGATAACCCATCCCAGTACGATCGCTGCAAACAGCATTGCGATTTCCATCGCCAGGCCAGAGCGCCAGAGAAACGCCATCGCTCTGAGACCCTCTGCCGTCGCCGTGGTATCGCCGGGGATAAACAGCTTGCCGCGTACGAAAAGCTCCTGGCAGAGCCCAAGCAGGATCACCAGGAGGTACATCACGCCGCCCACCTTGCACAGCGCACGTGGAGTCAGGTACTGCGAGGAAGTACTCATTTCTATTCGGTCCTTTCGATGGTGTCGATGGCGACATGATAATCTGCAAGAAGGTGTGCCAGCTTCACCCGCAGCAGGGTGCCGGCACGATGTACGTGGTCCGCCGTCGTTCGAATGTGGCCGAGTACGAGCCGAAGTGCGAGGACTCCGTTCAAGCGCGTGCTCGACAAGAAAACTTCGCCGCACTCGTTGATTGCCTCCAGCAGTCGTGCATTGAGGGTGTCCAGTTCGTCCTTTGCCACACATGCCGGCTCGGCGCGGAAACACACGAGGCTGAACGACACGGGCGCCAGAAGCCGGAACTCTCCGGTTGTGATCAGGTCATCTGCGAAAAGCCGCGCAAGCCGGATGTGCTCGCGTAGACGTTGGCGCAGGCCGTCGGAGCCAAAGTAGTTCATAACGACCCAGAGTTTCAGCGCACGAAAGCGGCGCCCAAGCGCAATGCCCCGATCCATCAGGTTCCGTCCGCTCTCCCCCTCGTCGTTTGCCAGATAGTTCGGCGTCAGCGCCAATGCGGCCTCGATCGTGTCCGATCGGCGGACGTACAGGACACTCAGGTCCAGTGGGGTGAAGAGCCACTTGTGCGGATTCACAACGAACGAGTCGGCGCGATCGATACCCTCAAACAAGGTACGCATTTCTGGTAGCAACGCCGCTGCTCCGGCCCATGATGCATCCACGTGGAGCCACAGGCGGTACTTGGCGCAGAGGTCCGCGATTGCGGCGACCGGGTCCACGGAACCGCAGGAGGTCGCCCCGACAGTCGACACAACCGCGATCGGCAAGTGGCCGGCAGCGAAGTCCTCGCGGATGGCTTGATCGAGCGCGTCCACGCGCATCCGGAATGATTCATCGACCGGGATTCGCCTCACCGCGCCTTGCCCGAGGCCAAGAACAATGGCCGCCTTGTCGATCGATGAGTGGGCATGCTCCGAACCGTAGATCCGCACAGGAGTCAGGTCGGAGCGTGCGGCCAACCCCCGCGCGCGCACGTCGGCAACTGCGCGATGTCGCGCCGCAAGCAAGGCGTGGAGATTGGACGTTGACCCTCCGTCGAACGTAACTCCAGAATATCCAAACGGGAGCCCTAGCAGCTGGCGCAACCAGCCCAGCGCCACCTCCTCGAGTTCGGTCGCGGACGGAGATGTCCTCCAGAGCATCACCTGCTGGTTGAGGGCAGCGGTAAGGAACTCGGCCAGTACACCGGGGCCACTTCCGGTACTTGGGAAGTATGCCATGAAGCCCGGGTGGTTCCAGTGCGTCAGACCCGGGACCAGCAGCCGGTTGAAGTCGTCGAGGATTTCCGACATTGGGCGGCCCCGAGAAGGCGCGGCGGAGGGAAGATGCGCCGCAATCTCTCCCGGCCGAACACGCGGCATGATCGGGGTGGAGTCGATGGTTCCACCGAGGTAGTCAGCAATCCAGTCCACGAGCCGGAGCGCGGAGGCGCGGAAAGCCTCTGGCCTCATATCGCCGAGCCCATCCTGATTTGTTTCCGACTCATGCACGTTTGGGCCTCCTGTGACTGTGGAGTTTAGCCGCCGACTGGTTCAGGTGTAAGATCCAGTTCGATGGCACAGAACAGGACCAGTCGCCAACCCGAGTTGCTCCTCGCTACTTCCCGTTCGCGTGGCGATGCACTGCATACGCAGATCGAGCAAGGTCTGCGGGAAGCAGTGCGTTCCGGACGCTTGGCCGCAGGGGCGGCAGTTCCATCCACGCGAGCGCTCGCGCGTGACCTGGGGGTGTCTCGGGGCGTGGTTGTCGAAGCCTATGCTCAGCTGGTCGCCGAAGGTTATTTGTCGGTTCGCCAAGGTGCGCAGACCGTCGTTGCGACTGGTGCCATCACGACTCCGCCCGAGGATTCTGTCGAGCCGGTCGTCGCTGCGAAGCTGGATTTCCGTCCCGGCCTTCCCGAATTGCGATTGTTTCCACACGAGGACTGGGAGCGCTCGGCGCGAAGCGCGGCACGCAGCCTCTGCCCTGAGCGCCTCGGGTATCCCGATCCGGTAGGGGCCATCGTGTTCCGGCAGGCGTTGGCCGAGTACCTTCCCCGCGTGCGCGGCGTGCATGCCAATCAGCGGCAGGTCATCACCTGCAGTGGTTGCGCCCAGGCGCTCGGTGTCGCCGCGCGTGCACTGGCAGGCCACGGTGTGAAACGCATTGCAGTGGAAGATCCCGGCCATCCCGACCTACGACGCCTGGTCAAGGCCGCCGGCCTCAGCCCGGTCGGAGTTCCGGTTGACGAACGCGGCTTGTCGGTGGACGAACTCGAGCGGGCGAGGGTAGGCGCAGTCGTGGTCACGCCGGCCCACCAGTTCCCGAGCGGGTATGTCCTCGACCCCGAGAGACGGCGAGAGCTTGTGGCCTGGGCTGTTCGCAGGAATGCGTACATCGTGGAGGACGACTACGACGCAGAGTATCGCTACGACCGCAACCCGATCGGAGCCGTGCAGGGGCTATGCCCGGAGCGTGTCATCTATGCTGGGTCCGCCAGCAAGATTCTTGCGCCGGCACTGCGTCTTGGCTGGTTGGTGGTCCCCGTGACGCTCATGGCAGGGGCAGCGGAGGCCAAGCGTGTCGCTGATCTCGGCACGCCGGTACTGGAGCAGATCGCCTACGCCGAAATGCTGAGGCGAGGCGCCGTGGATCGTCACTTGCGCAAGATGCGCGTTGTATATCGCCGGCGTCGAGATGCCTTGCTGCGCGCTCTTGCTCATCACCTTCCCGGTTGGGAACCAAACGGTGCAGCTGCGGGCTTGCACGTGATGGTTCACCTCCCTAGTGGGGTTGATGAGGCGGGTGTAGTAGAGGCGGCAGGGCGGCACTCCATTGCCATCTACCCCGCGGCCGCCTACCGGATTCACCCCGGCCGCCCCGCCATTGTGCTCGGCTACGCTAGCCTCAGCGAACGTCAGATCGCCTTGGGAATCGCGCGATTGGCGCGTGCACTTGAGGCGTGTGGGGCGCCGCTGTTTTTTCGTGCCACCTGAACGGGCCGAGCGCGCAGCGCGAGGACCGTCGCGTGGAACCGCTTGTTGGACCGTGACGCGCTATCGCATGCGCTTACGTACCTTTGCCGGATTGATGTAGTTCAACGAAGCCGTTGCCGCAGCCTGGCTTCGACCTCCGACCAAGGCGACACGTCATGCGGATTCTCGACCTCGTCCTCAATCCTTGTGTCGAGGATAGCTTTCTCGGCGTCCGTGACCGGGACGTTTGTGACATCAAGAGATTCCCAGACGACGCCAAGCAATTCGATCCGCTCGGCGCTCAGACTCATTTCTGTATTGGAAAATACTCAGTGACGCCCAACGGGCGATATGCGGGTGATATGGACACCCAACTCTTACGTCCATCCGATCAGCCATATCCCGGAAGTTGAACAACGCCTTGAGGGTGGAAAGTTTTTAACCGCTACATGAAATGGCGGGATGTAGCTCTTTTATCGGAGTAAGAGAAACCCGGTTTTGCGAGAACCCGTCAAACGGGGTGAAAAGGGGATAGCTATGAATGTCTAGCCCGGCACGGGACAAAGCCTTCGGCCCAAACTGATGCCTTTGATGAATTTCAAGCCAATGGAATGCGCCAATAGTCGCAAGCGGTCTACCGGCCCGAGGGCCGAATACCACCGTTCCGGTTTGCGCCGTATATACTCCAGCAAAGCGCCAGGCTGCATGCCCATCCGTTGCAGAATGGCGGGGGTGTCGGATGGAATAAATCCCCGCTTGCCGGCCACCACCGCCCGGCCCGCCCAGCCCACCAATTGCAGGTAGTCTTTGAAGTCGCAGGGAATGCCGTAGGTGTCGTCGGCGTTGCCGCTGAAACGGCGCAGCCCGGAGTCATCCGGTGCCTGGATGCGCTGTTGGATGGAGGTGTAATCAGATGCTTCCGGGGTCTGCGCCAGCCCGGCTCGAATCGGATTGAGATCGACATAAGCCATGCACGCCAACAGTGCACGTTCGTCCAGCAAGGCCTGGGAACGAAAACGGCCTTCCCAAAAGCGTCCGCTGCAATGGTCTTCCTGGTTGGCCTTGCGGGCAATGGATTCATTCAGGCAGCGCATGAACCAGGACAGGTCGTGCAGGCGTTGGCGCCAGGTATCAATCCAGCTCGCGAGCGCATCCTGTTCCGCTGCGCTCAATGGCTCCCCGTTGAGGTAGCGTTGCGCCAGGGGTGGCCCGCTGAAGAGCTGCAGACACTGTGCCTGCAGAAGAACCAGACGGCTATCGGCGATTCACCATTGCCGGTGTAGGAAATCTACTGGGATGTGGCTGTCCTATTTATTCGACAAAATCACCCACAGCTTGGTCATCACAGTGCGGCCCTGTCCATATAACGTTTGAATTCACCGGCCTTGCGCGGCTTTATGCGCAAGGTCCGGTGGAATGAGAGGTTAGCCGGCTGCATGGCGATAGACCTGAATAACAAACTCTTTCCCCGACTTGAGCACCAACGGTTTCTCCGACTCCAGCGTGAAACCACATGATGCGGCACACTCAGCCAGCTCTACAGGGGGAATTAGGCGCATGAGCGGGGCAAGCACTTGAACACTTTGATACGGCGATGGTGACACCCCGTGCACATGTGCCGATGGCAGCTGAAGCACCGAAACCAAACGTGCGCCGGGACGACACACACGCGACAAATTGCCCAATGCCGCAGGAAGCGAGACATACTCGAACACTAGGGCAGCGTAAATAAGGTCGACGGGGTCGAATGGCAACGAACCAGCCTGAATGTCAGCAACATGAAATTCGAGACCAGGAATACGCCCGAGGTAACGAGATGAAGCAGAAGCGATATAGCTTGGGTTGATGTCAACGCCAACCACGCGCTTCGTTGCTGATGGAATTCTGTCGAAGCCGTTGCCGCCGGCACAGCCGATAACCGCAACGGACTCCGGCGAGAACTGGTGCAAGGCGTCCGAGAATTGGGCAGCCAACATTTCAGCCTGAGCAATTGTTGGCAGCGACATGTGGGACTCGTAGTCCGAGAGCGAAATTTCAAGCCAAGGATTACTCATAAGACGGCTAACGTCAAAGATGAGCCGTTGGCTCTGGCGCCTGGTTCGGCTTTTTGGAGTGGGCAACTACCATCCTCAAGATTGTGGATCAAACCCGAAGACGCGCAGCTCCTGATCGCAGCGACAGGCTTTCGCGATGCGCGCAGCCCATGCGACGGCCTCCTCGCGAGAGGACAGTTCCAAGACGGTGAAACCGCCGTTGAGCGGTGGCGCCCATGGATATCCTCCATCGACAACTCTGCCGTCGGCCGAAACACGCACAGGCGGCACATTTTCGTCGATGCCGCCGCCAAAAACGTAGACGCCGGCGGTCTTCGCCTCGTCAATCACGGCGTGAGCGTCGCGGCCCACTGCCTCCCATTCGCCATCAGGCACGACCATCGCCGCACTCGGAAACGAAATCAGATATTTGGCCATACGCTCTTTCTTTGGGGATGAGAACAATCGCTTACGAAGATTTTGCCGAACGT
>CAVPUV010000018.1:0-10257 GCA_963708905.1 uncultured Gammaproteobacteria bacterium | reverse complement strand
CGGTGGCGCCATCGCGTTATACGCCAGCCGCGGTTACAAAGTGCTGATCGTGTGCCTGTCCTACGGCGAACGCGGTGAATCGGCCAAACTGTGGAAACAGGACGGTTATACGCTGGAGAAGGTCAAGGCCGAACGCCGCGTGGAGGCAGAAACGGCGGCGCAGATTCTGGGCGGTGAACCGATATTTTTTGACCTGGGCGATTACCCGATGAGGGTGGCGGACGAAGCACTGTACCGCCTGGTCGATATTTACCGTGAACACTGTCCCGAATTCGTGCTGTCACATTCGCTGGATGACCCCTACAACTTCGATCACCCGCTGGCAGCCCACGTCGCCCAGGAAGCCCGCGTGATCGCGCAGGCCTGGGGCCATAATCCCGGACAAAAAGTAATCGGCGCTCCAGGCGTGTTCCTGTTCGAGCCGCACCAGCCGGAGCAATGCAACTGGAAGCCGCAGGTCATCCTCGATATCACGCCGGTATGGGAAACCAAGCGCCGGGCGATCGAGGCCATGCAGGGTCAGGAACACCTGTGGGAGTACTACACCCGCGTCGCGCTGCAGCGGGGCGTCCAGGGCAAGAGGAACTCGGGCCGGCAGATGACCTACGGCGAGGCCTACCAGCGCATATTCCCCCTGGTCACCGACAACTTCCAATAACGGAAAACATTGATGCGGAACCCTGAAGGATACTGCCAGGAGACTTGAGAACCTTGAAATCTGTAGCTGTAAGAAACTTCAAACGGGCGGACCCCGATGTCATCGCCGCGCTGGAAAATGCCGGTGTTGCCACCGTGCATGAAGCCCAGGGGCGTACCGGTTTGCTGCATCCCTACATGCGGCCGATCTACGCCGGAGCCAGAATTGCCGGCAGCGCGGCCACGGTGCTGGCGCATCCCCATGACAACTGGATGCTGCACGTGGTGATGGAGTTGTGCCAGCCCGGCGATATTTTCGTGGTTGCGCTGTCTTCCGCCAACACCAACGGCATGTTTGGCGACCTGCTGGCCGAATCCGCCCTGGCGCATGGGGTGAAAGGTCTGGTCATCGACGCGGGCGTGCGCGATGTCGCCAACCTCAAGGCGATGAACTTTCCAGTGTGGTCACGCGCCATCTCTGCCCAGGGCACCATCAAAGCCACCCCCGGCTCAGTCAACATTCCGGTCATTTGCGCCGGCGCCAGCGTCAACCCGGGAGATGTGATCATCGCCGATGACGATGGTGTCGTGGTCGTACCCCGCAATTCGGCCGCTGAAGTCGCGGGAAAAGCACGGCAGCGGGAAATAAACGAACTGGCCAAGCGCGAACAATTCCGCCAGGGTAAATTGGGGCTCGATTTGTACCAGATGCGCGGCAAGCTGGCGGAAGCAGGTCTGATCTACCTGGACTCCCTGGACGAACTTGAGGATTGAGCTGACATATGCCGGTTTAACCCGAATGGCGCTTACTTAAGCCCGAACTCCCTCGATTCGTCATTCCCGCGAAGGCGGGAATCCAGTGAATTGGGAGATCAGGCATAAGCGAAAGGCGCTGGATGCCCGCTTCCGCGGGCATGACGACGCTAAAGTAAGTGCCATTCGGTTTAAGCTTTCTGTGCTGGTCTGGAGTTCACTGCTAGAATAATCGGCATGAACCTACTCAGTGTCCGGCACATCAGGACCTTCCTCGAAGTGCAGGAACATTCCAGCATCACCGGCGCCGCCCGGCGCCTGTGCCGCTCACAAACATCGGTGACCAAGTCCATCCAGGATCTGGAAAGAAGCGTTGATGCTCCTTTATTTGACCGCACCGCGAAAGGGATGAGCCTTACCGCCTACGGCGAGGTGCTGTTACCCAGGGCACAGGAAGCGGCCAGGGCGTTCAGTGACGCCCGTGGCCTGGTGCCGCCGTTGACCGTCGAACGATCCAGCGGAACGCAGCGGTTTTTCAGCATGGATGTCTCGGATAAGTGGATCGCCGCATTCCTTGCCACCGCGGACCACCAGAACATCGCGTCCGCGGCCGCCAGCCTGGGCGTCTCCACGGCTGCGATTTCTTCCTCGGTACGCAAGCTGGAGGAAAGCCTGGGTTTGGCATTATTCGAGCGCATTCCCAACCGGGTCATTGCCAGCAGTTTCGGCAAAGATCTGGCGCGTTATGTCAAGCTGGCTTTGAGCTATTTGCGGCACGCACAAGACGAACTGCTGAGCCTCAAGGGTGTACACAGCGGCAGGGTGGCCATCGGCACCTTGCCGCTACTGCGCACACTGATCGTTCCACGGGCTATTCTGCGTCTGATCGAGAATCACTCGTACGTAGATGTATCCACGCTGGAAGGTCACTATGACGCCCTCATCGCCGCCTTGCGCTGCGGTGATATCGACTTCATCGTGGGTGCGTTGCGCGGCCTGCCCGAAGGTGAGGAACTGGAAGAAGAACTGCTGTTCGATGAGTACCTGTCCGTCATCGCCCGCAAAGGCCACCCATTGGACAATAAGAAGCAAGTTCGCTGGACCGATCTGACCCGCTACGGATGGGTGCTGCCGCGCGCGGGAACGCCCACCCGGACACTGTTTGAAAAAGCAATTTTCCGCCGCGGGCTGCCGGTGCCCGAACACGTGATCGAAACCAGTTCACTGGTCACGCTGCGCGGCTTGCTGCTGGAGAGTGATCGCATTGCCGCTCTGTCCCGTCATCAGATTCATTTTGACGAGCAATACGGCATGCTGACGGCTTTACCTTTCGATCTGAAGGAAGCCAGCCGGCCGCTCGGCATAACGCGCCGGACTCACAGCACACCATCCCCCGCCGCCGTATTGCTGATGCAAGAGATTCGAACGGTGGTTGCAGAATTAAAAACAACGCCCTGACCAGCGGCAAAAGGATCGATCGACGTGGCATAAGCTCCCCATTGCTGGGCATTCTGAACGTCAGTATCATCAAGTATCAGACCCGGCGGTGGGAGACGGCCCGTACCGCCGCACGCTCATCGCCACGGTCCTCCCGGGGGCCAGATTCCGTCACGGCGAGCATTCGAACGCAGATCGTCGAACAGCGGGAGCAGGAAACCGCCGAGCCGCTCGGTGAATTGGCGCCCGGGGTCCTCGGGCAAGGTGAGCCCGGCGCGCCGGGCGAACGCCTGCACCTGAGGCGGATGCGACGGATTGTCCCAGAACGCAGGCGTGAGGCCGATTGGAGGCTCCGTCGGAATCGGCGTGCGTCGCCGCGCGAAAGTCCGCCGCACGGCCTCCGCGAGAGTCGCCCGATCGAACTCGAAGCGGCTCGCCAGGTGGTTAAGATCAAAGAAGTCCTTGATGCGGCTGTTGCGGTCTCCGAGGACGACCAGCGCTTCGAGCTTTTCCGCCACGACCGCCTCGCGCGGATACGCCAGCACCTCGGGCACCGGAAAATCAAGCAGCGCCGGATACGCGCACGGGCGGGGTGCGGGCCACACCGAGTCGCCGAGCCCCATGTCGATCTGCAGCGACAGGCGCGCATTGCCACAGCGCGCGGGCAGCGTTGCACGAGTGCCGGCGTACTCGTCTTCGGCGCGGATGGCCTCGATCCGGAGCGCATCGGCGTCGAAGCTGATGGCGTCCGGTTCCACCGGTGCCGCGCAGATCGCCGCGATGTCGTCGCGGATGGCAGCGAACGAACCGTCACCCCTTCGCAGCAGATCCAGGTCGTGGGTGGCGCGGTAGGGCTGATCCGACCAGAGCCGCAACAGCATCGCGCCCTTCAGCACGAATCGTTCGCGGACGTCGGACTTCCCGAGGCGGTAAAGAAACCGCTCAAAGCAGAAGCTCGTGAGCACCGTCTGGTAAACGTCGCCCGACTGCTTTGCCAGGTTGAGCAGCCGTGCGGCGACGGAGTCGGGCAGGTTGCTCTTGCCGGCGGTCATGCGGTCGCGTCCAGATAGGGCTGCATCACGCGCGACACCCGGCAGATGCGCGCGTAACGCGCCAGCTCGGTCGCGCCGCCGCGGTGGCGGTGGCTGAAGTCGCGCAGCGCCTCGACGGCGACGTCGATCCCGACCTTGTTGCGGTACTTGAAGCAGTCGGCGACGGTCTTGGCGGCCGAATAGATGCGGACCTCAACACCCTCCAGCCGATGGGTCTCGATCCCTTCGGTCAGCGCGGGGCCCGAGAAACGCGCCACTCGCAGGCGCGGGTGAGCGAGCCGCGGCTTGCGCGCCTTCTCGGGTAGCGCGATCCACACCTCGGCCGGCGCCTGCGTCGTCAGCTCATGGAAGCGCAGCGCAGTCAGCAGGCAGAACACGCCACCTGGAACCTGCTTGGCGACCTGGGCGAGCGTGTGCTTGGTGGTGACGGGATGCTTGCGGGCGACATAGATGCCCCTCGCCTGCCTCTCGACCAGCCCGTTGCGCACGAGCCGGTAGAGCTGGCCCCGGGGGATTCCGTGCGCCTCCAGCTCGGAGACGCGCACGATGCCCAGTCGCCGAATGATCTGGAGGGCCTGACTGTCGCGGGAAGAGGTCATGGTGAGCGGCATGATACAAAACGTCGGGGGTTGCACACAAGTCCCGACAGTTTGTCGCCGTGTCCAGCGCGGGACCGAGCAAAAAGACGGCAAAAAGACAAGATAAAAGACAAGACATCCATCAAAATCCCTATTAATTATCTCGCCCAAGGCATGGATGTCCTCGCTTTTTCTACCTGTTTTTTCGCAGCTTTTGCCACACAGATTGTACTTTTCCCTTATTGAGTCTTTGTCTAATGTGAATGCGGTGTCTCCCCTCTTTCAGAGGGGTAAGACATTCGCGGCCGCCTAATGTTGATTTTCTGGCCAGTCTTTTGCTTTGTCGCCCTGCCGCGATCGCTGCTCAGTTGGGCCGGAATATGCGCCCAGTCTATCGACAGTGTTACATCTACTAGGCAGATGTAAGCATAATGTAATAAAATACGACCGTCTTTTGTAACATTTTGAGGACCTCATGGCCATCTCACAACACAATTTGCGCCCGCTAAGGCCGGTGTCTGATCCCATACCCTGGTACCCGCGAAATAATCAGAGGCCAACCCCATGAGCAGTGTCATCGTCCGAAAACTGGATTCACTTAAGAAAGCTGGTGCCATGAACATCACGGATGTCGCCAACGTGCTCGGCACGACACCGGCCACTGTGTCCCGCTGGAACAGCGGCAAGGCGTCGCCACAGCGATCGAAAGAGCTGTTGCTCGTTGAGCTCGAATACATCGTTGATCGCTTGCGGGAGTTCTACACGCCCGAGGAAGCAAGGCTCTGGCTGTTTGCGCGCCACCGGTTGCTGAAAAACCGCAAACCGGCGGATCTCATTCAAGAAGGGGATATCGAGCCAGTGCTAGCGGTTATCGAGCAATTGGGTGATCTCGTTTACGTCTAGCCGTTGGAGAAAAGGCCAATGGCAAGTTCGACTGTCCACGACCCGAGGATTCTCGATACCCTAAGTGCCATCGACATTGCCGAAGTGCTATTTCACCTCAACCGGCAGCCGATTTTCCCCACGCATCCGGTCGAACTCCACACATTGGATATCGTCACACTGCGTACGATCGATATTTCGACGGACGGCGCGCGCAAGGCGCTCGGTCTTGACGGGCACGCGCTGACGTCCCTGGACTATGCTCCGTGCCAAGATATAGGGCACGCCGCTGAGTTTCTTGGGTTCGATTCGCTGAGAGTTCGAAGTGCGCGTTGCGGCTCAGACAATATCGTGATCATCGTCGGTCATTTGACCACAGCAATTAAGTCAATTTCCTGCGAGATAGTGGACTGGTCCAAGTACCGCTGAAATGCTCTCTTGATGCAGAGAGCACTGTTCAGGCGGCCAGATCAGCCGCCATTTCCACGGTAATCTTGCTCCACGGCACCATGATCTCGCCATTTTCAGCGCGATCGATAAGGCCGACGTTGAGCAAGGCGCCGACATCCGCATGAACCGCCCGATAATCCCGCTCCAACAGTTTCGATAGCCGCCGGATAGAGGTTGGCCCGTGACTGCGCAAGACGCGCAAAAGGCGCCAGCGGTTCGCGGTGAGCGCCTTTAAAAGCACCTCCATGCTTTCAAAGGCGATGACGCCGGCCTGTTGGGAAAAATCGCCTTCATCCACGCGCCGGGCCGCCTGGGCGGCCCCGGCAAAAAACTCATCCATGTTTGCGACGTGCAGCTTAACTTCGCTCATTTTCGATCTCCTGTCTCACATCCCGCTCAAAGTCACCGATGAGCTGTGCGAGACTCCTGAACTGGTAGGGCTCTTCACGGTTCCTGTAGTGCCGATGGTCGCTTCTGCCTGCTTCATTGTCATAACCGACAATGCGTTCGCCGGGCCGGCCATAAAACAGCGAGTATTTGAGCCCATGCGGCCTTTCCTCGCTTACGGCAGGTAGCCGCCACACTCTGATCTGAATGATCGTTCCGTTCGCAAGAACCGCTTTGCGGTCGATGATCGGGATCGCCGACTTTGCCATATGTCACTAATATCATATGTTATTTAGAACATCAATCGGTTTCAATGGGTGTCCATAATTTCTCCAAGACCTTCCCCCACTAGACTGGCTCCTGCTCCGATCAAGACTACATGACCTGCGATGGGGTCTGGAGCATTGATTGACAAATCGAAATGATAATCGGCGCTGTTGTCCAAGCGGATGACGGTAGTGTCCAAAGACTGATTTGCCGTGACGATAGTGGCCATCAAGGCATCGGAATCACCAGCCGGAACATCTATCAGGTCGCTGGCTTGAGCAGGTGAGATTGACCATATGAGTACCGCTGCAAACAACAAGCAGGTCAAAAATAAGGGAACCAGCAAATAGCGTTTCGATTGGTGCATGTTGGCCCATCTCGCCGTATTTCTTCACCTTATAGTTTTGCCATTAAAAGAAAAACGACAACGAAAAACGAATTGGATCAAGATATTGTTTAAAGCAATGTACTGGTTGAAGCATGAACCACGGCTGAACGGGAGCAAATCCGTCTATCCCTGGCCAGCCAACTGTCAGGGACGAGACTTGACGGCTCTATCCTTAGTGCGTTGAAACAAGAAAATCTCGCACCTGATCACGTCATAGCGGCGGGCAATGGGAACAAGACAGTCAGTGGCTTCGATAGGGAAGACAAACGAAAATCAACCCAGAGCAAACAAGTCGCTTTTCGAACGCGACGAAGTGCTCATGAACCAAAAAATGAAGAAATGGCGAAAATGGTTAAACAGAATCCAAAGTGACCTACACACTTTAGGTACTACTCAAGAAGTCTTTCATACAATTCAAAGAGCGTTTCAAAAGAGCGAGGCATTGCAGGCGCACGAAGCAAAAATCGAAGGCTTGGCGCGCTCCCGGCCCGCATACCCCCTGTGTCAGGATAGTTGTCGCCTCTAATATTCAATGAAGGAACGTTAGAGGAGAGAAAAATGATAGAGCGAAGACAATATAATGAATCATTCCGGCAGCAAGCGCTGAAGAAAGTTTATGCGCGTGGCAGCAGCACTGTAAATGCAGTAGCCGACGATTTAAACATGAGCCATGGGACATTAAAGAACTGGATGAGAGCGGATAAAAATAGTTCACCAGCAAAAACGGGTCTGCAGTCAAAGCGACCGCAAGACTGGAGCCTGGAGCCTGGCGGAACGCCTGCAAATATTGCTGGATAGTTATGGCCTGGATGATGAGGCACTGAATGCCTGCTGCCGTAAAAAGGGCATATTCCGCCATCATTTGGAGCAATGGCGAGCGGCTTTTGAGGCCGGTGCTGCAGGGGTCAATCATTCGGAGCTGCGTGAACTGAAGGATCTGAATAAGGCCCTGACGCGGGAATTGAATCGCAAGGAAAAGGCGCTGGCGGAAGCAGCGGCATTGCTGGTGCTGCAAAAAAAGTACCAGGCGCTGTGGGCGGGAGAGGACGCATGATTTCCCTGCCACAGCGTCAACAAATTATGCAGTGGATCGAGCAGGCAAGTGCCGCTGGTGCCCGCCGTCACCAGGCCTGTGAGTTGCTCGGTATCGCGCCACGCACGCTGCAGCGTTGGCAGCAATGCGGGGAGTTGCCTGGTGATGCACGCAGCACCCGCAGCTTCGTACCAGCCAACAAGCTCAGTGATCAGGAACGTGCACAGATCGTCGCTGTGGCCAACTCGGTGGAATTCGCCCATCTGCCGCCGAGCCAGATGGTGCCGCAGCTGGCGGATCGGGGTGAGTATGTTGCCTCGGAGTCAACGTTTTATCGGGTGCTGTGCGAAGTTGGGCAGTTACAGCACCGCCAGGCCAGTCGTCCCGCCACGGCGCATAAACCCGAACCGTTGACGGCCACCGCACCCAACCAGGTCTACAGTTGGGATATTACCTATCTAAAGACAAACATCCGGGGCGTTTTCTGGTACCTGTATCTGTTCATGGACATCTACAGCCGCAAGATTGTCGGATGGCAGGTCTATGAACACGAAGACAGTGAGTGGGCAGCTGCCATTATGCGGGATATCGCGCAGCGCGAGGGCCTTGGGCCGGAGCAAATCACCCTGCACTCGGATAACGGCGGCCCGATGAAAGGCGCCAGCATGCTGGCGACCCTGCAGGCACTCGGCATCATGCCCTCGTTCTCGCGCCCTGCCGTGAGTAATGACAACCCCTATTCGGAATCATTATTCAAAACGCTGAAGTACCGCCCGGAATATCCTGCCCAGCCGTTTGCTGACCTGACTGAAGCACGTCAGTGGGTCTCGGGTTTTGTTGACTGGTACAACTTTGAGCATCGGCACAGTGCGATTCGGTTCGTCACGCCAGCACAACGTCATGCCGGCCTGGACACGGCGATCCTGGCGCAACGAAAGGTGCTTTACCAGGCAGCGAAGACACGACACCCGGAACGTTGGAGTCGGCAAACGCGAAACTGGCAACCAGTGCAAGTGGTTAATCTGAATCCCCATAAAACGGACCGAAAGGTAACTCGTAATAAGATGGACAAGGCCGCGTGAGTTTATTCGCCGAGGCGACAAGTACCTTGACAATTACCGCATATTGCACCAGTCGGCCTCGCGTCCCGGCGCAAGATCAAAGTGTATTGGTGATATGACAGAGTTTAGGTTTGGTGAGTAACAATGTCGTAATGTTACTACGCTTCTTCTTGAATGATATGAATGACTTCGTCAGCTTCGATATCCGCTTGTTCTGTCTTCGAGTAAAGCGTAACGAGTAATATGTCGTCCTGTTGTTTCAGATAATAGATAGCACGATAGCCACCACTTTTGCCTCGTTGCGCATCGGTATTCGCCAGGCGAACTTTATAAACGGCGTAGCCCGTGCCCTGAATCTGATCACCGGGTGTTTCCCCGGCTTCAAGTTGTTCAATGAATGGCTGTATATCTGAGCGAATGTGCCGGTATTTACGGCTTAAGCGCTTGAGTTGGCGTTTGAAGGTGTCAGAATAACGAACGGTCACGGGTTAACCCGCATCGATACCATCCCAAAGTGTATCGACGGGATGCACACGACCCGCTTTGACATCACGCCAACCTTCACGGAATGAGTCTGTTGCACTGGGCCAGGGCTCTTCTTCTTCAATCCCTTCACGGAAGGAATGGACAAGCCTGAGCAGCAGCGAACGATAGCGTTTTGGCGTCTGCTCAATTTCAGCGTGCAACTGTTGGGTAATGTTGTCGGATTCGGTATTCATATTGACAATTTTAGCAGCTAAAAGGGGCGGAAGGCGAGCGGGAAAAGACAAGAAAAAAACAAGACATCCATCAAAATCCCTATAAATTATCTCGCCCAAGGCATGGATGTCATCGCTTTTTCTTCCCTCGCTTTTCCTACCTGTTTTTTTGCAGCTTTTGCCACACAGATTGTACTTTTCCCTTATTGAGTCTTTGTCTAATGTGAATGCGGTGTCTCCCCTCTTTCAGAGGGGTAAGACATTCGCGGCCGCCTAATGTTGATTTTCTGGCCAGTCTTTTGCTTTGTCGCCCTGCCGCGATCGCTGCCCAGTTTGGGCCGGAATATGCACCCAGTATATCGACAGTATTACATCTACTAGGCAGATGTAAGCGTAATGTAATAAAATACGACCGTCTTTTGTAACACTTTGAGGACCTCATGGCCATGTCACAACACAATTTGCGCCCGCTAAGGCCGGTGTCTGATCCCATACCCTGGTACCCGCGAAATAATCAGAGGCCAACCCCATGAGCAGTGTCATCGTCCGAAAACTGGATTCACTTAAGAAAGCTGGTGCCATGAACATCACGGATGTCGCCAACGTGCTCGGCACGACACCGGCCACCGTGTGTT
>CAVPUV010000017.1:0-68645 GCA_963708905.1 uncultured Gammaproteobacteria bacterium | reverse complement strand
GCCGGCACCAAATCCAAGCGTTTCTGCCTGCCGCACTCACGGGTCATGATTCACCAGCCATTGGGTGGATACCAGGGGCAGGCCACCGATATCGATATTCATGCGCGGGAAATCCTCAAGATTCGCGGTCAACTGAATGAAATTTTTGCCCTTCACACCGGTCAGAACGTGGACACAATCGGCCATGATACCGAGCGCGACAATTTCATGGATCCCAACCAGGCCATGGAGTATGGTTTGATTGACAAAATTCTTTCCACCAGGGGTGTCGACTCAAAGAAGTAAAAAAGGTAATATTTTCACTGTGATATTATCAATTCCGATAAAAGAGAGTTAAGTTCATACGATGATTGATCAAGAACGCAAAGGCTCCGAAGGCAAAATTCTGTATTGCTCATTTTGCGGCAAAAGCCAACATGAAGTGCGCAAGCTGATCGCCGGACCCAGTGTCTACATTTGCGATGAATGCGTCGAGTTGTGCAATGACATCATTCGTGAAGAGCTTGAAGACAGTGGTGTTTCCGACCAGGAAAAGCTGCCAAATCCGCATAAAATCCACGCTTTCCTGGACGAATTCGTCATCGGCCAGGAACACGCCAAAAAAGTCCTTTCGGTGGCAGTCTACAACCACTACAAGCGGCTTGAAACGCGCCAGCGCGGCAATGAAGTCGAACTGAGCAAAAGCAATATCCTGCTGATCGGGCCAACAGGTTCGGGCAAAACGCTGCTGGCGGAAACGCTGGCGCGCATGCTCAACGTACCGTTCACCATTGCCGATGCGACCACCCTGACAGAGGCGGGCTATGTCGGCGAAGATGTCGAGAACATCATCCAAAAGTTGTTGCAGAAGTGTGATTACGATGTAGAAAAGGCACAGACGGGTATTGTCTATATCGACGAAATAGACAAAGTGTCGCGCAAGGCCGAGAACCCATCCATTACCCGTGACGTGTCCGGTGAAGGCGTGCAGCAGGCACTGTTGAAACTGATCGAGGGCACCATTGCTTCGGTGCCGCCGCAAGGTGGCCGCAAGCACCCGCAGCAGGAATTCCTGCAGGTGGACACCAGTCAGATCCTGTTCATCTGTGGCGGTGCGTTCGCCGGCCTGGAAAAAGTGATCCAGGCGCGCTCGTCTGCTTCCGGCATTGGATTTTCCGCTCAGGTAAAGAATCGCGACAAGATCGACAATATCGGTGAGTTGCTGCTGGATGTGGAACCTGAAGACCTGGTCAAGTATGGCCTGATCCCTGAATTTGTCGGCCGCCTGCCGATTGTGGCGACGCTTTCTGAACTGGACCAGGAAGCGCTGATCCGTATCCTGACAGAACCCAAGAATGCACTGGTCAAGCAGTACAAGCAGCTGTTTGATATGGAAGGCGCGGAACTGGAAATTCGCGACGATGCCCTGCAGGCCATTGCCCTCAAAGCAATGGCGCGCAAAACCGGGGCTCGCGGTCTGAGAACCATTCTGGAAGGCGTGTTGCTCAACAGCATGTATGACTTGCCTTCGCTGGAGAATGTTTCCAAAGTGGTGGTTGATGAAACCGTCATCGATGGCGCTGCCGAACCATATTTTCTTTACGAGAACCAACCGCAGGCCGCCAGCGGCGGCGATTAGGCTTGTCGCGCGCCAGCGCAGGCAATGCAAGCAGTGCGGTTTCGCCGCAGGAGGAGAAGCGCTGCCGGAATGCCGTTGCGCGTGCGCTCCTGCAACCTCTCTTGAAATCCTGCCTCGTGCATCAATATGTGTGGTAACCGGACTTGCGGGGGTCGCTACCCCTGCCAAGTGCTAAACTAGTGTCTGTCCATAAACGGGCATCCCAGCCTGTTATGGAATCGCGAAGCAAAAGCATGGTTTTGCTTCGCTCTCATTTTCAATGACATACGTCATTGAAAATGGCGGCACTTCCATGTGCCGCGTTAGCGTGCATCCATTTCCGGATGCGCACTAAACTAAATTCTGACCGCCTGGTCCGCATGGTGCGGGTTGGCGGAAAACACCGGAGAGATGACTGATGGCGGACACCCAAGCTAGCGCGTCTGTTTTACCGTTGGCGCAACAACCGACACCTGTGTTGTCGCTGCGTGACGTGGTGGTATATCCCTACATGGTGATACCGCTGTTCGTTGGCCGCGAGCGCTCCATCCTGGCGCTGGACAAGGCCATGGACGTGGACAAACGCATTGTGTTGGTCACCCAGCGCAGCGCCGACGTCGATGATCCAGCCGAGTCCGACTTGTTCGAAGTGGGAACCCTGGCCACCGTATTGCAGTTGCTGAAATTGCCGGACGGTACCACCAAGGTGCTGGTAGAGGGTGGCGAGCGTGTGCACATCAACCGTTATCAATTCGACAGCGGTTTCTTCGAAGCTTTTTGGGAGCTGGTGCCGCTGGATGATGAAGCCAGCGAGAAAGAACTCGAAGTAACGATGCGCTCCTTGGTCTCGTTGTTTGAACAATACGTCAAGCTCAATCGTAAAATCCCACCTGAACTGCTTACTACCCTGGCAGGCATCGATGATGCCAGCCGTCTGGCCGACACGGTTGCAGCTCACCTCGCCATTCGCCTGGAAGAAAAACAGGTGCTGCTGGAAATGGGTAATGCCCGCCGGCGCATGGAACATCTGATGGCCCTGGTCGAAGGGGAAATCGATGTATTGCAGCTGGAAAAACGCATCCGCGGCCGGGTCAAGACCCAGATGGAAAAAAGCCAGCGTGAGTACTATTTGAACGAGCAGATGAAAGCCATCCAGAAAGAATTGGGTGACATGGACGACGCATCCAACGACTTGGACGACCTGGCGCGGCGCGTTGCGGATTCGGGTATGTCGCCCGAGGCAGGGAAGAAGGCCACAGGTGAACTCAACAAGCTGAAAATGATGTCGCCGATGTCAGCCGAGGCAACCGTGGTGCGCAATTATATCGACTGGATGCTGAATGTGCCGTGGAAGAAACGCAGCCGCATTCGCAAACAGCTCGACGAGGCCGAGAGTATTCTTGAAGCGGATCACTACGGCCTGGAAAAAGTGAAAGAACGCATTCTCGAATATCTGGCCGTGCAGCAGCGTGTGCGTCAGATGAAAGGGCCCATCCTGTGTCTGGTTGGACCGCCCGGCGTGGGTAAGACCAGCCTGGGGCGATCCATAGCTCGCGCTACCGGCAGAAAGTTCGTGCGCATGTCGCTGGGCGGCGTGCGGGATGAAGCGGAAATACGTGGTCACCGGCGTACCTATATCGGCTCCATGCCGGGCCGCGTATTGCAGAACATGGCCAAGATTGGCACGCGCAATCCACTGTTCATGCTGGATGAGCTGGACAAGATGTCGATGGATTTCCGTGGCGATCCTTCATCAGCGCTGTTGGAGGTGCTGGACCCGGAACAGAACCACACCTTCAACGATCATTATCTCGAAGTGGATTTTGACTTGTCCGAAGTGATGTTCGTCGCGACGGCGAATTCGCTGAGGATTCCCAGTCCCTTGCTCGATCGCATGGAAGTGATTCGTATCCCTGGTTATACCGAGGACGAAAAGCTCAATATTGCCAAGCGCTACCTGCTGCCCAAACAGATGGAGCAGCACGGCCTCAAAGATCATGAAATCAGCATCACCGAGATGGTGCTGATGGATATTATTCGCTATTACACCAGGGAATCGGGAGTACGAAACCTCGAGCGCGAGATCGCCAAGATTTGTCGCAAGTCGGTGAAGAAACTGGCCCTGGAGAAGGGCAAAACCAGGATCACGACCACGACCAAGAATCTTGAATCCTTCCTCGGTGTCAGGCGATTCCGTTATGGCGTGGTCGAAGAGAACAATGAGATCGGCCAGGTCACTGGACTGGCGTGGACCGAAGTAGGCGGCGAATTGTTGCGCATCGAGGCCACCCTGATGCCCGGTAAAGGCCGGCTAATCCAGACTGGACAACTTGGCGAGGTGATGCAGGAATCCATCCAGGCAGCGATGACCGTGGTGCGCAGCCGTGCCGAGCGTCTCGGTATCGAGCCGGGTTTTTACCAACAATATGATGCCCACGTGCATGTGCCTGAAGGCGCCACGCCAAAAGATGGTCCGTCCGCGGGTATAGCGATGTGCACCGCACTGGTTTCAGCCTTGAGCCGCATACCCGTGCGTGCGGATGTCGCCATGACCGGTGAGATCACGCTGCGCGGCAAAGTCCTGCCGATTGGCGGGCTGAAGGAGAAACTCCTGGCTGCCCACCGCGGCGGCATGAAAATCGTGTTGATCCCGGAGGAAAACGAAAAGGACCTGGTGGAAATTCCAAAGGCGATTCTGAAAAAGCTGGATATTCGCCCGGTGTCCACCATCGATCAGGTGTTGGAATACGCCTTGACTTCGATGCCGCAACCTTTGCCTGCAAAGGTCGAAAGCGAAAAATTGACGCGCAAGGAAGTTGAAAACGCGGTACTGACACATTGAACCCGGAAAGTCCATATGGACTTTCCGGGTTGATTTCACACCGGCGCTGACAAAAAAAACTGCAGAAGATCAGGATTTGTCCAGGTTTTTTTGGCGACGAATATTTTTGGTTTTGCCGCACAATGAGCAGCTTGGCGACTTTAGTTCAGCAAACACTTCTTGATTCAATCGGATTTGTGTTGCGCCGTCTGCACCGCCGTATTAGTATTCTCACACGACTTGCAGGCCTTGACAGGCAAGGGTTTCCGGGAGTCTCCGCTACTTTCGCAATGCACTAATTCAGCCGACATCGGTGTGGAAGTCGGTGGCCGGCAAGTCTAAAACTCAAATTGCCAACTGATCAATTACGGAGTGCTAGAATGAATAAATCTGAACTTATTGACGCCATTGCCGACTCTGCCAACTTGAGCAAAGCGGACGCAGGTCGTGCTGTTGACGGTTTCGTAAAGAGTGTTTCCAAGGCATTGAAAAAAGGTCAAACAGTATCGCTTGTTGGATTTGGAACTTTTTCTGTAAGAAAGCGCGCGGCACGCACCGGACGCAATCCGCGCACCGGCGAGACGATCAAAATCAAGGCTTCCAAGAACCCCGCTTTCAAGGCTGGTAAAGCACTCAAGGATGCCGTAAACTAGCCCACCTTTTGCAGGGGTGCTTAGCTCAGTTGGAAGAGCATCGCCCTTACAAGGCGAGGGTCGGCGGTTCGAGCCCGTCAGCACCCACCAGAAAGCGTGGAGTGGTAGTTCAGTCGGTTAGAATACCGGCCTGTCACGCCGGGGGTCGCGGGTTCGAGTCCCGTCCACTCCGCCATTAAAATCAAAAGGGCGCCCCACAGGCGCCCTTTTTATTAATCTTTCCACACGCCGCCGGACATTCCCGGCGAGTTGACAAGGGAACAAGTGAACTTATGGTTCTTCAAGCGATGCGAGAACGGCTGACGGGCATTATCGCCATCTTCATTTTTGCCATCCTGATCATCCCATTTGCATTTGTCGGTGTGAATTCCTACTTCACGGCGGATGCCGTGAACAGCGTCGCCCTGGTAAATGATGTGGAAATCACCGCGAATGACTTCTCCCAGGGCTTTCAGAATTATCGCCGCCGCATGCAGTCATTGATGGGGGCAAGTTTCGACGCCGAGCAGTTCGATCAGCCGGTCGTGCGACGGCAATACCTTGATTCCATGATCGATCAGCAACTGCTGCGTCAGGCGGCGGAGGAAGCAGGCCTTTCCGTGGACGATGAAAGCCTGGCGCAGGCCATCCGGGAAATCGAGGCATTCCAGGTCGATGGTGAATTCAATGCGGATGTATACCAGTCCCGCTTGCTGGCTCAGGGCAATACACCGCAGCGATTCGAAAATGAAATGCGTGCGGAAATCATTCTTGGCCAGTTTCCGGATACTATTGCCAGCAGCGCGATCGCCACTGAGTGGGAGTTGAAACAATTCGTTCGGCTGCAGGATCAGGAACGGACATTCCAGGCGATAGTGGTGGCGGCCCAGTCTGCCGAGACGGTACAGGCTGCCGCTGACACCGAAGAAGCTGCCATACAGGCCTGGTATGAATCTCACCCGCAGCTCTACCGCTCAGAAGAGCAAGTCGTTATCGAGTACCTTGAACTGGACGCAACGACGATGGAAGAAGACGTGGCGCCGGATGATGATCAACTTCGCGCCCGTTTCGAAGAACAGAAAGCCCGTTTTATTACGCCCGAGACCAGGCGGGCATCGCACATTCTGATCGAGGTCGATCCACAGGCTGACGAGGCCAGCATCGAGAACGCCCGGCAGCAGGCTCAAGACCTGGCCGCACGCGCACATGCGGGGGAAGATTTCGCCGCACTGGCCAGGGAATATTCGCAGGACGCTGGTTCCGCCTCGCAGGGTGGTGACCTGGGTTGGATTGAACCCGGTTTCATGGCCCAGGCTTTCGAGGACGGTCTGTATGCCCTGACTAAAGAACACCCGATATCAGACCCGGTCCAGACCGGATTTGGCTGGCACGTGATCTACCTGCGCGACCTGCGTCCGGCGGAAGGCATGTCTTTCGAGGAAGCACGCGATATTTTGTTGACGGAATTTCACAGCGAGCAGCAGGAGCGCAAATTCCTGGAACAGGCTGATCGCCTGGTCGATCTGATTTACGAAGATCCCACGACCCTGAACGCGGCAGCCGAAGTGCTGGGTTTGGAAGTCCATGAAGCGGGACCTTTCGGCCGTGCCGGGGGGGACGGTATAGCCGGGAATCCAGCTGTGGTCAATGCGGCGTTCTCCGACCTGGTGTTGCAACAAGGCGGCGTCAGCGATCCCGTGGATCTGGGCGAAAACCACATTGTCATGCTGCGTATCAAGCAACACAGTCCCGAGGACCTGTTACCGCTGGCTGAGGTGCGTGACAGCGTGATCGCCAGTGTTCAACGCGAACGTGCCATGCAACAGGCCTCAGAACGTGCTGACGGGATTTTGCAACAACTGCAAGCCGGGTCGGACATCGCTGCGGCGGCGGAGGAGCAATCACTTGAGGTGCTTGCGATGGAAGCGGTCCGGCGCGACAACAAGGACCTGCCGGCCGAACTGCTGACGGGGATATTCCTGCTGCAAGCTCCGGAAAACGAGGCGCCACGAATCGCAATCATACCCATGGCCAATGGCTATGCCGTGGTGCAACTCGAAAAAGTGGTTGACGGTGTAGTGCCTGAAGATGACCCGGCCAAAGTGCAGAACTATCGACGCCGTATAGCCAATGCAAGCGCCAATTCCGAAGCGATGGGTTTCGTGCGCATGCTGCGCAAGCATGCGCAAATCGAAGTATTTGAGGACAGGCTGTAGTTAGTGTCTGTCCATAAACGGGCATCCCTGCCCGTTATGGATTCGCTACGCAAAAGCGTGGTTTTGCTGCGCTCACATTTTCAATGACTTACGTCATTGAAAATGGCGGCACATCCGTGTGCCGCGTTAGCATATGGCGTTTATAGGATGGGCACTAGTTAGCCCGGGGTTGTAATTCAGCTGTTTGACAACTCCGCCATGCCCAGGATGTGGTAGCCGGCATCAACGAATGTGGTTTCGCCGGTAATACCTGATGCCAGGTCTGAGCACAGGAACGCAGCCACGTCTCCCACTTCGCGCGGGGTGATGCTGCGGCGTAAGGGCGCCGTGCCTTCGACGTGTGCCATCATTCTTCGGAACTGGGAGATGCCGGCCGCCGCCAGCGTCTTGATAGGGCCGGCCGAGATCGCATTCACACGGATACCACGCGGTCCGAGACTTTGGGCCATGTAACGCATATTCGCTTCCAGGCTGGCTTTGGCCAATCCCATCACGTTGTAACTGGGCATGGCCCGGATGGCGCCCAGGTAGGTCAATGTCACCATGGCGGCATTGCGGCCTGCCATCATCGGTAATCCTGCCTTGGCCAGGGCAGCGAAGCTGTACGAACTGATATCGTGCGCAATGCGGAAACCCTCGCGCGTGATGACATCCATGTAATCGCCTTCAAGTTGTTCGCGTGGAGCAAACCCCACTGAGTGGACCAGGATGTCGTAATAATCCCAATGCTGTTTCAGCTGGCTGAACAGCATGTCGATTTCATCATCGGATGCCACGTCACATGGCAGCACAATTTTCGCGCCGGTAATTTGCGCGATTTTTTCCACGCGCGATAAAAGCTTGTCATTCTGGTAGGTGAAAGCCAGTTCCGCCCCTTGCTCATGCATGGCCTCGGCGATACCCCAGGCGATGGAGCGGGGACTGGCTACACCAACGATCAAAGCACGTTTTCCTGCGAGAAAGCCCATGAATTTATCCTGTAATAATCAGAGCGGGTGTGGGTTAAAAGACCGGGGCAGAGTACTGCAAATCGATGGTGTTGTTAATAGCAACCTCCAATTGGAATCTATCCCTGGCTGTGTGTTTTTATAAGAACGTCATCCCAGGCTGTGTATTTTTATAAGAACGTCATCCCAGGCTTTGCGAAGCAAACGCCTGGGATCCAAGCCGGCGTTGAACGGCCGCTCTGGATGCCAGACCTGCCTTATCGGCCGCCGCGGCTGCGGTTAAATTCGAGACGGCTGGCTGCGCGGTGCTCGATGATACTGCCTTCGTGCCAGGCCAATGTCCCATTCACCAGCGTGGTATCGATGCGTGAACGGAATCGTTTGCCCAGGAACGGGCTCCAGCCGCAGCGGGACAGCACGGTATCCGGGCGAACCTCAGTTGGCGCCCCGGTATCCACAATCACCAGGTCCGCATGATAGCCCTCACGCAAAAAGCCCCGGTCCCGGACAGCAAATCGACGGGCCGGATTGTGCGCAGTCTTGGTCACGATCTCCGTCAGGCTGAGGACGCCGTCGTGGTGCAGCTCCAGCAGGCTCAACAAGGCGTCTTGCACCAGTGGCAGCCCCGCGGGTGCGAGCAGGTAGTCAGTCGCGGCTTTTTCTTCACGTGTATGGGGTGCATGATCGGTGGCGATGATATCCAACCGGCCACTCTTCAAGGCTTGCCGCAAGGCTGTGCGGTCATCTGGCGACTTGATTGCCGGGTTGCATTTGATGAAATTGCCGAGATGACCATAATCCTCACTGCTGAACAGCAAGTGGTGGACGCATACCTCGGCCGTGATGGATTTTCCCTCAATGGGGCCGGGCGCAAATAATTCCATTTCCCGCGCACTGCTGAGGTGCAGTACGTGTAACTGGGCGTCATGTTCCCGCGCCAGGCTGACGGCCATGCTCGAGGACAGGTAGCAGGCTTCCGCGTCCCGTATTACCGGGTGCTCGGCCAGCGGAATACTGTTGCCATAGCGGGCCATGGCTGCCTTGAGGTTGTGCTGGATGCGCGGTGTGGATTCGCAGTGAGTGGCAATGATGACGGGCGCATCACGAAAAATGCCGGCCAGAGTTTCTTCCTTGTCGACCAACATGTTGCCCGTGGAAGATCCCATGAAAACCTTGATGCCTGCGGCTGCCGTGGGATTCAGTGCGCGCACCACGTCCAGGTTGTCATTGGTGGCGCCCAGGTAGAATGCATAGTTGGCCTGTGAAGTTCGCGCAGCGATGGCGTATTTCTCCTCCAGCGCAGCAAGCGTCACCGTCGGTGGCAGGGTATTGGGCATTTCCATGTAACTGGTTATACCGCCGGCGACAGCGGCACGGGATTCTGAGGCAATGTCTCCCTTGTGGGTAAGACCAGGTTCACGAAAGTGCACCTGGTCATCAATCATGCCGGGTAATACGAAGCGCCCTGCAGCATCGATAATGCGCATGTTGGCCTGGCCGCTTATGGCGCCGCCACAGCGCTCGATTCGCCCCTGGAAGATCAACAGGTCTCCGGCAGTAATCACACCTTCGTTGACGAGTTGGGCGTTTTTTATCAGTATCCGGTCCGTCATGGGGTTTTATGCTTCCTCTGATCTGTGTGCTTATTTCTAGGGCACTGGATCGTAGCCGCCCGGGCAGAACGGCTGGCAGCGAACAATGCGGCGCATGGTCAGCCAGCAACCACGCAATGCGCCGTAGCGGTCAATTGCTTCGGCGGCGTACTGCGAACAACTGGGAGTGAAGCGGCAATGATTGCCGAGAAAGGGGCTCAGCAGCAGTTGATAAGTTCGAATGAATGCCTGCAGCAGTTTTTTCATCGTTCAGTTCAGCTGTTCAAATTGCGGCTATGATGTGGATAAAAGCTTGCCGTGAGCGCCGAGTTCAGATATAAAACTGCAATTTCTTTTTCGGACATTTGATCCGAAATCATAAATAAAACAGAAAAAACAATGATATATGTTGATTTTTCCGTTTTGGCAAGACTCAGGGAGTAGATTAACACGATGAATGCAAGCCGTGTGAAATTGAAAAAGAACTATAAGCCACTCAAGAAAGAGCCGTACATGTGCCCGAAGCATCTGGAGTATTTCCGCCAGAAGCTGGTCAACTGGCGGGAGGAGCTGGTTGAAGAATCACGTGAAACCATCAGCAACCTGCAACATGAAGTCAGGGACGTCGGCGATGAAGCGGAAAGAGCAACCCGCGAGACTGAAAACAGCCTGGAATTGAGAACGCGCGACCGCTACCGGAAACTGATCAACAAGATTGACAAAGCCCTGAATCGTATTGAGGAAGGTGAGTACGGTTATTGCGATGAGACCGGCGAGGAGATCGGTCTGGACCGGCTCGAAGCGCGTCCTATAGCCACGCTTTGCCTCGATGCCCAGGAACGATGGGAATTAAGGCAAAGACAACAGGGGGAGCCGCGTTAATTTCTCCCATTCTGCGCAGGCAAACACAATTTTGATCATGGCCTGAAGAACAGGGCTCCCGGGTGTTTAATGCCGGGAAGTTATTTTGTTAACAAATCATTAATGGTGTATCATTGCCGCAGAACAGCTGAACTTGCCGTGGGGTGGGCAGCCGTTCTGGTAAAACGCCCAATAGGCTTTGGAGGAAGTGACGTGAAAATTAATATGTTTGTCAGCACTTTGGCTACGGCGATACTGTTGCTCAGCGGGAATTTTGTATTTGCCGACGGCGACCAGCCCTGGCATGTGAGTTACCAGATTGGTGGCGTCGATTTGAACAGTGATCGTCACACGCGTGATGGTGACCTCTGGCAGTCTGTCGGCTTTGGTTATTTTTTCAATGATCATTTCAGCGTGGACATTGAATATGACGAATTCGACGGAGATTTCACGGATTTCGATACCGTGGTTCCAGGAGCAACCTACGACCAATGGAAACTCAGTACTCTGGGTGCGGTAGGTCGATTTTACTTCGGTGACAATGCATGGAAGCCCTATGTGTTGGGCGGTGTCGGCAGTACCAAGCACCGGAACGTTATGGATGAAGGCCATGCGCTGTCGCTCAGCCTGGGTGTTGGCCTGCATGGTCAACTCTCCAGGCACCTGTCGGGCCGCGCGCAAGCGATGTGGCGCCAGGATTACGACAGCGCCAGCTTCGGACCACAGGATTATTTCAGGGATTTCATCTACAGCATCGGCCTGAATTTCGACTTTGGCGGGCGGACGGCAGCTGCAACTCAACCGCCACCGCCGGCAGCACCACCGCCGGCAGCCGCCGCGCCGCCTCCGCCGAACCCGGACCTGGACGGCGATGGTGTACCCAACGAGCGTGACAAGTGCCCGAATACCCGGCCGGGTGCGGTAGTCGATATGGATGGCTGTGAAGTGGAAGCGGTTATTTCGCTGGAAGGCGTGCACTTTGACTTCGACAAGTCGACATTACGCCCGGAAGCCATGGTCATTCTGGATAATGCTGCTGGCCTGTTGACAACTCACGAGCGCGTGGTGGTGGAAGTCGCCGGTCACACCGATAGCGTAGGTACCGAGGAGTACAACCAGAAACTGTCCGAGCGCCGTGCCAACTCCGTTCAGGACTACCTGGTGAGCAAGGGTATCAAAGCCAGCAGGCTGAGTGCCCGCGGCTACGGTGAAGTACAGCCGGTAGCGACCAATGACACAGCCGAAGGCCGGCAGGCGAATCGCCGGGTTGAGCTGATCATACTCGATCGTTGACGGCAGTTATAAAGCGTGATGAAAAAGCCCCGCTTCGTGCGGGGCTTTTTTTTATTGAGAAACTAGCTTTCGGGCGTGGTCCTGAATGGCTTGCAGCATCGCATGCAGGCCGTTGGCGCGGGTGGCGGAAAGATGATCGCTCAAGCCGATTCGCTGGATAAAGTAGGGCTCCGTGTCGACAATCTGTTGCGCCGCACAGCCCGAATACACCTGTATCAACAGGGCGATCAGGCCGGACACGATGGCAGCATCGCTGTTGGCGCGTATGCTGACTTCGTCCTTATCGCCTTCCAGATACAACCAGACTTTTGACTGGCAGCCAGGCAGTAACTTGTCGTCGGTTTTCTCTTCGGCGCTGAGTTCCGGCAGCTTGCGTCCCAGGTCTATCAGGTACTGATAACGATCCAGCCATTCGCCGAACAGGCTGAAGGCAGCGATGATGTCGTCCTGAATGGCGTTGGGATTGTGCATGCCAGCTATGAATGCAATGGGCGCTTCAGCTATCGACACGGCGCCAGCGGGTGATGCCGTCGGCATCTTCCAGCGCAATACCCTGGTCGGTCAGCTCGGTCCGAATTCGGTCTGCGGTGGCAAAATCACGTACTTCACGGGCCGCGTTACGCTGCTCGATGAGGCTTTCGATCCGGGCCGTTTGCTGGCCTGACGCTCCGGCGCCGAACCACTGTTCGGGCGATGATTGCAACAAGCCGATCAGTGCGCCATTCGCCAGCAGTTCGCCGGCAAGCTGCTGCGCCGAGGCGCGATCTTCTGCCTTGGCCAGGCCCCGGGCCACGCGGTTGAATTCGGCCAGTGCCAGGGGTGTGTTGAGATCATCGCGTAAAGTATCCAGGAAGGTCTCGCTGGGGCGGGGCGCTGGTATGAAAGGGCCGGACGCATCAGCCGCAACGCGTAATACCCCGTAAAGGCGATCGAGCGTGCGCCGGGCGCGCTCCAGTTCCTGCTCGGACCAGTCCAGTGGCTGGCGGTAATGTGCGCTCAGCAACAGGTAACGCAACACCTCACCCGGATAAGTTTCGAGCAGGCTGCGCACCAGAAAGGTGTTGCCTTCGGACTTGGACATCTTGCGCTTGTCCATGGTCACGAAACCGTTGTGCATCCAGAAGCGGGCAAATGGTTTACCGCCATGCGCACACACGCTTTGGGCGATTTCATTCTCATGGTGCGGGAAGATCAGATCCTGCCCGCCACCGTGGATGTCGATGGTCTGACCGAGATGGGTCTCAGCCATGGCGGAGCATTCCAGATGCCAGCCAGGGCGTCCCCAGCCCCAGGGGCTGTCCCAACCGGGCTGAGGATCAACCGAGGGTTTCCACAACACAAAATCACCGGGGTGTTTCTTGTAGGGAGCCACCTCCACCCGCGATCCGGCGATCATTTCGCGCATGTCGCGCCGCGAAAGCGCGCCATAATCCCGGAACGACTCGATATTGAACAGCACATGCCCCTGCGCGACATAGGCATGGCCGGTGTCGATCAGGCGCTGGATCATGTGCTGCATCTGGGCGATATGCGCGGTGGCCCGTGGCTCAACGCTGGGTGGCCTTACTCCCAACGCCGCCATGTCATCGACGTAGATCCTGGTATAGCGGGTGGAGATTTCCTCGATGGGTACACCGAGTTCCGCCGCGGCGGCATTGATCTTGTCGTCAACGTCAGTGATATTACGGGCGTATATCACTTCGGGATAATGCCACGACAGCAGGCGGCGCAACAGATCAAATATGATGGCCGGGCGGGCGTTGCCAATATGGGCGTAGTTGTAAACCGTGGGGCCGCAGACATAGAGTGTGACCCGCTCTGGATCCGCCGGCTCAAATGTCTGCTTGCTGCGTGTCAGCGTATTGTATAACTGAATAGCCAATTCCATTTATCCTATTTGCCTACCCTATTTGCCTAATATGTGCACTGCAGCTAAAGTGCGGCTCTGCATTTTTTGCCCGGCCATAATGACTGCAGTGGACTGCGTCTGGAAAGCCGCACATTCTACCCATATTACGGGCACGGGCGACAAGGAGAAAACTGCGCATGTTCAAAGAATTGTATGGTGATCATGTCAAGGAAATGCAAGGACGCTGGGAAGCAGCGATGCTGGCGCATGACTGTGATGCGATTCTGCTGCACGCGGGTACCCCCTTGATCAGCTTCCTGGACGATTATGAGTACGCCTACCGTTCCAATCCGCATTTCCTTGCCTGGTTGCCATTAAGACACCATCATGACAGCGTTCTGCTGATCCGTCCTGGCGAACGGCCTTTGTTGTGGTTCTATCAACCGCAAGACTACTGGTATTCAGCACCTGCGGATGCAGAATCCTGGTGGGCCGATTACATCGAAGTCCACGTGGTGTCGCACGCCGATGCCTGGCGGGCAGAACTGCCGGTAGCACAGGGCAGGATGGTGGCGCTGGGAGATGCGCCGGCCCTGGCGGCTTTTTTCCCGGCGGAACGCATCAATCCACAGGCCCTGCTGACAACATTACATATCGAACGCACACGCAAGACCGGGTATGAAGTGGCCTGTATGAGTCAGGCTAACCGGCAGGCTGCACTGGCCCACGTGGTGGCCGAACATGCATTCCACGACGGCAAAAGTGAATTTGATATACACCTCGCGTATCTCCATGCCTGCCGGCAGAATGACCCGGAACTGCCCTACAACAGTATTGTCGCTTTGAACCACCATGGTGCGGTCCTGCACTACCAGCAGCGCGAGCGCTTGAAGCCTGCCCATTTCGTTTCATTCCTGATCGATGCCGGCAGTACCGTGCATGCCTATGCTGCCGATGTCACCCGCAGCTACGCTGCGCGCCCGGGGGAATTTGCCGACCTGATAAGCGCCATGGAATCCGTGCAACAGGGTCTGGCGGGGCAGGTCCGGGCCGGGCTGGATTTCAAGGATTTACACTTGAGCGCTCACCTGCGGATTGCGGAAATTCTGCTCGCTGCCGGCATCATCAGACTTGCGGCTGAAGATGCAGTGGCGACCGGTTTGAGCAGTGTGTTCTTTCCGCACGGACTCGGCCATTTCATAGGTTTGCAGACCCACGATGTAGCCGGCCTGATCGACAATGAAGGCCATTCCGTTGTACGGCCAGACGGGCATCCTTTCCTGCGCCTTACGCGTATATTGGAAGCTGGCAACGTGCTTACGATCGAACCGGGCTTGTATTTCATCGAGCCTTTATTGAGCAAGTGGAGGGCCGAAGGCGATGCTACGGCCATCAACTGGGACGCAGTGGCGAGGCTTGCTCCATGTGGCGGTATCCGTATTGAGGATAATGTGCTGGTGACAGCAACGGCTGGTGACAACCTTACCCGCAAGGCTTTTGCCGGTTTGTAGTGCTGGTAGTGCGCTGTGGTCCAGGAGCCTGGTTCGATCAAAAGTCCCCAAGTAGGCCCAGGCCGGCCAGGTCCTGCAGGTCCATCCTGCCCGCCGGGCCGTGATTCCAGATCGTGCTCTGATGGGCGAAGTTCAGCTGCTTTTCTTCGCTGGAAAATTTCTTCACGGATTCAATCAACCGTGTTTCCTGCATGGTACGAATCACCAGCCGGTCCAGATCGGAGGCATAAGGCTCGCCAATGATTTTGCGCATGACCTTGTTGGCTGTGGTCAGGTTGTCCGGGAACAGGTATTTACCGGTTTGCAACTGGAAATGGTCCGACACCGCTTGCAGGGAGCTGAGTGAACAATAGGCATCGTCAAGCAGGCCGATAATACCCAGGTCATCCCGAATGATGTCATCGCCCTGTTCCCAGTAGGACGTTACCATCGCCAGGACATGTTCCATTTCCACCCCGAGGCCGACAGCACAGGCTGCCGTCCATGCCACCTTCATCATGTACGGTACCTGCTCGATATAGCCATGAACGAAGCGGGCTCCTTTTGCCAGGTCTTCGGTTCCGGCATCTTTGCCGCTGCGTTCGGCGACAACGGCGAGCAGATCATGCAGCTCGGTTTCAACAAATGAACCGGCGCACTGGTCTGCAATCATGGCTTCAATAGTAGAAGTTTTCACAGCATTCCGGCCTGATTCAGCGGCATGCGTATTCTAACCCCAAAACTGCAACAGTCTGCGGGCAAGATTCCAGTACGCGCTGTACCGGTGCAATTTTGCGCCAGGCGACTTCCGCGCCGGGGCAAAAGCAAGGTCATGACTGTGGTAGTATCCGCTACTCTCACAAAGCCGTTAGTACACTGTTTTGCTGCTTATTTCCCTGATGACACTGTTTGCCGGACCCTTGATCTTCCTCTGGATTGCGCAGGGTGGCCACCTGGCGCAGACGATCGATCGCCTGATCGTTCTGGCCCTGATACTGATGGTAGTACTGTTACTGCTGCCCGAAATCGTGCACGCCCTGGGTTGGATTGCCATCTCTCTGGTTGCTCTGGGTTACTTGTTTCCGACCGTTTTGGAGCTGGTCGTGCGCCGTGCCGCAGCAAGCCTGCACCTGGCCAGTCTGGTGCTCGCCTTACTGGGCCTGCTGTTGCATGCCTTGCTTGATGGCGCCGGTCTCGCAGGCAGTCAACTGCAGGGCGGTGGCAGTCTGGCCACGGCCATCATTCTCCACCGCTTTGGCGACGGCCTGATGATTTGGCTCATCATGCAGCCCGCATTTGGCCAACGCGCTGCCTGGCTGATGTTGACAGGCATGGCGGCGGCCACCATTGCAGGCTTTGAGTTTTCCAGTCATTTGTTGCCGCTGGCCGGTGAGTTCACCATATCGGTCATACAGGCCATCATTATCGGCACCATCATTCACACTCTGGCGCACCGCGGTCATATGCAGGGCCACCGTCATTCACATGACGGTGCCTGAGTGATGCACTGGTACCAACGTGTACCTTTGTCATCCATCCAGCTGCGCAATTCGCCACTCTCCTGCAGATAGTTCAAATGTGCGATGGCTTCCCCGGCGGCCATGATCAGGTTGTTGTCCGTGATTTTGCTTTTAAACAAAGCCGGAAACGTATGGATGGCCTGCATTGGCTGACGGCACAGTTGCCGTAGCTTGTCCAGGCCATCAAGGTGTTCCGCAGTCAACTGGTCCAACCGCAGATGTGCGCCACGAAACGGTTTGCCGTGTGCCGGCAACACCAGCACATCAGATGGCAGCCGCTCTTTCAGCATGGTCAGGGAATCCAGCCAGTCGGCCAACGGGTTGGCGGCGGGCTCGGTTGGATACACGCTGACATTTGAAGAAATAGTCGGCAGTATCTGGTCACCCGAGATCAGGACATTGATTTCTTCGCAAAACAGGCAGGCATGTTCTACCGAATGTCCGCGCCCGATAACGACCTGCCATGTATGGCTGCCTATGGAAACCGTCATGCCGTCCTTCAGCCGGCGATAGCGCTGCGGCAATGGGGCGACGTATTTGCCAAAAGTACCAAAATGGGCCTGATAGTGCTCCAGCGCGGATTCAGGAAATCCGGCAGCTGAATAAAATTCAATGCCCTCGGGCGGAGCGGGTTTGCCGGTGTCGGCCACCAGGGTGCGGCACAGCAGGTATTCTTCTCGGCTCATCCACAATGGGGCCTGGCACTTGTCTTCCAGCCAACCGGCACAGCCTGCATGATCGGGGTGCAGATGCGTGACCAGTATGCGGCTGATGGGATCGCCACGCAGTTGCTCAGCCAGCACGCCAAGCCAGAGATCCCGGGTGGGTTGAGTGTATAAACCGGTATCGACAATCACCCAACTGCCGGAATCCTGCAGCAGCCAAAGGTTGATATGCCCCAACATGAAGGGCAGGGGCATGCGCAGCCAGCGAATGCCCGGCAGTATTTCAACAGACTGGCCAAACTCAGGATGCGTGTCGTACTCGTACCGGATGGATAGGACTGGAGTTGTAAAGGACATGATTTCCTGGGGTGGGCCAACGGCCGCGAGGGCCGTTTTTCCATAAGTGGTCGGGGTGAGAGGATTTGAACCTCCGGCCCCTGCCTCCCGAAGGCAGTGCTCTACCAGTCTGAGCTACACCCCGACGATGAGCCCGGTCTCCGCACCGGGCGAGGGCGCCTATTCTATAGAAGGCTTTGATGCAATGGAAGGTTGCACGCCGCGATCGGCTATGGCGCGCGGACGGAGATGGGACCGTGGTTGCGTTCTTTTAAGGCAACTAATTGATGTAATTACAAAATACCTATTCTCTGTCAGACCATATTGGAGGCAACGTCAATGACGAATATTTGTTAAGAATTCGTAATAAATGTTTGCTACAATCCCCGCTGAAGAAACCAGCCGTGCGTAATTCAAGACCTGCTTGAAACACAGAAAATTTGCACCTCACTGAAAAGTCACACCAAATCAGGAATGATTCCATGAATACAAGAATTTGTATTTTGCTGTCAAGTTTAGCCCTGGTGCTGATACTCGGCACCGTGCCCACCCTCGTGGTGGCGCAGGAAACGACTGGATCGATTCAAGGCACGGTGCGAACGCCAGAGGGCGAACCGGCCGCCGGTGAACGGGTTAGGGTTGTCGATACCCGCACCGGCTCCGTCAGCCAGACGACGACCGGTACCAATGGTGCTTTCTCCGTTCGTGGCCTGGCCGTGGGGGGGCCCTATACCATTCAGGTGGATTCCGACCGCTACCGTGGCACGACGGTTACGGATGTGTTTACCACGCTGTCGCGCGCCGCGGCCTTCGATATTACGCTCGAGGCCGTGGGTGATATCGAAGAAATCACGGTGGTGGCCTCGAGTACCGTGGCCACCGTCGATGTCGCGATCGGACCCAGTTCCACTTTCAGTTTTGAAGAAATCGAGGCCTTGCCCTCCATCAGCCGCCAGATCCGCGACGTTATCCGCCTCGATCCGCGCGTCAGCATCGAACGGTCGGACGGCGGTAACGGCTTCGGCATCAACTGCCTGGGTGGCAGCGGCCGGGCCAATTCGTTTACCATCGATGGCGTGCGCAGCGCGGATGGTTTCGGTTTGAATGCTTCCGGAAACTCGGCGCGCAACACCTTCCCGGTTCCGTTCGATACCGTGCGTGCAGCGGCAGTGGAATTTGCCCCGGTCGACGTCCAGTACGGGCAGTTTACCGGCTGTAACATCAACGTCGTGACCAAGTCAGGCGGCAATGAATTCAGTGGATCGGCCTTTTACCTGTATAACAACGAAGATTTGACCGGCGATTCGATCGAGGGTGAAACGGTCATCTCGGACCCCTTTGAGGACAGGGACTACGGCTTTGAACTCGGCGGCCCGATCATCAAGGACCGCTTGTTCTTTTACGTTTCCTATGAAAAGACCAAGGAAGGCGACACGCAAAACGATGGCCCCATCGGCGGCGGTTTCGCCAACGAGCAGTTCATCAGCGTCGATGACGTCAACCGGATTGCAGGCATTCTGCGCGACCAGTACGACCGTGACCCGGGCGAAATCGTCAGGACCCTGCCGCAAGGCAGTGAGCGCAAATTCGCCCGCCTCGACTGGACCATCAATGATGATCATCGGGTCGAGGCCACTTACGTCGACCTCGAGGAATCCAATGTGGAGCCCGATGACTTTGGCTTCAACGGCTTGTCCCTGGCGGATAACTTTGAATTGGAAGGCACCCTGCAGGAAGCTTACTCTGTCCGCCTGTTTTCCAACTGGACCGATAACTTCTCGACCGAAGCCCGCTACTCGCAGCTCGAAGTAACGGACATACAAGGTCCGCTGGGCGGTGGGGAAGCACAGAATGACAACAAGCCGAGAATCATCGTTCGCGATGCCGGCGGTTCGGACATGTTTATCAGTGGCCCGGGCTTCAGTCGTAGCGCCAATGACCTCCAGTACACCCTGGATCAGGCGAAGCTGGCCGGGTTTTACGATTTTGACCGGCACTCGCTGACCTTCGGTTATGAACTGGATTCACTCGATGTCTTCAACCTGTTTGTGCAGGATGCGACTGGCACCATCTCGTTCTCCTCGATCGATGACCTTGAGGCGGGTACCGCAGTCGAAATCGAAGGCCAGGGCTCGTTCACCGGTGACATCAACGATGCGGCCGCGGATTTCCAGAGAGACATCCACTCGTTTTACCTGCAGGACAAATGGCAGGCTACGGACCAGCTGAGCATTACCGCGGGTCTGCGCTATGACACCTACGATTCCAGTGACCAACCGATCGAAAACCCGATATTCGAGGCGCGTTACGGATTCAAGAATACCACTGGTTTCGACGGCCTGGATATCTGGCTGCCGCGCATCGGCCTGACCTACGATCTGCCGTTCGACACGCTGGGTGAAGTGCAGATTCGCGCCGGGTTCGGTATTTTCACCGGTGGTGATCCCACGGTGCATTTTGCCAATTCCTTCCAGAACTTTGGCGGCGCGATCGGCTCCGCCAACAGCTCCCGTGCACCCTGTACGGACGCGGACCTGCAGGTCCTGCAAGGTGGGACTTTTGTCGGGATTCCACCGTGCATAACCGCTCAGCAGATCGCCGAAGCCACCCAGAACACCGGTCCGGCCGCGGCCATCGATCCGGATTTCGAGTTGCCCTCGCAGCAACGCTGGAATATTGGCGCCAGCATCATCACCCTTTCAGACGCTGAATTCTTCAACGATTGGGAGATCCAACTCGATTACATCTACAGTGATCACAAGGATTCTCTCGACTGGGTGGACCTGACCTTGACCCAACGGGTCGACGCGGACGGTAATCTCGTTTTTCTGCCGGACGGCCGACCGCGGTTTTTTGCCATCGATCCCTTGCGCGCCGGTTGTGATGCGACATTGATCGGCATTCGCGAAGGCTTCAGCAATGTATCGGCGGCCTGCAATGCCGGTGGTGACGACCAGGACATCCTGATGACCAATGGTCCCAGCGGATCGACGGATTCCCTTTCCGTGCAACTCGCCAAGAGTTTCGACCTGTCGGGCAACACCTCCCTGGACTTCCGTTTTGGTTATGCGTACACCGATGCCAAAGTAGGCAATCCGGTGAACAGTTCCACCGCGACTTCCAGCTTTGAGGAAGTGGCTGTCGCGGTCATCAACCAGACGGAACTGGGGCCGGCGGTGTGGTCCGAAAAGCACAATTACGTAGTGGGCGCTACCTTGAGGCACTACTTCTTTGCCGACAACCCCACCACGATCGGCCTCGTCTTCCGGCGCCGTTCGGGCCGGCCATTCAGCTACGTCTATGACAACAATACACCCACCCTGGTGTTTGGTGATTCCGATAACGAAGAACGCAATCTGTTGTACGTTCCGACCGGCCCCGACGATCCGCTCGTCGACCTTTCCAAGCTGGATGCGCAAGGCACCACGGATGCTTTTTTCAGATTCCTCGACCGCTCGGGTCTGAGCCAATATGCCGGTCAGATCGCACCGAAGAACGGCTTCACGGGCCCGTGGAATACGGATGTGGACCTGCGTCTCTCGCAGGACATTCCTTTGCCGGGCTGGAATCATTCACTGAAGTTCTTCTTCGATATCGAGAATGTGCTCAACCTGTTTTCGGACAGTCAGAATGTGCAAAGGTTTGTTGATGGCGGCGACGTGCAGGAAGGCGTGCCGGTGTTGGACGCGGCACTCAGTGCCGACGGCACGAAATTTGTGCTTTCCAACTTCGATCCGGGCGGCGGCAGCAGCGCACCGAGCTTCAACCCGCGCGTTACGGATGTGGATGATTCCGTCTGGCGCATTCAGCTGGGTGTCCGTTACGAGTTCAACTGAGGCGCGGATACGCCATACCGTTCGGGTCCCCGGTGCCTATGGGATCCTGGCAATAACGCCAGGATCCCCTTTACCGGGAATGCCCCCGAGTCTGTTGAGTTAAGCTATAACGCTGTTAGTTCCCGGAGTTTTATTTTGCCAGCAGATTCCATTTCCACTCGCCTGTATCCCGCCGGAATGCTCAATACCTTGAGCCGAAGCGAAGTTGAGCGGCTGCACGGCGCCAGTCGCGGCGATTTATCGAAATTGCTGCACCGTTGCACTCTCGCTGTGCTCAACAGCGGCAATCAAGGTGATGACATCGAGGCGCTGCTGGCAAAATACCGCAACTTTAAAATCGAGGTGCAGCAGGTCAACAGGGGACTGCGGCTGCAACTCACCAACGCGCCAGGATCGGCCTTCGTGGAAGGACGCATCATCGAGGGTGTACGCGAATTAATTTCGGCGGTCATCCGCGACCTGGTCTATTTTGACAGCGAAATTTGCGGACACCCGCAACATAACCTCTCGTCCTCCGGTGGCATCACCAATGCGGTATTCGAGATGTTGCGCAATGCGCGCGCATTGATACCCCAGGTTGATCCGGATCTTGTGGTCTGTTGGGGCGGTCATTCCATTTCGCGTGAGGAGTACGACTACACCAAGGAGTGCGGCTATCAGTTGGGATTGAGGCGTTTCAATATCATCACCGGTTGCGGTCCGGGAGCGATGAAAGGGCCGATGAAAGGTGCGACTATCGCTCACGCCAAGCAGCGTGTTGTTTCACGTCGTTACATCGGCATTTCCGAGCCGGGAATCATTGCTGCGGAATCACCCAATCCCATCGTCAGCGAATTGATCGTGATGCCGGACATCGAGAAGAGGCTGGAAGCTTTTGTTCGCCTGGGCCATGGAATTATCGTTTTTCCGGGCGGGGTGGGAACGGCGGAGGAAATTCTCTACCTGCTGGGCGTCCTGCTCAATCCGGCCAACAAAGACCTGCCGTTTCCGGTGGTTATGACCGGGCCGAAGGAATCCGCCGGTTATTTTGCACAGATTGACCGGTTCATAAAGCTGGCTCTGGGAGAGGCAGCAAGTTCCCGCTATGAGATTATCATTGCCGATCCGGTCCGCGTAGCTCAGAAAATGGCGCAAGGTCTGGATGTGGTGCGTAAATTCCGCATCGCCCACAACGACGCTTTTTACTTCAACTGGCTGCTCCAGATCGACAGGGAATTGCAGATTCCTTTCAGCACCACGCATGAGAATATGCGGCGTGTTCAAATCGACCGGTCTTTGCCCTTGCATGAGATGGCCGCAAACTTGCGCCGCGTGTTCTCCGGAATCGTGGCGGGTAACGTCAAACCGGACGGGCTGGAGGCGATTCGGCAGCATGGACATTTTGAAATTCGCGGAGACCAGGAGGTAATGCAGTCGCTGGATGCACTGCTGGCCGCGTTCGTCCAGGACAATCGTATGAAGTTGCCTGGCGGGATGGTCTACAAACCCTGCTACCGGGTCATTGCCTGACGCAGCCGCTGGGAGCCAGATCGTTCAATCAATCTTTTGCTTCTGATCATCGGCCGGGGCCATGTTTGCGCCCATCAATTTTCGCACGGTCGAAAGTTCCACTCCACGGGTGTAGATATAGCGATCTCCCCTGGGCTCTATCCAGCCGGCAGCCAACAGCGCGTCACGTTCTTGGGGCGGCAATGATGCGTCATTTTCGATGGCATAAGCATCCGCAAATTCGAATTTCTTGCCCAGCCCGGGTAAAGGATCCGTCAACTTGATCCCGGTAAGCGGCAGGCGCAAAACGTAGCGATTGTTGCGGTCAACCAGCACATCCAGTGCACAGCCCTGTATCAGTCCCCGGTAGCGTTCAGGCTTGTTTTTGTCCTGTTGCAGGAACAGTAGATAACGCCGGCCTTCTGCAAATACCGTCGGGTTCGGAAAATAGCACTCATGGGCGTGCAATCCATGCTCGTAGACTTCAATGATGTCCAGCGGCCTGTCGGCCTTGTAAGCAATCAATACCTGCAGGAATGCGCTGCCCTCCACCGGAAATTCGCGGCGATAGACGTAATCGGTATCACGCGCCTGCGCCAGTGCGACCACGTCAGCCCTGCTGACGAGTTCCGCCAGGCTGATGCCCTGGTCGGGTACCGGCGGTTCCTGACCGTCTGGTGTTGCTCCTGCGCTGGCCAGAAAGCATATGCTGGTCAGGAACAATCGAAACATTGTGGTCAAACCAGTCTCCTCTTTGCTGAATTATAGATGCATTTGGGTTGACACGGTTCGCGATGGAGTAAAGGACCGGCATCTGCTAGCCTAGTGTCTGTCCATAAACGGGCATCCCTGCCCGTTATGGATTCGCTACGCAAAAACGTCGTTTTGCTGCGCTCACATTTTCAATGACTTACGTCATCGAAAATGGCGGCACATCCATGTGCCGCGTTAGCATGTGGCGTTTATGGACGGGCACTAGCCTAGGAGCCTGTAGGTTAAGTCCGACAGGCTCCCAGGTTGACCCAACCCCTCACTTAACTTCTGGGTGTGACAATGAATTCGCGCACTATTTTTCTACTCGGAATCATCACCATTCTTGCGGCTTGCAAACCCTCGCCCGATGCCGCCGTCAGCCAGGCCGCGGCCCAGTCGCCAGAAACCGCAGCGGCGGTGAGCTCGCCAAGTGCCGCCGAAGCGGTGGCATTTGTCGCGCAGGCCGAACAGCGCCTGGCGGAATTGGGTCAGTATGCCGAGCGCATGGCATGGGTGCAGTCCAATTTCATTACCTATGACACCGAACGGCTCTATGCCAGCGCCAGCGAAGCGATGACGGCGGCGCAGGTCGAAATTGCAAGCGCGGCGGCACGCTTCATTGGAATTGCCGGACTCGATCGCGATATCGAACGAAAACTGCACTTGTTGCGCACCGGCATCACCATTCCAGCCCCCGGGATGCGGCAAAAAATGCCGAGCAGGCCGAAATCGGTGCAAAGCTGAAAAGTCTGTACGGCAAAGCACAGTATTGCCGCACGGGAAAAGACTGTCTCGCGCTGGGCGATCTGGAGGAGATTCTGGCGCACTCGCGCAATCCAGCTGAACTGCTGGAGGTATGGGAGGGCTGGCACCAGACCGCCATACCGATGAAGAGCCTGTATGCGCGCCAGGTCGAGTTGGCCAACGAAGGCGCCAGGGAGCTGGGGTTTGATAACCTGGGCAGCATGTGGCGTTCGGCTTATGACATGGAGCCGGAGGCTTTTGCCGCCGAAATTGATCGTGTCTGGCAGCAGATTCAACCCTTGTATGAAGCGCTTCACTGCCATGTCAGGGCCAAGCTCGGTGAGTTTTATGGTACCGAACTGGTACCGCAGGACGGTCCCATTCCGGCACACCTGCTCGGTAATATGTGGGCCCAGAGCTGGGTCAACATCTATGACCTCGTCGAGCCACCGACTGGGCGTACCGGCTATGACCTGACCGCCATTCTGCAAGATAAGGGCTTTGACCCGGTCCGCATGGTGAAAACCGGTGAGGCGTTTTTCCGTTCACTCGGATTTGAACAACTGCCGGAGACGTTTTGGCAGAGGTCGCTGTTCGTCAAGCCAGCTGACCGGGATGTGATCTGCCACGCTTCAGCCTGGGACATCGATGAAAAGGAGGACCTGCGTATCAAGATGTGTATCAAGGTCAATGATGTGGACTTCAGAACCATCCATCATGAACTGGGGCACAACTTCTACCAGCGAGCCTATAACCGGCAGTCCTATCTGTACCGGGACAGCGCCAATGATGGTTTCCACGAAGCGGTGGGCGATACGCTTTCCCTGTCGACCACGCCCAAATACCTGGTGCAAATCGGTCTGCTGGAAAAAGAACCCGATGCCACGGGCGATATCGGGTTGTTGATGAAAAAGGCGCTGGAGAAAATTGCTTTCACGCCATTTGGTCTGATGGTGGACCAGTGGCGGTGGAAAGTATTTGCCGGTGAAGTCGGGCCGGAAGCCTATAACCAACTCTGGTGGCAGTTGCGCCAGCAATATCAGGGTGTATCCGCACCCAACGATCGCCCGCCCGACGCTTTTGATGCGGGCGCCAAGTACCATGTTCCGGGGAATACCCCTTATTCCCGGTATTTTCTTGCCAACGTTCTGCAATTCCAGTTCTTTCGTGCCATGTGCGATATTGCCGGCAACGAAGGCCCCATCCATCGCTGTTCCTTTTACGGCAGCAAGGAGGCCGGGGCGCGGCTGAACGCGATGCTGGAGATGGGTAAAAGCCAGCCATGGCCGGTAGCCCTCAAAGCCTTGACCGGCTCGGCACAAATAGATGCTGCGGCCATGCTGGACTACTTCGCCCCTTTACGGCAATGGCTGGATCAGCAGAATGCCGGCCGTCAATGTGGTGGCTGGAATTAGCGCAGGCGGCCGAGCTTCTCACCCAGCAGGACGCTGTCATCGGGTCCGAAGTCAGCCAGTAAGGAAACGGCGGTTGCGGGTAACAGCAGGATAACGGTTGAACCCATATTGAAGCGGCCCATCTCTTCGCCTTTTTTCAAGCTGATGCCGCGTCGTGACCAGTCACCCGTGCTGACCCGCCGCGCCGGTGGTGGCGTGATGGTACCGGCCCAAACCGTTTCCATGCTTGAAACCAGCATGGCCCCGACCAGAATCACGGCCATGGGGCCGTGGGAGGTGTCGAACAGGTTGATGACACGCTCGTTGCGCACAAACAGATTTGGCACCTGCCGGACCGTGTAGGGGGCAACACTGAACAAGCGTCCTGGCACATGGATCATGCGCTGCAACGAGCCCGCCAAGGGCATGTGGACGCGATGGTAGTCCCGCGGTGCCAGATAAATGGTGTGGAAGAAGCCATTGATAAAATCCCGCGCCGCCGGATCCTGCGCCAGCAGTGCCCGCAATGAAAAGCTGTGGCCTTTGGCTTGCAACAGGCGGTCGTGGGTGATGCGTCCACACTGGCTGATGCGTCCATCGCTGGGGCTGACAAACGCCAGTGGATCCGGGTCCACGGTGCGCATGCCAGCCGCCAGTTCTCGCGTGAAAAAAGCATTGAAATCCAGGTGATCCACAGCGCGTGGGTAGCGTGCTTCGGCCCAGTTTACTCCGGCCAGCCAACCGTAGATCCAGATTTGCAGATTCTTGATCAGCTTGATGCGGCTGTGCATGAAACCATGCACCAGGCGCGATAACAAATGGTGCGGCAGCAGGTGCTGGAGGCGGCTCAAGATGAAATCGACTAATCCCACGGCACACTGCTTTCCTGGCTGATGACGGTTAGAACGTCATGGGCGATACTGCTCGCCTGGTACGGTGCGGGCATAACACCATGCAGCCGCCCCTGTGGATCGAGTAACAGCAGGGAAGCACTGTGGTCAACGTTATATTGAGCACTCGCTTGCGCGTGAGGTTCGACAAAAAAAACGACACCCAATTGCAAGGCCAGAGCCTGCAATTGTTGTTCCTCTCCGCTGAGGCCGATGAAGGCAGGGTCGAAGTAACGAAGATATTCTGCCAGTTTTTGTGGCGTGTCGCGTGCGGGATCCACCGATACGAGGTAAATACGCGGTATCTTGTCTGCAGCTTGTTGCTGCAACATCAGCTGCCGCGCTTGTTGCAGCTGGTACAGGGTGTTGGGACAGACATCCGGGCAGGAGGTGTAGCCGAAAAACAGTACTGACCAGTGGCCCTGGAACCCGGCAAGCGAAAAGGGGTTGCCGTTCTGATCGGTAAGCGCAAAATCAGCAGTATTGCGTGGTTCTGGCAGCACGATCATTGTTTCCAGCGAGTTCCATTTTCTCGTCTCGTAAACACTCCAAAGGCTGGCACCTGCAACCAGGCCCAGCAGGCCCAGGCTGGTGGCGATCAATATTACGCGAACACGGGAAAGCTGAGAGGTCACGGTACTAGCCCCTGCGAATGAGTCAGTGCTGGATTATACTGCTTGGCGCCTGGGCGTTTGCACAATACCAGCGAGGATAATGAATTCGTGATTGTCAGCCAATGGATCAAATATGTCAGTAAAAGGCTGAAGTCAGCAGAGCTATTTTATGGGCACGGCACAGACAACCCGGGCGATGAGGCGGCGTGGCTGGTGCTGCATGCCGTGGGGGCTGCGCTCGATGGCCGTTTTCAGGCATGGGACTCGGCGCTGAACCCGGACCAGGAAACACGTGTGTTGAAGAATATGTCGGCCCGTATCGATAGCGGTATACCGCTGGCCTACATTCTGGGGAGCGCCTGGTTTGCCGGTCTTGAATTCGAAGTTGACAGCTCCGTGCTGGTGCCCCGCTCACCCATCGCGGAATTGATTCTTGAACATTTTGCTTCATGGATAAAGGGCTGCGCCGATGAGACGGTGCTGGATATGTGTACCGGCAGTGGCTGCATAGGCATTGCCACTGCAGTATATATGCCGCAGATCAAAGTCGATGCAGTGGATATCAGCCATGCCGCGCTTGCAGTCGCGCGGAAAAATATCCACAGGCATGGTGTGGAAGCGCGGGTCACACTGTATCAATCGGACCTGTTCACGGAACTGGCGGGTAAGTCTTATGACCTGATCGTGGCTAATCCACCCTATGTCGCGAGCAGTGCGCTGCGCCATTTACCCGCTGAATACCGTGCCGAACCTGAATTGGGCCTGGTTTCCGGATCGGATGGTCTGGACGCCTGCCTGCGGATCATGCTGCAATCACCGGACTACATGATGGCTAATGGCACGCTGATCTGCGAGGTGGGGGAAAGCGAACAGCGATTGACGGATTTGTTACCGCAGGTGCCCTTTTTATGGCTGGAATTCAGCAACGGGGGCTCAGGCGTATTCGTGCTGTCCCGGCAGGAGCTGATGCGATCGTCCGCTGCCATTTTGAAAGTTGTCGAGGAACGAAAAAATGTCACATAACACTTTTGGAAAACTGTTCCGGGTAACGACTTTTGGCGAAAGCCATGGCCCTGCCATAGGCTGTGTGATCGATGGTTGCCCGCCGTTGCTGGAGATCGAGCCCGGCGAAATCAAACGGGAACTCGAACGCCGTGCCAGCGGCCGTTCGCGCCATACTTCGCAAAGGCGAGAGAAAGACGACGTGCAGATCCTGTCGGGCGTGTTCGAAGGCCGCACCAGCGGCACACCCATCGCGCTTTTGATCGAAAACACCGATGCCCGCTCCAGCGATTATGCTGACCTTGAACGACAATTTCGCCCGGGACATGCAGATTTTACTTATTGGAAAAAGTACGGTATCCGTGATCACCGCGGCGGCGGCCGGTCGTCGGCGCGGGAAACGACGATGCGGGTTGCAGCCGGGGCCATCGCGCGTAAATGGCTGCGGCTTAACCTGGGTGTTGAAATCCAGGGCTGGTTGGCCCAGCTGGGACCGATACGTACCGACCGGACCATGCAGTGGGAGACCATAGACGACAATCCGTTTTTCTGCCCTGACCCCGCATGCGTCCCGCAGCTGGAGGCATTCATGGACCGCCTGCGCAAATCCGGAAACTCGGTGGGCGCACGGGTCAATGTGGTGGCGCGCAACGTTCCCATAGGTCTGGGCGCCCCGGTCTACGGCAAACTGGACGCTGATCTTGCCAGCGCAATGATGGGTATTAACGCCGCCAAAGGCGTGGAGATTGGCGCTGGATTTGCCAGTGTCGAGCAGATGGGAACCGAGCATCGTGACGAAATGTCGCGAGAGGGTTTTCTGAGCAACAACGCAGGCGGTATCCTCGGCGGTATATCCAGCGGGCAGGACATATTGGTCAGTACGGCGTTCAAGCCCACCACCAGCCTGCGCTTGCCGGCCAAAAGCCTGGATATTGATGGCAATGAAATCGAGGTGGTGAGCAAAGGGCGGCACGATCCCTGCGTAGGGATACGCGCCACGCCCATCGTCGAAGCCATGCTGGCGCTGGTACTGATGGATCACGTGCTGCGCCACCGGGCGCAAATGGGCCAGGGCCTGCCAACACTTACCCGGTAGGCAAATAGTACTCTGGCCCTGTTCTGCCTATATAATCTTCCACATGGAGCGAAGACCAGGAATAGCAGTGGTTGGCGCCAGTGGGGCAGTAGGAGAAGTGATGCTGTCCATCCTGGCCGAGCGGGGGCACCGTGAGGACCGTGTCACCGCGCTCGCCAGCGAGCGCTCGATGGGGCAGGACGTGGAATTTGGCAATGTCCAGCTCGAGATCGGAAACCTGGCTGATTTTGATTTTTCCACCGTGGACTATGCTTTGTTTTCCGCCGGTGCTGCAGTCAGCAAGGAATATGCTCCCCTGGCGGTCGCGGCAGGCGCCATCGTTATCGACAATACCTCGGCCTTTCGTTATGACGATAACGTCCAGCTGGTAGTACCTGAAGTCAATGCGCACTTGCTGGATACGGTCACAGGCGCTTGTATCATCGCCAATCCGAACTGTTCTACCATCCAGCTGGTGGTTGCGTTGGCGCCCATCCACGCCGTGGCCGGCATTACGCGTATCAACGTGGCGACTTACCAGTCCGTTTCAGGCGCCGGGCGCAAAGGTTTGCGGGAACTGGCCATGCAGACTGCCCAGAAGCTGAATTTCCAGGATGCGGAAATTTCGGCTTTTTCGCAACCCATTGCGTTTAACGTGCTGCCGCAAATCGACACGCTGCTGGAAAACGGTTATTCACGCGAAGAAATGAAGATGCTGTGGGAAACACAAAAGATCCTGGCCGACTCCGGGATCCTGGTCAACGCCACTGCAGTTCGTGTTCCGGTTTTTTATGGCCATGCCGAAGCAGTTCATTTTGAAACGCGCACGGATATCAGCATCGAACGCGTACGCGAATTGTTGCAGCAGGCGCCGGGGGTTGAGTGGCTGGCGGCAAAGGATGGCGCTCATCCAACACCCGTCACTCACGCAGCGGGTAAAGATTCCGTCTACGTAGGCAGGCTGCGACGGGATCTGAGTCATCCACGCGGAATCAGTATGTGGGTGGTTGCCGACAATGTACGCAAAGGCGCCGCACTGAACGTCATTCAGATCATGGACTATCTGGAACAGCGGCACTCCAAGCTTGGCAAGCAGTCGCGGGTGGAAGTAAACTCAGCATGACTGAAGATTTTAACCGCGCATGAAGCAAGGTCGTTCTTCATCAAGTCAGGGAAAGACGGAGGGGCTCATGATTGACATAATAAATATCGGCGCCAGGCTCGCACTTGCAGCTGCATTAATGACAATTAGCCAGACGGTGTCCGCACTGGGTCTGGGCAATGCATCGGTCGAGTCTTATCTGGGCCAGCCTTTACAGATCAAAATCGATTTAATTACCCGCGACAGTGATGATCTCGGTTCGGTCACTGTTGGCCTGGCTTCCGCGGACGATTATGCGCTCATTGGCGCCAGTCGTGAGGCCATTTCCGTTCCTTTGCGCTTTGCACTGGAGCAGGATGGCAGTGCAGCCAGCGTCCTGGTTACCAGCAAACTGCCGGTCAAAGACCCGGTGATACGCCTGATTGTCGAGGTGAATTGGACCAATGGCCGGATGTTGCGCGAATACACCCTGTTTCTGGATCCGCCGTCATTTGCAGCGACAGCACCACCGCCACTTGTGGACCAACGCACGGGAGCCCCGGCCTCTCCAGCTACCGCAGAGGCAAATCAGCACGAAGAACCCTCTGCACCCAAACAACCGGGCGTAACTGACCTTGCCAGCGGAGAGGGCACCGAGTATGGACCGGTGCAGGGTGGTGACACCCTGTGGAGCATAGCCACAAACTGGTCGCATGGCACCGGTCTCGATTTGCGCGCAGTCATGCTGGCGATTCAACAGGAGAATCCAGGCGCTTTCATCAAGGACAATATCAATCTGCTCAAGCGCGGTGCGATTCTGCGCATGCCGCAATTCGATGACGTCAGGCAAATTTCCGCAGAAGCCGCTCGCAGTGAAGTGATGCGGCAAAACAGCGCGTTTACACAAAGCTCGGTAGCGACCGCGGTAGAGACGCCGCTGGTAGACCTGAATTCACAGCCGTCAACGGCCCCTGAAGCAGGCCGGCTGGTGGAGTCGGAGGACCAGCTGGAGCTGGTGCCGCCGGCAGATAAGGCTGACATGGACATTGTCAACGGATTGGAACAAGCGCCTGTGGAGCCGGAGACATCGACCGCCGTGGATGCTCTGCGGGCAGAGTTGTCGCGCAAAGAAGAACAGTTGATCGTCGAACAACAGCAGAACCAGTATCTACAGGACCAGATAAGCGAGTTGCAAGACCGGCTGCAAACCGGCCAGCCCGGCAATGTGGCCGACGCCGATCTTGCTCAACTGGAAGAAAGATTACAGCAGGAACGGCTGTCACAGAACGGCCCCGAGGGTGAGGAACCCTCTGCCGGCGAATTGGCGCCGTCTGCGGCGGGTGCAGCAACGCCTCCTGCCAAACCACCAGTGCCGCAGGTGACGACTGCAGCCGCAGCGCAACCAGCTCAAGCCTGGTACCGCAATATGATGGTGTGGTTGATTGCTCTGTTGGTCCTCGCGGCAGCATTTGCCGGCTGGCTTTTGAATCGCCGCAAAGTTGACCGTATCCTGGATGCAAATCTTCCTGCCCGTGACAGCGGAACCGTGCGCGAACTCAAGGACGATGCTGAAGAAATTCTGCAGGTTCTGAAAACCGATCAAAAACAGGCGATCGGGAGCAGGCCTGACGAAGCCGGGCGTGAGGCGACGGCATTTGCAAAGCCGCCATTGTCGCGTAATGCGGGCAGAGCGGAGGAGAGTGAAGAGGCTGAGCTGCTGGATGAAGGCAGTACTGATCCTGAAGTGCGCCTGGATCTTGCGCGGGCCTACATTTCGATGGGTGACCGGGAAGCCGCGCGGGTAATTCTCGAAGAAGTCTTGGAACACGGAACCGAGGCACAGCAAGGCGAAGCGCGGAAGATGATGGGTGAACTCTAGCAGCGAAATACTCAATATGCGGGTAGTGCGCATCCGGAAATGGATGCGCGCTAACGCGGCACATGGAAGTGCCGCCATTTTCAATGGCGTAAGCCATTGAAAATGAGAGCGAAGCAAAACCACGCTTTTGCTTCGCGATTCCATAACGGGCTGGGATGCCCGTTTATGGACAGACAATAGTTAGTTGTACATGCGTTACGCATTCGGCATCGAATATGATGGCAGCGCTTTCCTTGGATGGCAGGTACAGCGCCAGGAACCAACAATACAAGCGTGTGTGGAAGCAGCGCTCACGCACGTTGCAGACCACCCGGTCCGAGTCACCTGCTGTGGCCGGACCGACACAGGTGTTCATGCACTCTGTCAGGTTGCTCATTTTGATTCCACGGCGCAGCGTTCCGAGCGTTCCTGGATACTGGGAGCCAACAGTCATTTGCCGCCAGCAATCAGTATATTGTGGCTGCGCGCGGTAGATGAGAATTTTCATGCCCGATTCAGTGCATTCTCGCGCAGCTATCGATATCGGATTCTGAATCGCTGGGTGCGGCCAGCCCTGGATGCAAAACGGGTGAGCTGGTGCCGCCAGCCTCTGGATGCCGAAATGATGCACCTTGCGGCACAAGCCTTACACGGTGAGCACGACTTTTCTGCGTTTCGGGCGGCGTCATGCCAGGCCCGGCATGCGTTGCGTGAAATTCATGACATATCGGTTAGCCGGATCGGGAACGAAATCCGGATTGAAGTTACCGCCAATGGATTTCTTTATCATATGGTGCGAAACATTGCCGGTAGCCTGATGTCTATTGGCCACGAAGAAAAACCCATTAACTGGATGCAGGCGTTACTGCTTGGCCGTGATCGTACGCTGGCAGCTCCGACTGCCGCTGCAGAAGGCTTGTATTTCGTCGGTGCGCGCTATCCGGAGCAGTATCAGCTGCCCGGATCGGATATTGATTTTTCTTCTGGCAGGTACCTGTCATGAGCCCTGTGCGAGTAAAAATCTGTGGCTTGAGGCGCTCACAGGACGTGGCAGCCGCAGTCCATGCCGGTGCTGACGCCCTGGGTTTCGTTTTCGTCCCCGCGAGTCCGCGCTTTCTGGAACCGGATGCCGCAGCGAACTTATGCCGGCAAGTGCCCGCTTTTGTTGCCCGCGTTGGGCTTTTTCTCGATCAGGAGGCAGAATATGTCCGGCACATGCTGCGGCAAGTACCCTTGAGCCTGCTGCAGTTTCATGGCCGTGAAGATGCGGCCTACTGCAGGCAGTTCGGCTTGCCGTATATCAAGGCCGTCAACCTGGATGGCGAAAATTCTCTGGTGGCTGTTGAAATGATTTATGACGATGCAGCAGGAATTCTTGTGGACAGTCATCAAACGGGTGGACTGGGAGGCACGGGCAAGCTGGCAGACTGGAGCCGGATCTCGGCGGGACGATTGCCGCTCATACTGGCTGGCGGCTTGAACCCCTCCAATGTGCGCAAAGCCGTGAGCACGGTAGGTCCCTGGGCGGTGGATGTCTCAAGCGGGGTAGAAACGGCGCCAGGCATCAAGGACGCAGATGCAATCAAGCGATTTATCGCCGAGGCAAAATGTGAACAGTAAAGCTGAGAAGCTGGAACCGGCGAGGTATGCTGCCGGCGCGAGCGGGCATTTCGGAACCTATGGGGGAAGCTACGTTCCCGAGACCCTGATGCATGCACTGGATGAGCTGAAGGAAGCTTATTTTCGCTGGCGCGAAGACGCCGATTTCGTCGCACGAGTGGATCATGATCTGGCTTATTTCGTGGGCAGGCCGTCGCCGATTTACCCTGCCCGCAGGTTGACTGAACGCGCTGGCGGCGCGCAGATTTTGCTCAAACGCGAAGACCTGAACCATACCGGCGCGCACAAGATCAACAACACGGTTGGACAGGCCCTGCTCGCTGACGCCATGGGTAAATCACGCCTGATTGCCGAAACCGGTGCGGGCCAGCACGGCGTCGCTGCGGCGACTGTCGCTGCAAGACTGAACAAACAGTGCGTAGTATACATGGGAGAAGTCGATATCCGGCGCCAGGCCATCAATGTCTTTCGCATGAAACTCCTGGGGGCGGAAGTGCGCCCGGTGTCCAGTGGGTCCCGCACTTTGAAAGATGCACTGAACGAAGCCATGCGTGACTGGGTGACCAACATCGATGATACTTTTTATATCATCGGCACGGTGGCCGGACCCCATCCGTATCCCACCATGGTGCGCGATTTCAATGCAGTGGTTGGCAGGGAAGCCCGCCGTCAAATGCTGGAGCAATATGACAGCCTGCCTGATGCACTGGTCGCCTGTGTTGGCGGTGGTTCCAATGCCATGGGTTTGTTTTACCCATTTATCGGCGACCGGGATGTGCGGCTGATCGGTGTGGAAGCAGCGGGAAGGGGCCTGGCCACCGGCGAGCACGCAGCTTCGCTGTGTGCCGGCAGGCCCGGTATATTGCACGGTTGTCGCACCTACCTGATAGACGATGATGCCGGTCAGATACGGCACACCCATTCGGTTTCCGCCGGACTTGATTATCCCGCGGTGGGGCCGGAACATGCCTGGTTGAAAGACAGCGGGCGGGCGGAGTATGTATCCGTCACGGACGATGAAGCGCTGGCTGCTTTTCACCAGCTGACCCGGCTGGAGGGTATACTGCCGGCGCTGGAAAGCAGCCATGCCATTGCTTATGGCCTCAAGCTGGCCGCCACCATGCGTCCCGATCAGCACGTCCTGATCAACCTTTCCGGCAGGGGAGACAAGGATGTGCAGACGGTCGCGGAACTGGAGCACATATCCTTGTGAGTAACCGCATCGATGAACGATTCCAGGCCCTGAAAGGGCAGTCGCGCAAGGCCCTGATTCCCTTTATTACGGTGGGTGATCCCCATCCCGACTGGACCGTTGCGATCATGCATCAGCTGGTTTCAGCGGGGGCTGACGTGATCGAACTGGGCGTGCCATTTTCCGACCCCGTGGCCGATGGACCCGTGATCCAGGAGTCAAGCGAGCGGGCCATCGCGCGCGGCGTGTCCTTGCGCACGGTGCTCAGTTGCGTCAAGACATTTCGCCAACAGGACGAGGCCACGCCAGTCGTCCTGATGGGCTATATGAACCCCATTGAACGCTATGGCTACGAGGCATTTGCCACTGACGCAGCCCGCTGTGGCGTCGATGGTGTGCTGATGGTTGACTGCCCACCGGAAGAAATGGGCGAGCTGGGCGTCTTGCTGGCAAGGGCCAACATCTATCCGATCTGCCTGTTGGCACCGACCACGACATCTGAACGGATGAACACCATCGTCAGAGGAGCCCGCGGCTATCTATACTATGTGTCGTTCGCCGGCATCACCGGGGCGAATCTTCTCCAGCAGGAGTCCATCGTGGCGCCACTCGCGAAAATACGGCAACTCAGCTCTTTACCCATTGCCGTGGGTTTTGGCATCAAAGGGCCTGCAACGGCTGCCGCGGTTGCCAAAACAGCAGATGCGGTGGTCATTGGCAGCGTACTGGTGCAGACCCTGGCTGCGTCGGCATCGCAGGACGAGGCCGGCCGGCTGGCGTGGGCGTTTCTTGCGCCCGTGCGCGCGGCCATGGACAATGGTGTCGAGGGAGACCTGCCGGCGGAAAATCGATGATGAAAAAATATGGCTGCAATGTTCAGAACAAGAATCCTGTTGAGGTAGCGGGCCAATGAGCTGGTTGCAGAAATTGATGCCATCCAGAATTCGCACTGAAGGTGGTAACAAGAGAACGGTTCCGGAGGGCCTTTGGACCAAGTGTAATGATTGTTTGGCTGTTCTTTACCGCCCCGAACTCGAGCGCAATCTTCAGGTGTGTCCCAAATGTGGCAAGCACATGCCAGTGAACGCCCGTGTTCGCCTGCAGCAGTTTCTTGATGCCGGGGACCAACGTGAAATCGCTGCTGATCTGGAATCAGTGGATACGCTCAAGTTTCGCGATACCAAGAAATACAAGGACCGCCTGGTTGCCGCACAGAAAACTACCGGGGAAAAGGATGCACTGGTGGCCATGGCTGGAAAACTGCATGGGCGCGGGATTGTGGCCTGTGCCTTTGAATTCGGTTTCATGGGTGGTTCCATGGGTTCGGTGGTGGGTGAAAAATTTTCCCGCGCCGGCCAGGAAAGTCTGCGCACGCGGGTGCCCCTGGTGTGTTTTTCTGCCAGTGGAGGTGCGCGCATGCAAGAAGGTCTGCTGTCCCTTATGCAAATGGCCAAGACCAGTGCCGTACTGGCGCGCATGGCCGAGGCGGGCGTCCCTTATATCTCGGTCCTGACCCATCCCACTACGGGTGGTGTTTCCGCCAGCCTTGGCATGCTGGGTGATGTCAATGTTGCCGAGCCGGGCGCTCAAATCGGATTCGCTGGCCCGCGAGTGATTGAGCAAACGGTGCGGGAGAAACTACCTGAGGGGTTTCAACGCAGTGAATTCCTGCTGCAAAAGGGTGCCATTGACATGATTGTCGATCGCCGGCAACTGCGCGACCAGATTGCTGCCTTGCTGGCCTTGTTGGCTGGCGGAGATCAGCCCAAAGTGGTGAGCGGAGAATTGCTCCTGTCTTAACCACCTAATCCGGTTACTTGCAAGCCCAGATGTCCCATCCGTCCACACTGCAAGATTGGCTCACTTTGTTGGAATCACGGCACCCGCTGGCAATCGACCTCGGTCTGGAACGCGTCAGAGCGGTTTGGCAGCGCATGGACAGTCCGCGGCCGGCGGCGAGCCTTTTTACCGTTGCCGGCACCAACGGCAAAGGCTCGACCACCGCCTGTATCGGCGCCATGCTGACGACGCTTGGTCACCGTTGCGGCACCTACACTTCGCCCCATCTTTTTCGTTATAACGAAAGAATACAGATCCAGGGTATGGCGGTGCCGGACCAGGATTTGATCAGCGCATTTACCTGGGTGGAAGCGGCGCTCGGCGATACCAGCCTCAGTTATTTCGAGTTTGGCACCCTGGCAGCCTTTGCTTTACTGTCACGGGCGAAACTGGATTTTGCCATACTGGAAGTTGGACTCGGCGGAAGATTGGATGCAGTTAATATCCTGGACACGGACTGCGCCGTTATCACTCCCATTGGCCTGGACCACCAGGACTATCTGGGACATGATCTTGACAGCATTGGGCGTGAAAAAGCCGGCATCATCCGGGCTGGCAAACCGGTGATTTGCGGTGAACCCGACCCCCCACAAAGTTTGCTGAAAATTGCCCGCCAAGCGGGTGCTCCCGTGCAGCGCCTCGGGCGTGAATTCAACGTAACTGCGTCTGCATCGGCTTATTGTTGGCGCCAGGGTTCGCGCTCCATCCATTTGCCACAGCCGTCCATGGTGGGTGTGCACCAGGTCAACAACATGGCCACTGCTGTTGCTGCCGTGGCCACGCTGCTTCCAGGATCTCTGGATGAGCCGGAGCTGATGGCTCATGGCTTGAAATCTGTCAGGATAGCCGGGCGTTTGCAACCATCCATCGAATGCCCGCGGGTATGGCTGGATGTTGGTCATAACGAACATGCGGCACGAGCTGTGGCAGTTGCGCTGCGGGACCTGCACCTGCGCCCTGCTTTTTGTGTGCTTGGAATGCTGCGGGACAAAGATGCAGCAGCTGTGGCGGCTGCGCTGGATGAATATGTGCAGAACTGGTGCTGCGCCGGCATCGGAGGCGAGCGGGGTCGCAGTGGCAGCGAACTGGCACGGGAAGTCATCAAGGTGAGTGGACAGCAGCGCACCCGGGATTTCGCGGACGTAAGATCAGCCCTGCAGCGGGCGCTGGAAGACTCTGCCCCGCACGAGAGCATTCTCGTTTTCGGATCTTTCGTCACGGTTGCTCAGGCTTCGGCATTTCTGACCCGTAACTGCTAAAATCTTTTGTTTCGCCGAGGATCATCCAAGAGCGCCTCACTATGGATAAAGCACTCAAGCAAAGGCTGGTTGGCGCCAGCGTTCTGATCGCCCTGGCGGTGATCGTGTTGCCGATGATGTTCAGCGGCCGTCCGGGAAGCTTCTCGCAGCAAACGCAAAAGATTGAGCTCCCGCCGCAGCCGGGCGAACTTTCGTTCGAGACGCGGAGGTTCCCGGTCACCGATCCACAAGAGAATACGCCGCCTGCGGAAAACCGTGATGCTGTTTCCGCCAACAGACTCCCGTCGATCTCCACTGCCCCCGCGGACAAAACCGATGAAAAAGCCGCAGCGGAAAAATCACACGAAGGTCCGCAGGCAGGTGCCGACGATGCCCCGGACCAGACACCAATGGACGCCACTCCCGGGAACCCGGACCTGGCACCATCTGAGCCATCGTCAACCGGGCCGGTACAAGGGGTGGTGGTGGAGTCACCTGACTCTGACTCGCCTGCAGCAAGCGGAACAGGCCGTTACGTGGTTCAGGTCGCCAGCCTGGGCAGCGCTGAAAATGCCAGTCTTTTGATGGCAACCTTGCAACACAATGGATTCCCCGTGCTGCTCGACGTTATCAAATCGGATGTAGGCCAGCTCAATCGCGTTCGTGTGGGGCCGTACCAAAACGAAACTGAAGCAACTCAGGCATCTGCCCGCATTGGCGCGGAATTGGAGGGTGTCAGCCCGCGCGTCGTGGACTTGCAACCCGACGAGTCTGCGGCAGTGACCCAGCCCGCTGATCCGTTGGTGCGCTGGGTGGTACAGGTCGGGAGCTTTGCTGACTCGAGCAACGCGGAACGGTTGGTCGCGCAAATCAGGGAAGCCGGCATGAGTGCTTATGGCGAGACAGTGACCTCATCGGCAACGTCCATATTCCGCGTGCGTGTTGGCCCATTTCTGGAACGTGAAGAAGCCTTGCGTATCAAGCAGCAACTGGCCGACCGGCTGTCCGTGGATGGCGTCGTCATGAGTGTTGATTAAGAGGTTCCATTTTGTGATCTGGCCCGATTACGCCATACTGGCCACCATTCTGATTTCTATCCTGGTGGGGCTGCTCAGAGGGTTCATCAAGGAAGTATTTTCGCTGGTGATCTGGGCGCTGGCCTTCCTGGTGGCCTACCATTATGGCGGCGACGTGGCCGCACTGATGGAAGATCATGTTTCATTGCCATCGGCCCGCATGGCCATGGGTTTTGCCGGCCTGTTCATCGGGGTCTTGCTGGTCGGGGGATTGGTGAATTATCTTGTTGGCCGGCTGGTGGAGTCAACCGGTCTCAGCGGTACTGACCGCCTGCTCGGCGGCGCTTTCGGTGCGGCCCGGGGGCTCGCTATCGTCATCGCTTGCCTGCTGGTCATGGGGTTCACACCGCTGCCGGTGGATCCATGGTGGAAAGAGTCGGCATTGATACAGCGTTTGTTGCCCATGCTGCAGTGGTCGGCTGCTTTTCTGCCGCCGAACCTGCGGGAAAAGCTTGATTTTGCGCCCCCGTCTGCGCCTTTGCATGATCGCAAGAAGGGCACTGAACCTGTCCCGGACGAGTCGGCCGGCAAGGAGCGCGCACCTGCATAGGCGCTAGGGCATGTTTTGACCGGCAACACTGCCGGGCGTGCTAAAATCCGCCGCGGGCATAATCTCCGTATTTTGCATGAAGGTGGATCACATCATGGAATCGAAGTCGACCCACGGCCGGGCGGTCGCTGCTTTCAAGGCTTCTTGCCCTTCGGGCAAGCCGCCATTCAGCAGCTTCCTGGCCTGAACCTGCGAAACACATAATGTGTGGAATCATTGGAATCGTCGGTCGCGGTGCTGTCGCTCCCTCCTTGTACGATGCCCTGACCATTCTCCAGCATCGCGGCCAGGATGCCGCCGGTATTGCCACGCTGGATGGGTCACGTATCAAACTGTACAAAGGCACCGGTCTGGTGCGCGATGTTTTTGCTTCGAAGGAAATGGAGCAACTGACGGGTAATGTCGGGATTGGTCACGTGCGCTATCCAACAGCGGGCATGGACGACTCATCTGAAGCGCAGCCGTTTTATGTCAACTCTCCGTACGGTATTGCCCTGGGCCACAACGGCAACCTGATCAACACCGAGGAGTTAACCCAACAATTATTTGACAGTGATCGGCGTCACTTGAACACCCGGTCCGATTCCGAAGTCCTGCTCAACGTACTGGCGCATGAATTGCAGAAGCAAAATCCCGTCAGCCTGCAAGCACGGCACTTGTTTCATGCAGTTGATGCCGTACATCAACGTTGCCGTGGCGCTTATAGCGTCATCAGCCTGATCTGCGGCCACGGAGTTCTGGGCTTTCGCGATCCCTGGGGCATTCGCCCGGCTGTTCTGGGGTCGCGTGAGACCGCGGCAGGCAAAGAATATGCGATCGCATCTGAAAGTGTGGCGTTCAGTGCCTTGGGCTTCTCACTGGAACGTGATTTGCGTCCCGGTGAGGCTATTTTTATTTCGCTCGATGGAAAATTGCACTCGCATACGAGTCCGCATGCCCGCGAATTGACGCCATGTATTTTTGAATACGTTTATTTTGCCCGGCCGGATTCGATGCTGGAAGACATCTCGGTGTACAAGGCGCGTCTGCGCATGGGGCAAGCGCTGGCGCGCAAGATTTTGCGTGAAAGGCCGGATCACGATATCGAAGTCGTTATCCCGGTGCCGGATACCAGCCGCACAGCCGCCCTGCCGCTGGCCTTTGATCTTAATGTTAAATACCGCGAAGGGTTTATCAAGAATCGATATATTGGGCGTACCTTCATCATGCCCGGCCAGGCAGAGCGCCGGAAATCGGTAAAACAAAAATTGAATGTTATTGATCTGGAATTCCGCCGCAAGAATGTACTGATCGTCGATGACTCCATCGTTCGGGGCACGACTTCCCGGCAGATTATTCAAATGGCACGGGAAGCTGGTGCGCGCAAGGTGTACTTCGCTTCAGCATCGCCGCCGATTCGTTTTCCCAACATTTATGGTATCGACATGCCGGCGACGTCGGAATTGATTGCCTTCGGGCGCAATGAACACGAGATCGAGCGCGAACTGGGTGCAGACTGGCTGATTTACCAGGACCTGGCCGATCTGGTGGGCGCCTGCCGGGAAGGTAACGAGACGATCGCTCAGTTCGACACCTCGTGCTTTTCCGGGGAGTATGTCACCGGGGTGGGTGAGGGTTATCTGGAAAAATTACAGGTGCTCCGTTCTGATCAGGCACGGGCGGTTCAGCGTAGCAGTGGCGGAATTCAACTGGTGTGAATAAAGAGCCCATTTCCAAGGTCGATACTGCATGGCTGCGTATGGAACAGCCAACCAACCTGATGATGATCACCGGTGTGGTCGGACTGGACAGAAAAGCCTCTTACGACAAACTGATTGAGGCTGTGCGGCAGCGTTTCCTGGCGTTTCGTCGTTTTCGGCAGAAAGCTGTCATCACCCCATCGGGATCTTTCTGGGAGCTGGATGAGGATTTTGAAATTCGTGGTCATGTGCGCAAGGTAGCCCTTCCCGGGCGCGCGGACCAGGCAGAGCTGGAAGAGTATGTGAGCGATCTGGCCAGCACCGCGCTCGATCACTCCCGTCCCTTGTGGCAATTCCATTATGTCGAGAATTACGTTGATGGTCCGGTGGTGGTCATGCGCATCCACCACTGTTATGCAGATGGTATCGCCCTGGTGCAGGTATTCCTTTCACTGACCGATGCAACGCCACACCCGCCCGGCGTTGCCTCGAACCCCGATAAATGGAAGCAGGACAGGGCCAGCGAATCGTCGATATTCCAACGCTTGATCGAGCCGGCGCGTGAAGGCGTGGATTTTGCTGTGCATTTAGGGGCGAAACTGCTGGACGAAGCCCGGCACATTATTCACCAGCCGGAAAAAACCAGTATCTACCTCAACGAAATCAGCGAGTTGGCACACGAGCTTTCGCACACACTGATGCTGCCAGCCGATCCGAAGACCCTGTTCAAGGGAAAACTGGGTGTGCGCAAACGTGTCGCCTGGGCTGAGCCCATACCTTTGGATGAAGTCAGGGCATTGAGCAAGGCGCTGGGTTGTACCGTGAATGATGTGCTGATTGCTGCCGTGGCCGGGGCTTTGCGCAGTTACATGCTGGCTGAAGGGGAAGTTCTGTCGGCTGACTCAGAGATCCGGGCTACGGTCCCTGTCAACCTGCGACCGCTCGAGCACGCCAAAGAGCTGGGTAATCATTTTGGCCTGGTTTTTCTTTCCCTGCCGGTGGGTATTGCCAACCCGCTGGAGCGGGTATATCGCGTCAACGAGCGCATGAATGAATTGAAAGCGGGAAAACAGGCGGCTGTTGCTTTTGGCTTGTTGTCTGCGTTGGGCATGGCGCCCTTGGCATTGCAAAAACCGGCCCTTGATCTGCTCAGCGAGAAGGCAACTGCGGTTTTGACCAATGTTCCCGGGCCTTCTGCGCCGTTATTCCTCGCCGGAGGGCAGGTAAAGGATATGATGTTCTGGGTACCGCAGACGGGTAGTGTCGGCCTGGGCGTAAGCATCTTGAGCTATGATGGTCAGGTATTTTTCGGCTTGATCGTGGACCGCAAGCTGGTGCCGGATCCATCGCGCATCATCCGCCGATTCCGGCCAGAATTGGAAAACCTGCTCCACCTTGCCATGATGCTGCCGCTGCAAGGTCGTCCATGCAGCTATGCGGCAGAAAATTTCCTCGCACGCGCCATTACAGAACTGGACGAAACCTGGCCCACATATGGCAATACGTCCCCGGGCATTGACGCAAGAACCGGTTAGCGTTTCTGCCTGCGCCAGCGATCGACTATATCTTCCACGCTGATTTCTTCCGGGCCACGCGTCCATTCACCCGCATAATCGATACTGGTTGAATTCGGTGGTGGATTCGGCAGGGTGATCTTCAGGCGCAGCGGCAAGGGAACTGCTTCTCCCACCGCGATCGCTTCACCGCGTGCCAGCGAAGGCAGCGCTTCCAGCATGCCACGGGCCGCATCGGGAACCAGTTCCCGCACGTAAGCCTGGTCGTCCGGGTTGGAAATTCGCAGGCAAATAAACGAGCTGCATTGCGACAACACTGTTTCTGACAGTTCATGGGGCCGCTGGCTCACGACGCACAGACCGACGCCATATTTGCGCCCGGTTTTGGCGATGCGCTCCATGGCCCGACGTGTTTGTTTGTTTTGGTCCGAGCCTTCCCGCGTAATGTAGGAGTGAGCCTCCTCGCAGATGAGAAAAATGGGAAATTCCTTGCAGCGGGGATTCCAGAAATTGAATTCGAAAGCCAGACGTCCGACCTGGGAAGTCACTGTCGGGTGAAGATCGTAAGGAACTGCGCTGAGGTCGATAACAGTCACCTTGGCGCGGGGTTCACCCAGACCGACAAAATCCCTCATCAGGGCAGGCAGCGTTTCGGAGGACGTGCGCTTGCTGGGCTTGAGCAGGAAGTCATATCTCGTATCATTCATCCGGCTCTGCAGTTTGATCAGCAACTGGTCGAACTTGCCAAACAGAGCGGTGGTTTGCTTGCCGAAGCTGGCGGTCTGCTCGTTGGCTTCCTTGAAGCGCTTGTACAATTCCGTCAGAGGAAAAAAAATCGGAGTATCAACGCTGATATGACCAAGCTTCATATGCGTGTTGGCGCCTGTTTTCAACTCCAGCACCGCATTTCGCAGGAAAGCGATCTGCACAGCCGCGTCATCATCATCCATGTCTATCAGCAACTCGACCAGCTCGGAAAAACTAAGCAGCCAATATGGAACTTCCAGCTCATCCGCGTCGATATAGCGAACCATGTCCTTGGGAAATACCGAATGCGAGCTCAGGTCGGATTTCTTGAAACCGTATTCGCCATGCAGATCGAGCAAAATCATGTGGGCATTAGGCATGGCTTTCAGCGCCGACTGAACCAGACTGGTAACCGACCAGGATTTACCGGAACCGGACTGGCCCAGGATGGCAACGTGGCGGCCAAAAAATGAAGAGGCATCAAGGAAAACATCGATGGACTCAAAAGAGCTCAGCTTGCCGACTTTGTAATTGCCTTTGTTGACTTCGGCAAACAGCCTGGACAAGGTTTCCGCGGTAACGATGTGCAGTTCGGCGTTGGTGGTGGGGAAATGCGTGACGCCCCTGCTGAAATCATCGTTCTGGTTCAACTCACCCAGGGGACTCATACGCAGCATGCGCAGGGTTTCATCGGCAGCGGCCTGTTCTTGCCACATGCTTTCGACAATCACCAGCAAGCGGAATCCGGCCTGCACAACCAACATGTAGGAACCGACCTGGCCGACGCGAACGGTGTCCTTGCCAATGGTGACCTCGGGAACGAACCCCTCGTCCTCGCTGATCAATTGGGCAACAAATTGGGCACCGGTCACTTCAACGATACGGCCTACCAGTGTTCTGTGATCTGTTCTCATTTCCATGGCTTTTCCCTTGGGAACGCGTCTGCAAGCGATGAATCGATTGTAACGATTTCCTGTATTGTTCTTCCGTGAACTTCATCCTACCTCTTAACCGCCAATTCTTAAAGATCCCGTCGCACGCAAGCACGTATCTGAAATTGATATTTAGTGCGCATCCGGAAATGGATGCACGCTAACGCGGCACATGGAAGTGCCGCCATTTTCAATGACGTTAGTCATTGAAAATGAGAGCGAAGCAAAACCACGCTTTTGCTTCGCGATTCCATAACGGGCTGGGATGCCCGTTTATGGACAGACATTATTTTCTCATTCAAGCTCAGCGAGCGCAGACTCCACATCGAGCTTTTCCATCGCATCACGTGGAACCATTTCCGCCGCTTTGATGTAGAGATCAGTGACATCTTCAAGTCTGTTGTCACCATAAAGCAAGTACAGACCATTGCCGTATTCCATGCTCCCATATCCATGCCCCGGTACTTCCCAACTGTGGTTAGTGTGATTGCTCTAGTTTTCTTCCCTAGAATACCTTCATCGATTGGAAAAGACACTTAATCAACAGGAGTATGTGATGAAAAAGAAAGTGCTTAAAAAGAAGCTGCAACGCAAACCGGTTTCCCAACACGCAGCAACACCCGCAGTGGATTCAGCGCGTGAGATCTGGCTGGCTGGCCTTGGGGCTTTCAGCGTAGCCCAGCAGGAAGGCGGTCGCATCATAGAGCAGGGCAGCAAGCTGTTTGACAAGCTGGTTGCTGAAGGCAGCAGGGTTGAGAAAAAGACGCGTAAAGACGTGGAAAGTGCAGTAGGTGAATTTCGTGGTGAAGTCGAAAATCGCGTCGAGGCCATGAAGCAACAGGCTGACGCCGTGCGCAAGCAAGCCACCGATAATTGGGACAAGCTGGAGAAGATTTTTGAGAATCGGGTAGCTCGTGCAATGGCCGGCCTGGGAATTCCCAGCAAGGAAGATGTCAACGGCCTGGCGGACAAAGTTCAGAAGCTGGCCAGGCAGGTCGCTGAACTGGATGGTAAAACGCCGGCTCGCAAGACCGCGGCCAAAAAGAAAGCGGCAGGTAAGAAACCGGCGACCCCGGCGAGTTCATAGACTCGAGTCGCTTTAGCCTTTGATCTTGCATGAAACTCAAGGGGCCGGCTCCGCCGGCCCCTTTTGTTCTTGGTGGTTTACTTTACAGATTTCATTCACCATGTGACAGGTAGCTGGCGGTCAAGCGGGCAAATTGCTCATGCTCTGGTTTGGCCAGATAAGGCATGATCATTTGCAGCACACCCGCAATGGCTTTTACCTGAACGCTGCCATCTTCCAGTCCCCTGTCTGCAAACATCTCGGCGAATGGTATCCAGTAAATCAGTGCAAGCATCAGGTTGTTCAGCAGCAGGTCTTTCTCATCTTCGCTGATATGCATGGCGCCTTGCTGTTCCAGGCTGGAAATCATGGCTTCCGCAGCCATCCGTTCACGCCGCAGAAGGCCGCGAAATGCCCGGTCAAGATCGGGAATACGGCTGGCGATATCGGCATAGTTGCGATACAGAAAACGATAGTGCCCCTTGAGTTCGAAAGACAGGTGTAGTTGAAACCACAGATCCTCAACCTGCAGTGCTAAAGATTGCGGCACATCGATGAGGGGATCGAGTTGAACCACAAATCGCTTGAACAGCTCGAGAACGATTTCTTGCTTGCTATGAAAATGATAATAGAGGTTGCCTGGGCTGATGTCGGCCTCATCGGCAATGTGGTTGGTGGTAACATGGGGTTCCCCCATTTTATTGAATAAGGCCAGACTGGTTTCCAGAATCAGTTCCCTGGTATTTCGTTTTGCCATGACTATTCAGTGCCTGGATGTCACTCAAGGAGCCTTTTAGTGTTACTAAACATCACTCCTCGCGCCTCGCCAGGACGTTTTTTGGGCAGCAACGCGGTGACCGGGTAAGTGTGAACAGGCCCTAAGTGATCTGGTAAGATCGTATCATGTAGTCTTCTCATTGTGTGGCAATTGAGGGCGCTTCTGGGCTGTCAGATCAGGGCCAAATCGACAACGAGCAATTCGGGGCAAGTTTATGAATTATTTCGTCACCGGCGGAACCGGTTTTCTCGGTCACAACCTCATCGAATGTCTGTTGCAACGCAAGGGTGATATCTATGTCCTCGTTCGTGCCGGCTCAAAGGCCAAACTGGATAAGTTAAAACAGGCCTGGGGGAAAGACGGCAACAGGGTTATCCCTGTCATCGGGGATCTGGCCAAACCGCGCCTGGGTGTGTCGGCAGCCAGGCGCAGGCAGTTGGATGGAAAAATTTCTCACGTGTTTCATCTCGCCGCCATATACGACCTCAAGGCCGATGCTGCGTCACAGGAAATTGCCAACATCGAGGGCACGCTGAATACAGTCAGGTTTGCCGAGGCAATCAAAGCGAAGCGGTTTCACCACGTGAGCTCGATTGCCGCGGCCGGTCTTTATCCGGGGACGTTTCGCGAAGATATGTTCGAACAGGCTGTCGGCCTGGATAACCCTTACTTTCGCACCAAGCACGAATCCGAAGCTATCGTTCGCAGTAAATGCGAAATACCGTGGAGGATCTATCGGCCCGGAATCGTTGTGGGGAATTCCGAGACGGGCGAAATTGACAAGATCGATGGGCCTTATTATTTCTTCAAAATGATCCAGAAAATGCGCCGGGCAATGCCGGCGTGGATGCCCGCTGTCGGGCTCGAAGGGGGCCGTCTCAATATTGTTCCGGTTGATTTCGTGGTCAAAGCAATGGACCACATTGCGCACAAAGCAGGTGAGGATCATAAGTGCTTTCACTTGACCGACCCAAAACCGGCACGTATCGGTGAGGTATTGAACCTGTTCGCCGATGCCGCGCATGCACCACAAATGACCATGCGCATAGATGCGCGCCTGTTCAATTACATCCCGGCGGTCATCAAACAGGGCATCACCATGCTGCCACCGGCAAAGCGCATTTCACGCCAGATCCTGCATGACCTTGGTCTGCCGCCGGAGGTTCTCAAATTCATTAATTACCCGACCAAATTCGATTGTCGTGAAACTGAGCGCGCACTGCAAGGCAGTGGAATCAAGGTCCCGCCGCTGGATGGATATGCCTGGCGGTTGTGGGACTACTGGGAACGCCACCTGGATCCGGATTTGTTTATTGACCGCAGCCTGCGGGGTCACGTGAAGGACAAGGTGGTGGTGGTGACCGGAGGTTCTTCTGGAATCGGTCATGCCACGGCCGTGATGATGGCCCGTGCCGGAGCCCATGTCGCCATTGTTGCCCGTGATAAGGACAAAATGAGCAGGATCGTCAACGAAATCAAGAGTGAAGGTGGCAAGGCCTGGAGTTTTTCCGCGGACCTGACCGAAATCGATGCCTGCGTTCGGGTCATCGAAGAAATTGAGAGGGAAGTCGGCGACATCGAAATACTGGTCAACAATGCCGGCCGGTCGATTCGCCGCTCCATTGCCTCATCCTATGATCGTTTCCACGATTACGAGCGTTGCATGCAACTCAACTACTTTGCCAGCCTCAGGATGATCATGGGCGTATTGCCCAAAATGGAGAAGAAGCACAAGGGTCATATCATCAATATTTCCTCCATCGGCGTACTCAGTAACGCGCCGAGATTTTCCGCCTATGTGTCATCGAAAGCGGCGCTGGATGCATTTTCACGCTGTGCGGCTGCGGAGTTCAGCGATGCCGGGGTTAGTTTCACCACCATCAATATGCCCCTGGTGCGTACGCCCATGATCGCGCCCACCCGCATTTATGACCATGTGCCAACCATATCTCCAGAGGAAGCCGCCGATATGGTGAAACAAGCTGTCATTTACAAACCGCAACGTATAGCGACCCGGCTGGGCATCTTTGCCCAGGTGTTGCATGCGGTCGCGCCCAAGGTTGCGGAGATCATCCTCAACAGCGCGTTCCGCATGTTTCCGGATTCAGCGGCCGCCAAGGATTCACAGCTCGAGGCATCAAGTGAACAACTGGCTTTTGCCAGCCTGATGCGTGGTATTCACTGGTAGGGTGTTGAAGGAGAGTTGGGAAGGGCAGGATTCATCACCATGGCCGGAGAAAGCGCCAGTACCTTTCGCCGGCAACTGGTGCGGAACCATGAATTGGCCTGCGCAATCAGCTCACCAGGGTTTGCCCTGGCAGAGTTCGAAATGCTGCAAAATTGGCAGCGCGATCGCTTGACTCACACGTATGAGGATTTCCTGGGACATGAAAGCGCTGCACCCGCTTGCCGGTTTTTCCTTGAAGAGCTTTATGGTGGAATGAATTTTCGCGAACGGGACCAGGAAGTCGCCCGGGTGGAGCCGTTGATGAGCCGCATGCTGCCAAAGAAGGCACTGCATGCCTTGGCCGAAGCGTTCCGACTACAGGCGATCAGTCTTGAGTTCGACATGGAGATGGCCGGTCTGTTGCAGGGCCGGGGTGTGACGGGGCTGGATACGCCGGTTTACGCAGCTACCTACCGTCAATGTGGGCGCCGGCCAGAAAGGGAAAAGCAGATCCTGCTGATCCGGAACCTGGGACATGAACTGGAGCATCTGGTTAAAATGCCGCTCCTGGTCCAGTTGCTCCGTGCGCTACGTGGCCCGGCCAGAGCAGCGGGGTTTGGTCTGTTGCAGGCTTTCCTGGAAAACGGTTTGCGTTCGTTTCGACAACTCGGCGACGCGGAGCTGTTTGTTGAGTCAATCTACGAACGCGAGTGGCAGGCGATGAACCGATTGTTCAGCGGTCATGAAACTCCATTTGTCAGTCCTTGAAAGTGCAGCCGAAATGGCTTTGCAAATACTTTCTGATTTCTTCTTCGATGCGGATTTTAAGCATCGCCAGCAGAAAGCCCAGTTGTGCAGCAACATGGATTTCACGTTCGCCAACTGTAATGCTGCCGTTGACGCCCGGTCGCTCGAAGTGAATCACATTTTCATCCCAGCCGTAATCGATGTCGAACTTTTTTGCCAAATCGCTGGCAAGGTCATTTGCGGCCTGCTGGGCATCAGCATGGTTCATCTGGTGATATGCGCAAATATCAATCATCGACATCGTACACCCTGTGTTCTGCCGGCTGCGGGAAGTTTAGCTCCCCCGGCTCGTAACGGCCAGTCAAGCGGAGCATGATTTTGAACGTGTCATTGCATCGACTCGCCTGGATTCTTCCGCTGCTGATCCTTGTGCTGGCGCTGCTATCAGGCGTGGTCGCTGATTCATGGCTGGAATCATCCGGCGGCCGCCAGATGTTACAAAGGGAATTGACCAGAAGCCTGGGCTTGCCGGTGCGGCTTGAAGGCGACTATCACCTCAAACTCTTTCCCCGCTTGAAAATTGCCGGTAGCGGTCTTGCCATCGGTCAGCCGGGAAATTTGGGCGTACTTGCCTCGAGTCAGGAATATTCGGCAGTCATCGAACTCCTTCCATTTTTTCACCGCGAAGTACGGATTACGTCTATTGGCTTACACGGTGGATTTGTGGACTTCAGCCGCGCACCAGATGAGGCTGTGGAAGCAAAAGAAGCCAGCACACAGGAGATTCCGCTACCGCAGGTCGCGGCACTTGAAATCAGTGATTTTGCCGTTCGCCTGACAAAGGAGGACAGCATTCTGATCAGGCAACTGCAGCTCAGGGGTTTCCAGCCAGGCAAGGAAGCCAATTTCGACATTGACGCCGGATTGATCAGCGGGCAGGGAGAATCAGCACGATTGAACTTGCACGGCGGGCTGACCATGGCAGAAGGGAGCTTTTCAACAGAGCTTCGTATCCTAGGCTTGACGCTCAAGTGGGAAGAATCGCTGGTAGCAGGGCTCACAGGCGAGTGGAAATGGGATCAGCAGGGATCGCGATTGACAGGGCATATGGCCTGGGAGCAAACCTCGCAGTCGGCGGCCTTGCAACTGCAACTGGCATTCAATACGCCGCCATCCGGTTTCCTGCGCGCGCAATACCATCAACAGGGCCTGCCCGAACCTTCCAACCTTGAGATTGATTTTTCCGTCTTGCCCGATCGTTTGGATCTGCGCAATGTGGGTATAAAGATCGCCGGCCAGTCAATTGGCGGCGACGGATGCCTGTTGCTGACTGGAAAGACTGCATTGCACCTGTCCTTACAAGCCGGGGATATCGACCTGGACAGGATCTACTCGCTGCTGCCTGCGCAACCGGGCGATGGCGCCGAGCCGCCATGGGTGCTTGCCTTCCGACTACACGCAAATAAGGCCAGGCTTGCCGGCGCCGAGGCGAGTGATATCAGCGTGGAAATTGGAAGCCAGCCGGATTGCAGGCTTGCGTCTGAGCCAAAGCCCTGATAATTCACTTGACAGCTGGGCGCGGCAGGCACGATACAGTTACAATGCTTCGCCCGAAAAAACGTGTGTAAACAGCCATGCCGCCAAAGAAAAAAGATGAGAATTCAACGCAACTGAGCAACACCAGGGACCAGATCGATCGCCTGGATGAGCAGATCCAGGAATTGATCAGCCAGCGGGCGAAGCTGGCGTTCCGGGTCGGTCAGAGCAAAGGAAAATTTCCCAATGCTGTGGACTATTACCGTCCAGAGCGGGAAGCGGAAGTCTTGCGCAGGATCATCCGGCTTAATAAGGGTCCGCTCAGCGATGCTGAAATGGTGCGGTTGTTCAGGGAAATCATGTCCGCCTGCCTGGCCCAGCAAGAGTCGCTCAAAGTCGCTTACCTGGGGCCGGAAGGCACTTTCACCCAGCAGGCAGTGCACCGCCATTTTGGCCATTCCGTCCATGCCTTGAGTCACGGTGCTATTGACAGCGTGTTCGAGCAAGTACAAAGCGCGGAAGCCGATTTCGGCGTGGTGCCGGTGGAAAATTCCTCTCAGGGCATCGTCAGTCACACCCTGGACATGTTCCTGGTTTCTGACTTGAAAATCTGTGGCGAGATAGAATTACGCGTGCATCAAAATCTCCTGACCCACGCACGCAGTCTCAACCACATTGAACGCGTCTACTCCCATGAACAATCATTGTCACAGTGTAAGGTCTGGATCCGGGGACATCTGCCGCATGCTGAATTGATTGCAGTGAGCAGCAATTCCGAAGCCGCCCGGCGTGTGCGCAATGCACCGGAAGCGGCGGCAATTGCTGGCCGCTCTGCCGCAGAAATCTATGACTTGCCCGTGTTGTTTGCGAATATTGAGGACAGGGCGGATAACACCACTCGTTTCCTGGTCATCGGCCGGCACCTGTTTGCACCATCCGGGGAGGACAAGACCACGCTGTTGTTGGCTGGTCACGAGGGTCCTGGATTGCTGTACCGCTTGCTGCAGCCGTTCGAGACGCACGGCATCAACATGACGCGAATTGAATCGCGCCCTTCCAGTCTGGGCAAATGGGAATACCTGTTTTTTGTCGATATCGAGGGTCATGCAGAAGAACCGCCCGTAGCCGCAGCAATGCAGGAACTCAAGCGCACTGCCAAGCTTTTCCGCATTCTGGGCTCCTATCCGCGCGCCTTGCTGCCGGAAGAAGACATTACGCAAAAAAGCAAGCCCGGGAACCTCTGAGTGCCCTGCGCGATGCCCATCAACCTGCGGCGCCGGTTCAACCCGCATATTGCACCAGCCGGTCTCGGGTCCAGGCGTAAGTGGTCCCTGACCCGAGTCCTATCCCGGCCCTGGCTTGTCCAGGCACGTCTGGACTTGCGCTTCCCTCGACCCATAGCTTATGGCTATGGGTCTCAGTCCAGCGCGGCGTCCAGCCGCACCTGTCCTGCGCCATCATCCGGGATACTGGTGCAATATGCGGGTTAATGATCCGGCCAGAGCGTCGTGAAAAGGGTGGTATTTTGATCCTGATCACCGCACCGCTGACGACTCCATTACAGGGTGAGCTCGTTCCGCCAGGCGATAAATCCATCTCGCACCGGGCGCTGATATTGGCCAGTCTGGCCCGCGGGGAATCGGTGGTAGACGGTTTGCTCGAAGCTGAAGATGTGAAGGCCACTGCCGATGCCTGCCGCCAGTTGGGCGCTGACATTTGCACCGATGGCGCCATCACCCGGGTGCGGGGAACCGGCGATAGAGGACTCAAAGCACCTGGCCAGATTCTCGACATGGGCAACTCCGGTACGGCCATGCGTTTGCTTGCCGGTGTGTTGGCCGCACAGGGATTCAATTCGGAATTGACCGGCGATGACTCGCTGCGCCGGCGACCGATGCGGCGGATAGTAGAGCCATTGTCACGCATGGGAGCAACCATCGAAACCACCGCTGCCGGCACCGCACCTTTACGCATAAGAGGGAATCCCGCGTTGCAGGGGATTGACTATCACCTGCCGGTGGCCAGCGCACAAATCAAATCCTGTCTGTTGCTGTCCGGTCTGTTCGCCGCAGGATCGACCTGCGTTACAGAGCCGCAAAAAAGCCGCGACCATACGGAAAGAATGTTGCCACTGTTCGGGGTGCCGCTGCAGCCGCCCTGCTGCGTTCATGGCGGCAGCCGTTTGACCGCCGCACATGTTCAGGTACCGGCAGATGTGTCGTCTGCAGCTTTTTTTCTTGTGGCGGCGGCCATGGTCCCGGGTTCGGATTTGTTGTTACGCGATGTTGGGATTAATGCAACCCGTGACGGGATCATACGCGTCATGCAAGCAATGGGAGCGGACGTCGGTATCCACGAACGACGCATGTTCGGCGAAGAACCTGTAGCGAATATCCGCGTTCGTTACACCCCTGGCATACGTGGCATTGACATCCCCGAGAGCTGGGTGCCGTCTTTGATCGACGAACTGCCGGCCGTCATGGTTCTTGCGGCGGTGTCATCGGGTACTACGCGCATACGCGGCGCCGCCGAGTTAAGGGTTAAAGAGAGTGACCGTTTGGCGGTGATGGCGCAGGGACTGAAATCCTTGGGCGTGCAGGCCAAAGAACTCGATGACGGCATCGATATTGCAGGCGGACTGGTGCAGGGCGGTAAAGTTGACGGTGCCGGGGATCATCGTTGTGCAATGAGTTTTTGTATTTTGGGGCAAGTGGCGAGATCTCCCCTGGCGGTGCACGGCGCCACTCATGTCAATACGTCGTACCCGTCTTTTCCGCACCATTTGTTGGCAGTGGGCGGCAACCTTCGGGTGCAGTCTGTAATGACGCCAGCGGCGCATGCTGATGACCGCTGACATGGCGCCGGTAATCACTGTCGATGGGCCTGGCGGTTCCGGTAAAGGCACCGTGTCTGTGCGCCTGGCCACGCATCTTGGCTGGCATTTTCTCGACAGTGGGGCGCTTTATCGGCTGGTCGCCGCGGCGGCCATGGAGCGGGGTATTGCGGCAACGGACGAAGAATCCCTGGGCGCGCTGGCCCGCGATCTTGACGTGACTTTTGTCATTGGCGGAGACGAGGTCATCACACTGTTAAACGGCGAGCAGATAAACGAACGACTGCGCAGCGAAGCCGTTGGAACTTTTGCTTCCTGCGTGGCAGCTATCTCATCCGTACGGCTGGCGCTGATCGAGGGTCAGCGGGCTTTCCGCCGGGCGCCTGGCCTGGTGGCAGACGGACGGGACATGGGCACGGTGATTTTTCCCGATGCTGAATTGAAAATTTTCCTCACTGCGAGTGTGCAGGAAAGGGCGAACAGGCGTTATAAGCAGTTGAAAGAAAAAGGAGAAAATGTTACTCTCTCGCGCCTTTTCCGGGACATTGAAAAACGCGACAATAGAGATCGCACGAGGGCTATTGCGCCGTTAAAGCCGGCTAAAGACGCGTATACTATTGATTCCACGGATTTAAGCATCGATGAGGTGCTGCAGAGAATTTTGGTTTTACTTGAAAAACATCAAGTACTCCATTGAATTATATAGAATTAAATGAGCGCCACTCCTTGAGTGGTTTTTATAGTCGGGTGTCCAAAGCATCCTCCAACCTGGGTGGGTGACTGCTCGCATGGCAGTTCACCTGAGAGTAAACATCAACATGACTGAAAGTTTTGCAGAATTATTTGAACAGAGCCTGGCTACTCATGATTTGAGACCGGGCGCTATCGTTACGGGTATCGTCATGGAAATTCGCGACGATGTCGTCGTCGTCAATGCCGGCCTGAAATCTGAAGGTATAGTGCCGATTATTCAATTCAAAAACCTGAAGGGTGAATTGGAAGTCGCTGTGGGTGACGAAGTTCAGGTGGCGCTCGATGCCATCGAAGACGGTTTTGGTGAAACCCGCCTTTCCCGTGACAAGGCCAAACGATCCATGGTGTGGGACAGGTTGGAAGGTGCGTTCGAAGGGGAGGAGACGATCGAAGGTAAAATCAGCGGCAAGGTCAAGGGCGGCTTCACCGTTGATATTGAGGATATTCGCGCGTTCCTGCCGGGTTCATTGGTCGACGTCCGCCCGGTGCGTGACCCAACCTACCTCGAAGGCAAGGACCTTGAGTTCAAGATCATCAAGCTTGACCGCAAACGCAACAATATCGTTGTTTCCCGTCGCGCTGTGGTGGAAAAGGAATTCAGCGCCGAACGCGAAGTCCTGCTTGATCGCCTCGAAGAAGGCGCTATCGTGAAAGGCGTGGTCAAGAATCTGACTGATTATGGTGCATTCATCGACCTCGGCGGCATCGACGGTCTGTTGCATATTACCGACATGGCATGGAAGCGCGTCCGTCACCCCAGTGAGATCGTTAATGTAGCCGATGAACTGGATGTGCGTGTGTTGCGCTTTGACCGGGAGCGTAATCGGGTTTCCCTTGGTCTGAAACAACTTGGCGAGGATCCGTGGAGTGACTTGGCGCGGCGCTATCCGGTGGGTACCCGCCTGTTTGGCTCCATTTCAAATATCACGGATTACGGATGTTTTGTTGAGATTGAAGATGGCGTGGAAGGTCTGGTACACGTTTCCGAGATGGACTGGACCAACAAGAACGTCAATCCGGCCAAGGTCGTTCACACCAGTCAGGAAGTGGAGGTCATGGTGTTGGATATCGACGAAGAGCGCCGTCGCATATCATTGGGGATGAAGCAGTGCCTGCCCAACCCATGGGAGTCTTTCGCAGCCATCTACAATAAAGGCGACAAGGTAAGTGGTGCCATCAAGTCAATTACGGATTTCGGCATTTTCATCGGCCTGGAGGGCGGGATCGACGGCCTGGTTCACCTGTCCGACATATCCTGGCACGACACCGGTGAGGATGCAGTGCGCAACTACCGTAAGGGTGAGGAAGTCGAGGCGGTTGTGTTGGCGGTTGATCCTGAGCGTGAAAGAATATCGCTTGGCATCAAGCAACTCGACCAGGACCCTTTCGCCACCTGGATGGCTGAGAATCCGCGTGGCAGCCTGGTCAAGGGTACCGTCAAGGAAGTTGATCCGCGTGGAGCAGTGATCTCTCTGGCGGAGGGCGTTGAAGGTTATCTGCGCTCGTCTGATATTCGTAAAGAGCGGGTTGAAGATGCCACCAAAGAGCTTTCTGTGGGTGACGAGATCGAGGCAAAGTTCATCAGCATCGATCGCAAAAACCGCACGCTCAGCTTGTCCATTCGCGCCAAAGACGACGCTGAATTGGCCGAAGCACTGGAAGAATACCAACAGAGCAATGCCGCCAGTGGCACCACCTCATTGGGTGATCTGTTGAAGGAACAGTTGGAGCAGGAAGGCTAACCAATAATGCGGGAACCGGCGGACATTTTGCCGGTTCCCGTTTTAATGTATGTAAAACCAGTCCGTCAGGGATAAAGCGAGACGCAAATGACAAAATCGGAACTGATCGACCTCTTGGCTGAGAATCAAAAACACCTGGCCCACCTGGACATAGAGTTGGCGGTCAAATCAATACTCGAGCACATGAGTGGGGCCCTGGCAGATGGCGATCGTATAGAAATTCGTGGTTTCGGCAGCTTCTCGTTGCACTTCCGTGCACCCCGCATGGGGAGAAATCCGAAAACCGGGGACTCTGTGGCCTTACCGGGCAAGCATGTCCCCCATTTCAAACCCGGCAAGTCACTGCGTGAAAGAGTCGACTTTTCGGACTCCATACCATCTGAATAAGAATGCTCTGAATAATTCATCCATGAATTATCAGAGCACGCCAAACAAAAAATGTGATTTTTGTTTGGCTTCATTTTCAATGAGATGCACTCATTGAAAATGGTGGCACATCCGTGTGCCACGACAACCCTGAATTGATCAGAGTTTCCTTAAGTTTGGAAAGCTACCAACTGATTCAACAACGATAAATCAATAATTGCAGCACGTCGTGCTGGGGTTAATACTTGCTTTCGTATCACAGAGCAGGTAAACAGGGATTCCGCAGGGCAGGGTTGGGAGCAGGGTTTGTACCGCACAGGTTTTATCATTGTCTTGCTCCTGGCCATTGCGCTGGGCCTGCTCATCGGTACGCTGAATCATGAAGTAGTTGTCGTTGACCTGCTTTGGATCCAACTGCACTGGCCATTGGGATTGTTGTTGCTTGTCGCACTTGCGGTTGGCCTGTTGCTGGGTCTGATGCTGGCCTGGCTCTTCAGTATCCTGCCGCTGCGCATGCATTTACGCAAAGCGCGGCGATCGAAGACCAGCAGTAGCGGGTTGACGGGCAGTCCATATGATTGAATATCTGCCGTACCTGTTGCTGCCTGTCACCGGCTACTTTGGTTGGTGGGTGGCCAGGAACTACGGCCGCCGGGCTGTCAGAAAAAGAAACAAACTGTTCAGTGACCAGTATTTTCAGGGACTCAATTACCTTCTGACAGAGCAGCCTGACAAGGCCATTCAGGTATTTCTCGATCTGGCGGATGTAACCCAGGAAACTGTAGAAACACACATGGCGCTCGGCAATCTTTTTCGCCGCCGCGGCGAAATTGATCGGGCCATCCGATTTCACCAGAACATCATTGCCAAATCCGGTCTGGAGCCAGAGCAACGCACCCAGGCTTTGTTGGAGCTTGGTGAAGATTATATGCGCGCCGGATTGCTTGATCGGGCGGAACGCCTGTTCTCTGAATTGGTAGAGAGTGATGCGTCATCAACCTCTGCACTGCGTAGTTTGCTGGACATTTATCAACAGGAAAAGGACTGGGGCAAGGCATTGGCTCAGGCTGAACGTCTTGAAAAGGTGGAAGATGTTTACCTCGGGGGTACGATGGCACAGTTCTGTTGTGAACTGGCGGAACAGGCCTTGATGGACAATGATCTGCCGCTGGCGCGTAAACAGTTGCGGCAAGCCCGGCGCCACGATCCACAATGCATCAGGGCGCAGTTTATCCTCGCCAGAATGAATTTGGCCGAGAACAGGCTTGAACCGGCGCTGGCTGCGTACGAGGAAATTGCTGAACTGGATATCGATTATTTACCAGACCTGCTGGAAGACTATATCGCAACGGCAGACAAGGCCGGGACTCCTTCGCGGGCGCGTGCCAAGTTACAGGAATGGTCCCAACACTACCAGGGCGTATCCCTGGTACTCACGATGACCGAGTTCATCAGTCGAGAGCAGGGGCCAGAGGCGGCGGGCGCTTTTCTGGTCGAAGCGCTGCACAAAAAACCTTCCGTGCGGGGTCTTGATCGCCTCGTCGGGTTTCGGGCCGATGGCCATTTACCTGCGGAAACCAGCGATGACATTCTCAAGGCGGTTACCTCACGCCTTATGGCGCGGCAGCCTGGCTATCGTTGTTCGCACTGCGGCTTTAGTGGACAAACCCATCACTGGCAGTGCCCAAGCTGCCGAAACTGGGATACAACCCGAACCATCCAGGGAGTTCTCGGCGAATAACGCGTGTCAAGATGCCGACTCATCCATTTGTGCAGTTACTGATCACTGTGGTCCTGGCGAGCTCGCTCACCGGAGTTTTTACCTGGTATGCACGTCGACGGGGCATGCTGGACATTCCATATGAACGCCACAGTCACACTGTGCCTACGCCTCGAGGGGGTGGAGCTGGAATCGTCGCCGCACTGGTTATTGTAACTTTGTTGCTGTCCCGCGAGTCAGCGGTGATGATCTATTGGTCGCACTGCTTGCTGCCCGGATTCGTGGTGCTCAGCCTGGTTGGCTGGCGGGATGATCGTGTTTCCTTATCCGCAAGTCTGCGCTTTACCGTTCAGCTTACGGTCAGCTTCTACCTGCTATGGTGTTTCCGCGACCACGGTTCCACTGCGGGACTGTTGTCGTTATTGGCAGCGGGAATCTATCTGCTGTGGATGACCAATCTGTACAATTTCATGGATGGCAGCAACGGCATGGCAGGGTTTCAAGGCGTTTTTGCAGGGGTAATGATGGCCTGGCTTTATTACGCTGCAGGCGACGTGGAAGCGGCGCTGATTTCGTCATTGCTGGCAGGTGCATGCGTCGGGTTTCTGCCCTGGAACCTGGGAAGTGCACGCGTTTTTATGGGCGATGTCGCCAGCGGTTCTCTCGGTTTCGCCTTTGCCGCATTACTGATCTACGGAGTGTTCAATGGCAGCCTCGCAGTGCCGGTCGCATGGATGGTGATGCTGGTATTCATGTGTGATAGCACTCTGACCCTTATCAACAGGGTATTGAAGGGTGAGCAGTGGTATAATCCCCACAAACAACATCTATACCAGCGATTGATAGTCAGTGGTTGGTCACATGGCAGGGTCCTGTTGCTCTATCAGTTGATCAACCTGTTACTGGTGGCGCCGGCAATTGCAGTTGCAGTCAATTATCCGGTGTCAGCCACGGTGGTGGCTTCAGCCATAACCCTGGCACTCGGGTTGAGTTGGTCGCTGGCGATACAAAAAATTGGAGTGCTCGCTTAAGCGGGATGAAATAATGGACGTAATGCGCATTCTGCGGCATCCGCGGGCGGCTGTTATCGGTCATGACCTCGTAATGGTGGTTGTTTCCTGGCTCGCTGCCGGTTTTATCATTCGCCATGCCGCATTCCCCGGCATCATCGAGTCGCTGCCCCGTTGGGGTGAAATTTCACTGATTCTTTTCATCCAGGGTCTGGTATTGTGGTCGACCGGCTTGTACAAAGGTCTGTGGCGATTTGCCAGTTTTCCCGATCTGTGGAATATTGCGCGCGCCGCTCTGTACGGTACCGTCCTGGTCAGCATTACGCTGGTCCTGTTTTTTCCGTCGGAGATCCGCCAGATGCTGGGGGCGATGCTGATCTATCCGGTCAGTTTGTTTCTGACGCTGGGTTTGCCGCGCATGTGGTATCGATTCTGGAAAGACTCCAGGTTGCCAGCACGCCAGCCGGACAGTGGGCTCAAACGGGTTCTGGTCCTGGGTGCCGGCCGCTCAGGTGCATTGTTGGAACGCGAGTTGCGGCACCGTGGGGGCTTTGATGTTATCGGCTTTCTGGATGATGACCGCCGTCTGCGCGGTGCACAGGTGCATGGGGTTCCGGTGCTGGGCTCGATCGAAAAGCTGGCGCGGATATCGCGCGAGGTCCACGCTGATTTGGCGATCATTGCAATGCCATCCGCTACCAACCAGCAAATGCAACATGTCGTCGAAGTATGTGAGCACAGCGGGATAGAGTTCCGTACCCTGCCGACGCTCAACGACCTGGGTAGCAAGGCCACTCGCATCGATGACCTGAAGCGGGTCGTCATCGACGACTTGTTGGGGCGTGAACCCGTATCGCTGGAGTGGGACTCCATCCGTGAGGGCCTGGTGGGAAAGCGGGTGATGATTACCGGCGGTGGGGGCTCCATTGGTTCTGAATTGTGCCGCCAGATTGCCCGCCTCAACCCGGTGGAACTGATCGTGGTTGACAATGGCGAATATGCCTTGTACCGCATTGATCACGAGCTGCGCAGTGAATTTGAGGATCTTGTGTTTTGCAGCGTCTTGGGTGATATCTGTGATTCCGCCACGGTGGAAAAGGTGGTGGGTGAATACAAACCCGACATGATCTTCCATGCAGCCGCCTACAAGCATTTGCCCATTCTGCAGACCCAGGTGCGAGAGGCGTTTCGTAACAATGTGCTGGGCACGATGCGCCTGGCTGAAGCAGCCGAACGACATGGTGTGGGTACGTTTGTATTGATTTCCACCGACAAGGCAGTCAATCCGGCCAATATCATGGGGGCTACCAAGCGCGTGGCCGAAATGTATTGCCAGAACATGAATGCCCGCTCACGCACGCGCTACATTACCGTGCGCTTCGGTAATGTGTTGAATTCAAATGGCAGTGTGGTGCCATTGTTCAAGGAACAGATCGCACGCGGCGGTCCGGTCACCGTAACTCACCCGGAAATTTCCCGTTATTTCATGACCATTGCTGAAGCCAGCCAGTTGATCATGCAGGCTGCCGTGCTGGGCAGTGGTGGGGAAATCTACGTGCTGGACATGGGTGAACCGGTCAAGATCACCTATCTCGCCGAGCAACTGATCCGCCTTTCCGGCAAAGTTCCCGGGCGGGATATCCAGATTGTTTATATTGGCCTGCGTCCAGGCGAAAAATTGTTTGAAGAACTGTTCCATGAACTTGAACCGTATGAACAGACCAAGCATGAAAAAATATTTCTGGCGCAACCGCGGGAACACAATTGGGAAAACCTGGGCGCGGATTTGCGTGAAGCTGAACTGGCGGTCAAACGCTACGACACCAAGAAGATTCAGCACATTCTATTGAAACTGGTACCGGAGTTGGGCAAGACTTCCGTTAACACCGCGCAGGAAAATCCCAACATCATTTCCTTGCACCGGTCCGGTTGACCGGAAACCAGTACCGTGAAACCAGTCCGCAAAGCTGTCTTCCCCGTCGCCGGACTTGGAACCCGCTTCCTGCCGGCGACCAAGTCAATTCCGAAAGAAATGCTGCCGGTGGTGGACAAACCGCTGATCCAGTATGCCGTGGAGGAGGCGCTGAAAGCAGGTATTGACACCCTGATCTTTATTACCAGCCGCAACAAGCATTCGATTTCCGACCACTTCGACACTGCATTTGAATTGCAGACCCGCCTGGCGCAATCAGGAAAGACCGAACTGCTCTCGCGGGTATGCGAAATTGTGCCTGATCATGTCAACCTGGTGTATGTGACTCAGGCAGAAGCTCTGGGACTGGGCCATGCCATCCTGTGTGCCGAATCCGTAGTGGGCGATGAGCCTTTTGCCATCATCCTGGCCGATGATCTGGTGCTGAGCCATGGCCCTGGTGCCATCGCACAAATGATTGACCTGTACAACCGCACCGGTGCCAGTGTGTTGGGCGTTGAAGAAATACCGCCCGAACTGACCCGCAGCTATGGAGTCGTGGGCGTCACGGAAAATGTCGACGGTTTGCGCGCGATCCATACCATCGTGGAAAAGCCGGATTTTAAAGACGCACCGTCCAACCTTGGCGTGGTCGGCCGGTATGTGCTGTCACCCCGGATCTTTGACTGTTTGCGTAACGTCAAAGCAGGCGTTGGGGGTGAAATCCAGCTCACTGACGGGATTGCTGCATTGCTGCAGTCCGAGACCGTACTTGCATTACCGTTCGAAGGGGTGCGTTTCGATTGCGGCAGCCGGGAAGGATATGTTCGCGCCACCATAGATCATGCCCTGGAACTGGACGATTTGCGTGAACCCATCCTTGCCCATATCAGCGCTGCACTGAAACGTGCCGGGCGCGGCTGATGACTTTATTGCGGGAGCACGGCGACTGGCGCAAAGGCACAGTCATCCGCCTGGATCACCGGTCGCTGGTCTTGCAAAACAATCCTTGGAACGACCCCACGGACCGCGCGGTACATGTTTACTTGCCGCCGGGCTATAGCGAAAACGCTGATCCCTACATCGCCCTGTGGGATCTGGCGGCATTTACCAATTCCGGTCCTGGACATCTCAATTGGCGTAATCAAGGAGAAAATCTGCCCGACCGCCTGGATCGGCTCATCGGACAGGGCCTGATGCCCGCAGTGGTGGTGGTGCTGCCGGATTGTTATACCTCACTGGGCGGTAATCAGTATGTTAACTCCGCAGCGTTAGGGCACTATGCCGATTACCTGGTGAAAGAATTGGTGCCCTTCGTTTCCGCGCACGTCAACGTTCTCCATCAATGCCATGGACGCGGTCTGTTCGGTAAATCATCCGGGGGTTTTGGTGCACTTTATCTGGCCATGCAATTCAGTGACACCTGGGGGGCAGCGGCCAGTCATGCCGGTGATGTTGGTTTCGAACTGGTCTATCGCCCCGCGTTCGCTGAAACTTGCGCGGTGCTGGCAGACTATGCAGGCGATGCGCTGGCGTTCGTGCGGGCATTCTGGAAAAAGAACAAACCTTCTGCACGGGACTTCACCACGCTTATGATCCTGGCGATGGCTGCCAGTTATGATCCGGACCTGGAGAATCCCCGCCATATCCGGCTGCCTTTTGATCTGCGCACCTGCACGCTGGACCCGGAGCGTTGGCAATGTTGGCTGGCTTTTGACCCACTCAACCAGGTTGTCGAAAAAGCCGGTGCATTGAAAAAACTGCATGGTCTGTACATTGACGTAGGAAGTTACGACCAATATCACATACAGTTCGGAAGCCGTGCATTGACTGACAAGCTGCGACAATTAAAGATCGATTTTCACTACCAGGAATTTGATGGTAGTCATTCAGCCATCGCTTGGCGCTTGGATCACTCTTTGCCTTACCTCGCCAAGGTCTTGAAAAAAGCTGTCGGCACATCCAGATAAACGCGTATTCTATGCAGCATCTTTTATGCAGCATCAAATACAGGATGGCCCATGATCGAGATTACTTCCACTGCGCAGAATTATTTCCAGCGACTGATCGCCCAACAGGACGAAAGTGGCTTGGGATTGCGTATTTCGGTGAATCAGCCAGGAACCCCCAACGCCAGTTGTGATCTCCAGTTCTGCCCACAAGGGCAGCACCAGGTTGATGACCGGGTCATCTCCTATCCGGCATTCAATCTCTACGTTGCCTTGACCAGCGAAGACTGGTTGGAGCAGGCACAGATCGATTTCGAAGAGAACGCGACAGGCGGGCAGTTGACCATTCGTGCGCCGGGTATCAAGGGCTCCGAGCCGCCTGGAGATGCACCCATAGAACGGCGCATAGAATGGCTGTTGGAATCGGAAATAAACCCGTCACTGGCGTCACATGGCGGGCGGGTTTCTTTGGTTGAGATTACCCGGAAAATGGAAGTAGTTTTGCAATTCGGCGGGGGTTGCCACGGATGCGGCATGGCGGATGTCACGCTCAAACAGGGCATTGAAAAAACGCTGACACGGAATATCCCGGAAATTACCGCGGTAATTGATGCGACGGATCACCGTAAGGGCAGAAATCCCTACTATACGCCCGGTACAACGGGCCGTTCGGCGGTTTGACCGGATGCGGGGCGTCCAGAGAGGATGTTGAATATTATTACTGGACGGACAGATCCTGCAGGCCGTGCTGGCTGGAGAACCAGGCCGCCAGATCCTCTATTTCCTGATTGCTGAGTTGTGCTGCAAAGCCGGTCATGATCGCATTGGTTCTCCTGCCAGCACGATAATCGCTTAGTGCCTTGATCAGGTAACTTTGGTGCTGGCCAGCCAGGTCCGGGTAGTTCGGATCCACGCTGTGACCATCTTTGCCATGGCACGCCGCACAGGTCGCCGCTTTTTCTGCCCCCACTGTGGCATTTCCCCTGGCAGATACTGTTGCGGGCAGGGCCATCAGTGGCACGATAAAGAGCAACAAAATCTTCATGTTTGACGTATACATGTCGTTGTTACTGATCCTTGCCGCGGCCGGCAAAATAAGCCGAAACATCCATAATATCCTGGTCCGACAGGCTGCTGGCCTGCAATTGCATGGTGGAGTGCTTTCTTTGTCCGTCCCGGTACGACTTCAGCGCCGAGATCAGGTACTCATAATTCTGGCCGCCAACCTTGGGCACCTTGTAGTTTGGATAGGCATTGTTATAGCCGGGTATGCCATGACAACCGGTGCAGGTATAAGACTTGGCTTCACCTGCTGCTGGATCGCCATTCGCCAACAACACACCCGTTGTCAGAAGCAACAGGGGAGTCAGGAAATATAATCCCGGAAAGTCCATTAGCAGACACGCCCTCGCTCGATCTTTGAATCCACAAGGAATTTTCTTCAGTCGGCAATACAGCCCGGTATTGCGCTCCCTCAGAAAATTCCTTGTGCATCCAAATCTCTTCGCGATCATCGCGCCTCCTAATGGACTTTCCGGGATAAACGCATGAATCTCTCGCCAGCGGAAATCAACAGGCGGCGATTATACCCGTTGCTGGATGTCAAACCAACGAATCGGCAACGCAGTGGAAATTTAACTAAGGAAGCTTTGAATAATTCATCCTTGAATTATCAGAGCACGCCAAACAAAAAGTGTGATTTTTGTTTGGCTCTCATTTTCAATGGCTTACAGCCATTGAAAATGTTGGCACATCCCTGTGCTGTTAACGCCGGAGTAAAAGCGCGGTTATTTGCCGCTGCCTGATTTTGCACCCGCTACGGAGTTGGATCACTTGATGACCCGCACTGTTTTTTTTGCGGCTCCTCAGAAGTCGATGTCGTCGTCGAACGGCAGTTCTGTCTGATCGCTATTGGATGCAACGCTCGCTCTGGCGTTGCGGCGCAGTTCGATGATCTGATCGCCGTAGGTGTCCCACAGCTTGTCGCTGAGTTCATCCAGCAAGGTGATAACCGAGTCGGCCTCATCGGCGCTCCAGTAGGTGGTGAGCCGGGTGATTTTCATGGTCATGGATAGTGCCCTCACAGGGGACTTTTTGGTGTCGGAGTTGCGCGTCGTAGTTTGGCGCCAGTTCGTTTTCTAGCGGCCCGCTCTTTCGCTTCCTTCATGCGATAGGACTCGCCCTCAAGCACCATGATTTCAGCGTGATGCACCAGTCGGTCGACGATGGAAACGACACAGGCAGCGTTGGGAAACACTTCGCCCCATTCCGCAAACGGGCGATTGGTGGTGACGATGATCGACTTGAGTTCATAGCGGCGGTTGACGATGTCAAACAGCAGATCAGCGTGCCGATTGCCATAAGAGAGGTATCCGACTTCGTCAATGACCAGTACGTCCGGGTGCGCATAGTGTTTCAAGCGGCGTCGCAGGGCGTTGTCACCGTCCTGCGCGGCCAGATCCCCCAGCATCTGGGCGGCGTTGACGAACAATGCACTGTGCCCCTGCATCACGGCATGATGGGCGATGTTCTGTGCCAGCATTGACTTGCCGATACCGTTAGGTCCGACCAGAATAAGGTTGGCCGCCTGCTGGATAAAGCCCAGCGTCATGAGCTCTGATACCACTGCCCGGTCACACTGCGCCGGCCAGCCCCAGTCGAAGTCTGCGAGCGGTTTGAAGCGGCCGATGTGGGCGGCACTGAGGCGCCGCTCCAGCCCGCGCCGTTTGCGCTCGACTTCTTCCCAGTCAAGCAGTTGCTGCACCCACACCAGGTCGGACGCTGCCAGGCTCTGCCAGTGGGTCAGCAGGCCGTATAGTTTGAGTGCGACAACCCGTTGCTTGAGGGCATCGCGCAGGATCGGCTCAGGCTGAGCTGTTGTCATCGGGGGTGTCGTGCAGTTGGTCGTAACGCGCCAGCGAGGCTGGCCGCACCACAATGTTGCGTGCCCGGTCGTTGGCGGGCAGTGTCAGCGTCAGGGGCGGTGGCAGATCGCGCTGTTCGCGGCGGCGCTCAATGACCTGGCGCACAGCATTCGGATGTGGCACGCCGCTCGCCAGTGCCTCCTGGATGGCGCACTCCAGCTCAGCGGCACCGTAGTCATCCAGCAGTTGCACTAGCTGTGCGGTGACCCGCGACAACGGGTTGCCACGAACGGCGGCCTGTTGCAGCAGATCGTGGCTGGACGGGGCGGCGTGCGCCAGTCGGTCCTGTCCCCGGTGATGTCGTGCTGCACGCTTGGCATCCACCAGCGCGGCGAGGTGTGCCGGATGCTCGATTTGTTCACCCTTGCCGTAGCTTCTGGGGTGCTCGGCAATGACCTCGCTGCCATTGAGCACCCGCACCCCGGTCAGTGAGGCCAACACCGTTACCGTGCGGCGCACCTGGGTATGGGGGACAGAGTAATCGTTCAGGTCGAAGCGCGCATACGGGGTTTTACCGATACTGACCGCAACCCGCTCATCGGTCTCAAACGGGTTGTCCGGCAAGGCCAGCAGTTGTGGTTGCTCCTGCGCAAAAGCCGCACGCACGGTCATGCCCGGGTCTTCCGGACAGGGCCGGTTGGCACTGTGACCGCTACACCAGGCATCGGCCTGGGTATTGAGGTCGGCCATATCGGCCCACTGGCGACCGGCAAAGAAGCTGTCGCGGATATAGCGAATCGCCCGTTCGACCCGGCCTTTCTCGTTGCCCCGGGCCACCGCAACCGGGCGGGGCTCAAAGCGGTAGTGCGCCGCCAGGGCCAGCAGGGTGGGATGGAAGCGGATGGCATCCCCACGCCGTTCCAGCACCGCCGATTTCAGGTTGTCATAGAGCAACACGCGAGGCAATGCACCCCAGGCGTCGAAGGCGGCCCTATGGCCGCGCAGGAAGTTTTCCATGCGCTGATTGAGGTAGAAGCGCAGGAAGATCTGACGACTCCAGCTCAGCACCATCACGAAGGCCATCAGCGGTCGCTTGGCGCGGCCGATCTGAATGGAGCCAAAGTGACCCCAGTCGACCTGGGCCTGCTCTCCCGGCAAGGTTCTCAGCCGCAGATAGGCCTCGCTTGCTTTGCGCGGTCGTAGTTGGGCTACCTGCGCCCGGAAGTGGCTGGGTCCGCCGCTGAAGCCACGTTCCACGGCCATCGCATACAGGCGAGCAGCAGTGAGCCGGGGGTATTGCGCCAGGGTCTCCAGTATGAAGGGGATATAGGGATCAATCATTGAGGCCCGTCGTGCACGCTCCGCTTTGGGCATGCCGGCTTGGGACAGCACCCGATCAACGGTGGAGTGATGGATACCCAACTGCGCAGCGACGGTATGCACGCCCCAGTGTTCCACCAAGTGGTAACGAAGAATCTTCGCGTCGCGTTCGGGATCAATACTCAATCGTTTTCTCCTTCAGACCGTGGCGGTCATCACCCCCATCGGCCGGGCTTGCCCCGTTGCGCTGGCCGCAGGAAGTCACCTCGCAAGAAGGGGTCGCATTCACGCTGGCAGACATGGCAATGCAGGGCTGTTGCGCTGCGCTGGCGGGTGCGTTCCCGGCGCAGGGGCTGTCTGTTCAGCGTGCGACACAGTAGAGCAAAGTCGGCCAGCGAGGGGGAACCCTGATGCGTTACTTTTTGTCGTTGGCGCGCCCGGAAGCGACGCTGGCGCTCGGCGTTGCTGAACCGACCACGGCGGGTTGAACGGTAGCGGCAGGCGGCTCGGCGCTGCGATAGGGTTCGTGCGTGTGCGGCGCAGCCACCGGCACAGTAGAGGTTACCTCGGTCGCAGTGACGACAGAGAATCACCTGGGCGTGGCAACGGGCGCAGTGGTACATTCGGGCACTGGGGTTCATCGGCACAACGGGCCGATGGGGGCTGGTATTTAACCAGTCCGGGTGCGATCATGAACTGGCTGTGCGAAAGCACGGTTGGGGCATGGCGTCAGTTTTGACGGTCACATCTGGGCTGGCGCTGTGCCTGTCTCCTCGGCACGACCATCCATACCCTTTTCCCGGCTCAAAGTCACGCGATCCCGCGTGGCGCCATCGCAGAAGACGAACAGATGCAACGGAGTTTATGTCGATATCACAATTAAGTGGCTGCGGTCCAAACACGTCAGCGGCAAATGACCGCGCTTTACCAGTGGCACATAC
>CAVPUV010000016.1:0-23816 GCA_963708905.1 uncultured Gammaproteobacteria bacterium | reverse complement strand
CACGGGTTCATAGAAATCGGCGCCACTGTGTTCCAGCAGGTGTCCTTGCCGCAATCCCCAGATCGGCGGCGCCGAACTGCACATAGGTGGGCACATCGGAGCCGCGCAACACGAAGCAGCCGGACAGGAATACCGCGTCGTGCCGAACACCAGCTTGCGGCTGGTGGCGATATCCTCGTCCGGGAAGATGCCGGCGCGGGCCAGCATGGGCAGCACTTCCGCAATGATGCGGCCCTTGGTGATTGCCAGCGTAAAGATGTTGCGCCATGGTCCCGGTCTCCGCGTCAGCCCGCCACCCGGCGAATGCACGCGCCGTAGCTGCTGGGCTTTTCCTCGATACATTCGTAGCCACGGTCAATGTGATAGATGCAGCTCCAGCGACGGTCTCCCCCTGGGCCACCAGACCCGCAATCACCAGGCAGGCGGAGGCGCGCAGGTCCGACGCCATCACCGGCGCCCCCTTCAGGAACGGTACCCCGGTAATGATGGCGGTGTTGCCCTGCTGACTGATCTTCGCACCCATCCGGTTGAGCTCGTGGATCTGGATCAGGCGGTTCTCGAAAATGGTTTCCGTGATGGTCCCGACGCCATCGGCAACGGCATTCAATGCGGTGATCTGCGCCTGCATGTCCGTGGGAAACGCCGGATAGGGGGCGGTGCGCAAATGCACGGCGCGCCAGGCCGAATACCGCGCCGCCGGCCAGGGTCATGATGGCCGCGCCGGGCAGGGAAAATGCGGCCATGACGACGTAGGCGATGAAATAAATTCCGATAGTCACGAGAGGACGCATTTGTGCATACGAAGCCAGCGCATCCCGCTGCGACTTCAGTTCCGCCAGCGACAGATAGCGCTGCAGGTCGAACACGAAAAAACTGGCGATGGCGGTTGCTGCAGCGAGCACCAGCAGGAGGCGGATCATATGGCGGCGCAAGATGGGAAACTCCGGTTATGGGGATGAATGGCATGCCCTTACCAGCAACGGACCCGGCCATGCCCGCATTTATTTCAGCTGGGCTGGATCGCCGCCATCTCGATGGTGATTCAACTTGTCTGGTGTTTTTAACACAAATTTCACGGAATTATATATCGCCGTAAAAATTTTGTACGAAATGTCTGAAATTGGATTGCCAGCCGGTAGGTCTACTGCATCGTTGGCCGCCGGGTCGCCGGTCAATTTCAAGCCGTCTGCGTTGACTGTTTCGATATTGAAATTGATGACGCGGTTCAGGGCCGCGATCCTGGCGACGTCATCTCAGCCTGCGTGGAAACACTGGACCCGTTTTTCTGCGATGCGGTTGAGCGTGGCAGTGCCGGAGCCATCAACCTGGTGGATAACCAGTTACAGAATATTGGCGGCATCGAAACTTCGGGCCTGGATATCGGCCTGAAATATCTTGGTCCGACCTCCGGTATCGGCAGCTTCATGTTTTCGGTCAATGCAACCTACCTGGATGACTACACCGAGCTGACCGCCAATCCCGATGGCTCGACCAATGTGAACGACCTGACCGGAACCATTACCGACGAAACATTCCAGCGCGCATTCCCGGAATGGTGCGTGATGACAAAAGTGGACTGGTTGCTGAATAGCTGGGGGGCGGGTGTGACTTTCCGTTACGTGGACAGCATGGTGCAACCTTCAGGTAATACGCTCGATTCCAAGCTTTTCACCGATGTACAGTTGCGTTATAACCTGGGCTTGGGTGATAACAGGTTCAGCATCGCGCTGGGCGCCAACAATGTCTTCGATGTTGATCCGGCAGTTTGTGATGCCTGTGGTGCGGTCAACATGAGTCCGGTGGTGCATGATTTACCCGGCACTGTTGGTTACATACGCTTATCCTACGAAATGTAGGTTTTTACAAGTCAAGCGAGTTGAACGGCCCCTTCGGGGGCCGTTTTGCTGTAAAAGAGGCCAACATAATGGCCGGTCCGTTCTTTGACGCGATTCAGAAACGCGATGACGTCAACTCGACATCCGCCTGCGCCCATACGGCATCGAAATGATGCTGTAATTCGTCTGCTTCCGCCGTTTTGTTCTGCGCCTTCAGGCTCTGGATCAGGCCAAACATGGACCAGCCGTTGTGCTTGTATATTTCCAGATCGCGACGGAAGACTGCTTCAGCGCCGGCTGCGTCTCCCGCCAGCAGCATGGCTTTGCCCAGGGACTGACGGGTCGGGTAGTACCAGAAAGGCGGTTCGGTATAAGGCAGGGCATCCTGCGTGGCGACCGCATTCTGAAAATGAACAACCGCCCCGGTCGCGTCACTTTCCGCCAGCGCGATTTCACCCTGTACCAGTTCGTCTGCGATCGACAACAGCTGGCTGGCGGGATAGGCCACCGTATCGAGAAACTGCACCTTGGTGGATTCACGCAAGGGTACCAGGGCGGCATATTCCTCTTTGGCCGCCGCGAGATTTCCCTGGCGCGCGTAAGCCGTGGCCCGGACGTAGTGCCAGATGGCGTTGGAGTATTCCAGCTCCGGTGCAGGCTGTGGCTCCTGCAGGATTTCCTGCCAGCGTCCGAACTGGGTCAGCGCCAGCAAAGGAATGGTATGAAAGAACTCTACCATCGGAAATTCCTTGATTACCTCCAGCCGCACATTGGCCGCAACTCTCCTCGCGGCCGCGATGGCTACTTCGCTGCGCCCTTCCATGCTGGATGCCGCCCACAGGAAATGAATGTTATGCGGGTAATACAGCGCCGGGTAAAACCCCTGGGCATTGCACTGGGCAATATAGGCTTCGTCCACCGCTGCCGCGCGTACATTGGCTTCCGAGGCGTCGTGGTAACGTCCCACGCGCCAGTAAAGATGTGCCGGCATGTGCACCAGGTGACCGGCGCCGGGGACGAGATGGGCGAGCCGGTCGGCAGCTGCCTCGGCGCGCTCCGGAGTGGAAGAGGCTTCCACTGCATGAATGTACAGGTGCAAGGCCAGCGGATGCTCGGGTGATCGGTGCAAAACGGTTTCCAGCGCAGTGATGACTTCCACGGTATGGGGCCTGGGATTTTCCGGGTCCAGCCAGTAATCCCACGGCATGGTGGTCATCAGGGCTTCGGCAAACAGCGCCGCCGCGTCATCATCGTCAGGGTATTTGACATGTAGTTCGCGCATGGCGTCGGCATAAGCCATATCCTGTGGCTCGCGCGCGGAGGCCGGATCGCCGTTGTAACGCTGTGCCAGTGCGTCAATGTAGTCGCGCTCCGGCTCGCTGGCCTGAGCTTTCAGTGACACCGCTTTCTGGATGGCGGTGTAGGCGTCGAGTTGTGCCTGGGGCGACATGATGGCTTTACCATTGCTGGTGACATTGATGTTCGGACCCAACGCCAGGGCCTCTCCCCAGTAGCACATGGCGCAGTTGGCATCGAGAGTCTGTGCTGCCTTGAAAGAGCGGATGGACTCGGCATGGTTGAAGGCGAAATCGATGATCAGGCCCTGGTTGAAATATTTCTGTGCCCAGGGGTCGCTGGTAGTGATGGAGTGCTGATGCACGCCCATGCCATCGAAAAACGGCGCGCCGGCGCGGGCGACTACCTGCGCCTGGACGTTTGCCGGGCTGGGCGCCTCGGCCTGCTTCTCGGGCGCATTGGATGAACGTTCGCCGCAGGCGAGTAACAGGCTGGAGGACAACAGAAAAAGGGCAGGTTTGAGCAGACGCAAAGTGTTCATGATGGATGTCACCTCCATGAGGAACAGGGGTCAGTGCAAATTATTATACTGCGTACTTTCGCTCAACATCTTTGCGACTAAAGGAATCAACCGCAATGACCTGCTGGCTCAGTTGCTGCGCGGTGCGCACCAACCGGGCTTCGCCGTCAGTGATGATCCCGTCGCGCAGCGCCTGCGTCAGCAGGGCTTCATAGTTATCGATGCCAACGACTTTCTTGTATGTTGCCTTGATGCATTTTTCGGCTGCATCCTCGTTTTGGGAACGGTGAATACCGGCGGTGAGCCGGTCGCGCGCCGGATTGTCCGTTATCAGGATACGCGCGGCGCGCTTGCCCAGATTATCCGAAGGTTCGGTATACGGGTGACCGAGCGGAAAGATCACGAACTTGATCAGTTTGCCCAGCCATTTTATCGGGAAGTTGCGCAGAATATTGATCAGGCGGTTCTGGATCAGGAACAGGCTGTCGCGCATGGCCCAGTTGACCAGGGGTAAATCTTCCGGCGGCCGCTCCTGGTCTTCGAAGTTTTTCAGCACGGCGCAAGACATATACAAATGGCCGAGCACTGTACGCATAGCCGAAGGCGCAGCGGCGGTAACGGAGCGCGCATTGGAGGCAAGCGCGGAAATTGAAACCGAGGCGGGTGGCGTTACGCTGAAATGGAAGCGCCAGGCGGATGGCAAGGTGGTGGTCCAGCGTGCCGATGACGGTAAAGATCTGCTGCCCCAGCGAATGTTCTGGTTTGCCTGGTTCAGTTTCAACACCGATACTGTGCTGCGGGACATTGAACACACCCCGTCTGACTGAACTTGATCAGCCGCATCATTCGAATATCCGGGTCTGTTTGGGGCGCACCAGCACGTCCATGCCCTTGGCGAGGTTCTGGGTTTGCAGCACCGATGCGGGTAGTTCCGCCTGCAGCAGATTGCCGTTTTTGCGCTCCAGTTCCATCTTGACCAGGGGGCCTGCCGGATTGATGTGCAGAATACGGGCCGAAATGTATTCGCTGTGGCCATTCGCTTCACGCACAACGTAGAGTTCATGGGGCCGGGCGTAAAGCTTTACCGGCGTGCCAGCGCCTGATCGCAACTTGACCTGCTGTGGCTCCGGCCTGTCAGCAGACGGGATGGCCGGCGGCACGAGGCCCGGTGCGATTTTACGCCATATCCGCCCAGCCATCGGGTAGCGCCACCATTTCGAGTCAATTTGCAGACCTGCGTTTTCCGCTTCAGGAGGGGCGACTTCCACCACATCATACTCAGTCAGATGGACTGTACCATCCTCGTCTTTCCAGCCCTCGAACTCGTTGTAATTACCAAGAAAATCATAGACGAAGCCATTGGTCGGCTCGTTCCAGACCTCGTTTGGCGTGCCGAGTTGCTCGATGGCGCCATTGCTCATCACGACCACGCGATCGGCCACCTCCATGGCTTCTTCCTGGTCGTGGGTGACGAAAACGGTGGTCACGTGGATGGTCTCGTGCAAGTGGCGCATGAAACGGCGCAATTCCTTTCTCACCTTGGCGTCGAGGGCACCAAAAGGCTCGTCCAGCAGTAACACGCTGGGCTCGATCGCCAGTGCGCGGGCCAATGCCACGCGTTGCTTTTGTCCGCCGGAAAGTTGCGAGGGGTAGCGCTCGTGCAGTCCTTCGAGATGCACCAGCCGCAGGAGCTCCAGGACCTTGTCGCGGATGACGGATTTGGACGGGCGCCGGTGCTTGTCCCGAACCCGCAGACCGAATGCCACGTTGTCGAACACCGTCATGTGTTTGAACAGGGCATAGTGCTGAAACATGAATCCCACGTTGCGTTCCCGGACACTGCATTCCAGGGAATCCCTGCCCTCGAGAAAGATGCTGCCGGCGTCCGGTGTTTCCAGGCCTGCGATGATGCGCAGCAAAGTGGTTTTGCCTGATCCCGAAGGACCCAGCAAGGCTACGAGTTCACCCGATCGAATTTCCAGGGAAACGTCTGCCAGTGCGTTGAAATCGCCAAAGGTCTTGCGAATGTTGCGGATAGATATACCCATACCCATGCTCAATTCATCTCAATCGGAAATCCTGGGGCCGCCGAAGTGCCTTTCGATGATAGTCTTCAAAACCAGGGTGACCAGCGCCAGGACGGTGAGAATGGAGGCTACCGAGAACGCAGCGGCGAAATTATATTCGTTATACAGAATTTCCACGTGCAGGGGAATGGTATTGGTCAGTCCGCGGATATGGCCTGACACCACCGAAACAGCGCCGAATTCCCCCATCGCCCGCGCATTGCACAACAACACGCCGTACAGCAACGCCCACTTGATGTTGGGCAGGGTCACGCGCCAGAATGTCTGCAGCCCGCCGGCACCGAGCAGGATGGCGGCCTCTTCTTCCTCGCTGCCTTGCTCCTGCATCAGCGGAATCAGCTCGCGAGCGACGAACGGGAAGGTCACAAAAAGCGTTGCCAGCACAATACCCGGTACGGCGAAGACGATCTGAATGTCGTGTTCGATCAGCCAGGAACCCAGCATGTTGTGCGCGCCAAACAACAGCACGTAAATCAGTCCGGAGATCACCGGCGAGACGGCAAATGGCAGATCGATCAGGGTGGTCAGGAAAGACTTGCCGCGGAACTCGAACTTCGCAATGGCCCAGCTGGCGACAACCCCAAAGATCATGTTCAGCGGCACCGAGATGGCCGCCACCAGCAGCGTGAGTTTGATCGCGATCCAGGCGTCTGGCTCGACAATGGAGGCAAGATAGTAATCGAATCCATTGCGTAGCGCTTCGGCGAATATGGCCACCACCGGCAGCACCACCAGCACACCGAGAAAGGCCAGAGCAAGCAGCGTGAGCGCCAGCCGGATCCAGCGTGGTTCGGTGATTAAATTCCTGTCCGCCATCAGACCTCCCGGCGCGCCCGGCTCCATTTTTGCAGCCAGTTGATGACAAACAGCATGATGAATGAGGCTATTAGCATTACCAGCGCGATGGCCGTTGCCCCGGAATAGTCGTATTGTTCCAGCTTGATGATGATCACCAGTGGTACGATCTCCGACACGAACGGCAAGTTGCCGGCGATGAAAATGACCGAGCCGTACTCACCCAGAGCACGGGCAAAAGCCATGGCGAAGCCGGTCAGTAACGACGGCATCACCTGCGGCAGAATCACGCGCAGGAAAGTCTGCCAGCGGCTTGCCCCCAGGCTGGCGGCAGCTTCCTCGACCTCACGGTCCAGGTCAGCCAGAACCGGCTCGGTCGTTCGCACCACGAACGGCAGTCCGATGAAAACCAGCGCCAGCAGAATGCCCAGCGGCGTGAACGCCACCTTGATATCCATCTGCGCCAGGTACTGGCCGATCCAGCCATTGGTCGAGTACAGTGCCGCCAGCGCGATGCCGGAGACCGCCGTCGGCATGGCGAAGGGCAGGTCCACCAGCGCGTCGGCGACCTTCTTCAACGGGAAGCGGTAGCGCACCAGCACCCAGGCCACCACCAGGCCCAGCACGGCGTTGATAAGAGCCGCTGCCAGCGACAGCCCAAAGCTGATCTTGTAGGCATGCATGACGCGGCTGTCGCTCACGGCGCGCCAGAATTCCGGCAGCGACATTTCCGCTGTCTTGAACACCAGGCCGGTGAGTGGAATCAGCACGATCAGGCTGAGGTAGAACAGGCTCAGCCCCAGCGTGAGCCCGAAACCGGGAATCACGCTGTAGCGCGTGCGCGCAAACGGCTTGTGCAGTGTCAGTGCCAAAAACGCTACCTCCTGTAGATTTCGTCGAAGGTTCCGCCGTCATTGAAATGCCGGGCTTGCGCCTTCTGCCAGCCGTCAAAGAACCCGTCTATGGTCACCAGCCTAACATTTGGCAATGATTCGGCAAAGTGAGCGGCCGCTGCCGGGTCCGCCGGACGGAAGTAATGCTTGCCGATGATCGACTGGGCCTCGGGCGTGTAGAGAAACTCCAGGTAGGCATTTGCCGCTGCCAGCATCCCGTGCTTCTGCGCATTACCATCCACCACGGTTACGGCCGGCTCGGCCAGAATGCTGAGGCTCGGCACCACGATCTCGAATTGGTCCTTGCCAAACTCCTTGACCGCCAGAAAGGCTTCGTTTTCCCAGGCCAGCAGTACGTCGCCGATCTGGCGTTGCACAAAGGTCGTGGTCGAGCCGCGGGCGCCGGTGTCCAGTATCGGCACGTTGAGATACAGCTTTTTCATGAACGCCTTGACGCGGGTCTCATCGCCGCCGAATTTCTCCGCGGCAAATGCCCAGGCAGCGAGGTAGTTCCAGCGTGCGCCACCGGAAGTCTTCGGATTGGGCGTGATCACTTCAACACCCTCCTTCACCAGGTCATCCCAGTCCCTGAGCTGTTTCGGATTGCCTTGGCGCACCAGGAATACGATGGTCGAAGTATAGGGCGAAGAATTGTTCGGCAACCGCGATTGCCAGTTGGCGGGCATTTTGCTGCTGCGCCTGGCGATCTCTTCGATGTCATAGGCCAACGCCAGCGTGACCACGTCGGCCGCCAGCCCGTCGATCACCGCGCGGGCCTGCTTGCCGGATCCGCCGTGCGATTGATTGATTTTAATGGTTTGACCCGTTTTTTCCTTCCAGTGCCGGGCAAACAAGGGGTTGATCTCCTCATACAGTTCACGGGTTGGGTCGTAGGAAACGTTCAATAGAGTGCCACTATCGGCCGCGTGCGCCACGGAACCTGCGGCGACGAACGCGCTAACGGCAATGGCTGCTGCCAGCAGCATGGGTTTCAGGTTGTTAAAGTTTGCATGCATTTTTTTCAAAAGCCTCCAAAATTGCGGGTTGCTTCAAAATTAGGTGTTTTCCTGAGTCAGAATTTGTAATCCAGGCGGGTCAAAATCACTCGTTTGGTATCGCGATCAGCACCACGCTGGGCACCACCGTCGAAGCGTGTATTCTCGTAGCCCAGGCTGAATCTGGTGTTCTCGCTCAGGTCCGCACGTAACGTCAGGCGGAAATTTCGCACATGGCGTGACGCTAGCCGCAGGATCAGCGTATACGGGAATTGCCTTGTCGTCCACGTCCAGCGTGCCAAAATTTCAGCATATTGACATATGGACCGAACGGTCCTAAAATGTCCGCCATGAATATGGGACGTCCCCTGGAGTTTGACCCGGAACGAGTTGTCGATCAGTCGATGCACGTGTTTTGGTCACAGGGCTATGATGCGACGTCTTTACAGGATTTGTTGCGAACGACCGGTCTATCCAAAAGCAGCCTGTACCAGGCCTTTCAATCCAAGCAAAAACTGTTCGATCGCTGCATTGACCGCTATGTGGACAAGCTGGCGAAAAAGATGCTGGGTCAGCTGGCGGATTCGCATTCCGGACGCCAGTTTATTGACCATACGTTTCAAACCGTCATCGACCATGCCGATGCCCCGGAGGCTGACAGAGGTTGCCTGCTGTGGAATGCGACGGTGGAATTCGGACAGCGCGATGCTGCAGTCGCCAAACGGCTTGGCCAGGGAATGGATCGCCTGGCCGGCGTATTCGAAACCGCAGTGAAACGCGCGCAGGAAGAAGGTGATATTTCACCCGCAAAGAACCCAAAAGTTTTAAGCCTGTACCTGCTCAGCAGCATGAGCGGTTTGCGGTCCATGTTGAAGGGCGGGATCGGCGGTCAAAAAATCAAAGGTGTCGTGCAAGTCATCCTCGCCAGCCTGGACTGATATTTTTTTAACCCGATATGGACCAGCCGGTCCACATGTTTTTTTTACATCACCTGCAAGGAGAAACAGAAATGAAATTTGACATTCATACCGAATCCAGTGCGCCGGAGAAGGCACACCAGCTGCTGAGTAATTCAGTTGCAGCATTTGGTGCCATTCCCAATCTGCATGGCGTCATGGCTGAGGCCCCGGCACTGCTCAAAGCCTATCAGGAGCTGGCCGCTATTTTTTCCCAGACTTCACTGACAGTGGCGGAACAGAATGTTGTCATGCTGGCCGTCAGCTATGAAAACAATTGTGATTACTGCGTCGCCGCGCACACCATCATCGCAGCCATGCGAAAAGTGCCTGAAGACGTGGTGCAGGCAATCCGCAATGGAACGGAAATTGCGGACCCCAGGCTGGAAGCCCTGCGCCGCTTTACCATCAAGCTGGTTGCCACGCGCGGTTGGCCAGGCGATGAAGAACTGGAGAGATTCATCCAGGCTGGCTACACCCGGGCGAATGTGCTCGAGGTGATTCTCGGGGTGGGCTTCAAGACCCTGTCCAATTACACCAATCATATCGCAGCAACGCCAGTCGACGCGTCCTTCGCCAAGGCGTCGTGGTCGCGGGCCGCATAAAATCCGTCGTTACCGACGGCTGTCGTCACTCAGGGCCTTACACCGGCTCGGTCGCGGACGGCCCGGTATCCTCAGCCCAGCGCAGCGTATGAAAGTCGAATTCCGCAGTGAGTGTCGGCTTGATCACCTCGAAGTACGGTGAGACATCGAAATCGCGCGGCGTGAACAAACTGTAGTCCCGCACGCGCAGCGGAACGGGCGGGGGTGGGCAACAGATAGCGCGCCAGCCACCTTCCAGCGAAACCCAGTGCGCGATTCTTCTGCGGCGATACCGTGCCTGGCTAGGCTCTGTTCACTCGCTGCGCAATCAAGTGGTCGAGAGAAATTTTCCCCGGCCCGGTCGCGACCAGATACAGCAGAATCGTTGCCCAGGTACCGTGCACGGGGTAGGCATCCGGATAGACAAAAATCTGGATCACCGCAGTCATGCCCAGCAGAGCCAGCGCCGCGAAGCGGGTGCCAAGACCGAACAGCAGCAGTAGTGGAAAAAAATGTTCGGAGAATGCCGCGATATGGGCAGCGATGCCCGGAGCTAGCAGAGGAACGCGGTATTCCATGCTAAATAGTGCAATCGCTGAATTTGACAGGCTGGGCCAGCCGAGGTCAAAGGTGCCATCGATGAAGTCGATGGCAAAACCGTCAATTTTGGTCTGGCCGGATTTCCAGAATACCGCGGAGATGGAGAAGCGCCCAAGCAGCGCAATAAGGCTCGCTGGTATGAGGTCGAATGCGTGCATGAGGGCCTTGCTTTTGTTGCAGAGAAAGTCCATCGCACTATGGGGGCGGGCAGTCATGGGAGGCTCCTTACAATCAGTTGGTGTTGGTAAAAGCGATGACCGCCTGTTCACGCAGCAGCACAGCCAGGCATCGGGTCAGATCATATCCCGCATCTGCCTGCGCTACTATTTCGGCTGCGCTGCCCAGGGGCGTGTTCGCCTGGATGGCGGAGATGAAGCGGCAGTCCCCGTGCGACATTCTCAGTACTTTTACCGTCTGTTCATGGCGTAACACCCATGCACTCTCAGGCACATCCGGCTTGACGTCTGCGATATCAAGCTCGCCCTGATGGGCCGCCCAAAGCGAGACCACCGCGAACGGCGAACTCAGGACCGTGAGCGATGGATGCAGATGCAAAACAAGACCAGCCAGTTGGTCCGGCTGCTGTAATATCGCGGCCAGTGCCGCCGCGTCAAGCGGAGCGACATCCGCCGCGAAAAACGCACTGAGGTACGCCAGCTCCAATCGTGCAAGGTCCGGCAGATAGGGCAATGCGGAGGCCGGGGGAAACGCGGCGATGAACGCCGGGAACTCTTGCCCGTAAAACGTGAGCACGGGTGAGCGCGGCGGATTCGCGCGCACGAATTCCCGCGCCATGGCGCGAAAGAATTCCTCCCCAAGCAGGCTTTGGATGACCGGGAACGTGTCCGTCAGCGCGTCCACCAGCGAGACGATGACATTATTGCGATAAACGGCGAAGCGTTGCGCCGGATCGGAACCGTTCCAGCTGGTGAGTCCTGCCGGGGCCGCAACATCGGGATCGAGCAAGGCCCGAGGCCACGCCGCCTGGATCATCGAGGCGAGCGCCTCCACGCCGGGCTCAATGGCGCACAAATGTCTGGCTGCCCGGGCGGCCTCCGCCGCCAGTTGGTCAAAAGCAGGCACATCCTGATCCCACTCAATCAGTGTCGGTCGCGGCCCGATGTTTTCCATGAGCGAGGCATAAATCGCCCACACAGCCCCGTCCACTGCGCTGCCGTGGCTGTCGATCAACAACGGCGCTCCCAGGGAATCTGTCTGCCGGTTGAACCCGGCCAGGTGGATTTCACGCACTGCCTCCAGAGGGAGAGCCGACAGGTAAGCTGCAATATCCCGATCGTGGTTGGTGCATGAGACGTAGGCATTGTTCACATCCAGCAACAGGCCGCATCCGGTGCGGCGCACGACTGCTTTGATGAACTCGGCTTCGGTAAATGTGGATTGTTCAAATTCAATGTAGGTCGAGGGGTTCTCAAGCAGCACCTGGCGCTGCAGAAATTCCTGCACTTCGTCGAGGTGTGCACAGACCAGGTCCAGCGTCTGGACATCGAAAGGCGCCGGTAACAGATCATTAAAATACGTGCCGCCATGACTGGACCAGGCGAGGTGCTCAGAAAACTCGGCCGGTTGATAGCGCTCCAGCAGCGCGCGCAGCGCTTGCAAATGGTGGCTATCGAGCGCCTCTGCACCACCAATCGAAAGCCCTACTCCGTGAATGGAAAGCGGGTAGTGTTCACGGATTCGGGTCAGGTAGTGATGGAACGGGCCTCCCGCAACAAGATAGTTCTCGGCATGGACTTCAAAAAAGCCGATATCCGGCCAGGTTGCGGTAATGGTTCGAAAGTGCTGGGGCTTGAGACCAACGCCGGCTGCGATGGGCAGACCGGCGGTGGCACCGTGCTTTGAGGCGCCAGCCAGACCGATCGGCTGGTGTCCTGGGGTTGCGCGCACGGATGGTCCTCTCTGGTCTCTAAATCAGACCTGCTTTTCTTTGAATTCATCGAGCGAGCCTTTGCCCGTCGGCGAGGTGGGTGAATCCGTGGTTACACAGGTTCCTGCCGGAACCAGCGTCCACGCATTGCCCTGGTAGTCGATCTTGGAAGTGCCGGCGCAGGTCGTGCCAGGGCCAGCCTTGCAATCATTTTTTCCCTTCAGCGCTACGCCGTAGCACTTTTCCATGTTGCCCATGTCCATCTGGTCCGTGTCGCCGGCGTATGCAGTGGTGGCGCCGAAGGCCATCGCGGCAGTAATGGCGGCGGCAAGCGTGGCAGAGGTTATCTTGGATTTCATGTGTTGCTCTCCTTAATAGATGTTGAATGGCGGGCGTCACGCGACGCGTTCCGTTAAAACGGTAAAGATGGATCATTGTCGTACGTGCTGCTCGTTCAATGATGTCTTCGGTAGGTATAGTCGCAGCCGCCGTTGAATTTCTTACACATACCGTGCCAAACAAACAGTCCAGGCTTGCCGCTACTCCGCAGGAACATCAATTTTTCTGTCTGCCTCGCTCGTTCCGCCAACATAAGCGCGCGTAATGTGTCGTATCATTTTCATGTGCTCGCCGAAATTGCGGCAGGCCCGGCACCACAGCAAGTGCACAAACAGGTGCATCCTTTCCTTGAGCCGAAGCTTGCGCTCCTGCCCGTCTGAAAGAAGACGGGTAACCTCACAGCAATTCAACATTTCGTGTCTCCCTCCAGGAACCAATTATTTTCCAGACATTCGCGCAAGCGCAAGCGCGCACGGTACAACATCACGTGCAGATTGCTGATACTGATGCCGGCCACAGCGCATATCTCCTCACTGTCCATGCCGACAAATTAGGGCGTCGGCAATCTTGTTCTTGAGAATGGCGAAAACCCAGGTTTTCAGCGCGGCGCGGCCACCAAAAGAGCGGGCGTTTTTTAAAGCGCCGATCAGCGCTTCCTGTACCACGTCCTCGGCCAGGCTGGCATCGCTCAACTGCGAGCTCGCAAAGCGGAGCATTTGCTGGCGCAAACCTTGCAGGAAAACAGGGTCAGCCAAAGGCGCCGGTGGGATCGTGGTGCTGTCATTTGTCACCATGAACGGGATGTCCTTTATGCGCCTGCAGCTGATTCGACTAATGACGGCTGGCGCTGTAGCTTGCCACGCAGTAGGGCACCAGATAATTGAGGCCCACGTGAATCCATGATACATCCAGTCCTTGCATCAATGCCTGTCTGTGATTGATCACATTCAATACGATACCGACCACCAGGGCGATACGCACGGCAGGCCCGACAGTCGCCCTGAATGGTTTCATTCCTGCTCCTCAGCCATCGGGGAATGTAGGGATAGAGCGGCAAATTTTCCATAACCGCGAGCAGATTCTTTGCCAGTATGGGGCCGGCGTGGACAGCATGCACGCCTGACCGCACCAAGCGGACTGAAATTCATGGTGCTTGCGCCAGATCGGCGGGAAGCCAGTGCAGATCGTTGGGCTGGTCAATGTCATGCAGCATGGGCAGCTCTCTCAATGACCAGCCCAGTGCGGCAATCCGGCGTCGTGTTTGCAGTGCAACAGTGTCCGTGCTCCAGGCAATGGCGGAAAACAGTGAGGGGTGAAACTCTTTTAATGCCAGCGCGGCATAGCCGCCGTCGGCTGTCGGCACCATGACGGCATCGGCCGCGTCAAGATCCTGCGCCATCTGGCGCAGGCATTGCGCGTCGAGTGCCGGGCAATCCGTGCCGGTCAGAATAAGGCAATCCCCGGCAGAGATCACCCGCTCGCTGGCGCGCGCCAGCCGCTCCCCAAGATCGCCCTCACCCTGGGCGCTGCACGTGACGCCTGCCGGAATCGCGACGTCTTTCCAGGCATCGCTGTCCGCCGGTGTCATGCACAGTTCAACGCTGCCCACCGCCGCATCAAGCGCCTGACGGATAGCGAGATCCAGCAGCTTGTGCGCCAAATCGGCCGCGCCTTCAGCGCCCAGTGCGGAGATCAGGCGGGTCTTGGCGAACCCCGCCAGTGGCGCCTTGGCAAAGATGACAATGCGGCAGCGCTTCATCGATAGGTTCTGGCCAGAACTTCCGGGTTCGCACCCAGCCAGTATGCCAGGCGTAACTTCCACATCAGAAAAATCGTGCGCCAGACGCCACGCGCTTCCCAACGCCGCCCGGAGGTCGTGACCCGCGCCGGCAAGCACGCCGGACGTGTCTTGCGCCGCAGACGGCACGAGAGCGCAATGTCTTCCATCAGCGCTTGATCGGGAAAGCCCCCGACTGCTGCAAATGCCGAGCGGCGCACAAAGATGCCTTGATCGCCGGTGGCTATGCCGGTCAGCCGAGAGCGGTGGTTCATGCAAAACGCCACCAGTCGGAGGAGCCAGGGCTTGCCGTCGATAAACACGTCAAAGCGGCCCCAGCTGCGCCGTTCACCAGACAATGCCTGGCGAACCAGATCATCGGCGCCTGCCGGCAATCGCGTATCGGCGTGCAGGAACAGCAGAATGTCACCTTGAGCTGCTTGCGCGCCGGCATTCATCTGCCGGGCGCGGCCGCGCGGCGCGGCCAGCACGGTAAATCCGACGCATTCCGCCAGCGCAGCAGATCCGTCGTGGCTACCGCCATCGACCAGCAGTACTTCGCACCCTTTTCTCTGATACGGCAACAGGTTTGCCAGCAGGTCGGGCAAGCCTTCCGCTTCATTGAGTATCGGCACAATGATGGAAAGCTTCATGACAGCATGCTTCGCTGGCATTGCAGCGACTGGCCCGCGGGTTAACCCCGGCTCCAGGTATGAAAACGCTCCAGCCAGGCCAGCACGCATTGTGGCGCATGCGCCCGTTTCCATTCGCCGGCGGCATATTTGTTGGCCTCCGCCAGCGTCGGGTAGGTGTGGATGGTGGACAGGATCTTGTTGAGGCCCAGCCCCCATTTCATCGCCAGCACAAACTCGGCCAGACAGGTCGGCGGCGTGCTCACCCACGATGGTGACGCCGAGAATGCGGTCCTTGCCGGGTACCGTCAGCACTTTGACGAACCCGGTTGCCGCACCGTCGGCGATGGCGCGATCCAGGTCGTCGATGCCGTAGCGAGTCACCTCAAAGGGAACGTTCTGCTCGATGGCCTCTTTCACGTTCAGGCCGACGCGGGCGACTTCGGGATCGATGAAAGTTGCCGCCGGCATCACGCGGTAGTCAGCCTTGAACATGTGCAAGCGGCCAAACAGCGCATTGACCGCCGCGTACCAGGCCTGGTGTGCCGCGGCGTGCGTGAATTGGTAAGGGCCCGCGACATCGCCCGCCGCAAAGATATTCGGGGACAGGGTTTGCAGATATTCGTTTGTGTCCACGGTGCGTTGGCTGGGGATGCCCAATTCCTCGAGCCCGTAGCCGCCAAGGCGCGCCACACGACCGACGGCGCAGACCAGGACATCGAAGGCGATGCGCCGTGTCTGCCCCGCATGTTCAACGATAAGATATTTTTCACCATCCTCGCACTCGCAGCGCAATGCCTTGTGGCTGGTCAGCACGTTAACGCCATCCGCTTCCAGCGCGGCACGCGCGAAGGCGGACACCTCTTCATCTTCCCGTAGCAGAATCCGGGACTCCATCTCGATTTGCGAAACCTGTGAACCGAGCCGGGCGAGGGCTTGTGCGAGCTCCGCGCCGATCGGCCCACCACCCAACACCACCAGACGCCGGGGCGCCGCGTCAAGCCGGGCGAACTCTTCCCACAAAGTGTCACTGGTGACGTAGCCGACCTCTTCGATGCCGGGCAAGGGCGGCACGAATGGTTTGGCGCCGGTCGCAATGACGATACTGCGTGTCGTCAGGCGTTGGGTTCCGCCATCGTTGAGTTTCACCTCGACGGTCCAGGGATCGACGATACGGGCATGCCCCTGCAACACGTCCACACCCAGTTCGGTGTAGCGTTCGACACTGTCATGTGGCGCAACGGTTTGAATGACTTCCTGCACGCGGCCCATGACCCGCCGGAACGAAAAGTCTGGTGTAGCTGCCGTCAGCCCATAATGATCGGCATGGCGCATCTGATGAGCGAGCTTGGCGCTTTTGATCAGAGCCTTGCTTGGAACGCAGCCGTAGTTCAGGCAGTCACCGCCCATGCGGTGACTTTCGATCAAGGTGACTTTGGCTTTAACCGATGCCGCGATGTAGGCCGTGACCAGCCCGGCCGCGCCCGCCCCGATGACCACGAGGTTGCGGTCGAATCGCCTGGGCCGCTGCCAACGGGAATAGATGCGGCGCTTTTGCCATGCGCCGACGCCCAGTCTGGCGATCCACGGGGATACACCCAGCAGCGCGAACGAGAACAGCAAACCGGGTGACAGGATTCCGGACAGGCTGTCGAGACCGGCCAGCTGCGTGCCCGCGTTGGCGTAGACCGCCGAACTCGCCAGCATGCCGGCCTGGCTGACGAAGTAAAAGGTAAATGCGCGCATCGGAGTCAGCCCCATCAGCAGATTGATCAGAAAAAATGGAAAAACGGTTACCAGGCGCAAGGTGAACAAATAAAATCGCGCCATCCCGCGCTACGCGCTCATTGATGGTCTTGAGCCGGTCGCCGAACTTTTTCTGCACCACATCGCGCAGCACGTAACGCGACGCCAGGAAGGCCAGTAAAGCCCCCAGGCTGGAAGCAAACGACACCAGCAAGGTACCCCAGGCGAGACCGAACAGCGCCCCTCCAGCCAGACTCATGACCACCGATCCCGGCAATGAAAGCGCCGCCATCAACACATAGGTCAGAAAAAAAACGGCAGCCGTCAGCAATGGCGAATGAAGCCGCCACTGGTGCAGTGATTCCAGCATCGCCTTCATTCCATCGAGGCTGAAACTCTGGTCGAGGTCCAATGCAAAAAAGACCGTTACCGCAGCGATCAACAGCAAGCCGACGAAAAAACTTTTCATGCCCACCCAGCCTCGAGCGCTGCACCGCGGCTCGGTCCAGAGTCGTCGGCACAGCCAGAATAGTGATCAGCCATGCGATTGGCAGCCGTTTGCGCATGAGTGTACCGCAGAGCAGTGGTTTCCTCGAAAAATGGCAATGTCGTGAGCATGACTTGGGCAATCCGGGAATAGATGACGGTATTATGAAGCTTGGTCGCCCCACGACCGCTGGCTCTTACAGCCGTGCGAGAAAATACCGCAAGATTGTGAGCGTCCCGGGCAGGATTTGAACCTGCGACCTTCCGCTTAGGAGGCGGAAGGTTTATTCGGACGCGATTATCCCCTAAAGATATGTACGTCCTTGAAGGACGGGCGTATGATTAGCCGATGCGGAAAATCAGCAACGTGCTTTTTATCGGGCTTTTTGGCTTGATTGCCTTCTTGTCACAGGTATCTGTTGATGATGCGGCATCGAACCTCGGTTCGTGGTGGCTGCTGATATCGCAGAATGGCGAGGTCCCCGAATGGCTAACACCAAGATTTGATAACGTCGTGACCCTGCTGGTCTTGGCTGCCCTTGTGCTCCTGCTTATCGGCCCCCGAATTGCGCGTCAATTTAGGGCAATTATGCAAACACGCAAAATGAGGCGTTTCAATCAAGGAATGGCCCAGATTATCGGGTCGGTTTCGCCTGAGCTTCCCGCTCCTAGTCCGATGCCGTGGCGCATTCCTTTAACCGCCTTTTTCAAATACGCAGCGGAAAATGGTTGGGATTTTCAGCAAGAATCTTTGCAAATATATGACTTACTGAACGGCCTAAAGCAGGCGGGGTTTGATGGTGTCGTGCGATTTTGGGGGCGGGAAAATAGTTGTCCGTTTCCCACTAACGAAAATCTCTTAGTCCAGTTACCTGTGGGGTATTGGGGAACGCACACAGTAGAAGCTATTTCATGTATGACGCTTGACGATTCTGGAAATGCAATAGGAATTACAGAAACTAACCAAAAAATAAAGACGGAAGATGAATTTCTGAACGACAACACCGGCATATATGCCGACATTCATCTTGACAGAGCGCAAGCGGAAAAATGGCTTAAAGACGAAACGCAAAACTATATTGGGAAAACTCGCGCACGGATGGAGGCAAGAACAAACCCAAGTCAGCAAGTATCTCGAATTTCACTTGCCGAAGCCGCCCGGAGAGTTTACCGCGTTACCAAAAGTAAGTTTACGGCCACGATCGCTGAGCATGATGGCAATATTGAAAAGGTCTACGCATATGCCTTTTTCCGCACTGGCAATGTCCCAATTTTTGGCAGAGCGCCATCGTCACAGGTTTTTGTGCAGATCCCTAAAAACCACCTTGCCGATTTTCGGTTATCTGACGACGCGACGGAGTTGAAAGAAGATGGGCCGAAAGGGAAACGCTACGTTGATTTACAAATTAATGAATCTGACTTACCAATACTCGTGGCGATGATAAAGGGACAACCTGTGTAATGGCGACTGGCAAATATCTGAGTCTGCAAGAAGCGCGGAAGAAAAAACTGCTAGAGCGGTTCGCCAAGGAACACCCTTCCGAAGGCAAGGAAAAGAAATTCGACGCCCTGCTGGATCGTATGGCTAAAAGCTCAACAGCAACCGAGAAAACATGACTTCTGGTTTTCCGCGCATGTTGTACCGATACTCAAACTCACCCAAGTATTTCGGCAGGTGCTTGCGGGAAACGTGGACATGGGTGCCGCGAATACTGCGCTTGATCTGCGACCAAAATCCTTCGATGGAATTGGTATGGTGATGAGCGCGCACATATTCACCAGAGCCGTGATTCACCCGGCCCTGGATGTAACCCATGCTGGTCAGGCGGTCATAGGCCACCCATTCATCGGTGCACATTTCCGATCCGCTGGCAACGTTGGCCGCAATAATCGGCTCAATGGTCTGCCGCGAAGCGTTGGGGATAACCTTGGTCATCAGTTCGCCGCCGCGCTCGATCATTCCAAACACCACGCTCTTGCCATGTGCGCTGCGACCACCGCGCCGCGATCCTTTGTAACGCGGCTTGCCACCCACGTAGGTTTCATCGGCTTCCACATGGCCAGACAGCCCATCATCGCCGTCCGTCTCGCCCATGTACTTGCGAATCTCATGACCCATGCGCCAAGCTGTTTTGTAGGTAACGCCCAATTGACGCTGCAATTCCTTTGCAGGAACACCATGCCGGGACGTGGTGAACAGGTACATGGCGTAGAACCATTTTTGCAGCGGAGTGCTGGACCGATGAAACGGCGTTCCGGCCATTGGGTGAATGTGATGGCCGCACCACGCGCACTGATAAGCAGGTTGTTTCGTGATACGCGAAAACTTGCCGTGCTTGCCGCACTTCGGGCAGTCCATTTCAAACCCGCAGCGTACTTGCATCAGGTGATCCAAACATGCGTCGTCATCGGGAAAACGCTTGAAGAAATCGGAAACTGTGAATTGGTTGGCCATCGTTTCGTTCCTTTGATGGTTCCAATATACAGCCGTACAGTACATATGTCAAGGGGATAATCACGTATTCGGAATCCATTGGTGTATATACGTTTTAGAGTGGCAGTATAATTTGGTGGATATTTACACGCTTCTGCGTTTAGTGGTAACTGGGGCTTTCATATGGGCAGCTTTTGTTTCCCACAAAAGAAAATATGAAGTTCTTCCTTGAGTTTTTGGTATCGGTGCCATGCTTTTTAACCCACTTATCAAGGTCTATCTACCCAAAGAGTTTTGGATGGTTGTAGATGTTGCTGCGGGTGTGTTCTTTAAAAACAAGAATTCAAGATAGTCGGCAATGAAAGCACGTAACAAGCCCGTCAACTTTGTTGTATCATTTTCCAGTGCACATATCACTGCGATACTGCCAACATTTTGGAAATACTGCCATAAGAATGTCTGATGCAGTCGAGCGAATTGGGCCGCAAATGGGAACAATTACTCATCAATTCGAGGGTAGATCAATGAACTATTGCAGCCGTATTGTGTTTCTCGTCATCGCCACAGTGTTTTGGCCTATTACTGGTCATTCGCAATCCGACGCAGTATCAGAACTGGATTGGCAGTTTGGACCCACCACAAGCTACATCGGTGACAAAGCGGAAATAGATGTACCTGATGGGTACGGCTTTCTTGGTGCCGAAGATACAGCGAAGATGATGGAACTGATGGAAAACATCCCAAATGATAATGAATACCTGCTTGCACCTGATGACCTCAGTTGGTTTGCTGTGTTTGAATTTAATCCGGTTGGATATGTGGAGGATAACGAGACTCTCGATCCGGACACTTTGTTGGCATCTGTGAAGAAGGGTACCGCACAGTCAAACGTGGAGCGACGAAACAGAGGCTGGGGCACCATGTCTATTACCGGTTGGAGATTCCAGCCTCGATTTGATCAAGATACCAAACTGCTAGAGTGGGCACTGGATGCAAAAATGGACGACACAAACAGCGAGGTTGTTAACTACAACACCCGTCTTTTGGGAAGAACGGGCGTAATGGAAGTCGTACTTGTAGCGGAACCAGAAACGCTTGATTCAGCCGTCGCAGAGTTCAAGGAAGCGATCACTGATTTTAGTTTTGCTTCTGGAGAAAAATATGCCGAGTACCGGGAAGGTGACCGCGTCGCTGAATTTGGACTGGCAGCTTTGATTGTGGGTGGAGCAGCCGCTGTAGCCACTAAGAAGGGCTTCTGGGCCGTGATTGCTGGCTTCCTAGCAGCTGCTTGGAAATTCCTCGCTGTCGGCGTAATAGCTCTAGGTGCGTGGGTGAAGTCACTATTCAAATCTAAATAGCGATGCCATCATTCGAATCGCTATTAGTTATGGGTATCTTTGGATTCTACTTATTTGATTCCGCGATGCTCCTCTATGCGAATGAATTGGTTTTCGCTCAAAGCGGCAGAGGCTGGGCATTCACCTATCCGGATTCAAATTGGAGACTGCTCCGCAAGAACCTGTATCTACCCAACCCATTCACTCCGCAGGTGGCCCTTTTCCGGGTCTATTGGATAGACTCTGATCGAGATTTCGAAAACAAGAGTTTTAAGGCATTGGGCAACATAACCCACCATCTAAAACCTATTAGAATTTGGATTCTCATGCTATTCACGTTGGAAATTGTTGCATTTCCAGTCGTACTATTCTCAATGGGAAATGGCACAATACTGTTGCTGATCTTGATAGCAGTCTATTTTGTCATTTGTGTTGCTTTAGCTCTCACTTTCAATAGAAGGGTTGAGCTTGGTTTATCAATTCGCAGATTTACGGGGCTTGCTTTTGAGAGTCTCATGTGTGCTCCAAATGCACTGAACTTAATCAGAAAAATTTCACTGAATTCGTCACCAGATGGGGATCCAATACTCTTTGCAAGGGAAGTATTTGAAAGAGACGCTTTTAGCAGCCTCATTGAAACCGTTTGCCTTCGAATTGATGAAAAGCAAATAGCAGTCGGCCTAGAAAGCTCTGCTCATTCATCGCTGGAGAATTATCGAAATAGATTAAGAGCAATGTTGACATGACTTCAGTGGAGTTCGCTTCAGTTTGTATTGGATTGATAATGGGATACGTAGTTGTCATAGCAATTATCAATTGGCGGCGAGAAAGGCAAGAAGCAAATAGTGCTGTTAACGCCGGAGTAAAAGCGCGGTTATTTGCCGCTGCCTGATTTTGCACCCGCTACGGAGTTGGATCACTTGATGACCCGCACTGTTTTTTTTGCGGCTCCTCAGAAGTCGATGTCGTCGTCGAACGGCAGTTCTGTCTGATCGCTATTGGATGCAACGCTCGCTCTGGCGTTGCGGCGCAGTTCGATGATCTGATCGCCGTAGGTGTCCCACAGCTTGTCGCTGAGTTCATCCAGCAAGGTGATAACCGAGTCGGCCTCATCGGCGCTCCAGTAGGTGGTGAGCCGGGTGATTTTCATGGTCATGGATAGTGCCCTCACAGGGGACTTTTTGGTGTCGGAGTTGCGCGTCGTAGTTTGGCGCCAGTTCGTTTTCTAGCGGCCCGCTCTTTCGCTTCCTTCATGCGATAGGACTCGCCCTCAAGCACCATGATTTCAGCGTGATGCACCAGTCGGTCGACGATGGAAACGACACAGGCAGCGTTGGGAAACACTTCGCCCCATTCCGCAAACGGGCGATTGGTGGTGACGATGATCGACTTGAGTTCATAGCGGCGGTTGACGATGTCAAACAGCAGATCAGCGTGCCGATTGCCATAAGAGAGGTATCCGACTTCGTCAATGACCAGTACGTCCGGGTGCGCATAGTGTTTCAAGCGGCGTTGCAGGGCGTTGTCACCGTCCTGCGCGGCCAGATCCCCCAGCATCTGGGCGGCGTTGACGAACAATGCACTGTGCCCCTGCATCACGGCATGATGGGCGATGTTCTGTGCCAGCATTGACTTGCCGATACCGTTAGGTCCGACCAGAATAAGGTTGGCCGCCTGCTGGATAAAGCCCAGCGTCATGAGCTCTGATACCACTGCCCGGTCACACTGCGCCGGCCAGCCCCAGTCGAAGTCTGCGAGCGGTTTGAAGCGGCCGATGTGGGCGGCACTGAGGCGCCGCTCCAGCCCGCGCCGTTTGCGCTCGACTTCTTCCCAGTCAAGCAGTTGCTGCACCCACACCAGGTCGGACGCTGCCAGGCTCTGCCAGTGGGTCAGCAGGCCGTATAGTTTGAGTGCGACAACCCGTTGCTTGAGGGCATCGCGCAGGATCGGCTCAGGCTGAGCTGTTGTCATCGGGGGTGTCGTGCAGTTGGTCGTAACGCGCCAGCGAGGCTGGCCGCACCACAATGTTGCGTGCCCGGTCGTTGGCGGGCAGTGTCAGCGTCAGGGGCGGTGGCAGATCGCGCTGTTCGCGGCGGCGCTCAATGACCTGGCGCACAGCATTCGGATGTGGCACGCCGCTCGCCAGTGCCTCCTGGATGGCGCACTCCAGCTCAGCGGCACCGTAGTCATCCAGCAGTTGCACTAGCTGTGCGGTGACCCGCGACAACGGGTTGCCACGAACGGCGGCCTGTTGCAGCAGATCGTGGCTGGACGGGGCGGCGTGCGCCAGTCGGTCCTGTCCCCGGTGATGTCGTGCTGCACGCTTGGCATCCACCAGCGCGGCGAGGTGTGCCGGATGCTCGATTTGTTCACCCTTGCCGTAGCTTCTGGGGTGCTCGGCAATACCTCGCCGCCATTGAGCACCCGCACCCCGGTCAGTGAGGCCAACACCGTTACCGTGCGGCGCACCTGGGTATGGGGGACAGAGTAATCGTTCAGGTCGAAGCGCGCATACGGGGTTTTACCGATACTGACCGCAACCCGCTCACCGGTCTCAAACGGGTTGTCCGGCAAGGCCAGCAGTTGTGGTTGCTCCTGGCGCAAAAGCCGCACGCA
>CAVPUV010000015.1:0-70896 GCA_963708905.1 uncultured Gammaproteobacteria bacterium | reverse complement strand
GGAAAGTTTTACAGAATTACAACCTCTGGCACGAAGACCGGACCAGTTCCTGTCATGGCGTCGAAGCCAGGGTGCCGTTTCTGGACCACCGCCTGGTGGAGCTGCTGGCATCAGTGCCTTGTGAGCTGCACGAAACCCTGTTTTTCGACAAACACATCGTGCGCGAACAGTTGGGCCGAGCGCTACCTTCTTACCCGAAAGACAAATTGAAAGTGCGGTTTTTCGCCACCGGCCAGGAGCACTCGATAACTCGTCTGCGCATGGAAATCATCCGGCGCATCTTCCCGGAGTTCAAACGCAAGTATCTTGATCAGCCTGGCGCAATATTTTCCGCGCAAAGGATGGCTGCTTACTACAATCTGATCGTCAGCGGTGGCAGCACCACGAAAGAAGACCTGCAAGATTTTTTCAATTGCATGGCCATTGCGATATTTGATCGTTTCTGTGATGGAACTCCCATGCCGGGTTTGAGCGCAGCAGTGGACCCCCCTTCACCCCTGCGACTCTGGCGCGGATCGTCGCCGTCGTCGTAAGCGTATCCGTTTACCCGGCGCTTGCTGCTCCGCCGGGATAAAAACGCGGCGCACTGGAACTGCACCGGAACTTCAGCCATTATTGGCAACCTGATAATGACACCAGCCGAACCGAGGATCACAGTTTGCCGATGCAGGGTCAATCCGCAATAAAAACAGAAGCCGTCACACCTCCATCCGGGCCTGAGCCCGGCCCGGCCGAGCACACCACAGCCGTGTCGAGTCATCACCATTCGGTTCTTGCCGAGCTGGAACACCGAATTCATGAACTGGAACACATCGCGGAAGAGGAATTCGGCGGTTTCACCTGGTTCGACTGGCTTCTTTGCATCGGCGGCGCCGTGCTGTTGCCCTACCTCATCTACGTTTGGTTCTGGCCATGACGGGCACTACGAAGCCACCATCGCGCGATGGCAATGGGCGGAACGCCGCCGCGGCCGAAGACAGCACCTTTTCCCGTCTGCCGCTGCATCTCAACGAGCGCGAGTATGGTGCGCTGAGCGCGCACGGCACGTGTTTTGCGTACGCGATCGCCACCTGGTGTTTTCTCGTCGGCAGCTATACCGCAGACCTGGTGGGCGCCGTTGAAGGCACGGTCTGTCTCATCGCCGGCAACCTGATTGGTGTCTTTCTCACCACCATGCCCTTGTCGATCGGTTGCCAGCGCTATGGCCTGGAGCAGATGGATTTCTGCAAGGGCGCCTTCGGCCAGCACGGCTCCCACGTAGTGCTGGTGTTCTATCTGATCAACATGTTGGGGTGGTCCGGCCTGTTACTGGTCATGTTCGGCAATGGTATCTTCAACATCGGCAACGCACTGGATCTGCATCCCGGGCAGTGGATCGTCGGGGCGGGCGTCGCCGCCGGCATCGCGCTGTCCTTTCTGGTGGTGTACCGGGGCGTTGAGCGTCTGGGTATGGTCAATAACCTGGTCACGCCGGCCCTCGGCCTGGTGGTGATCTACATGATCTACATGCTGTTCAACAACTATGGCTGGGAAGCCATCGTGACCGCCAAACCACTGGCGCCGGGGCCTGATGCGCGGCTGAATTACGCCACCGCGCTGGAACTCGGCATCGCCAATGGGTTTTCCTGGTGGGGCGGCATCGGTTTCATCGCGCGTAATACGCGAACCCGGCGTGCTGCTACCTATCCGCAGGTGTTGCAGCTGGGACTCGCTTCCGGCGTGGTGTCTTCGATCGCACTCTATTCCGCGCTGGTCGTGGGCTCTGACGACCCCACCAAATGGATGGTGCCGCTGGGCGGTCTGATCATGGGCCTGGTCGCACTGGGTTTCGTTGCGCTGGCGAATGTGACTTCCACCGGCGTGTCCATTTTCGCCAGCGGCCTGGCATTGCGTCATATTCCGGGTCTGAAGCGGCGCCCCTGGTGGCAGATACTGCTCATCACGATTCTGCCTTGCTGCTTTTTCATTTTCTGGGCACAGGAACTGTACAGCATGGGTGATGCATTTCTGGCCTACAACGGCACCATGTATGCGCCGATATCGGGTGTCCTGTTCGTGGATTTCTTTGTGCTGCGCAAACAGCGCCTGTGCCTGAAATCGATTTTCGACAATGCGCCCCATGGGGCATACTACTACTGGAAGGGCTTCAATTGGCTCGCGCTGGGTTCGGTGGTGCTGGGGCAGGCAACCTATTTTGCGCTCTACAACCCCATCTCGGGTGACGCGCATTGGCTGTTCATCTACGTGCCTGCGTCCCTGGCCGCTTTTGCCGTGCCTGCTGCCATTTACTGGACGGGCATGCGGGTACTGAATGTGCGTCTCGAGGCGCGGCCGCGGGACTCCGTTGGAGAAGATGGCAAACGCCTGGCTTCGCCCAATATCTGATTTTCTCCGCTACGGCGCTGCCCACCATTCCGCCGCGGAGCCCGGATCCATGTAATTCCTGCAAAAGTCATCTATGCTAAGCCATGGTAATGGCTACCAGGAAACTCCACTGCGGCAGTTTGCTCGCCGCGATTGTGCTGCTCTCATTGATGCCAGCGGTCCCGTGGGCAAGTGGGGAAGGGACCCGCTCGGTGCTGCTGTTGCAGATCGACGGCGCCATCGGACCGGGAGTCGGCGACTATCTGACGCGCGCCCTCGAGGATGCCCAGCAGGCGCCGCAGCCACCGGAACTGATCCTGATCACGCTGAACACGCCCGGCGGCCTGGTGACCACGCTACGCGACATCAACCTGGCCATACTCGCTTCGAACATACCCATTGCCTGTTTTGTGTACCCCCCCGGATCACGCGCGGCCAGTGCGGGAACGTACATGCTCTATGCCTGTCACATCGCGGCGATGGCGCCGGCAACGACCTTGGGCGCCGCCACGCCGGTCCAGATCGGCGCGCCCGCCGGCCCGAAGGAGGCCGAGGAAGAGGAGGAAAAACAGCCACCGGCTCTGGAAAAGAAGATACTCAATGATGCCATCGCCTACATCCGCAGCCTGGCGCAATTACGTGGCAGGAATGCACAATGGGCCGAACTGGCGGTACGCGAAGCGGCAACGCTGACGGCGGATGAAGCCTTGAAAGAAAACGTCATTGACCTCGTGGCTGAAACACCGGCGGCATTGGTGACGGCACTGCATGGCCGGGAAATTCGACTGGGCAACAGTTCGGTGACCCTGCACACGGAAGAGGCCACGATCATCACAGCCAGTCCCGACTGGCGCAACCGGTTTCTGTCAACCATCACCGACCCCAACATTGCCTACATTCTTTTGATGCTGGGAATCTACGGTCTGCTGCTCGAGTTTTACAGCCCGGGCATTGGTGTCGCCGGAGTAACCGGCGGCATCGCGCTGCTGCTGGCGCTGTTTGCCTTTCATCTGCTGCCGGTGAACTTTACCGGCGCGGCGTTGTTGCTGCTCGGAGCCGGCATGCTGGTGGCGGAAGCGATGCTGCCCAGCTTCGGCATCATCGGCATCGGCGGTGTGGTGGCCTTTGTCATCGGTTCGATCTTTTTGCTGGATACCGACTTCCAACCGTTACGGATTGCCCTGCCGTTGATTGCTGCGGTCGCGCTGGCATCAGTCCTGTTTCTGACCGTTGTTCTGGGACTGGTCTGGCGGGGGCGGCAACGGCCGGTGGTCAGTGGTAAAGAAGCCATGATCGGCGCCGAAGTCAGCGCGCTGGAGGAATTCGTGGGTGAAGGCCGTGTCATGATGGATGGTGAAAGCTGGACAGCCCATTCAACCGACCGGCTCAGACGCAGCCAGCCTGCCGTGGTAATTGCCGTTGAAGGCCTGCTGCTGCATGTTCGGGCGAAAGATAAGGAGGAAACGGATAATGGAACTGATATTAAGTAACGGCTCCTGGTTCACAGTGGCATTTGCAGTCCTGGTTTTGCTGGTTTTAACGCGGATGTTCCGTGTTTTGCGGGAATACGAACGCGGTGTGGTTTTTCTGCTGGGCCGTTTCTATCGGGTGAAAGGCCCCGGCCTGGTCATCGTCTTTCCGGTCATTCAACAGATGGTACGGGTCAGTCTGCGCACCGTAGTGATGGATGTGCCGACGCAGGACGTCATCACACGCGACAATGTGTCGGTAAAGGTCAACGCGGTGATTTATTTTCGCGTGATCGATGCACAGAAAGCCATCATCGACGTGGAGAATTTTCACGAAGCCACCAGCCAGCTGGCGCAGACCACACTGCGTTCGGTGTTGGGCCAACACGAGCTGGATGAACTGCTGGCCAGTCGCGACATGCTGAATACAGACATCCAGAGGATCCTCGATACCCGTTCCGATGCCTGGGGCATCAAGGTTTCCAACGTGGAAATCAAGCACGTGGACCTGGACGAATCCATGATCCGCGCCATTGCGCGGCAGGCGGAAGCAGAACGATCCCGGCGTGCCAAGGTCATCCATGCGACGGGAGAGATGGAAGCCGCACAACAGCTGGTGACCGCGGCCGAACGGCTGGCGGATTCACCCAACGCGATCATGTTGCGCTATCTGCAGACCCTGACGGAAATCTCGGTGGAAAAAAACTCGACCATTGTGTTCCCGCTGCCGCTGGAACTGCTCAAAGGCTTGACCGGGCAGCAGCCTGACCGGACCTAAGCTGCACGGCAGGCCCGTTAAAGGAAAAGCCCGGGGAAATGCGAGCTGCAGGCCATCACATGCGTAATGGCGTTGGTATCGTACTCATCCCCCGATTTGTATGATTCGAAAAAGGCATTAAGCCTTTCCACCCTTCCCGGCCATCGATCCACCACCTGCAGTCCGATGGAAATACCGTAATTGGTAAACGCGAATTTCATCATCTGCCAGCCGCTTTGACGGCAGAAGTAACCGGAGCGATTCAATCCACAGTTCATCGAGTTGCGCGAGACTGCGGGCTTTCTGCTGCACGGCCCAGCGCTCCGTGGGGAAAAAATGGCATAACCACAACATCATGCCCAGACCCAGGTCCTGGTCGATGGACAAGGAGGGATAACTGGCATCGATCAGCTGTGACATCTGCTCGATTTCGCCCGCCAGCAAATCCGGCGCCAGTAATTTGTAGGCGACATAGCCGTCATAGGCATCCATGGAACCCAGGCCATAACCTGGATAGGGCGCCGACAAATCCTCCTGCATTTTCCAGATCACGCCCAGGCCGGGAATCACAAATGCAGCATGTATGTCCTTGACCAGTCTGATGGCTTCGTCACGATATGAGGAGTCGATTTTGCCAAAGCAGGTCAGGGCATAGATCCACATCGCCAGGTAGTGAAAGTATTGCCCGTCGCGATCCGCGGCTTCCCCGATGCGCAATCCGCGGTGGCGGCCCAACACCCGGTACACGTCACTCACCAGTTGAACGGCGCGGCTTCGATAGGCGGGGTCACCCGTTTGCTGAAACAAGGACAGGTACAGTACCAGGCCGAAGGCATCGGTCCACAGGTAGCGCAATCCGTTGGGCCAGATCTGCCGCTCTTCCATCCATTGCAGCTTGCGTTGGACATAGTGAATATCTGTTAAGGCCATGACCGGGCTTTCACAGGCAACCGTTACAATCCAAAGGGGAAGGTTTCGGGAACCCCGGCACCTGCTTCCGGACCCAGTGCATCCACCGCGCGGGTCTGGTCGAACCAGATGTATTCATCAAACTGGTGCGGTAGCGAGGCACTGAAATAGTGACTGGCGATTTCCGTCTCCGGCCGGTAGATGACGCCAATCGCACGTTCCAGACGAGGCTGTATCAATTCCCGCACATACGGTTGCTGCCCGTCTCGGAGGGGCAGCAGGAACGCGTTCAGCCCCGCATCATGGCACAGCCGCTCGTAACTGTCGGGGTGGGAAGGACGGACCGTTTTGATTTCCATCGGCGCACCCCAGTCCGAAGCCGCCGCCACCGTTCCCTGGTGGGTGCCAAACCCGATCAGATAGGCCCTTTGCGCAAAGTGCTGGCGACACAGGTAACCGACATTGATCTCACCGCGCGCCCCCATTTCGGTCGCGGCCGCGTCACCGAGGTGAGAATTATGCGCCCAGATGATCGCCTTACTGTCTTTTCCATGGAAATCGAGCAGGTGCCTGAGGCTGTCGAACATATGCTGGTCGCGCAGGTTCCAGGATTTGACCGAGCCCTGGTACATGACCCGGTAATACTGTTCCGCATTTTTGACCAGACGGGCATTGGCTACCGCATCGAGGAAACGCCGGCCATCCTGGGCCGCATAGGCAAGGCGTTTGTCCATCATTGCGTTCAGCATGGCGACCACCTCATGCTCGCAACTGTGATGTTTGCTGCTCAGCGCCATGGCGCCATAGGTAGCAGGATCTTTTTGCCAGGGCGTCAGACAGCCATAACGGCGGCGCGCAACTGCCGCGGCATCCTCATCGACTTCGTCCAGGTAGTGAATCACCGCATCGATGGAGGCATACAAACTATAAAGATCAAGTCCATAGAAGCCCACGGCCTCGTCCGGGGACGAAAAGCGCCGGTTGTAGTCACGCAGCCACTTGGTCAATTCCAGCACCTGCGTGTTGGCCCACATCCAGGTGGGAAAGCGGCTGAACGTGGCTTCTTCCGTAGGCTCGAGTCTGGTGCCGCGGATAAAATGATCGATCTGCGCGGCATCGGGCCAATCCGCTTCGACCGCGATGAAGCGGAATCCCTTTTGTTGAATCAGTTCTTTGGAAATGCGCGCCCGCATATCATAAAACTCGGCGGTACCGTGCGTCGCTTCGCCCAGCAACACCACCCGGGCATCACCGATACGCTCCAGCAGTGCGGTCAGATTCACCGACTCTATGGACGGAATATGCGTCGCGGCATTTTCAATCAGCTCCGAAAGCGGCTCCGGCCTGCGCACCCGATCGGTTCTGGGTTTGGGTGAAATCTTTTCCTCGGCTTCGCGCCAGCCCTGTTCCCCGATCAAGGGAACAAACCGCACCGCCGCCAGTTCCTCGATCTCGACCGCCTCCATAGTGGTACGGGTCAAACGCAACAGTTTCTGTTCCGCCAGTGAAGGTCCGGCGGGAATCACCAAGCGCCCGCCAATCGCCAGTTGTTCAATCAGGGAACGCGGCGTTTCAGGCCCGCCCGCAGTCACCACGATGGCGTTATATGGCGCATGTTCAGGCCAGCCCAGCGTACCGTCGCCACACAGCACTTCGACGTTCTGGTAACCCAGTTTGCGCAGGCGAACCTGAGCCTGGTGAGCCAGGCTCCTGTGACGCTCGATGGTATAGACCTTGCCCGCCACCCGGGAAAGAACAGCTGCTGCATAACCGGAGCCGGTGCCGACCTCCAGCACGGTGTCTCCCGGCTTGAGCTGCAGCGCCTCGGTCATCAAGGCGACGATATAGGGCTGGGAGATGGTTTGGCCTTCTTCAATCGGCAACGGAGTGTCGTCATAGGCAAATTCGGCAAGATCCATGCCCACGAATTGCTCGCGGGGCACGATTGCCATTGCCTTGAGTACGGCCTCATCCCTGATGCCGCGTTTCTTCAGCAAGTCCAGAAAGCCTTCAAGGTCGTAGTACAGTTTTCTCTGGGGCTCCATCATCAAACCCTCGCGGGCTAAACCCGGGTTTCTCAGTCTACGGGTTTTTCGCACTTGCCGTTATGCGGGGAACCACGTAAACCCATCGTGACCGGTCGCGCAGGGGGTTGTGTCTTATTTCAAGCAGGAGGTCGTGTCTTGCTTCAGGGCACGCCGCAAGTACGTCCCTGTAGGCTCGGATGAAACATGGCCCAGGCCAGCTTCTCGACCGGTTCCCGGTCTCACCTTCTCCCTGTTTCATACGGCCCTGTAGGCTCGGATGAAACATGGCCCAGGCCAGCTTCTCGACCGGTTCCCGGTCTCACCTTCTCCCTGTTTCATACGGCCCTGAAGCAAGACACGACCCCCTGCCTTGTAACATCACGCAGCGACGCAGCAAGCGCCTGCAGCCTGGTCCGGGTCGCTCCGGGGCCTGAGGACTTCCCCTCGTTCCGTGCCGATGCGAAAGGTGGTGCAGCCTTTCAAACCCTGTTGCCAGGCCAGTTGGTACAGATTCCGGAACTCATCGAACGGGTAGTCATGGGGAACCGTGATGGTCTTGGAGATGGCATTATCGACGAAGGCCTGCAGCGCACTTTGCATCAACAGCTGCGCGCGTGGTGACACGGTTTGTGCGGTGGCGAACGGCTCCGGTAATTCCATCGCATTGTGGCCCTGGTCACACCACTGCCTGTGGGCATAATCTTCGAGCTCGAAGTCCTGATAATGACCCTGCCGGTCAAGTATCCGGCGAGTCAGCCTGAAATCGAACACAGGTTCGGCGCCGCTGGAGATATTTCCCGCCAGCAGGCTGATCGTGCCGGTGGGCGCGATGGCCGTCAAATGGCTGTTGCGGATACCGCGGGCAGCGATGGCCGCAACGATGTCTTCAGGCATCGATTGCAGGAACCCGCTGCCAAGGTAGGCTTTCCGGTCCAGGAATGGAAACGCTCCTTTTTCGCCAGCCAGGTCTATCGAGCAGCGATAAGCCGCGTGACAAACCGTCGCCATGATCGTGGCCGCCTGCCGCCGGCCCGCTTCCGAATCATAATGCAGACCCGCCATGATCAGCGCATCGGCCAGACCGGTGATGCCGAGACCGATTCGTCTGCTGCCCCGCGCTTGCTCCGCCTGGCGCTGCAGCGGAAACCGGGAAGCATCGATGATGTTGTCCAGGAACCGGGTCGCCACGGTGGCAGAGTCACTTATGGCCGCCAAGTCAAAACGGGCTTCGGGGGTAAATGGATCGCTCACGAACCGGGTCAAATTCAGCGAACCCAGGTTGCAGGCCCCGTAGGGCGGCAGTGGAATTTCGCCGCAGGGATTGGTGCAGCTGATGTGCTCACGCCAGGCAAGATTGTTCAGCGCATTGATCCGGTCAATGAACAATACGCCGGGCTCGGCAGTGGTGTAATTCGAGCGCATGATGCGCTGCCACAAGTCCGCCGCAGATCGACGCGCCAGCACGGCACAGGGAACCGGGCCGGCCTGGCCGGGCCAGGGGCGCATGACCATCTCCAGCCCCTCGTCATCATGGGTGGAATCGTGCGGAAAGACCAGCGGCCAGTCGGCGTTGGCCGCCACTGCCCGCATAAACTCGTCAGTGATCTGCAGCGACAGGTTAAAGTGGTTTAAAGCGCCCCGGCTGCGCTTGGCATCGATGAACAACTCGATGTCGGGATGATCGCAGCGCAAGCTGGCGATCATGGCGCCGCGGCGGGCGCCGGTGGACAACAAGGTCTCGCACATCGCATTCCACACCTGCATGTAAGATACGGGACCCGATGCAATATTGCCGCTCGCTTTGGCCACGGAACCGCGCGGACGCAGGGTGGAAAAGTCGTAGCCCACGCCACCGCCCGCCTGCATGGTCAGCGCCCCTTCCTTGAGGCCATCAAAAATGCTCGCCATATCATCCTCGATGATGCCCATGACGAAACAATTGAACAGGGTGACGTTCTGCTTGGTACCGGCGCCGGCGAGAATTCTCCCGCCCGGCAGAAAGCGGAAATCCCTGAGCACGCCGAGGAACTGCTGTTGCCAGAAATCCTGATTTTTGTGTTCCACCGCTGCGGCGGCCCGGGCCACCCGCAGCCAGGTGTCTTCAATGCTGTGTTCCATGACCGCATGATCCTGCACCCAGCGGTACCTGCTCTCCCAGATATAGCGGCTGATCGATGGTTCAAGTGCAGCTTTGTCTGGTTTCATGACTCGACACTGCCTCAAGTAAGAAAGAATCACGGCTCCTATTTCTGCCCGTCATTCCACGGGAACTCTGATTTATTCAGAGCTTTCCTGAATGGTCCATTATGCACGCTATCGCCCTTTTTCTTGAAGATACCTGCAGTTTCCCAGGTGCCGCTTACGCTGCCCGGTATGCTAGCCTTGCATGGCCACCGGGATTGCATGAGAAAGAACACATGAACAGCGACCGCCAATGAACATCGCCACCTGGCTTACCGTCGTCTCGATTGTCATGCTGGGCGCAATGTCGCCCGGCCCTTCACTGGCCGTGGTGCTGCGGCACACGCTCAGCGGCGGACGACGCAATGGCTGCACTGCCGCAATCGCCCACGGCGCCGGTGTCGGTCTCTATGCCTTCGCCTGCATTTCCGGACTGGCGTTCCTGATCACCACCTCACCAGGCTTGTTTCGGGCTTTTCAATGGGTCGGAGCAGCCTACCTGGCATGGCTGGGTATGCGCGGTTTACTGGCAAAGGCACCGCCTCAAAGTGAGCAACCACCCGCCCACGCCAGCGCCGCGCGGGATGGATTTCTGATTGTATTTCTCAATCCCAAGATCGCGGTGTTTTTCATCGCCCTTTTCAGTCAGGTCATTGGCCCCGAGACGGGCCTGTTCGCCCGCTTCGGCTATGCCGCCACGGCTTGGTCTATCGATACGGCCTGGTATCTTGTCGTGGCCTGGCTGTTCTCCAGCCCGCGTTGGCTGGATAAATTAAAACGCCACGCGATCTGGTTCGAACGCTTGTTCGGCATTATCCTGCTGGCGCTGGCGGCACGGTTGCTGCTGGAAACTCTGCTATAAAAAGGCTGATGCATCATGCATTCTGACCACGGTTGAAATCCCGAGTCGGTTGCTATTGCATAACGCAGGAGCCCTGCGTACCCCTCAAGTCCCTGCGGCACCTCCCTTGTCCCGGTAATCGGCAGGATTCAGTGCATGCCTGGTCAGCAATTTGTAGAACTCCGACCGGTTGCGGTCCGCCAGTCGCGCCGCTTGCGCCACGTTTCCCCCGGTAGTCTTGAGCAGGCTTGACAGATACTCGTATTCGAACTGGTCCCGGGCCTTGGCGAAGGACGCACGCCGCCTGACCTTGCCCTGGAGCGCCTGCTGCACAAAGCTCTTCGGTATCAAAGACGAGCGGCACAGGACCATGCAATGCTGCACGATGTTGGCGAGCTGGCGGACGTTGCCGGGCCAATTCGCGGCCACCAGGATTTCCATCGCGCCTGGGCTGAAACCGGTCGCCACGCCGTCGGTCTTGAATTTTCGCAGAAAATGCTCGGCCAACAACGGGATATCTTCGCGCCGCTGATCGAGTGTCGGAAGCTTCATCTTGATGACGTTGAGCCGGTAATACAGGTCCTCGCGGAATGTCCCGCGCGCGACGTCGGCTTCAAGGTCGTGATGAGTCGCCGCGATGACCCGAACATCGACCCGAATGCTCTGGGTCGCACCCACCGGCCGCACGGACTGTTGCTGCAGCGAACGTAACAGCTTGACCTGCCCGGCCAGCGGCATGTCGCCGACTTCGTCAAGGAACAGTGTTCCAGCGTGAGCTTGTTGGAACAGTCCCTGTCGATCCTGGTGCGCGCCGGTAAAGGAGCCCTTCATATGGCCGAAAACCTCGCTTTCAAACAGCGATTCCGGAATGGCCGAACAATTGACCGTCACAAACGGCTGGTCCGAGCGCGGGCTGGCCGCGTGAATGGCCCGCGCCAGCAATTCCTTGCCGGTGCCGCTGGCGCTTTCAATGAGGATGCTCGCGTCGCTGGCGCTGGCCAGCTCAGCCTGCCGCAGCAGCGACTCCATAACGGGACTGCGCGTTATGATCTCAGACCGCCAGGGAACCGGTCTGTTTTCCTCGCCTGGAGTTTGCGCCTCCACTACTTGAAGCGCCGTAGCCTGCCTGAGACAGGCGATGAGTTCGGAATCATCGATGGGTTTTGTCAGGAACGCGTAGGCGCCAAGCCGGGTCGCCTTGACCGCATCCGGAATGGTCCCGTGCGCGGTCATCAGCACCACCGGCAGCACGGGATACCGCGACTCGATTTCGGCCAGCAGCTCGAGACCGTCGAGGCCATCCAACTTGAGATCGGTAATCACGGCCCGCGGCTGGCGCTCCGCCAGGCGTTTCAGGGCGTCTTCGCCGCTGGTCGCAGTCTGGACCGCAAAGCCCGCTCGCTGCAGGCGCAAGGTCAGCAGCTGCAGCAGGTCAGTGTCGTCATCGACGACCAGGACAGTCGACGACGGGTTCACGGATGCACCTCGTCGGCCTCTTGCTGACTCTTGCCCATTTCCTGCTCGATCTCCTTCAGAGCGTTCAGTTGCTTTTGCAGCTCGCCGAGTTGGCCCTGCAGTTCAACCAGCCGCAACTGCAGCTGCTGGGTCCCAAGCTCCGACTTTTGCGCTTCCACGGTCCGCTGAATTTCTCCGTCCATCAGCGCGCCCAAAGCAGCCAGGTCACTGCCGGCAGAAATGCCCGCCAGTATTTCACGGCTCTGCTCCAGCTGCTGCAGGGACGCTTCCGGCCGGCTCAACAGGTAAGCGGCCCGCAGACGGTTCGAGTCATTCGCCAGATCGGTGTATTGTTTCATGGCGGCTTCGCGCGCCAGTTGCAACTGTGGCGCGTCCATGCGGTCGACTCGAGTCAGAAACTCTGTCCAAGCCTCCGCCTCCGGTGGCACGCTCTGGCAAGCCGCGAGCCACAGGCATGGAAACAGCAGTCGCACCGTCTTCATCATCATGCTTTCGTCCGCAAGGTCAATCGGAAATGCGCGCCTTCGGTCGTTGGCAGCAGATCGATACGCCCGTCATGTTGCACAGCATACTCCTGAGCGATTGCCAAACCCATTCCCGAGCCGGCGACGATCGAGCCTGGCGGCCGCGGCCCGGCGTAAAACCATTCAAAGACACGGCTACGATCCTCCTCGGCGACACCGGGGCCCGTATCCCGCACGTCCAGCTTGATTTCTCCGGTTTCCTGCTTCAAGCGGACCTCGATGTGTCCTCCGGGCGGCGTGTATTTCAGCGCATTTGACAACAGGTTTTCCACTATGACCTGAAGGCGCTTGGGATTCCCCACCACCTGCACAGCTTCCAGAGCATGCTCGATCCGAACGGAGTGCGCGGCAGCGTCCAGTGCGTGCTGCTCGATAAGCTCCATCACCAGATGGTCGAGGCGCAGCGCCTGATCAGCCTGCCCGGCCGTGAGGTCGCCCTCGGCGCCATAACGCAGCAGCGCCTCGATCATTTGCTGCAAGCGGATGCTGTTGCGTTGCACGATTTGTGCAAGCAGGGCCAGGTCCTTCGGCACATCCTCATTGCTTTCCTCGAACAGCAATTCAGCTCCCTCTCGAATGTTGGTCAACGGCGTCTTCAGCTCATGCGAAACATTGCGCAGGAACTGCGCCTTCTGGGTTTCGAGTTCGACCAGCCGTATGCGCAGCCATTCCAGTCGCTGTCCCAGTTCTTCCAGGTCGCGCACGCCCCTGATCTGAATCGACTCACCGAGTGCGCCGCGGCCCAGCGCCCGTATACCGTGTCCGAGCTGCCGCAAGGGCGGCGCGACGACGATAAACAGAATCACCGCCAGGCTTATAGAAACCGGTATGACCAGAGCGGCCTGTACGATCAGGGTCCGCTGCAGGCTGTTCGCCTTATCCGGCAACGAACTGGCCATGGTCCTGGAAATGGCGTTCTGTAGCCTTACCACGGCCATGACGTCTTTGCGCAACGCATCCAGTGCAGTCAGGAGTTTCTTTGTGCCGGCGGTGCCGGCGGAGGCGTCGAGCAAGGCGGTAACGCGCTGTTCGGATCGGCTGACACGGGAAACGGCTGCCGATATTTCCACACCCTGAGCCTGGGCGGCAAGCTGGTCGAGCAAAGCGCGTGCTGCGTTGCGATGTTCTTCGTAAAGGCTCCTGAAAGAGGGGTCCTGCAGAGCCTGGTACTGGCGCGCGTTGCGCTCCATGGAAGTGGTGCGTTCCACCAGGCCCCTGCTTGCCACCGTGTTCTGCTGCACGGACATCATGTCGCTGCGGCTTTCGCGGGCCAGCCGGTCGACCTGGGCTATGGCGGTTACGATCGAGGCCACAAGTGGCATCGCCACGAGCCCGAACCCAAGCAGGATATAGCCGAGCAGTGTTGGCGATCGACGTCGTTTCATAACCCCGGACTCGAACTACGTGTAGGCATACCTGGCAGGCCATGTCGTCAAGTGGTGACACCCCAAAGAATACCACGCCAAGCCCGGCGCCAAAGCGTTTGGCAGCCTGGATTGCAGGCCTGGAGCGAAGAGTTCGAAGCGCAGGCGTCGCCAAATGACAACAGTCGGGCACCTTCCCGCAGCGTGGTTGGCAGCGGCAGGGCCAGTGAAATCAAGGCCTGAGGCGCATCGGCACGGTAATTGCAATATCAAAAGCTGCGTGCTCAGCGAGCGCGCCAATCTCGTAACAGGAGGTTAAGTTATGACTCACTTCAAACTTGTTTTTGCCGGTTTCCTGGCTGCCGGGCTAGCCTGCATCGCGCTATCTGCTTACGCCGCGGAACCTGAGGATTCCACAGCCACGACCAAGCCGAATTTCGAGACCGTGGACCTCAACCGCGACGGTTTGATTACACCGGCCGAAGCCAAAGGCACCTGGTTGGCAAACGCTTTCCCAGACGTTGATGCCAACCAGGATGGAATCGTCAACCGCAATGAGTATGAAACGGCAAACAGCTGAATCAACACATCGCCACCCGCGCAGGGCGCGCGCATCGCACATCGCGACGCGCGCCCTGCGAACCGCAAAAGGTCGGTGCTGAAGTGTTCGTGGTTCTGCTGATCCCGTAACTGACCGGAGAAATCGACATCTTTGAGAATTACATCTTTGAGAATAACGGAGTCGGTGGACCCCTTGTGCCGCGCGGCGCGCCCTCTTCATGTTGCGCGGCATTTTTTTGGATGCCTGCCAAGCGAATGCATCCAGCTTTCGGAAACTGCTACCAAATCTACCAGATAAGGAGACACATCATGAAGTCAAATTTGCGACCAGCCTTCCCAGCCTTCAAGGAGACCTGCGTTTTGAGCATCCCGGCCGTCAACACCCGATCGGCCACCATCCGTCTGTTGTTGCTCGGCTTCGCCTTGGTATGGGCCTGCGGCCATGCGTTGGCCCAGGATGATGGCAGCACCGGACCTGCGCCCGAGCTGCCAATTACCGACGAACCCATTAGCGGCGAGCCCGATTTCGCCGATCCCATGTTGTTCAGGGGCCGGACCCTGGTCTGTGGAGACGTCACCACGGCCGGAACGCCGATCGCCGCCAACGCCGCCGGTAATGGAAACTCCGGCGAGATCAGCATATCCGGAGTCCCGGACACCGCGACCGTCGTCAGCGCCCGGCTCTACTGGACCGTGCTCACCGATAACGACCAGGCATCGGAAACCGGTAAAACCATTTCCTTCGATAGCAATGTCATCAGCGGAGACATGGTGGGATTTGCCGCGGAAACGCCCTGCTTCCCCCAGGCTAACACCGTAGCCTGGAGCGCGGACGTGACAAGCCTGGTCACCTCCCCTGGCAATGGCGTCTATGCCGTCTCCGGCTTTCCCGGTGACAACAACTTCGTGGGTAGCGATTTCACCGAAGGTGTTTCGCTGGTCATCACCTATGCGGATTCGGATCCTGCAGCGACCGCCAAGGCCGTGGTCAGCTATGAGGGACTGGCCGTGACCAACGAGTCCGGTGAGACGCTGCACCAGACGCTGGAGGGCTTCGAGGCGGGTGGCACCGTCTCGGCCACCTGGATACCCGTTGTCGGCAATGGGCAAATCGTTGGCGACTCTGATGAGTTGATCGAGTTCGCCGCAGGAGCTGGCGCAGTGAGTTTCGACGGCTCGCTGGATGGCGGCACCGGGGCGTTCGCTGCCGGGACTTGCTCATACCTCGACAGCGCCAACACCAGTTGTTATTGGGACGATGATATCAACGATGTCGGCGCGGCGATGAGCCCCGGCGACGTCTTCGCCGACGTGAACTACGAATCGGTGGTTGATTGCCATAGTTTCGTGGCCATGGATCTGGCCGTGTCTGTTGATGACCCTGGAGTTTGCAACATCGCCGGAGAATCGGTGGATGCGGCATGCCCGCCGACTGACATTTGGCGCAACCACGGTGAGTATGTCAGTTGCGTTGCTCACGCCACTGAAGTGTCCCTGGCAGGCCTGACCTGCCTGACGGAAGAACAGCTGGATGAGATCTCCGGTTGCATCGTCAGTCAGCGGGCGCAGAGCGATGTCGGAAAACCGAATGGGTGACCGGCGGAATGGTCATCAGCAGGAAACAGACGGGGCCCTCGGGCCCCGTCTTCTTAGTGTCTGTCCATAAACGGGCATCCCAGCCCGTTATGGAATCGCGAAGCAAAAGCGTGGTTTTGCTTCGCTCTCATTTTCAATGACTTACATCATTGAAAATGGCGGCACTTCCATGTGCCGCGTTGGCGTGCATCCATTTCCGGATGCGCACTAATTATTGTCTGTCCATAAACGGGCATCCCAGCCCGTTATGGAATCGCGAAGCAAAAGCGTGGTTTTGCTTCGCTCTCATTTTCAATGACTTACATCATTGAAAATGGCGGCACTTCCATGTGCCGCGTTGGCGTGCATCCATTTCCGGATGCGCACTAATTATTGTCTGTCCATAAACGGGCATCCCAGCCCGTTATGGAATCGCGAAGCAAAAGCGTGGTTTTGCTTCGCTCTCATTTTCAATGACTTACATCATTGAAAATGGCGGCACTTCCATGTGCCGCGTTGGCGTGCATCCATTTCCGGATGCGCACTAATTATTCTGGCGTCTGTTGTAAAGAGTTTTCCACGGCTGCTTTTGACCATGCGTGCCGGCATGGTATAAAGGCACCATGAGCCTGGTACGCAAATCTTTCCCGGTCGGCCCGCTGCAGTGCAATTGCACGGTGCTGGGCGATACCGAAACCGGTAGTGGCTACGTCTTCGATCCGGGCGGCAACCCTGAACGCATCATGGCCGCTGTCGCTGAGCTGGGTTTGCAGATCATCGGCATCGTGCACACCCACGCCCATCTCGATCACATCCTGGCCGCCGGCGACATCCGCCGGCAAACGGGCGCACCGATCTGGTTGCACCGTTCAGATCAGTTCCTGTGGTCCTCGCTGGAGCAGCAGTGCCAGGCATTTGGCGTACCGTACACGCCCCAGCCCGATCCCGACCATTGGCTGGAAGATGAGCAGGATCTGTCCTGCGGCGGGTTGTGCATTCACACACCCGGGCATACCCAAGGATCCAGCAGCTTCTACTTCAAAGATGCCGGGCTGCTGCTGGCCGGCGACACTCTGTTCCTGGGCTCGGTGGGCCGCACCGATTTCCCTGGCGGCGATTCGCGTGCACTCAAACAGTCCATTCAGCAGCGCCTGTACACGCTCGATGAATCAGCGGTAGTAATAACCGGTCACGGCCCCGAAACCAGCATCGGCCGCGAAATGCGCCACAACGCATTTGTGCGCGCCGCCAGATGAAAACGATTCGCCTCGCTAAAACCGAACTCAAGCTGTACAAAAGAATATTCTGGCGCATCGTACCGTTCCTGTTCCTGTGCTACGTGGTCGCTTTCCTCGATCGCGTCAATATCGGCTTCGCCAAGCTGCAGATGGCCGGCCAACTGGATTTCAGTGACGCGGTTTACGGCTTTGGCGCGGGCATATTCTTCATCGGCTATTTCTTTTTCGAGGTGCCGAGCAATCTGATCCTGGAAAAAGTCGGCGCCAGGATGTGGATTGCCCGCATCATGGTGACCTGGGGCATCATTTCTGCCTGCATGATGCTGGTTGAAACCGAGTTCTGGTTTTACACCTTGCGATTCCTGCTCGGCGCCGCCGAAGCCGGCTTCTTTCCCGGCGTCATCCTGTACCTGACTTACTGGTTTCCAGCCGCGCAGCGTTGCCGCATGAACGCACTGTTCCTGACCGCGGTCGCCATTTCCAATGTTATCGGCGCACCCATATCGGGTTCGATCATGCAATTTCTCGACGGCGTCAACGCCTGGCAGGGCTGGCAGTGGTTATTCCTGCTCGAAGGCCTGCCCTCCGTGATGGTTGGCGTTCTGGTGCTGGTGCTGCTCGACGATGGACCGCACAAGGCCAAATGGCTGAATGATTCCGAGCGTGCGCTGGTGTTGCGCCACCTGGCCGAGGACGAGGCAGGCAAGAGCGCGCAGGGACGCAGAGACCGCTTCACCGAGGTATTCCGTGATGGCCGGGTGTGGGCGCTGTCGTTCTGCTACCTGTGCATGATGATCGGTTTCTACGGGGTCAATTTCTGGATGCCCACCATCATCCAGGAATTTGGCATCGACCAGCACAACTACCTGCAAGTCGGCTTGCTGAGCATGGTGCCCTGGGGCATCGCGGCCGTAACCATGGTGCTGGTCGGCAGCCACTCAGACCGCAGCGGAGAGCGCTTCTGGCATGCGACCTTACCGATGCTGACGGCCGCTGCTGGTTTACTGGGTCTGGCGCTGGTGGGGCACGCCGCGATGCCATCCATGATCTGCCTGACCCTGATCACCACCGGGCTGTTGTCCGCGATCGTGGTGTTCTGGTCCATTCCAGCGGCTTTCCTGTCCGGTACGGCGGCCGCCGCTGGCATTGCCTGGATCAATTCACTGGGCAACCTGGGCGGATTTTTCGGCCCGGAACTGATCGGCCGCATCCGCACCGCCACCGATTCCACCGCAACGGCGTTTTTTGTCATCAGCGCATTCATGCTACTGGGCGCCATGGTGCCCATGCTGATCAAGAAGCAATCTGCAGCTGTGCATCGACAGGTTATCCCCGATTCTTCGCTCATATGAAAAGCGCTCTGGCAGACGGTGGAACCGGGTCTTTCTAAGACAACTCCCGCATGCCCTGCTCCAGCCCGCTGATGGTCAACGGAAACATGCGCTGTTCCATCAGTTCGGCAATCATGCGGATCGAAGGCGTATGCGGCCAGCGGATCTGTGGCTCCGGATTCAGCCAGATGGCCTTGGGGTAGGTATCCAGCAGACGCTTCATCCACTGTGCGCCGGCTTCTTCGTTGAAGTGTTCCACGCTGCCGCCAGGATAGGTGATTTCATAAGGGCTCATGGTCGCATCACCCACCAGGATCAGCTTGTAATCGGCCGCGTATTTATGCAACACATCCATGACCGGAATTTTTTCGCTGTGGCGGTGGCGGTTGTCTTTCCACACTCCTTCATACACGCAATTGTGGAAGTAGAAATACTCAAGATGCTTGAACTCGCTCTTGGCGGCTGAAAACAATTCCTCGCAGGCGCGAACGTGATCGTCCATGGAGCCGCCCGCATCCAGAAACAACAGCACCTTGATCGCATTATGCCGTTCCGGCACCATCCTGATGTCCAGCAGGCCGGCATTACGGGCAGTGGAATCGATGGTGTCCGGCAGATCCAGCTCTTCAGCCGCGCCCTGGCGGGCAAAGCGCCGCAAGCGCCGCAGGGCCACCTTGAGATTACGCGTGCCGAGCTCGACCGTGGCGTCCAGGTTGCGATACTCACGCTTTTCCCAAACCTTGACTGCGGAACGCTGGCCTCCCTGTGGCCCGATACGTACGCCCGCCGGGTTGTAGCCGCCGGAGCCGTAGGGTGAGGTACCGCCGGTGCCAATCCATTTACTCCCCCCCTCGTGGCGCTCCTTTTGCTCCTCCAGGCGCTGGCGCAGGGTCGCCATCAGTTCATCCCAGTCCAGGGCCTTGATCCGGGCCTTTTCTTCATCGCTGAAGAGCCGGTCAATCTGCTGGCGCAGCCATTCGTCCGGTATCTCGGCGCCTGGCGGTCCGAATACCTGCTCAATACCTTTGAAATGCGCGGCAAATACCCGGTCGAACCGGTCGTACAGCGATTCATCCTTCACCAGGCAGGCGCGCGCCAGGTAATAGAACTCATCGATGCTGAACCGGGCCAGGCCCCGTTTCATCGCCTCGAGCAGCAACAGGAATTCGGTCAGGGAGACCTTCAGACCACCCCGGCGCAGCTGATAAAAAAACTCAACGAGCATCGCGCTGGTGCAGGAAGATCAGCCGTTCGAACAGGTGAACGTCCTGTTCATTTTTCAGCAAGGCGCCATGCAGTGGCGGCAAAACCTTGCGCCGGTCATCACTGTTCAGCGCTTCGGGCGGAATGTCTTCGGCCAGCAACAGTTTCAGCCAGTCGAGTAATTCAGAGGTCGAGGGTTTCTTTTTCAGACCCGGCACCTCACGCAAGCGATAGAAAGCTTCCAGCGCTTCCTTGAGCAGTTCCTTTTTCAGCCCGGGATAGTGGACCTCGACGATCTCGGCCATCGTTGCCGGATCGGGAAAGCGGATGTAGTGGAAAAAACAGCGGCGCAGAAAAGCGTCCGGCAATTCCTTCTCGTTGTTGCTGGTAATGACAATGATCGGGCGATGCCGCGCCACGATGGTCTCGTGCGTTTCGTAGACATAGAACTCCATGCGGTCGAGTTCGCGCAACAGATCGTTGGGGAACTCGATGTCCGCTTTGTCGATCTCATCGATCAGCAGCACCGGCTGTACGTCCTGATCGAAGGCTTCCCACATCGGCCCTTTGATGATGTAGTTGCGAATATCATGCACCCGCTCATCACCCAGCTGTGAATCGCGCAGGCGGGCAACAGCGTCATACTCGTACAGGCCCTGCTGCGCCTTGGTGGTGGACTTGATATGCCACTGCAGCAAAGGCAGATTCAGGCTGTGGGCGACTTCCTCGGCCAGCTGGGTCTTGCCGGTGCCGGGCTCACCCTTGATCAGGATGGGCCGGCCCAGGGTTACCGCGGCGTTGACCGCAGTGGCGAGGTCTGCGGTGGCGACATAGCGCTCGGTGCCGTAAAATCTTGCTTCTGGGCGGCTATCCGCCCGGTCATTGTTCAAGGTTATACTCCGGGTAAAAGAGTAGTGTACCGGAATGCACCGGCAAACATCGGCAGCTTGCGGTGAATAACACAGGGACCAGAATATGTGCCATCGATCTTCTCTTGCGATCCTTTTTTCACTGCTGTGCAGCCTGGCGCCCGCCGCCAGCGCGGAAGAACTGATCACACAGTTTTCCGGCAGCCGTAGCAGCGACACCGCGGAGTTCGATGTGCGCGCGCCCTGGATCGTGGACTGGCGCGTCAGCGGCGAACTCAGCCAAGTGGTCGCCGTTGAAGTAACCATGTTCAATGCCGGTACCGGGGCCTACGAGGGCATGGTGCTGCAAACCAAGACGGCCGGCAACGGCGTCAGGCTGTTCAATGAAAGCGGCCGCTATTACTTCCGCGTCAACGCCACGATGATGAACTGGACCCTGAAAGTCATACAGCTCAGCAAGGAAGAAGCCGCGCAGTACACGCCCAAATCAAACAACATTCTGGATCAATGATGCGTCGTCCCAGCGGCAGCACCCTCATGGCCATCTTTCTTTCCACACTGTGCGCTGCGGGGTCCGCCCAGGCGCAGAAAACCATCAAGCCGGTATTGCACGGCCAACACTGGGTGGCCATTACCGGCAAGCCGCTGGCCGCCACTGCGGGCGCCATGATCTTCAGCCGCGGCGGTAACGCAGTGGATGCCTCCTGCGCCATGCTGGCAGCCACCGCGACCATGTGGGACACGCTGGGCTGGGGTGGCGAGACCCAGGCGCTGATCTACAACCCGCACAGCGGTGAAGTCAAAGGCATCAATGCGCTGGGCGTGGCGCCAAGCGGAGCCACCGCGGAGTTTTTCCGCGGCAAAGACATGGCCTATCCACCCGAATTCGGACCGCTGGCGGCGGTCACGCCCGGCACCCCGGGCGGGCTGATGGTGATGCTGGCCGAGTTTGGAACTCTCGGTCTGGCCGAGGTGTTGGCGCCGGCCATGCAAATGGCCGAGGGTTACCCCATCGAGCAGTCGCAGGCCGACAACATGGAGAGTCGCAAAACACTGCTGGCGCAGTGGTCGTACTCGAAAGCGGTGTTCCTGCCGCATATGAACGAGGATGACAGCCAGCAACGCGCCGCCCCCGTTGCCGGTGAAATTTTTCGCCAGCCCGAACTGTTGGCGACGCTGCGGAAGCTGGTTGACAGCGAGGCTGATGCACTGGCCAAGGGCAAGAATCGCAAAGAGGCCATCTACGCTGCCTATGATCGTTTCTATCGTGGAGATATCGCCGAAGAACTGGTCCGCGCTTCCACCGAGTACGGCGGGCTGATGACCCTGCAGGACCTGGACGGCTGGCAGGTGCATATCGAAGACCCCGTCAGCACGACCTACAAAGGCATTGAAGTCTATAAGCTGACCACCTGGACGCAAGGTCCGGCGATGCTGCAGGCGCTGAACATGCTGGAAGACATCGATCTGAAAAGCATGGGTTACGGCAGCGCGCGCTATATCCACACGCTGTACCAGGTCATGAACCTGGCTTTCGCCGACCGCGATTTTTATTATGGCGACCCGTATGTAGCGCCCGTATCACCGGTTCAGGGGCTGTTGTCGAAAGCCTATGCGCAACTGCGGCGCGAACAGATCAACTGGAATAAAAACGACCCCGGTGTCAAGCCGGGTGATCCCTATCCTTTCCAGGATGGCAAAAACCCTTATCTCGAATTACTGGAAAAATGGACACCCATTCCGCCCAAAGCTGAAGCCGAAGGTGTGGCAGGCTTCCAGCAAGCCCATGTGATGAGCAAAGACGAGGGGTTCCTGGCGGGAACCACTTCCATCCAGGCCGCTGACGCCGAAGGCTGGGTGGTTTCGGTCACGCCCAGCGGCGGCTGGATACCGGCGTTCATCGCCGGTCATACCGGCGTCGGCCTGAGTCAGCGCATGCAAAGCTTTGTACTGGATGAAGCACTGAATCCCTACAACGTGGTCCACCCCGGGCAACATCCGCGCGTCACCCTGACCCCCACGCTGGCGCTGCAGGACGGCAAGCCCATGCTGGCGTTTTCCGTGCAGGGCGGCGATACCCAGGAGCAGAACCTGCTGCAGTTCTTTCTTAACGTGGTTGAATTCGGCATGAACGTGCAGCAGGCGGTAGAGGCACACACCATCACCAGCTTCCAGATGCAAAGCTCGTTCGGCGCGCACCAATCGGAGCCGGGGAGGCTTCAGCTCACCAGCACAGGTGTCGGAATGGGTGCGCAGTGAACTCAGCAGGATGGGTTATACCGTGGAAACTGTGGAGCGCACCTACAGCCCCACCACGGCAATATTCATCGATCGCGAAAACGGCAGTCTGTGGGGCGGCGCCAGTGAACAGGGTGATGATTACGGTATTTCCTGGTAATTTCCTCTCCAGTCGAAAACCGGCGCGGCACTGAAGCCATCGGCTGGCTTCAGGACCTCGTCAGTCACCAATGCGCAGGAAGGTCACAGGCTGCGACCACTTGAGCAAGCCGGAAGTCGGCGAATTGATCAATTGCAGGTGTGATGCTGCCAGCGGTCGCAGGACGACATCCTTGTCTTCCTTGATGGTGCCGGGCAACCTGCCATCGCCGACCGCCGCCTTGACTTGCTCTATGTCAGGCCACCACAGGACGGCACGTCGGCCGTCGTTCTCTATCCTGGCCCAGTAGTACTCCGGCGCATCCTGGGTGGCCTCGGCGGGGGGTGTGGCCGCGGCATTCCCTCGTTCCTCTGGCTGATGCTCCATGTTCAGGTACAGCAGGTCGCCGGTGCGGCGGACCGTGCCCGTGTATGCTTCGAAGCTGGCGCCTTCAGGCCTTCGTTCCACCCAGGCAGCCTGCAGCAAGCCCTTGTCGGCATCCATCACCGTGGTAACCAGCACCACCTCGTCTCCCAGCCAGGTTGCCTGCCAGATGGTCTGGTCCAGCTTGACCACTTCTTCTCCCATTGGCTGTTCCGTGAAGACCGCCTCGCAACCGGGAAGGCACAGCACAGCAATAATCGAACAAAACCAGTATTGAGTTCGCATGTCGCAGCTCCTGCGGTCGCTATCCTCATTCTGCCTGCTTGTAAATGACTCCGCCTTTCATCACAAAGGGCACATCCTGCAGCAGCTTCACGTCCTCGGCGGGGTTACCCCGCACGGCAATCAGGTCGGCCATCAAGCCCACTTTCACCTGGCCGCGATCGGCAGTTCCCAGCGCTTCGGCTGAATCGATGGTTGCGCTGCGCACCGCCTGCAGCGGCGACATGCCGTGCTGTACACGCGCTTCGAGTTCCCGCGCGTTCTCGCCATGCGGGTAAACGCCCGCATCCGTGCCAAAGGCGATTTTCAGATCGGCAGTGAGCGCACGCTGAAAACTTTCAATCGACAGCGGCATCACATAGTCGGCTTTGGCCTGAATGGCGGGCGGCAAGGCGTTCCTGTCGATGGCGGAAATCAGGTACATATTGGGCGCCACCCAGGTGCCGTTTTTCTTGATGATGCGGGTAGCTTCCTCGGTCATCACGCTGTCGTGCTCGATGGAGTCGATGCCAGCTTCCGATGCCGCAATGATGCCTGCGGTGCCGTGCGCATGGGCCGCAATTTTCAGCCCGTGACGGTGCGTCTCGTCGGCCGCGGCTTTCAGTTCCTCGAAGGAATACTGCTGTGCTCCCACCGGACCCTCGAAGGACAATACACCCGCCGTGGCGCAGATCTTGATCGCCTTGGCGCCGTGCTTGATCTGGTAGCGAATGGCCCGGAGTATCTCATCCACGCCGTCGGCCACACCGCCGCGGTAGTCGCGTTCGGCGATGCCGGGTGCAAACCCGGTGACCTCACAATGACCCCCGGTAATACTGAGCGCGTTCGCCGCCGGAATGATGTTGGGTCCGATGATATCGCCGCGCTCGATGGCCTTCATCGTGGCGACATCGACGAAACCCGGCGAGCCCAGTTCGCGAATCGTGGTGAAACCGGCCAACAGCGTCTTGCGGGCATTCTTCGCGCTGCGGTGGGCAAACTCTCCCAGAGTCCAGGTGACGGCCTCGTCTTTCCAGCCGGGACCGATTTCATAAGCCAGGTGGGTGTGGACATCGATCATGCCGGGCAGCACCGTCAGGCCAGGTAAATCCACGATTTGAGCAGCCTGCGGTGGCGCAGCGGGGTTGATCGCGGCGATGGTGCCGTTTTCAATGACGATATCGGCGGGCGTGACGATCTTGCCGCTGGCGACATCGAGGTAGGCCTGCGCCCGGATCATCAGGCTGCCTTCGGCCTGCACGGCACAAGGTGTAAAAAACGTCAGCGTCAGCAGCAGCAAAGCCGTTTTTGGGGCGAATGTTCTGGTCATCATCGTTCACCTGTTGCATTAATATGAAGGGGAAGGATACATTCTGGCGTAATCCGGTGAATTAAACAAAGCGTTGCAGTACCATTCCTGCGTACACTCTTTGCATTCCAACCATGACGGGAGAATACCTTGATGAAACCATTAGTGTTGTGTTTGACCCTTGCGCTGTGCCATTCCGCGCTGGCTTTCGAAAGTCCGCAAGCGCTGCAGGACGCCTTTATGGCGGCGATGCGTGCCAATGATGTTGATGGCATGGCCGCCTGTTATACCGCTGACGCCACCACCTTCGCGCCGGATACCATGATGGCTGTTGGCCCCGATGGAGTGCGGGCGTCCTGGGGCGGGCTGTTCAAGAATTTCCACATCACCCGTGCTGAACTAACGGAACGTCATATGGAGATTTCCGGCGACCTCGCTGTAGCCTGGGGTTTGTATACGATGACGGCCGAACCCTTGGCCGGCGGCGAGGCCATGGAGATGAAGGGCCGCTACATGGACGCTGCAAGAAAGATCGACGGCGAGTGGCTGTATATCGCCGATCATGCCTCGATGCCTCTACCCGCGGAGGAGCAGTCATCAGAGCTTCCCTGAATTCATGCAAACCGTTTGTGTCTACTGCGGCTCCAACCCGGGCAAATCACCGAAGTATGTTGAAGCCGCTCAGGACCTGGGGCAGGAGATGGTGGCGCGCGGTTTGGGACTGGTTTATGGCGGGTCCGGTATCGGCCTGATGGGCGCGGTGGCGGATGCGGTGCTGCAGGCCGGTGGCCGGGCCACCGGTGTGATACCCCACAGTCTGGCCAGCAAGGAACTGGCGCACAAAGGATTGACTGAATTGTTCGTGGTGGCGTCCATGCACGAGCGCAAAGCGAAAATGGCGGAACTTGCGGATGGCTTTATCGCCATGCCCGGAGGCTGGGGCACCATAGAGGAAATCTTCGAAGCGCTGACCTGGGCCCAGTTGGGTTTCCACGACAAGCCTTGCGGGCTGCTCAACGTCGCGGCTTACTACGACCACCTGCAAGCTTTTATCGAACACACCATGGAGCAGCGTTTTGTGCGCGAGGAATACCGGCCGATGTTGATGATAGAAAGCCAACCGGCGGTATTGCTCGATCGCTTCGCCCGCTACCGCGCCCCGCAAGTGAAAAAATGGATCGGACCGGAGGAGACTTGATCCGCATCCGGCACATCGACCATGTGGTGCTGCGCAGCTCCCGGATTCAGGCCATGTGCGCTTTTTACTGCGATGTGCTGGGCTGCACGGTGGAGCGGGCGCTGTCGCCGGAAATCGGCCTGACCCAGTTACGGGCCGGACAAGCCCTGATCGACCTCGTGGATGTGGATAGCGAACTGGGACGCGCCGGCGGCGCGCCGCCTGGAGCAACAGGCCGTAACCTCGATCACCTGTGCCTGCGCATTGCCACCATCGAAGAACCGGCGCTCAAGGCCTGGCTGCAACAGCATGGTGTTGAGATGGGGCCTGTTGCGACCCGTTACGGCGCCGACGGTTTCGGACCTTCGGTATACATCTCCGACCCCGATGGCAATACCATCGAACTGCGGTCCTCAACAAACTGCTGAACACTGCTGAGAGAGTCAAAACCATGCACTTGCCCTGCGCAAATCACTCCACCTGCTATGCACGCTATTGGCACTCCTGCCATTCACTGGTCCGGTCTTCGCCCAGCAAGGCGCCGATGCGAACAAGCTGGCAGGCCTGGAATGGCGCCTGGTGGGTCCCTGGCGCGGCGGGCGGGTGACCACCGTCACCGGCGTACCCGGCAAGCCCAATCTCTATTACATGGGCGCCACCGGCGGCGGTGTGTGGAAAACCGAGAACGCCGGCGCCACCTGGGAGAATATTTCCGACGGCTTTTTCCATGTAGGCACCATCGGCGCGGTAGCGGTAGCGGCATCAGACCATAACGTGATTTACGCCGGTAGCGGTGAATCGCCCATCCGCGGAGTCACCACCAGCCAGGGCGATGGCGTGTACAAATCCACCGACGCCGGCAAGACCTGGCGGCATGCCGGCTTGAAACAGGCCGGTCAGATTTCCCGCATCAGAATTCATCCGGACAATGCGGACATTGCCTGGGTCGCGGTACAGGGCCAGATCTGGGCACCGAACGAAGAGCGTGGCGTCTATCGCACCACCGATGGCGGCGCTACCTGGCAACAGGTACTCAAGGTCAACGCCGACACCGGCGCATCGGACCTGAGAATGGACCCCACCAATCCGCGCATCCTCTACGCCGCCATGTGGCACCACGGGCGCAAGCCCTGGTTTATCCAGTCCGGCGGCACCGATGGCGGCATCTATAAGTCCACCGATGGCGGCGACAGCTGGAAAAAACTCGAGGGCGGCCTGCCGCAGATGATCGGCAAAATCGGCATCGATGTCGCGGCCAGCAATCCGCAACGCATCTACGCCATCATCGAAGCCGAGCCCGAAAAGGGTGGTCTGTGGCGCAGCGACGACGCCGGCGAAACCTGGGCGCTGATCAACGGCCACCGCGTATTGCACACACGCGCCTGGTATTACATCCATATCAGCGCCGACCCACTCGACCAGGACACGGTTTACGTGCTGAACACCGGCCTGATGAAATCCATCGATGGCGGCAAGAACTGGACGAAAATATCGACGCCGCACGGCGATCACCACGACCAGTGGATCAACCCGCAAAACAGCAGGAACATCATCAACGGCAACGACGGCGGCGCCACGGTCACCTTCGATGGCGGTGACACCTGGTCCAGCATCATGAACCAGCCCACCGCGCAGATTTACCGGGTCGTCACCGACAAGCAGACACCCTATCGAATCTATGGCGGCCAGCAGGACAATTCCACCATCGCCATCGCCAGCCAGGCCTATGACGGCGGCATCGGCGTGCAGGGACTATTTCGCCGTCGGTGGCGGCGAAAGCGCGCACATCGCCTTCGACCCGGACCAACCAAGCTTGATTTACGCCACCTCGATCAATGGCGAACTGACCGAGTACGACACCACCATCGATCGCACCCGCACCATTATCCCCTACCCGGAAATGATGTATGGCAAGGATTCGAAAGACCTGAAATACCGCGTCAACTGGAATGCGCCGGTAGCGGTTTCACCGCACGACCCAACGATCATTTATTACGGCGCGCAAGTGCTGTTGAAAAGCACCGACCGCGGCAGGCACTGGGTGGAAATCAGTCCCGACCTCACGCGTAACGACGCGGAAAAACAAGGCCGCAACGGCGGGCCGCTGACACCCGAAAACGTCGGCGCCGAGTTTTACAACACGATTTTTTATATCGTCGAATCGCCGCATGAGGCCGGCACCATCTGGGTGGGCAGTGACGATGGCCTGGTGCATGTCACCCGCGATGGCGGCGCCAACTGGCAGGACGTTTCGCCCGGACACGGCGGCGAAGCCTTGATCAATGCGATCGAAATCAGTCCGCACGACCCCGGCACCGTGTACCTGGCGGTGACCGGCTACAAACTGAATGACTTCAAGCCGTACATCTACCAGACCAGCGACTACGGCAAGAGCTGGAAGCGCATCGACAAAGGCCTGCCGCCGGATGCATTTGTGCGCGTGGTGCGCGAAGACCCGGCGCGCAAAGGCCTGCTCTACGCCGGCACCGAGGCTGGCATGTTTGTTTCCTACAACGATGGCGGCGACTGGCAGTCGCTTCAACATAACCTACCGCCAGTGCCGGTCACTGACCTTACCATCCGCAACGACAACCTGGTGGCGGCGACCCAGGGCCGCGCGTTCTGGGTGCTGGACGATCTGTTCCTGGTACGACAGGCGGCGGGCGACCTTGGCGGCCAGGCATTGCAGCTGTTTGCGCCGGAGCAGCGCGTGTTGCTGCGCGATGAAGGCAAACCGGGTGATTTCGAAGGCAGCAACCCGCAACGGGGTGTGCCGCTGTATTACTATCTGGCGGAAAAGCCGGAAGGACCGGTCAGCATCGAAATCCTCGACAGTGCGGGTAAACGGGTACGCGCTTATGCCAGCGAGGAAGGCGATTTCGAGCGCTGCAAGATCGCCAATATGGATCCCAGGCTGCCGTTCGAGCTGGAATACCCGAAGACCGAAAAAGGCCTGAACAAGTGGACCTGGGACATGCGCCGCGAGGGCATTCACTGCATCGAGGACGTGAAGATTTTTGCCGGTTTCGACGGGCCCAGCGTGCCGCCGGGCGACTACCGCGCCCGCATTACCGCCGGCGGCGCCAGCCGGGAAGCGGCTTTCTCCTTGACTCTGGACCCGCGGGTTGCCGCCAGCAGCGAGGAAATCAGCACCTGGTCGGATCGCCTGAATGAAACCGCCGGCCTGCTGGACGAAGTGCTCGACCGCCTGGGCGAAGCACGCAAAGCGCACGGCCAGATCGAGGCTCTGATGTCGGACTATCCCGGCGATGCATCGCTGCAAGCGAATGGCAAGGCTGCCGTCGAGGCAATCACCGCCTGGGATCACCGGCTCAATCAGCGGCTGCATCAGACCTACGAAGACGAGGACGCCTGGGAAACCATGCTGGCCGGGCAGATACGCTACTTGCTGGACGTGATCGACGGCACGGGTGCGCCGCTGACAGACGGCGCGATACAGCGGCTCAGCGATCTCAAAGCCGAATGGTCACAGCGCCGGGCCGAATTGCGCGCCATCACCGCCGGCCAGATAGAGCCCATCAACGCCTGGGCGCGTGAGCACGAAGTGGCGTACGTGGCGGCGCCGGAGATTTAGCGGCTCCATTCGTCACGCAGCCTGGCGACGGCTTTCGTGCTGTTATTTTTGCCCCACATGCCACGACCGGTTCCGGCAAGCGCCTGCAGCGAAGCGAGTTTGCCTGCCTTGACAGCAGTAACCGGCACGACAGCCGCCACTGCGCGACCGTGGCGGGTGATGATGGTAGTGCGGCCAGCGGCAGCTGCTTGTCCACCCTCAGGTTTCGTGGGAGACTTTCATAACGATGCTTCCCTATCCTGCAAACACTGCAAGATTAGACTGCTGGAATAGGCCGCCTAAGCGGAGTACTCCTCTGTTTAATGTAGGATTTTTCCTACCCAATCACCCCGTCGCCCCGGATTCGGCTGCGGGAATAGGTGGCGAACAGCCGCCGAATAGAAGTTAGGCAGTCAGAAATGCGCGACTCGTACCTAAATTTCTTCTCGAAAGTACATATCTCAAAGGAGCAATTCTTTGAGTTTGGTCTTTCTGAAACTATCTATGTTGATCTCAGTGCAGCATCCCAGGCTTGGGAGTATTTGAAGCTGAGGATTCAGAGCAATGAGCCGGTGTATATTCGCGGCTTTGGCCGTGATGCCAATGGAACGCCCCTGTTTCAGACCCTGTACAGGTATGCATATGGAAACGCAAATATTTTAAAGGATGCTACAAATAACGCCGAACCAACCAAGCTAATGAGAGAGTGGACTGGCCTGTCCAAAAATGGCGGGAGTAGGTACAAGGCGATTAGAAACTATCAGATATCACATGTGTTCGGTCGAACGAAAAATCTATATTGTTTTACGGCGCCTTGGAATATCGTCTATATACCGAAGATCATCGATCCATTCACTGGACATGAGGCTAAGGGTGATTTCGTCGATGAATTCACTCGAATGTTTCGGAGGCAGTGTTACAGTAAGTTCAGTGCATTGATTAACGACTTCAACCAACTTATGACTTCTCCTGATTTTCAAGAGAACATCGAAAATGCTTTGCAGCTAATGCAGCTTGGTGAAAACATCGACGAAAAGAGCATGGCAAAGCTACGGAAGTCAATTGAGAGCGAGTTCAGTCCAATTGAGACATTCGCCTAACAAAACCATCAAAGCGGACGCCATAGACTCCGCGCCTTTTGCGCATGGCTTCGCCATTTTATGCGCAAAAGCCGCTCCGCTATGGCGCCGTTTATGGTGGCGTTGGGCGACAAGAAAAGCATGCAGAAATTGACGCCTGAGCCTCAAGGGGTATGATATTGTCATATCCCGGTTCGTGGAGCTGAAGACATCATGAGCATGCACCGCAAGACAATTACATTGACGAAACAACAAGATCGCTGGGTCAAAGGCCAGATACGGAATGGACATTTTGGCAATGACAGCGAATATATCCGAGATCTGATTCGTCGGGATCAGCAAGCGCAGGAGCGCATTTCTGCGCTACGAAAGGCTCTCCTGGAGGGGGAAGCTAGCGGTCCCTCAAAGACACTTGATATGACGTCAATTAAGGCAACGGCTCGTGCACGATCAAAGACCAACGGGTAATGCTTACCCTATGCCTTACGCCCAAGGCTGAATCAGATCTCGTCAGCATCTGGTTGTACACCTGCGACACGTGGAGCGCAGAACAGGCTGACGAATACCTTGATCAAATAGAACGCGGCGTGAAACATCTTCTGGGCCACCCGGCGCTCGGGATCGACTACAGCCATGTTCTGACTGGCTACCGTCGATTACATATCGAGCACCATGACGTGTTTTATAAAGTGCTTGAAGGCGAAATTCTGGTTGTTCGCGTACTCCACGAAGATATGGATGCTCCTCGTAGGCTCGCAGAATGAGCATTAGAAGAATTTTGAGCATTTTCGATACACATTTTCGCGTTCTGCCGTTGTCGCCCAACACAGTGTGTTGCAGTGGACACCCCGCATGCTGCGCATGCGGGGTCCCCTCCGCGCCGCGCGGCCCGGTGCCGCTGAACACAGCCGTTGGGCACCAGGAGCACTAACCGTGACCGAATCACCCATCACCTATCGCGGCACTGTCTATCCTTGGCACTGCGATCATGTCGGCCACATGAACGTCATGTGGTACGTCGGCAAGTTCGATGAGGCCACTTGGCAGTTTTTCAACATGCTTGGCCTGTCGCCGAGCTTTCTCAGATCGGCAAAGCGCGGAATGGCTGCGGTCGATCAGCACATCTCCTACATCCAGGAATTGCACGCTGGAGATGTCATCACGATTCGAACTGCGCTCCTTGAATTCAAAGAGAAGAGCCTTCGTTTCGTCCACGAAATGACCCACGACGAGAGCAACGTTGTCGTAGCCAGAACCACTCTGAAGGGTGTGCATATGGATACCGTTGCCAGAAAGTCTTGTGCCTTTCCTGAGGCGGTCGCGGCGCGGGCCGCGGCATTCCCAGGCGCGGCCAAGTGAGCCAGTTTCACCAAGCGCCTGACCCTTCCGTCACGGGGACCTGCCTGCAGCAGGCCCTTTACGTCGAACGTTGGGTATCTTTTTGGAGACCTTTATGCGAGCAATACTAAATCGCCTGCCAGAGCGCCTTCGGATCAAGATCCTTTTTCATGCAGGGCTTATGCAAATTCCGATGATGGGATACATCCGACCAAAACTCATTGAGATTTCTGATGCCAAGGTTGTGGTGCGAGTGAACCTCTCTCGTCGGACCAAAAACATGTACAACTCAATGTATCTTGGTGCTTTGGCTGTCGGGGCAGATTGTGTCGCCGGTTTTTTCCCTGCGAAGTTCATGCTCGAAACGGGGCACCGCGTTCCACCGATCATCAAGAGGTCTTCGGAGGAGTACTACAAGAGGGTGAACACCTAAGTCCACTTCACCTGCACACAAGGGGTAGAACTGACTCAGCTATGCAATCAGGCCGTTTCTTCCGCCTCTGAACGGCTGGAAACTACCGTCGTTGTGGTAGCAACGGCTCCAAAGGAAAGCTCTTACGTATTCACTACGCCAGAGCCATTGATTGCCGACTTTCAGCATGACATCGCGAGGTGGAACCCTGAAAACCGTAATTCTTGATGTACGAGCACACGCCGATGCAATGGCGGATTTTGCGCAGGCCTGGAAAACAGGAAAATCTCAAAAAAGTGCGCGTATCAGCTTCTCCACTCCTGAGCTGCTTTGGCGAGTGCTAACTGCAAAACGATGGGAACTTCTCAAGGTACTCTGCGGTGCAGGACCAGTGTCCATTCGCGAAGCCGCCCGCCGCGTTGGGCGCGACGTAAAGGCCGTGCATGGCGACATTACTACACTGCTTAATGCCGGGGTGCTCGACCGCACCGAGGACGGTCGCGTTGTCTTTACATTTGAGGCTGTAAAAGTTGAGTTTCTATTGCAAGCCGCATAGCGGGCTGCGTTCCAGTGCATGCAGAGAGGCTTGAAAACACTGCTGACGATCCTACGCGCCCCCGTATCTGCAGCACTCCCCGGTATTTTGCCATGCGCCTGTCGGACTTAACCCGCATGTTGCACCAGTTCACTACTGCGACGGCCCAGGAGCACGCCCTGTCTGGCTTGCGCTCGGTCGGAGTGATGGATGTGCGAGAGCGGCCATTGGACAGGAAGTCCCGGTGCCGCGAAGCACATGGATGTGCGAGAGCGGCCTTCTGATTCCGGTTTTACCTGCCGGTTTTCTGATACGTGCCGATCAGCTCGGCCTGTCCTAGGATATGCCCCTCCATCGCCTGTTCGAGCTGCGCCTTGGTCGGCTGCCCGAGGTCGGGCAGCACCGTGTCGAGCGCATAGAGCTTGTGGAAATAGCGGTGCCGGCCGATGGGCGGGCAGGGGCCGCCGTAGCCGCTGCGGCCCCAATCGTTCTTACCCTCGCGCGTGCCGGCGGGTAGCGCCTCGACGGCTTCCGGCAGGGCGCCGGCTTGCGCCGGCAGGTTGTACAGCACCCAGTGCACCCAGGTCATGCGCGGGGCCGCCGGGTCGGGCGCGTCGGGATCATCCATGATCAGCGCCAGACTTTGCGTGCCGGCCGGGGGCTCCACCCAGGCCAGCGGGGGTGATACATCCTGGCCTTCACAGGTGTATTTTGCAGGTATCGCGCCGTTGGGCGTGAATGCGGTGGATGTGATCTGCATGGCAGTTTCCCCTCTCGTGATTGACCCTGCCCTGGCCGGCATGCCCGCGCTGCATAAGCAGGCCAAGACCAAAAGAAGCGTGCGGGTCAGAACACCGCGTCAATGCGCGCCATCACTTCCGGCCAGATAGAGCCCATCAACGTCTGGGCACGCGAGCACAAGGTGGCGTACGTGGCGGCGCCGGAGATTTAGCGGTGAGGTTCACTGGCCCAACACCCGCAACCCGCGCACCTGCGCAAAATCCCGATCATGCGTCACCAGCGCATCCGCATTGATCGCCAATGCACTCGCCGCCTGAATCGCATCGGGCAACCTCAAGCCGTATTTGCCACGCAGCCGCGCTGAGCTCTCGGCGATGTCGCAGGTGAGATCAACCACCTGCCACGCTTCCAACACCGCTCGATAGCGTTTGGCAAGCGCTTCTTCGCCCATTCTAAGCGGACCCGTCAGCACCTCCGCGATCGTGACCGTCGTAATCGCGAGGACAATCTCGCCGCTCGCGTGGCGTTGGAACAGCAACGCGAATCGTCTGGCATATTTTGCGTTGGCTTCCAGCGTATAGATGATGGGTGCGCTATCGACCAGCACCAGGGCGCCGTCAGGCAATGCGCCTGCGTCAAGTGTCCTGTCCCACATATTATTGCGTTTCAGCAAGGCGAGAAGCGGCCAGCTGCAAGGCGCGCGAGCGCAGGACTAGCTGCGCTAATTCAAGCGAGTGCAACACCGCAGATGGCCGCTTATCGCCTTGCCCAGAGGGAGCCCCGCATTCGCGCCAATGCGGCGTTGCAGTCCTTGGCAAGGGCGCGCCATTGCCTGCGGACTGCGCCTTGCCTTGACGCGAATGCGAGGCTCTGAAATCGTAATAATATGTGGGACAGGACACTATCGGTTCCATTCATCACGGAGCCTGGCGATGGCTTTCGTGCTGTTTCTGCCCCACATGCCACGACCCGTTCCGGCAAGCGCCTGCAGCGAAGCGGGTTTGCCTGCCTTGACAGCAGTGACCGGCACGACAGCCGCCACTGCGCGACCGTGGCGGGTGATGATGGTAGTGCGGCCTGCGGCAGCAGCCGCGAGAATGGCAGGCAATTGCTGCCTGGCTTCTTCGGCACCTTTGGAAATCTGTTGCATTGATTTCTTCATGAGCAATACTGTACGGACTGTACGGAAAATGTCAAGCCTATTAAGACGCGTCGCAGCCTCTTGTCCGCCCTCAGGTTTCGTGGGAGACTTTCATGACGATGCTTCCCTATCCTGCAAACACTGCAAGATTAGACTGCCAAGTCAGGTGGCGTAAGCGGAGTACTCCGCTGTTTAATGCAGGGTTGTTCCTACCCAATCACCCCGTCGCCCCGGTTTCGGCTGCGGGAATAGGTGACGAACAGCCGCCGAATAGAAGTTCGGCCTATACACAGAACTACCCGAGGGGGTGACAGTGCGCCTATTCGTGACAGGCGTCGCCTGCGTCGGCAAGACGACAATCGGTAGGAGAGCGGCTAGCCTCATGGATCTCACTTTCTTCGATCTGGACCACGAGGTCGAGACCTTCTTCGATACCAGTATCGAGCGGCTGCAAGCGCGATTCCTGACTCCTCACTCCTACGGCAACGAGGCAGCGAAGGCCCTGCTTCATCTTCTGGCTCGCCCCGAAAGCCGACATAGCGTGATCGCCCTTCCTCCGAGCGGGCTGATGGGAGGGTACCTACGAGCAGTCAAGAGATCGGCCGGGTTGGTCGTGGCACTTTGGGATAAACCGGAGAGCATCCTCGAGCGGATCACCTTCTACGACATCGACTCACGCCCGATCGAGCGGCGGTTGACCGCCGCCGAGAAGCGCCTGTACCTGAGGGAGATCAAGAAGGACATGACGTACTTCGGCAAGACATATGCCCGTGCCCACATGCGCATCGATATCGCGGGTCTCGATGTAGAGGCGGCCGCCCGCAGGGTCAAGGAATCCGTCGAGGTATATGCCGCAAAAGCAGGAACCGGATCAGAGAGAGGGAAAACCGAACAACGGCTTTCAGCGGACGGCGCTCCGCGCCGCCGCTGAAGCCGGGCGTTAGACGTCTTGATGAGCGATGGGATGACATCCGAAGAAGCGATCGAGGAAGGCCGGAAGATTCTGGAGCCACTCTTGGTCCCGATGGGTTGGCGATTTGTTCGCGGGCCAACCGGCAGTAGTTCTGGCGGTCACTTCGCTCAGGCAGAGTTCGTTCACGAAGACCGGAGGCTTGAACTGCATTTCCGTTGGTCGCTCGGACTCGTGACGTACCACGTCGGCGATCTGGCGCTCTCTCACGGGGCGTACATGGAAGCTCTACTGGGCAGGCGCGGCGCCTCTCGGTATCCCGGATTCTCCGACGACCCGCTTGACGGGTTTCGCGATCTGGCGGCGGACCTCCAAGAGCACTGCATGGACTTCGTAGCTGGTTCTGGTGACGACTTCCGCCGCTGTGTTGAGCGAGCGCTGGAGCTCGCGAAGGTGAGCGGCTTCAAGAAGCTCGTATCGAGGCAAAACGTCTAACATGGCCGTGAAGCTGTCGGCCCACGCTGTCAAGGGTCGTGCGTGCGCACGCCCCGCGCCAGCGCGTTCCGCAGCTTACGGCCGGCGTTAGCCCCCGCTGCGGCTTGCTCCCGGTATGGGAGCGCGCTATTATTGCGCCATGCGCGTCAAGCCTGCTTTGTGAAGTTCGTAGGAACGCACAAGCGGTACAACGCAATTGATGCAGAGACTGTTAATGAATATTCGTCCAATTAAGTCCGAAGCTGACTATGACAAGGCTTTGGCGGAAGTAGATCGCCTGTGGGGCGCCAAGCAAGGCACGCCCAACGGCGACCGTCTTGATGTGTTCCTCGTACTGGTCGAGGACTATGAGGCCAAGCATCACCCGATAGATCCGCCAGACCCTGTTGAGGCCATCAAGTTCCGGATGGAACAGATGAATCTCACTCGAAAGGATCTTGAGCCGCTCATTGGCCCTCGTGGGCGCGTCGCGGAGGTCATCAATCGTCGGCGCCCGCTGTCCTTGACCATGATCCGCAACTTGCACCGGAGCCTGCATATTCCCTTGGAGAGCTTGGTCCAAGCATCCGGGGCGGCGGGGGCTGACAACAGGATCGAGGGGACGTTTTCGCCTCGCCGCGCGCGTCAAAAACGCCCCTCATCCTAAGCGCTTGGCGTTTGGACGTCCCCACGGCGAGCAGGTGGCGGACCTTGGTGCGCACGTAGCGCCACTGTTTCCAGTAGCACATGCGCACGCGGCGGCGCAGCCATTGATCGATCTCGGGGATCGGCCGGTAGTAGTCGCCCTCGGAAAACCAAGCAGTTACGGCTAAACAACAGGCTGAGTTGCGAAAGTCAGGTTAGCCGTCTTTTCACAATAGGCACACATCGTGCTATTGTGGACAGATGAAAACTATTGCTTGGAGCCCCGAAAAGAATGAATGGCTTAAGGCTGAAAGGGGTGTGTCTTTTGAGGATGTTGTGTTCCACATAACAGCTGGCGACATCCTTCGAACCATAGACCACCCCAATCAAGCCAAATACCCAGCGCAACAAATCCATTTGATAGCAATCGAAGACTATGTGTATCTCGTGCCCTTCGTTGAATCTGAAGATGAAGTATTTTTAAAGACCATCATCCCCAGTCGTAAGGCCACGAAACTACAGAGGTAGTGAAGATGAGTAAATTAAATCAGGAAGAGAAAGAGATTCTGGAAGCGTTTGAATCTGGAAAGGTAAAAACATCCAAGGGCGCCTCAGCCATTCAAAAGCGGCATAAAGAATATGCTGAGGCCATGCTCAAGAAAGACGCCAGAATTAATATCCGGTTACCTTCTAAAGACCTAAGGGGGTTGCAGAAGCGTGCCCTTGCTGAGGGTATTCCCTATCAAACTCTCGTCGCCAGCATTCTCCATAAGTATGTAGAAGGCCGGCTGCGTGAAAACGGCTAACGAGGCGCTCGAGCCGACGCTGTGAAATTTCGCGCAACTGAGCTTCTTCCATTCGTTCGTTATTACGCTGATTGCTTGTTACAGAACATGGAGAAGTATCGTGTACAATAATCACATAACAAATCGCTCAAATACGTTCCGGCCTGTCGGCCTCCACCGGATGCAGCAAAGCTGCGCCGCTTAGCTCGTTATACGGCACGCACGGAATGCGCGGCCCGGAGTGCCAAGCGCTGCTTTCGGCCCGTTTCAGCCATTCTGACCGCATCCCTGCACGAATCAATAACGCGGATTAGGCAATCGCTGTGAACTGGCTCTCCATTTCCCCGTACCTACCAGCTTGGTTGCGCCGCCATCCGCTCTTGTTAGCATCAGTTCTCGCCGCAGTAAACAGGGTGCAGCGGCTGACGACGACACTCTGGCGCGGGACGATTCTGGCGATCGCGGCGGTCTTGTTTCTGGGCGGACTCATTATCGCGCTTCTGATCACAGGCGGTCGTGCAGCACTGGTGATGCAGACCGCATTGAGCTATGGCGGAATTGTCGTGACCGCTTCTGGCTTATATGCAGTGTCGCTTATCATGAGGGTGAGACGGGAAGTCGCGGCCGCGCGCGTGCGTTCGTGGTTGATCGCTACCCCCCGTGTAGATAGCCACTCGGTCGGAACAACTGCCTTGCTGGTTGCCATTCCGCTTCTGTGGCGGTACGGGGTCGTTCTGGCAGCGATGTTCCTGTTAAGTCTCGACTCCTCAGTAACCCTTCAGCAGTCGCTACAGTTGGCCGCGCTAGTTGCGATCGGCGGTGCGGTCGGCGGCCTTTCCGCCTCGGCCTTTCCGCTTCGGCGGCGTAAACGTCGTGATGAAGGCTCGCGTTATACACTGCGGCCAACACGAACGGCCCAATTGGCACCTTCAAGCGCAGCTTTATCACATTGGCCGATCGCGCAAGCCTTCGCGTGGAGCCGTCCCGAAAATGCGCGATTTCTGTTGGCGGCAGCGATTCTCACCGTTCCGGGAGGAGGAGGCTTCTTCGACGCGTTGTTCATCTTGGTCACGTGGGTCGTCGTCGCGTATCTCGTCGCCGTACTCGTCGCCATTCCCTATGTGGCGCGCACGGCCTCTGAATGGCTGCGCTCGACGCCAATGAACTTTTGGGCGTTTGCCTGGCCCCCTTGCCCGGCGCGCGGTCTTGCATCAGATCTGTGGCACCCTGATCGCAATGGCGGTTTCGCTTATGCTCGGTTCATCGTCGCTTACAGCGGTCTATTTTGGGACGCTGTGGATGACGATATTCGTGACGACTGCCGCGATCAGCCTGGCTGACTGCTATCGTGCGCGCTCTCCCGCTGTGAAAACTACTTTCTCGATAGTCAGTGCGCTGGTGGTCGAAGAGCGGGCTCACGGTTGGGGTATTTCGCTCGCCCTGTTGCTGGCGGCATTGTATTTGCGAATGGGAGCAAGTTATGAACGTGCTTGAGATCAACGACCTGCATGCCCGCTACGGCGAACAGGAAGTCCTCGACGGCGTGAACTTGCAGGTCTCCTGCGGCGAATGGTTTTGTTTGCTCGGCCCGAATGGTGTCGGCAAGACTACGTTGCTGCATTGCATCGCCGGCCGGCTCGAAGTGGCGAGCGGTGACGTTCGCATCACGGGCCACTCATTGTCCACGGCGCCAGCCGCCGCCAAACGTAGCCTCGGCTATGCGTGCGCACCCGACCAGTTGCCCGGACTGCTCACCGGTCGGCAATGCCTCGAAGTGTACGCAATCGCCAAAGAACTGGATTGCATCGACGCGGATGTGCTGGTGCTTGCAGAAGACCTCCGTTTCTCGCGGTTTATGGACGAGTTCGTCGATACCTACTCACTCGGCACGCGCCAGAAACTGTGTGTCCTGCTTGCGCTACTTGGAGATCCTGATCTGATCTTGCTCGATGAAGCCTTCAACGGCTTGGATCCACGCAGCGCATTGGTGCTCAAGCGCCATTTGCGCGAGCGATTGGCGGGTGGTCGCTGCGGTATCCTGCTTGCAACCCATTCGCTTGATATAGTCGAACATCACGCTGATGCTGCCGGCCTGCTGATCGACGGCGGGATCGCCAGGAGTTGGGCAACCGATGAGATCAACCGGCTCAGATTATCCGGCGACGATGCACTGGAAAACGCAATTGCTGCGGCATGCGAGGTCGTCTGAGCCAATTCCAATCGAAGTTGTCAGCGTTCCACAACGCGTACACTCGCTAACAAGTTGCTACGGGCGACGTGCGAAGACGCACGCGCCTGAGCAATGGCGTTGCAAGCGGCTTTGTTGCGCGATGCGCAACGCGCTATACTTTCCAGGTGATCAAATCTTGCCGGCACAAAGGACTGCGGCGCTTCTTTGAAACCGGGAAGAAGAGCGGCATTCAAGCCAATCACGCCGGAAGACTTCGATTGCAATTGGCGGCGCTGGATACTGCCCAGACAGTCGAGGATATGGACGTGCCTGGATATCGACTCCATCCGCTCAAAGGCCGACTGACGGGCCGCTGGTCGATCTGGGTAAGCGGCAACTGGAGGCTGACCTTTGAGCTCAAGGATGGAAACGTACACGAGTTGGATTACGAGGATTATCACAAATGACCATGCACAATCCGCCGCACCCGGGCGAGTTTATCCGCGATACATATCTTGCGCCCTTCGATGTCAGTGTCCGTTCGCTGGCTGACAGTTTGGGGGTTTCTCCGTCGACGCTGGCCAGAATTGTCGGCATGCGCAGCGCGATAAGCCCGGAGATGGCATTGCGGCTTTCAAAGGCTCTGGGGCGTTCTCCGGAAAGCTGGCTCGCGATGCAGCACAATTATGATCTTTGGAGAGCGAAGAACTCGGCGGATCTTTCCGGTGTGCGAAAGATTGAGTTTAAGGCCGCGTAGCATAGAGCTGCCAACAAATGCATGAAGCCGACCGGTCAAAAACTGCGCCACTTTGCCTACCTGCTTGACTCTGCGAACCAGTCGTCCACAGCGCGGGCGAACTGGGCCGGAGCCAGCGGATCCATGCGCAAGTAAAGCGAGGGTTCAATCAACTCGCATTCCATCACCACGAAATCACCGTGCTCATCGCGAACGAAATCGATCCGCGCATACAGTGGTGCCATGAATACGGACAGCCAAAAGCTACGCTCCTTCGTCGCTCCGCTTTCGGCTGCCGGTTATGGGAGGCGTTTGGGCGACAAGACCGCGGACTGTAGGCGTAGTTGCCAACACCAGATGTTGTAGGCATAATAGACTACATGGGTGAAGACCAACGGACTGCTCGACGATGGATAGATGAGATCACATTCGTAGAATCGCGAGTCGTACGCCCTTCCGAACCCTTGGAAGGGTCTGATCATCCATATAAATACAGCTTGGCCTTGGTGGTCGCTGGAGAGTGTGTCCTGCGCTACGACAATGAACGTGGCAAAGGGGACCACAAGCACGAAGGAGAGTTGGCAAGTGCTTATGTTTTTACAACTCTAAGTCAGCTGCTCAACGACTTCAAAGCCGACGTAAAGAGGATCTTGAAAGATGGGTAATGCTACCTTGACTATCGGTGTTCGCTCAATGGACGAATTCCTTGAAGGTGTGGCGAAGTCTGTAGAAGCTAATGGGCATACCGAACCGTCCCTCTACTTTCCGTCGGCAGAAGACCTGTTCAAGACAATTGGTGGCAAGCGCTGGGAAATCCTTCAAGCGTTAGCGGGCCAGGGAACAGTCGGCGTTCGTGAGCTTGCCCGTCGATTGAAGCGTGAAGTCAAATCCGTGCATCGTGATACAGAAGCCTTGGTAGCAGGCGGCGTCATTAACAAGACCGAGGAAGGAAAATTGGAGTTTCCCTATTCTCGAATCGTCCTCGAACCGCTGGTGTTCGAGAGTTCACAGGCCGCATAGCCCGTGCATATTTCGGGGCCGGCGGCAGCGGAGAGATTGTCACCCAACAGGGCGCTGCAACTGACGTCCGTCCCGCTGCGCATGCCGGCCTCAGCTGAGCTTTGGCGTTATATTTCAGGGAAGTTCCAGTAAACGCAGGGTAATTTGAAAACCCTGCTGACGATCCGACGCCCCCGTATTTGCAGCACTCCCCGGTATTTTGCCTACCTGCTTGTTTCCGAGAACCAGTCGTCCACAGCGCGGGCGAAGCGGGCCGGAGCAAGCGGGTCCATGCGCAGGTAAAGCGAGGGCTCGATCAGCTCGCATTCCATCACCACGAAATCGCCGTGCTCGTCGCGAACGAAATCGATCCGCGCATACAGTGGCGCCTGATCGATGGCCGCCAGCGCCTGCCGGCCACGCGCCAGCAAGCGGTCCTGCGGCACTACTGCATGGATTTCCGCGCCTCGCTCTTCCTGCGAGCGGAACTCGCCGGAGGCGGGCACCTTCAATATCGCGTGACTGAATTCGCCATTGAAAAAAAACAGCGAATATTCTCCCTCGGTGAGGATGGCCGGCATGAAACGTTGCACCAGCATGGGACGGTTACGGAACAAGGGTATCAACGCGGCGTAGTCTGCCTCACGCTGCATTCGTGACAGGCGAAAGGCATCCACGCCATTGGCCCCCAGCAACGGCTTGATCACGATCTCGTCGCTGCACAGGCGGTCATAAAAATCCGCCATGCTGGTGGTATCGAGCACCTGTGACCACAGCGTTGGCACGATGGCGACACCCTTTTGTTCCATGTCCCGCAGATAGGTCTTTTCGAGGTTCCACTGCACCAGTTGCAATGGATTCGCCAGCCTCGTTGCGCCATCGATCTCCCGCAGCACGGCGAGAAAGCCTTCGACATCGTTCCAATAATCCCAGGTAGAACGAATAATGACCGCGTCGAAATCGCTCCAGGCGAGCCGGGTCTGGCGCCAGGAAACGATATCCACATGCCAACCCAGAGCAGCCAGCGGCTGCACGGCATGCTCATCATCGATGACGAAATCACCCCGCTGGTCCAGGGTGAGGAAGACACAATGTTTCATGGATTCTTTGATAGATCAGACAAGAAGGATTTTGTATCCTAGCCCAAGCGGGGCGACGTGGGAATCAATCAGAGGTCAGAGGAGTGAGTCAAAGAGCTTCCGCGCGGCAACACCGGCAAGGTCAACCGCAGGCTGCTACGGAATCAGGTGGTGAATTTGTAGCTTGGAACATATTTCAAGGAAACTCTCTTGCTTGTATTGCAAGACAGGGCTTGATAGAACTACCATGCAAGCATAAGAACAATGCATAAACAACATCAGGCACAGAGGAGTTGCGCATGAAAACTTTCCACAAAATGATGTTACCCTTGGTACTGGGGGCGCTGGCAACAACACCGCAGCTGTACGCGGCTGAAACGGGATTTGAACTGGAGGAAGTGATCGTCACCGCCCGCAAGCGTGAGGAAAACCTGCAATCCACCCCGGTGGCGATATCCGCTTTCACCGACAAGGAACTGCAATATCGCCAAATTGACTCGACGGATAAGTTGAGTGACATCACCCCCAACCTGACCTTCGATTCGGGCTCCCCCTCATCCGGCTCCAGCTCGGCCGCGCAGATTTTTATCCGCGGCATCGGTCAAACGGACTTTACCCCCGTCACCGATCCCGGCGTGGGACTTTATATCGATGGCGTGTACATGGCGCGCTCGGTGGGTAACGTACTCGATTTCCTCGATGTGGAACGCATTGAAGTATTACGTGGCCCACAGGGTACCTTATTCGGACGCAATACGATTGGCGGCGCGGTGGCGATTTATTCCAAAAGACCGGACGAAAACCCGGCCGCCAGCGTGCGGGTACAAGTAGGAAACGACGACATGTTATTTGTCACCGCCAGGGCGAATTTGCCGATTACCGAGACCTTGCTGTCGAACATTGCTGTTTCTTCCCGTAATCGTGACGGCTACGTCAATCGGGTATTTGATGGCGTTCAGACCGGCGATGATGACAGCCTCGCTTTCCGCGCCTCCCTGTTATGGACTCCAAATGAGGATCTCGAACTGTACCTGACAGCTGATGGAACCCGACTGCGCGAAAATGGCGCGCCCACGGTTTCCGCCGGCGTGAATGACCGCGGCGCCTTTGGCACTTTCGGCAACGGTCTGCTGGACAGTTGCAGCGCCGTCAATATCAATCCCAACTTTGGCGTCAGTGGTCCGCCATCCTTTCCTCCGCCCGGAGTCGGCGCGGGTGGTGCGCCCGGGTGCGTCGGTCCGGACTCCTTTGTTGGAGCCTTCACCTCTGAAGGAACTTTCCCGGTCAAAGAACATTTGGATGTCTGGGGCGTCAGCGCAGATTTGACCTGGAATGCTTCCGAGTGGTTGACCATTAAATCGATCACCGCCTACCGTGAAATGGAACTGGAATCTTCCAGGGACGGTGATAACACACCAGCCAATATTTTTGCCACGCAGGACTTTTTCGATCATCAGCAGATAAGCCAGGAGTTTCAATTTTCCGGAACCTTGCTGGAGAGCAGATTGAGTTGGCTGTTTGGACTGTATTATTTCCAGGAAGACGGCAGCAACATAAATCCTGTGTTTCTGCCGGTGGGCTCGATCCAAACTGGCGGCCTCTATGACAACGATTCACAGGCCGCTTTCTTCCAGGGTACCTACGACCTGACCCAGCAATTGGCTTTCACTTTTGGCGTCAGATATACCGAAGACACCAAACGCTTCACACCGGACCAGATATCGCTTGGCGATGCATCTGCCAGTGGTTTCTTTGGCCCCACGTGGCCAAACTTGGTGGGTTTTTATCTGCCCTCTGCGGGCGCGCCCATTGCAGCGGGTGACCGCTTGGTAACCATTGATGAATTCCAACGGAAATTCGATGACACCAACTACATGCTCAACCTGGCTTATCAGTGGACCGATGATGTGCTGGTTTATGGTTCTTATTCGGAAGGGTTCAAAAGCGGTGGATTCGATCAACGATTTACTGCCTTTACGGTTGAGCCCAGCAGTTTCGAGCCGGAAACCGCGCAAACCTATGAAGTCGGGTTAAAGGCCGATCTGTTTGATCACAAAGTGCGGTTGAATGTGGCGCTGTTCCATACCGATTACGATGACCTGCAAATCATTATTCGTGAGTCATTCAATCCCATTACGTTCAACGGCGGTACGGCAGAAATTGAAGGTGGTGAAGTTGAGTTGACCTGGGTGCCGACGGATCGCTGGTATGTAACAGCGGCGGCTGGTTACATCGATGCCGGGTATGACACGCTGGATCCCAGTGTCACTGCGGGCAGCAATGCAACGCCAATCAGCATTGACAATGAGCTGGTGAATACGCCGGAATGGAGTACGGCTTTGGGCGTTGCCTATACCATTGATGTTGGCGATCGGGCCACTCTGGTTCCGCGCCTGGACTGGTCCTTCCATGACTCGCAATTCAACGATGCAGTGAACGAGCCACGGCTGTTTCAGGATGATTACACCTTGCTGAATGCGGCGATCACCTTGCAGACGAATGACGGGCGGTGGGAAGGCGTTCTGGCGTTCCGAAACATTACCGATAAAGAGTACGTGATCACGGGCAACTCGGCTTTCAACACTTCAGCATCTTACGCCGACAACCTGTATGGACGCCCTGCTGAATGGTCTCTTTCCGTGCAGTACAATTTTTTCTAGCATGTAGAAAAACAAGCTGTCAAACACCAGTTTGTTCAAAGGCGTCCGTTTCTCATGACGGACGCCTTTTTCACTGATTAGCGAGATTTGGATGTGATGAGTCAAACCGGCTCCGGGACTAGCGGGCATTCTCTTTGGTACTCCTGGTATATCGTTTTCCTGTGCATGGTCGCTTACGTATTTTCGTTTATCGACCGGCAGGTCATCGCCTTGCTGGTCCAGCCCATTCGCGCGGACCTGCAGATCAGCGACACTGAATTCAGCCTGTTGCAAGGTCTTGCCTTTGCCATCTTCTACGCCATCATGGGCCTGCCCATTGCGCGTCTGGCGGACGTCAGATCACGGCCATTGATCATTGCCATCGGGATTTTTGTCTGGAGTATTGCCACCGCGGTTTGCGGCACAGCCAGAAATTTCTGGCAACTCTTCTTCGCCCGTATGGGTGTCGGCGTGGGTGAAGCGGCTTTATCACCCGCCGCCTATTCCATGTTTTCCGATTCGTTTCCAAAATCGAAACTGGGTCTGGCCTGTGGCATATATTCCATCGGCTCGTTCATCGGCGCAGGCCTTGCCTATTTCATTGGTGGTGCGGCCATCGAATGGGTAAGCCAGTTTGGGGAAATCACTCTGCCGCTCATTGGCATTGTCAAACCCTGGCAAATGACTTTTTTTATGGTGGGCATTCCTGGAGTTCTCATTTCCGCGTTGTTTCTCCTGACCATTCGCGATCCCGAACGCAAGGGTGTCATGGCCGCCGGAAAGTCTGGTTACACCATCACGGAAGTGCTGGCGTACATCAGGGCCCACAGCATGACCTTCACCTCACACTACCTTGGTTTTGCGTTTTTGGCGTTGTCTTTGTTCGCATTGCTATCCTGGGCGCCGGCCTTCTTCATTCGTAATTATGGCCTGTCACCGAAAGAAGTCGGGGTGTATCTTGGTTCCATGGTTCTGATCGGCAACACCACGGGTTCGTTGTTCAGCGGCTGGCTGACGGATTTTCTTACCAGGAAGGGGTACACGGATGCGTCTTTCCGTTCCGCCATAGTCGGCGGACTGGGACTGGTGATCCCTGCTGCGCTATTTTCTTCAAGCGGAGAATTGCACATTACCATCATGGTCTTCGGCCTGGCGATGTTCTTTGCCAGTTTCCCTATCGCAACCTCGGCAGCAGCCCTGCAATTCATGGCGCCCAACCAGATGCGCGCCCAGGTGATGGCGCTGTTCTTCGTGTTTTTGAACCTGCTCGGTATTACCGGTGGTTCAACGCTGGTGGCCTTGTGTACCGACTATCTTTTCAAGGATGACATCGCCGTAGGTTACTCGATGTCGATTATTGCATCGGCATCCGGCCTGGTGGGGGCCTGGCTATTATTTGTTGGCTTGAAACCTTTTCGCCGGACGGTGGACTTGCTGGCCGAACCGCATTAGCGGCTGCGTAATGCTTCACTCATCAGCCTGAAGGCCGTAGACGCGTCCCGGGGATCGATATGGACCTCGATCACCAGCGGTCCCGGCCCCTGGTGCCCGCTGGCTCGCGCCAGCGCGTTTTCAAGATCGCCTTCCGTGTATACATCCTCGCCCTTTACTCCACCCCAGGCCAGCGGCAACAGATGGTATTGCCATTGCGCGATATCGTTGAATGGCCCGTCGTGGATCAGCCGTTCCGCGGTGTAGCCCTTATTGTTCACGACAAAGACGATGGGGGACTTGTTATAGCGCACCATGGTGGAGAGTTCCTGCACCGTCATCTGGATCGACCCATCTCCTTCCAGCGCAATCACCCGCTGCTGCGGTTTCGCGGCAAAGCAGGCGCCCAGCGCCGCGCCGAAGGCCATACCGATGGAGGCCCAGTAGCAGGAAGCGATGTAGCGGGTGTTTGCGGGCAATTGCAGGTGGGTGCAATTGATGGCGCAGCCCGCATCGGCCAGAACAATATCGCCGGCCTGCAGAAAATGTGCGATGCGGTCATAGAAACGCTGGTTGCTCATCGGCTGAGCGGGATTGGCCTGATAGGGGCTTTGCGTTTTGTGTGAAAACGCCTGCAGCGGCGCATCGGCCGTCTTGCCGGCACCTGCCGGCAGCGCCGCCAGCAGGCCATTGACCAGATCGCCGATAGACACCGGCTCGAATACCTGCTGTCCCACCGTGACCTGATTGCCCAACACATGAATGATCTGTTGCGCGCTCAACTGCGCGGTAAAACCGCCCAGGTTGAAATCGGAGGCTACGCAGCCGAGGAACACGACAGTGTCCGCAGCCTCGACGAACTGACGCACTTCTTCCAGGCTGCCTGCTCCCTGATAAGCGCCGATACAGCCGGGGTGCTGTTCAAGAAAGTCAGCCTTGCCGATAAACATCGATGCCACGGGTATTCCGGTCTTGTCGATCAGTGCGGTCACCGCCTCCTCGATTCCCGCCCGATGGATCTCGTGCCCAGGCAAAATGACGGTCCGCCGCCCCGAGGTAATTCTGCCGGCCACCAACGCCACTGCGCTGGCGACTGCGCTCTTGTCGCTGCGTATTTCACGGCGAAACACTTTTTCCTGCGGCGCTGCACAAGGATGGTTCTGCACGTCCTGGGGAATTTCCAGGTACACCGGTTTTTGCTGCGACAGGCAGATGCTCAAGGCCCGGTCGATCTCCACCGTTGCCTGCGCGGGGTCGTCGAGCACGCGTGCGTGCACCGTGACCTGTGCAAAAATCTTCAGCGCCGCATCAAATTTTCCGGGTAACAGGTGGTGCATGACCGGCATGGTGCGATAGGCGGCGAGAGCGGGGCCGCCCGAAATGATCAGCAACGGCACACTTTCCGCCAGGGCGCCGGCGGCGGCATTGACCACGCTGAAAGAACCAGGTCCATAGGTGACCGCCACCGCGCCCAGCCCCCGTAGCCGGGCATAGCCGTCGGCTGCATAAGCCGCATTGAGTTCGTTGCAGGCCGCGACATGGGTGACATCGCTGTGCACGATGCTTTCAAAGAACGGAAGAATGTAATCGCCGGGAATACCGAACACGTGATCGACGCCCAGGGATTTCAGACGCTGCAGCAGATAGTCGGAAACCGTGATGGTCATGTCAGGACATGCGCCAAAGCCAGCAATGGGAAATAGTCTGCCTGCATCAAGACAAGACTACATGATTCTATCAAGTCAATGAAGAGTGCCGACCTTCGTCGAGAGGGCGGTCTGGGGCCCCGGCGACGGCAGCGATCTCGTCAGTTACGAGACCGATATCGGCCGCATCGGCGGGCTGATCTGCGGTGAACACCTGATGCCCTTGATCCGCGCGCGGATGATCGAGCAAGGGGAGGATTTTCATATCGCCGTTTTTCCCGGAGCTTTCGCGCTGCATACGGGACCAAAGCTGGAAGAACCGGACACCGAAGGGAGTTTCTTCTGGGGGCATACCATGACAAGAGCTCATGCCATGGAGGCCGGGGCTTTCGTCCTCCCTGCCTGCGGATACATGACGCTCGATGATTTTCCGGCGGATTTCCCGCTGCGCGACCGTGTTAACGTGGGCTATGCACACGGCGGAAGCCAGATCGTCGCCCCGCTGGGAATTCCGCTCGTTCCGCCCACATCGGGTGACACGATCATTTATGCGGATTGCCAGGCGGACATGATCAAGGTGTGGAAAGCCATCATCGACACGGTTGGACACTACGCCCGCCCGGATATCGTGCGCCTGCAGTACATGAAAACCGCAGAGGTTTCGCTGGCTGACAAAGCGGCCAGCGCGCTGGACAGAATTTCAGGTGAGGAGCTGGCGCGGTCGGCGGAGCAGCACCAGTTGGGGTCAGCGGAACTCGAGTCGGCGATCGAAAAAGTCGCGAAGTCTGGCCGGGGACCGCAGACAACAACGCCATCAGTAACTCACGCTCGAACCAGATCTTGAACAAGGACACGAATTTGCCGGGCAGACCCGGTCTTTCGGGGAAAGCTTTGTGAAACACAAATTCTACGAATGCCACCTTTGATGATGCCATGCATCAGGCAACGCTTAAAAACATCGATCTTCTCTTTGGGCGCGAACTGACGACAAAGGAATTGATCGAAGAGCTGCAATTTGCCATGACTGTCCAGGGTCCAAGCCCCGAACAGGCGGTCGATCCAACCTTCCCCGTTACCCGGATTTTTTTGGGCACGATGTGAAGCTGGCCGGAAACCTTGATAGTCATGTCAGGACATGCGGATGGTGATCCACTTCCACTGCGTCATCACATCCAGGTCCGCCGTCGTTCCTTCGCGGCCGAAACCGCTCAGGCCCTGGAAAAAGAAGATCGCTGTGCACCGCGTATGTGCCGTTGGCATCTTCCATCTCGGATGGTGTGTAATCATGGGCGTAACGCCTGGTGCGAGTCAGTGAACGGCCTGGGCGCCAGGCCGCCCAACATCACTGTACTGCTGGAGGGTCATTCCTTTGTTTTTTGACTGGCCTAAATTTTGCTGCAGACGTTACTAACAGCTGAGCATATACAAGTGCGAATAAAAACAAGGCGCCTATAACATATTTGTTCTTGTTAAAAATAAATGATAAAGCAGGAAAAATTAGAACAAATACGCCTCTGGCAATTCTTTTAATAATTTGGCACGTAAGCCAATGAGCGTTAACCCCACCACTTCTTTCGCTGCTTCATCGTAACGCAGCACCACACCTTCCCCGATGTCCACCCCGGCGGCCGGGCGGGGTTCACCCACCGATAAATACAGGACATCGGCATCTTCATCATAATTCCAATTCACTTTGTCAGGGTGCTCAAGGATCTTTAACGCTTCCATAATATCTCTCGCTGTGCTGATAATCGTCGTGTGTAATAGGCGGTCAGGATAAACCCGTCTTCCGGATCCACTTCCCGGTAGGCCACCACCAGGTGTTTATCGCCCAATGGCGTGCCGGTATAAAACCGGGCGGCTAACAACTCGCCGTAATCCCCTTGCTGGATCACGTCCGGCTCGGCGACGGTCTCCAGCACCGCCTCACGTTGCCCCGCCATTTCCGGGTGATAGGTCACGATGTGGTCCCAGCGTTCGCCGGTCAGCCGAATGGGGACATGTTGAACAGAGTATACGATAAACATGGTGCCGGTACTGTGAGTAAAAACCCGGTGGAATGCAATCGTTTGTTAAATCACCATTTTTCTTTAGTCGCGGCTAAAAGACGAAGGCGTCAGCCTTCTTCTTTCCCGTAATGGTCCCGGTAGTGATGATGTTCACTGCCATTGGCCACCGCTTTCGGCTTTGCGGCCGGTCTGTGGGATGGCAAGCTGCTGTCCGAGCATTTGCACACGCAGTACGGTGTGACCCTGGGGGTACGGCAATATCAGCGGCTGTTTCGGCAAATGGGGTTCCGCTTGCGCAAGCCCAGGCTGCAAGTCGCACAATCGGATCCGGCCAAGGTGATAGCCGGAAACCTTGATGGTCATGTCAGGACATGCGGATGGTGATCCACTTCCACTGCGTCATCACATCCAGGTCCGCCGTCGTTCCTTCGCGGCCGAAACCGCTCAGGCCCTGCCCGCCAAAGGGGACGTGGGGTTCGTCCTGGATGGTGGCGCGGTTGATATGCACCATGCCGGATTCGGCCTGGCGGGCAAGTTTCAATGCCGTATCGATATCGCGGGTGAAAATCGAGAAACTCAGCCCGTACATCGATCACATCGCCCTGGCCGAACGTGGACTGGCCGAACACCGGGCTCGGCACGATGCCGGGAAGACAGAACGGTGGCGTCATCGGGCCTGGCGGCAGGCACCCTTGTTGGCCCAGGGGTGCGGTTGCGAGGATGTTGTGCAGGTCCACAAAGCTCGGCGGCGGCAAGGGCGCAGGCGGCGGTACAAAAAACGGGCTCGCCGGATCAGCCAGGCTGCCGATGAAGCCCAGGCTGGCGCCGTCAAACGCTCCGACCAGCACGCTGGGGACGCCGCTTTCATCCTGGTTGGAGTAATCCAGGGCCAGGTCCGCGGTGAATTTTTCGTTTGGCACAAAGCGAAACGCAAGGCGGGCTACTTCTTGATTGACGTCACCAAGATCATCGCCGTCCGGCGTGTCGGGCGCCGCCACGAAGCCGTCGCGGTTGAAGGTTGCAACCGATGCGCGGGCAAACAGCGTGTCCGTGATCGGCACATTGATGCTGCCGCGCAGGTCAATACGATCGTACCTGCCGGTGGTGATTTGAACATCACCGTGCAAACTGTCGTCGGGCTTTTTGGAAGTCACATTGATCGCGCCGCCAATCGTGTTCCTTCCGAACAGCGTGCCTTGAGGGCCACGCGGCACCTCGACGTGTTCGATATCCACCAGATCCAGCACGCCGCCGGGCCGTGCTGAATTTTTCTGATGAAACGCTGCCGCCAAATCCCCCGGCTTTTCTTATGAATTCCGAACAGTAACGCGATAAAACCAGAGGAGATGTATTGTGCGGCCGCGTATACCAGGGCCATAGCCTGGAACAGATTGATCGATGCCGCCAAATACAGCTTCCAGTGCCGCTTAATATCAAGGCCGGCAGAGCCCCAAACACAGTAAACGGCACCGCCGATAATGAACGCAAGCGCATTTCGCAGGCTCAGACCTGCCATAGGTGCGAAGAACTCTGCTCCCAGTTTGATCGCCGGAGGCGTAGTCGCTCAGATAATTATTACCAGCAGGTAAGTCAGTCGCGCTCGTATTGTGTTCTCCGGGAATACTTCGCAGCCGTGCGACCTGCCGATGTGTACCTGGCACGCGCTACTTGATCAAGAACCCGGCATCCACAACCATCGCGTGTCCGGTTACGAATCGCGCCTCGTCCGAGGCGAGCCAGGTGATCGCCTTTCCTATGTCTTCGGGCGGTATCAATTCATCGAAGAGTTGCTTTTCCAGAAACTTGCTCGGGGACCATTTGCCTGTCGAGTCCGCACCTGCTCTCATGCCGCGCACCATGGCCATATCGACCATCCCGGGGTGAATGGTATTGACGGTGATACGATACGGCGCCAGTTCGATGGCCAACGATCTGGACAGCCCGACTACACCGAATTTGGAGGCCGTGTATCCTGCATTGCCGCCAGAGGCTTTCAGTCCGCCGACGGAAGAAACCATGATGATGCGGCCTGACCGACGCTCGATCATGTCCGGAGCGATAAGTTTGACAAATCGCCAATAGCCCGTGAGGTTGATGTTAAGTACGTTTTGCCACTCTTCCTCCGTCAAATCCCAGGTCGGTTTGGGAAATATTACGCCGGCGTTGCAAACCAGGATGTCAATTGTACCAAGCCTATCAACCGCCTCATCGACGGCTCGTTGAACCTGATCACTCGAACGAACGTCGCAGACGATCGCCAGACCCTTGCAGCCCAGCGCCTCGATTTCCTCGGCCGTACGATCCAGTTCTTCGTTGGAAGCGGCCGCATAGCCAAAGGGAGTCGCCCCCCCGCCGGCGATATCCAGTACCGCAACATTCGCCCCCTCTTTGGCCATCGCGAGAGCGGTAGCCCGCCCGATCCCGCGAGCGCCACCGGAGACAAGTGCGACTTTTCCATCAAGCTTTCCCATCGCGCATCCCTCTTTGTTTATGCACAGCGATCAACCCGCCGCGCGTGGGTGCCAACCTCCTGCCTTAGGGCCGGCTAAGAAAAAATCTGAATGTCCCATAGGGGTGGATCGTCCTTCCTGGCCGTTTCGTTTTCTAACAGAAGTCCACAGCTCGGACAGTAGAACTGGCGAAAAACCATCGGGTCATCTACAAAGAGTTCCGGGTCGAGTGATCGAGGGCTAACTGCAGTGAGTGGGTCTTCGTGGTAACTAGTATAACGATTCATTAAAATATTTACTTTGGTGCGTGGCAGTGCCATTATATCCTCCCAGGCATGATAACGGTCTGGGAGGGCGGCGATGGCAAGAAATACGCGACGGCCGGCATTGGTCATTTCGGCGGAGGAACGCCTGGAGTTGGAACGTTTGAGGAACTCGCGCAAAGCCCCGAAGCGTGAAACCGAGCGTGCGGCGATCCTGCTGCGCTATGCCGATGGCGAGGGTCCCACGGCGATCCAGCGGGCATTGGGGGTCAGCCGGCCCACCATTTACAAATGCATCGACAAGGCGCTCGCGGCGGGGGTGCAGTCGGGACTGAAGGATCGATACCACCGCGCGAAGGCGCCGGTGATCACGGCAGCGGCCAAGGCCTGGGTGCTCAATGTCGCCTGCACCAAGCCCAAGGATCATGGCTTGGCCGCGGAGCTGTGGACCCTGTCTGCGTTGGCGCGCTATACGCGCGAGCAGGCCCCCGCCGCGGGGCACCCCAGTCTGGCGCGTGCCGGCAAGGCGAGCATCTGGCGCATCCTGCATGCGGGTGAGATCAAGCCGCAAAAGGTGGAGTACTACCTGGAGCGGCGCGATGAGGCATTTGAGCAGAAGATGCGCGAGGTGTTGATGGTGTACCAGGAGATTGCCCTGCAAAATGCCGCGCGCGCCACGGGCGAGCCCATCGATACCGTCATCACCGTCAGCGTGGACGAGAAGCCGGGCGTTCAGGCGATTGAAAATACCGCCCCTGATTTGCCGCCGGTACCCGGGAAGTACCCGACCTGGAGTCGGGATCACGAGTACAAGCGCCATGGGACGCTGTCCATCCTGGCGGGCGTAGACTTGCACAATGGCGAGGTCTTCGCCCAAGTTCATCCGCGCCATCGTAGCCGCGAGTTTATCCTGTTGCTCAAAGAACTCGATGAGCATTACCCGAAGGAGTGCACCATCCGGGTCATTCTGGACAATCATTCGGCGCACATCTCCAAGGAAACCATGGCCTATCTCGCCTCGCGGCCCAACCGCTTCCTCTATGTCCATACCCCGAAGCATGGATCCTGGCTCAATCTGATCGAAACGGTATTCGGGAAAATGGCCCGAACCTTTCTCAAAGGCATTCGGGTCAAATCCCGCGAGGAACTCAAACAACGCATTCTGCAAGGCGTACAGGAGATGAACCTCGCCCCGGTCGTTACGCGGTGGAAGAAGTTCGACTTGGGCTTGGTATGATAGTAAATCATTTGATGAATCGATATACTAGAGTACAATTTGTAGTTGTCATGACTTGCGCAAAGGCCATGGCCGCACTTGACACAGAAGATCGAAGTCTCTCCTGAGACTTGCCTGATTTCCAGGCTCTCATGAATGCGGAGACCACCATTGAGGTCATTCCTGGCGTCACCCCCAGACTTCTTTTTCTTCGCTGCATCCGGATTGTTGTCTATCCAACGCTGCCCGCGCTCCAGCCGCTCTTTCCGCAGCGCTTGCCGCCGCGACTCGGTCGCAGCTACATCCAGTTCGAGGCTATCCTTGTCCACCACTACCCCGTAAACCGCTTCCGCATGGCCAATTGTTACCTCGCTATTGGCGATATCGAGCTGAACCTCCTCGCCCGGCCTCTCCAGCGGATCACCGACTCCCGGCGCACCCGCCGGCGTCTGCTCAAAGACGGCCTGACCTTCCGGCATGACCGATCCTTTGGTCTTGGACGCCAGGCAGACTGATTCCCCTCTCAGATCACTGATATCTGCTGGCACCTTGCCTTTGGTAATCCAGTTGGACGATATGTCGCAGTTGCTAACCAGCTGATGTGAATTGCCGGATCCAGGATAGCCGCCAAAGATGCCTATTCCGGTGGGCACTCCCTGTCCTGTCGAAGCTGTGTCCAGGCCGAGTTCCTCTGAACCATGTACGACGTAAGCGCTCGACATTGTATTGCCGCCACGATACCGCCCCGCTCCACCAGTGTCTGGCCGTATCTTGCGGTACAGAAACAGCAAGGGGAAGAACTGCTCAGTGCTCTCGATATTCGGACCGGCGCATAGAGGCGTCCAGTCGTTTCCGCCCGCCGTAAGCCCATCGCGACAAGTGAATGCACCAAGTCCACCCAACATCGGATCCATCATGATCGTCCCGACCGAATGTCCCCATTGGTTGGTACCATAAACTGTTGCTACCGGCCAGGTACTTGCCGCACCACCTACATAGGCTTCCTTATTGAGCTCTTCCGAACTCCGGGTCATCTTCGAGAGAAGGCGGTGTGTCTGAGAGAGTGCATTGATAATACCGGCAGGTGGCCCGCAACTGACCGCAGCCGGATGGCTCGCGACGGATATCGTGCCTGGCGTCGGGCGAAACTCGCAGTGCCGCAACACCCCGCCGACCGCATACATCTGGTCGTAGCAAAAATGCACGGCCAATGCCCCCATGATCGCTCCCTTCCACCCCAGAAACGTATTGTTGAGGCTTCCCCGCACCTGCGGGTCCGTCCCTTTATTCTCAAAAACAAGCCGGTCCCTCTCTTTGCGTACTGTCAATACTACCTTGTGAACATGCCGATCCCCCGGCGAACTCTCCTCCAAGAATGTCACGTCCTGCCATTCGCCGTCCGGCACCCTTGCGAGCCGGTCCTTAAAAGCCGCCTCCGCGTCTGTAACAATTTTCTGCATAGCCGCCTTTGTTGTGCTCGCTCCATAACGCTCGATCAACGCCTGAATCCGCTTGGCCGCGACATTTAGCCCCGCAACCTGAGCTCGCAAGTCCAGTGCCGCCATGTCCGGAAACCGAGAATGGCGCAAGAACAATTCCTCCAGGTCCCGACGCATGACGCCCCGCTCCACTATCTTGTGGGGTGGTTGCGGCGTCGGTTCCTGAAATACATCGACCGCATCAGCGCAGAAACTCCCTGGCACGCTTCCGCCCATATCGTATTGATGCAGTGTGTCGCAGACCCAGCAAAATATCTCTCCCTCCCAGAACACCGGGCGCATCGTCGTTACGTCGATCTGGTGATTGCACCCAACCCATGGGTCATTTGTCAGGAATATGTCTCCCTCTTCAATGCCGGGATTTTCGCTGCGATTCTCCAGCACCCACTTGATTCCCACTCCGGCCGCTGCCGGCAGATACTGAATGTACGGGCCAAAGAAGATCTCCTCTCCCTCCTCGCTGTAGAGTGCGGGGTTGAAATCCATCGCCACGGAAGCCACGGGGGATCCGGACATGTTCATTACCGTAGTCCCGTGCTCCTCATTGATCATCCATAGATTGTGCCGCAAGACCTCATAGGTGATTAGGTCCAGGTCCGGATCCGTCGCCGTGTGCAGTTTCACGCTCGGATGAATGCGCGTCTTCCAATCCGGCCTTGGGATGTATGAATTCTTGACCCCGTCCCAGTCTGTCTCGGGGCCATTCAGGGAATCATTTCCAATCTCAGTTTTTTCAGCTTGCTTGGTCATAGTTCAGTTCTTCCCAATCAAATATCGATTACAAGGTTGCCAAAGGCATCGATGCTGGCAACCTGCTCAGGCCGAATCACGGCTGTAGTATCTTGGAAGTCAATGATCGCCGGACCTTCGATGATATTGCCGGGCACGAGTTTATCGCCCCAGAAGGCAGAGGTCGCACGCAGGTCCGAGTATTCGCGCCAATAGACATCGCGCTTCTCTCCCATAGCACTGCTGTCCGGTTTCTTCCGCAGTTTGTCGGCACGAGGCAGGGTTGGCTTCGGAATACGTCCTCGCGCCTCGAGCTTGAGACCAACGTACTCTATACCTGCAGCTCGGAATCCTGAGCCTTCGCCGTACAATTCGACATACTTCTGTTCGAAGGCCCCGATGATCTTCTCCAAGTTTGCAGCTTCGTACTTTCCGACCGGCACTTGTATTTCTACCTGGTTGACTTGTAGCGTGTAGCGCATGAAAAGAAAGCGCGACATGATGATCGCCTTTTCGTCAATTCCCTCAGCCAACAGAGTGTCGCGAGCGCCGTCCTCCATTTTGGCAAATTGATTGTTCAATAGCGCGCAATCAAATGGTGCCTGCTGAATGCCCCCAATTTCATAGACGTGCAACACATCAGAGGTTGTGGCGCCATTTGCTGACCAGACCGAGCAGAGATTGCCAAGCGGAACAACAATACGCTTGGCGCCCAGCTCTTTTGAGTAGACTGCCGCATGCACAGCGCCTGCACCGCCATAGGCAAAGATCGTAAAATCGCGCGGATCGTATCCTTTCTGAATGGTCATTTGGCGTATCAGATCCGCCATGCGGAAGTCAACAATGCGCGTCACCCCATCGGCCACTTCGTAGAGATCCATGTCTATGCGCCTGCCAATCTCAGTCAATGCAGCTGCAGCGCCTTCCTTATCGAGCTTTAATCGCCCCTGTAGAAAGTAATCGGCATTCAAGTACCCCAGGGTCAGATCAGCATCAGTAACGGCAGGCTGAGACCCTCCCCGCCCATAGCAAATGGGTCCAGGCATGGCCCCGGCGCTCTGTGGTCCAACCTTCAGGGCATTACTCACCTCGTCAATCCACACAATGCTGCCGCCGCCAGCACCCACCGAACGAATATCAACCTTCGGCACAAAGTACTTGTACTTTCCCAGCACGGTAGTTGCCGACATAATTGCACGACTCTCGGCAATAATTGCGACATCGAAGCTGGTGCCGCCCATATCCGTACAGATTACATTCTCCTCTCCCAGGCTTTCGGCCAGAGACAGTGATCCGATGGTGCCGCCGACGGGCCCGGAGTCAATAGTGAGCACCGCGGATTTAGCCGCTTCTTCATGTGAGACAACGCCGCCACTACAGGTCATGAAAAGTATAGGCTGGTTGTAACCCAGTTCGTTGGCCCGGCTAATCAGATGATTGATGTACTCATCCATAACCGGCCCGATATAGGAATTAACCGCCACCGCAGCGACGCGCTCATACTCCCCCCACTTCGGCACCAACTCGCTAGAGATCGTCACGTAAATTCCTGGAGCTGTCCGTTCCACAATCTCCCGCGCGCGCTTTTCGTGTTCCGGGTTGACAAAGGACCAGAGGAAACAAATGGAGATAGCTTCCACCCCCTTGTCCACCAATCGCCGGACAGCTTCTTCGACTTCCGCTTCGTCGAGCGGCAGATACTCCTCTCCCTTGGAATCAGTCCTTTCAGTAACTTCCTCAATCAAGGATCGGGGAATGATGGGCTCTGGATTATGATGCGTCGAAAGACGTGTCAGTTCCTCCAACGGCACCCCTGCTGCACAACCGTGACCGCGCATCACCAAGAGGGAATCTCCCGTGCCTTTGGTCGTAATGAGACCTGCTTTCGCCCCAGTACGCGTAAGCAACGCGTTCGTCCCTGCCGTCGTTCCGTGAAAAATGTAGCTGGTCTGGCTAAGTGCTTGTTCCAGCGTAAGCCCCAGTTTTTCCGCCGCCACCGTGAACGCATCAAAAAACCCGCGCGAGCGATCATCGGGTGTCGTAAGTGATTTCCCTGTCGTCACGCTACCGTTCTCGTCAAGTATTGCGCAATCAGTGAATGTTCCGCCTATATCAATTCCGATCATGTAACCCATTGGTTCCCTCAGCCTCCCGCCTCAGCAAAATATTATTTGGTAGTGTTGAATCAAGATCTGTCACCACGTCGTTTCCTGACAAAAACGTTACAACATCATCGCGGGCGGCCTTGCGGCCTTCGAAATCTCTGTGTTACCGTGATGTTTTCCAGAGCTAATTAGTGTCCATCCATAAACGGGCTATTTTACATCCTGATCTCGAGCATTCTGGCTCTTTTTTGTCTGTGTGATTTGTGTGCTGCCTGATTTTCTCAGTGGCAGGTCAATATTCCCGCTGCAACAGCCAAAATCCCATTATTTGAGCATAACTGCCCGTGGGAACCCTGGTTCCCTTCTTTGCCGCCCGCTGTCAACTCCTCAGGTTGATACCAAACGGCTAAACAAGGCCAGGTTGTGGGCCACCACCGAGGACCACACGTAGGCCTTGAAGTGGGCCAGTCCTTTCCAGGTGCAACGCCCCAGGCCATAGGCGCGTTTCAGGCACGAGATGCCCGCTTCGATCCCGGCGCGGAAGTTGCGCAGCTTGCGATAGACCCAGGAGCTCTTGGCCATGTTCTCGATGGCCAATCCGCGCTTCTTGTGGAAGACGACATCCTGGACCTGGCGCGCCATGGCGGCATCGAGGTTGGCGATACTGGCGTAGCCACCATCGGCGGCCATCTGGCGGGGCGGCTTGCCGAACTGGGCGATGTGGCGATCCAGCATGGGCAGCAGGCGCTCGGCGTCGGCCGGATTGCCGTCCTCGATCACGACATCAAGCACCAAGCCGCTGCGGCCGGTGCTCAAGTTGAGCTTGTGGCCGTACTGCACGTCTCGACTGCCCTTGACGATGATATCGCTATGCTCTTCGAACAGACTCACGATCTTGTCCCTGGCGGGGACCTTCTCCCCGGCCAGGACACGACGCCCGGTTTGGTCGATCACCCGCCAGATCAAGGGCTCGAAGTGGGCCAGCTCGACTTGCCAGGCTGCGTAGTCCCACGACAGCACCGCACCGTGGGCGTGCAGTGTCATGTCCGCCTGCTGGGCGTATTGCAGCGTCTTTTCAGTGACGGCGATCAGGTCCTTGTACAAGCGCACCTTCTTGTCCTGGCCCCGGGTGTACCGGATGGCGCGCATGCGCTTTTTGGCGCGGCGCCGGTGATCACAGAACGCAACCGCACCGCCGGCCAACTCCCGCGCCTGCTCGAGCAGGCGTACCAACACCCGTACGCTGTCCCACAGCAAGGTGCTGTCGCTGGGCTCGTGAATCGGGGCGCCGGTCACGGTGCTGTCGATCCGCAGCATGTCGCCGCGCTCGACCCGGCATTCACAGGCCTGCTGCAACAGGTGCTGGTTGATCCGTTCCCAGGTCGTATGCGAGATCTGGCTGATCACGCTTTGCAGCGCCGCCTTCTTGGGCACCCAGCCCGTCGTCAGCCGGGCAAAGGCCTGGCACGACAGCGAATCCAGCAGGCAGAACGACAGCTCCTCGTAGGTCAGCTGCCGATACTGTTTGAGAATCGCGCACCGCAAGACCGACTCACAGCTGATGCCGCAGCGGCCGGTCGGCTGCGTTGGCCGCACCCTGAGGTCGGCGGCGACCCACGAGAGCAGTTCGGGATGCTGGTCCAGCCAGTCGGACATGGCCTGCAATTCCCTGCCGATCTCGTGCTGGGCGTAGTGTTCTAATATACTGCCTTGGACCACGCGTTCTTCGCGCATTTGTCACCCCCTGTTGGGTTGGTTTTCTTAGGAAAATCAGTTTGTTAGTGCTACTGATTATACCATACCCAACAGGGTTTTTTATCGCCTTCTATCAGAAAAGTTCTGTAATATCAAAGCGATATAGTTTCTGGACGGACACTAATTAAGATCAGAATTTGTTTGTTGTATCAAGTTATACTAACATTTGTTTGTTGTATCAAGTTACATTAACATGGGACTCGTTCCCTGGGAGACAAAAGATTGCTGTTTTCGGTCGCCATTGTCCGTTCGGAGTCGGCCAAGACACCACAGCAACGAGTCAGGCGTAGCGTTGATCCGCAGCTTTAAAGCTATTTTCCTAAAGTCCTAGGGGCGTGTAGTCGCGCCTTTTCGAGAAACATTCATGTATCCGGTCTTTGATCTCAAGTTCCGGGCCAAACACACGGAGAACGATAGAATTCAATGACATACGCACTGACCTCGGAACAGCTTCAACTTCAAGATATGTTGCGTCGTGTCGCCGCCGAAAAGGTCGCGCCGCGCGCCAGTGAAATTGATTCGACTGCTGAATATCCGCAAGATATGTTTGATCTGCTGCAGGAACTCGGCCTGTTCAGCTTACCTTTCACCGCGGAGTTCGGCGGCATGGACAGCACATTGGCGGCCTGTATCGCTGTCGAAGAGTTGGGCCGCATCTGCTACAACACTGCCTACCTTCTGGTCGTGCAATGGACGCCCTTCGCCGCGATTTTTGCAGGCGGGTCCGATGAACAGAAACAGCGCCTTCTCCCGGGCCTTTCGAGTGGCAAGATGCGCGCCGGAATTTCCGTCACGGAGCCACAGAGCGGGTCAGACGTGGCCGGCATCAAGACCCGCGCCCGTCGCGACGGGTCGGACTATCTGATCAACGGCGCCAAGATCTGGTGTACAAACGCTCCGTATGCAGATTTCATTCTGGTCGCCGCCCGCACAGGCGAGGATGGCCAACCGGGCAACCTGAATCTGTTTATCGTTGAGACGGACGCACCGGGTCTGACCATCGGCCGCAAGGAATCGAAGATGGGTGGCCGAGGCGTACCTTCCTCGCCGTTGTTTCTCGACAACGTTCGTGTCCCGGTCGAGAATCGCATGGGCGAGGAAGGGCTAGGGTTCAAAATTGTGATGGAAACCTTCAATCAGGCGCGTCCAATCATCGGTGCGCGCGGCGTTGGTTTGGCTCAGGGCGCTATGGACCACGCAGTCGAATATATTGGTAACCGCCGCGCTTTCGGTCAGAGCGTTAGCAATTTTCAGGGTGTTCGCTGGATGGTCGCCGACATGGCAATCCAGATTGAAGCGTCTCGCAGACTCGTCTACGGGGCTGCCAGCGCAGTGGATGACGGGCTACGTGGTCACCAGTTGGCTCGGCTCGCTGCTATAGCGAAGTGTCATGCTACCGATACGGCAATGAATGTCGCCACCACTGCTGTACAGTTATTCGGTGCGGCCGGTATCTCTGACGAATATCCGATCAATCGCTATTTCCGGGACGCCAAGGTTTTGCAAATCGTTGAGGGCACAAACCAGATTCAACGCAACATAATCGCCCGCAACATACTGGGGAAAATTCAATCCTAGCGAACCAGCGCCTGGAAGCGATATCTGATACCTCAGCGGCCTTTGCTTTTTAGGAGAGCGAGAAATGCCGTTCAAGAGTAGATTAACGGACGAGATGATCAACCGTTTCCGGGCATCCGGTTACTGGGGGACAAAAACCTGGGGCGATTACATCGACCGGAACGCGGCTCGCCATCCGGAGCGCGAAGCCGTCGTTGACCGCAAGTATCGTCTGAGTTTCGCCGACTTCAAGCGATTGGTGGATTTGACGGCGCTGGGTTTTCTCGATCTGGGTGTGGCGCGGGAGGAGATCGTGGCCGTGCAGTTGCCGAACTGGGCCGAGTACATGGTGGTGCGGTTCGCGCTGTCAAAGATCGGCGCGGTAACGCTGCCGTTGAATGTGCGCATGGGTGAGCATGAGGTCGAATTTTTTCTGCAGCAGACCAAGGCGTCTTGTCTCGTGCTTCCAACCGAGTATGGCGGCAGAGAATACGTAAGCGTGGGTGAGCGGTTGCAGGCACAGCATCCAAGTCTTCGCACCGTGGTGGTGGTCGGTGGGGAAGGCGCGAGCTGGATGAAGCGACTCGAGGAGATGTTCGACGAGCCGTATGACGAAGGAGCGGCAACCGCTCGGCTCTCAAAGCTAAAGGGCAGCGCAGACGACATCGATATTCTGGCCCCGACCTCGGGGACGACGCAGGGTCGCTACAAAGTATCGATGAAAAGCCATAACTCGTACCTGTCGATTATGCCCTTCTATATTTATCAGGCGAAGTATACGTCGGAAGAACGCATTCTTTCGCTGGCGCCTATTACACAACCAATGGGTGCGAATGCGCTGTACCTCATGGCATACATCGGGTCAACGGTCATCCAGTCCGAACACTTCTCGGCGGAGAGTGCGTTGGCGTTGCTCGAGGCCGAACGCTGCACGTCCATGTTTGCGATCTCCACCCACCTCGTGGACATGACCAACTGCCCTACCCTTGACCAATATGACCTCACCAGTCTCACGCGCGTCATCAGCGCTGGAGCCTATGTCTCACCGGAAGTGGCGCGGCAGGTTGAAGCGCGCATGGGCGCGAAGACGCTCATCATGTACGGCGCCATGGATGGATGGGTCGGATCAGGCATCACTGTAGATGACCCCGAAGAGAAACGTCACAATACAATAGGCAAGCCGCTGCCGGGATGTGAAGTCGCAATTTTCAATGAGGATGCGACCAGGCAGTTGCCCCCGGGGGAAGTCGGCGAAATTGCCGGCCGGGGCCCGGCCAACTCGCTGGGTTACTTTAACGATCCTGAAGCGGATCGGCAGGTGTTCCGGGTCGACGACTGGGCCTTCAACGGCGACCTGGGAATGGTTGATGAGGAGGGCTACGTCAAGATCCTGGGCCGCTCCAAGGACATCATCATCCAGGGCGGACAGAACATTGTCCCGACCGAACTGGAAGACCTGTTGATGACGCACGCGAAAGTGGCGAATGTCGCTGTTATCGGCATGCCGGACGATCGATTGGGCGAAGTCGTTTGTGCCTACGTCATTATGAAATCCGACGCACCACCGCTAACGCTTGACGAAACGGTCGAGTTCCTGAAGGAGCAAAAGGTTGCTCCCTACAAACTGCCCAGGCGGCTGGAGCTTGTGGACACGTTTCCAACTCACAAAGGCGATAAGGTGCTCAAGCCCGAGCTCGTAAAAGACGTTACCGAGAAGCTCAAGGCCGAAGGCAAGATCAAGGACTGAAATTGCCCACTGTTCGAGGATAATAAAGCGGTATTCGCGCCCTAAATCTGTAGGCGCAAAGTTGTAATGTCCCCTGTGTGCAAAGTTAAAGTGTCCCCTTTTTGTGGGGAGCGCTGTGACACAAACTGAGCGAGAGCACTTGGCAATCAAACGATCGTTTGTTAGACTTGCCCTACGAGATAATGCTTAGGGGTAAAACAATGGCTTACAAGACGTTAATGTACGAGAAGAAGGACCGGATAGTAATCATAACGCTAAACCGCCCTGATAAACTTAACGCTCTAAGCAGGCAGCTACGAGACGATATTGGAGCGGCTTGGCACGCTGCCGAGGAAGACGAAGATATTCGTATCATCATTATGACTGGCGCGGGGCGCGCATTCTGTGCCGGTGCTGATATTGAGCAGTGGGATCAAGGTATGGAGGCCGGCCGAAAGGGACTCAAGGAGTGGTTGCCGTTCCTTGGTACGCCGGAACGCCTCAACAAAATCGTCATTTCGGCGGTGAACGGGATTGCCTTTGGCGGCGGCATGGAGATTGTCATTGCCTCTGATCTTGCGATCGCCTCCGAGACAGCCCAACTTGGTTTGCCCGAAGCTAAAGTTGGCCTTGCCCCTGGGTTCGGAATGCTACGCATGCACGATATCGTAGGGCGCAAAAAGGCCAAGGAAATCATGTTGACGGGTGAGCCACTCACGGCTGCCGAAGCCGAGCGGCTCGGCTTGATCAATAAAGTCGTCCCGCCGGACAAGCTTATGGAAGAGGCTGTGGCTATGGCGAACAAGGTGCTTCGAGCCGCCCCCTTGTCGGTGAGATTTCTGAAAGCCGTCGTTAACCGAGACCTTGTCGGCGAACCCTTCGCCTTTGCCTATGAGGGTGAGACACGCCTCTTTGGCTCAGAAGACGTTGTTGAAGGCCGCCAGAGTTTCCTGGATAAGCGAGATCCGGTTTTCAAAGGATCCTGAGCAATGGCCAGATTAACGTTTCGTAGACATATCGCAGGTTACCAGTGCCAGTCCAGCGCATTGCCCAGGCACAACGGACTATGACGAGGATGGGTTCGCCTCTGGCCGCCAGGGAACAAGGTATTCGTAGTTTAGAGAAGAATTCTGATGGTTGGACCCGGTTGATTTGTGTTTAGCCTCTGATTCCGCCTGACCGGGGATAGAGGTCAGGCATCGTTATTAGTTAACTTAGAACTGAGCAGGAAAATAGACATGAAATTTGAAGACATTATTTATGAAAAGCAGGGAGCAGTCGCGCGAATTACCATCAATCGGCCCGAGAGATATAACGCCTTCACAGAGCAGACTATCGAAGAGCTAACCACTGCATTTCAGGATGTGGAAAACGACACAGCAATTGGGGTTGCTGTTCTAACCGGTGCCGGCGCAAACTTCAGCACCGGCGGCGACGTCAATATGGAGCACGAGTACACTGCTGCGATTGGGCGGCGCATTTGCAAGAAGACATTGATGCTGTCAACGGTGATGCGCAACAACGCCAAACCCATTATTGCCCGGTGCAAAGGATACTCCATCGGCGGTGGCAATGAGCTACAGATCCTCTGCGATGTGACCATCGCCTCGGAGGAAGCACGTTTCGGTCAAGCAGGTCCGAAAATCGGCAACGTCCCGATCTGGTACGCGACGCAAATGCTTCAGGGTATAGTTGGCGAGAAGAAAGCACGAGAGATCTGTTTGTTCTGCTATCAGTACTCAGCGCAGGAAGCCTGTGATATGGGGATGATCAACAAAGTCGTGCCCGCCGACAAGCTCGACGAAGAAGTTGATACTTGGTGCAAGCGTGCACTGCAGATGAGCCCGAATGCTCTCAGGGTAGCTAAGGTCTCGCTCAACTACGCCTCTGACTTGCTCTACGGCGGCGTCGTGCATGGCATTGAGATGCTTTACGGGCTGCACGGCAGCGATGAGTTCAAAGAAGGAACAAAGGCCTTCCTTGACAAGCGGAAGCCCGATTATTCCCAGTTCCGTAAGTAGTCTGCGAATTGCGACTGCGGGTCCGATGGCCTTAACCACGTACCCCGCTGCCGCGGGACGCAAGTTGATCTTCGAGCGCCATGCCCGGAATTGTTGTGCGCTCTTTCGGCTGGTGCCGTCGGTACGAGGATCTGCATGGCGTAGCGGATTCGGTCATTCGCCTCGCCCTTAGTTGTCGACTTTTTTTGAAAAGGAAAATTATGGAAACCATTCAACGCTTTCACCCACCGCGGGTCGACTTTACCAATTTCGCGCCCAAGCACTTCTCCTGGCAACAGGAAGGGAAGATCGCGACGATCACGCTGAACCGTCCCGAAAAAATGAACCCCATAACGTTGGAGGCATACACGGAACTGCGAGACACATTCCGCGACCTGCAATACGCCGAAGACATCAAAACGATCGTCATAACCGGCGCCGGGGACAACTTCTGCTCTGGCGGCGATGTGCTCGAGATCATCCGCCCACTGCTTGATATGAAGCACGCCGGCAATATGCACGGGCTTATGTCCTTCACCCGCATGACTTGCGATCTGGTTATGGCGATGCGCTTGTGCCCGCAGCCGATCATTGCGGCGATAGATGGGTTCTGTGCCGGCGCAGGTGCAGCTGTTGCAACCGCATCGGATATCCGCATTGGGACCGAGCGCAGTAAGGTTGCGTTTCTGTTCACGCGCGTCGGTCTCTGTGGTGGCGATATGGGGGCGTGCAACATATTACCTCGCATCGTCGGTGCCGGTCGCGCTGCAGAGTTACTCTATACGGGCCGAGTCATGCTCGGTACAGAAGCAGAGCGCTGGGGGTTCTACAACCAATTGTCGTCACCGGAGACAGTATTGAGCGACGCGAAGCAATTCGCGAACAGACTCGCGAACGGACCGACCTTCGCTCACTCGATGACAAAGAGCTGCATCCACCAGGAATGGTCTATGACTATTGAGCAGGCACTGGAAGCGGAAACCCAGGCCCAGGCGATCTGCATGCAAACTAAAGACATGGAACGCGCATACGATGCTTTCGCCGCGAAGCGCAAACCGGAGTTCGAGGGCAACTGATGATTGTCATGGCAAATCGCTGTGCTCCGCGAAGAGGATTCATTCTCGCTTTTATCGGAAGCACAGCGACCCGATCCGTCAGTGACGAGATTGGGCCAGCTCCGTCAAGGCAGGCAGTGCCAGACTACCGGCCCGAAAACCGGCGGCTCGCGCGACGATGCGGTAGCTGCCCTTGTGAAAAGCAACCCGCAGGGTCGCCTGATCGAGCCCGAAGAGGTCGCAAGCGCGGTGATGTTCCTGTGCTCGGACGCCGCGCAAACGATCACCGGTCAGGCGATTGCTGTTTCCGGTGGTGAGTGCTGACAGTTGAATCAAGAACCTACCAATTCACAATTAAAGGAGCAATTAAAGTGAGTGACGTTGATTACGAGAAATTCGCGGGGAAATTCGACCTGAGCGGCCGTGTGGCCATTGTTACCGGTGCGGGACAGGGAATGGGAGAATCTCACGCCAGGGCGCTGGCCGGATGCGGCGCTTCCGTTGCAGTCGTGGACGTCAATGAAGAGCAAGCTGCGGGGGTTACGGAGACGATTCGCAAGGATGGCGGTGTTGCAGAAACGTTCATCTGCGATATCACCGAATACGATCAAGTCAAGGCGATGGTTGATGGGGCGGTAAAGGCCCTTGGCGATCTAACAATCCTGGTCAATAACGTGGGCTGGAATGTTTCCCACGCTTTTATAGATTCAACGCCGGAACAATGGCAACGCTTGATCGCGCTCAACTATGTGGGAATGCTGAACAATGTCCACAGCGCACTCCCCCACCTGGTCAAGCAAAACTACGGAAAGGTCGTCAACATTTCATCTGACGGCGCCCGCGTTGGCGCCAAGGGCGAGGCAGTGTATGACGGTTTGAAGGCCGGCGTCTCCACATTCATGAAGAGCATGGTGCGAGAGCACGCTCGTCACAATATTAATTTCAATTCGGTGTGTCCCGGCGTTACCAATACTCCATTACTCCAGACCATTATGGAAGGAGAAGGCGGGAAAGACATCATCGGCAGGATGGTCAAGGCAATTCCGATGCGGCGAGCAGCCGAACCTTGGGAAGTCTCTGGCGCAGTGGTCTTTCTTGCTTCGGCAGCCTCAGATTTCATACAAGGCCAAACGATCAGTGTCAGTGGCGGCCTAACTATGGTTGGGTGATCAACTCAAAATACGATGGCGTATTAGATCAGTGACAGACCCAAGCTATGTGGGGGTGAAACAACATGAAACTAACCGAAGAGCAAGAACTCTTTCGGCGAACAGTCCAGAACATTGCCGAATCACGAATCAAGCCTCGTGCGGCCGAGATTGATGACACGGGGGAGTTCCCTTGGGACATCGTCGAATTATATCGTGAGACGCAGTTGTTTTGCCTTATGGTTCCCGAGGAATTCGGTGGTGGTGGCGGTGATATTACGACCATGTGCCTGGCCGCTGAAGAGGTGGCCAAAGAGGATCTTTCTTGCGCAGTAATCCTCATTGGCCAGGAGGTTTTCACGCTCCCGCTTCTTGAAGTGGCTTCATCGGAGCAGCAACAGCGCTACTTTCCGCAATTGGTCGAAGGAAAGGTCACCGCACTGTCATTGACCGAGTATGGGTCGGGATCCGATGCTGCTTCGATTCGGACGCGTGCGGTTCTGGATGGTGATCACTATCGCATCAACGGCACAAAGCTATGGACTACGAATGGCGACAAGGCCGATTTGATTATGGTCTTTGCTGTTACCAATCCCGATCTGGGGGCAAACGGAATATCGACCTTTATCGTGCCGAAAGGAACCCCTGGTCTGTCGTTCGGGAAAAACGAGCGTAAGATGGGAATGCACGGCACCTCGACTGTTGAGGTGATTTATGACGACGTTCGGGTTCCCGTTACTGACCGCATCGGACCAGACGGAATGGGCTTCAAGCTGGTCATGAAGGCCTTCGATAAAAACCGCGCGGTGATCGGAGCAGTAGCCGTCGGTATCGCTCAGGGAGCGTACGAGTATGCGTTGCAATACGCCAAAGAACGTAAGCAGTTCGGGCAGCCAATCGCAAAATTCCAGGCAATTCAATTCATGCTCGCCGACATGGCTACCGAGATCGAAGCAGCTCGGCAGCTGGTCTACCTGGCCGCAGCCGAGTTAGACGCTGGTTCACCCGAAGGTGGCAAGCTGGGGTCGATGGCCAAATATCTTGCGTCGGACCTGGCGATGAAGGTGACAACAGATGCCCTGCAGATTTTGGGCGGCTATGGCTACATGAAAGATCATCCGGTGGAGCGCATGATGCGCGATGCGAAGGTTACCCAAATCTTCGAGGGCACGAATCAGATCCAGAGAATCATCGTTGCACGCAGCATTTTGGGTCGGGAGTTTGTGGAATAGCCTTATTGTCACGCAGCAGTGTTACTTCAATAAATAGGAGTCGGCGATGCCTGATTTGATGGAAACCCTGGTGAGTCATCTGGTCGAAACTGGCTGGGACGACTTACCCGCAGAAGCGATTGAGGGCACGAAGAAAAATATTCTGGATACGATTGGCTGCATCATTGCCGGATCGTCGGCCACAGCCTGTGACGAGGTGGCCGGGCTGGCCAAAGAGTGGGGCGGTAAGCCGGAATGCTCGGTACTGATTTACGGTGGCAAGGTCCCTGCCCCGCTGGCAGCACTTGCCAATGCGACTATGGCGCGCGCCTGGGATATGGGCAACACCCACATGCGCGCCAATGTGCACCCGTCCGAGTATGTGATCCCGCCGGCGCTGGCCATGGCCGAGCGGCAGGGTTCAAGCGGCAAGGACTTTCTGTTGGCGGTCGCCCTGGGCGAGGACATATTGTGCCGCATTGGGAATTCCGTCAAGAAGATCTGTGGTGTTAGCGGCCGCTATAACATGTTTCGCATCTTCGGGCCGACCGCCGCGGGGGCCCGGTTGATCGGTCTTGATGCAGAGAAGAGCCTGATGGCGATGGGTCTGGCCTACATGCAGGCCGGCGGCGACATGCAGGCATACAAAGACGGCGCACTCAGTGTTCGAGTGCAACAGGGACTGGTTGGTGACGCGGCGTTGAAGTCGGTTTTTCTGGCTGAACGTGGTGTCACCGGTTCGAGAAATATTCTGCAAGGACCTTTCGGGTACTACAACGCCTATGAACCGGAGCATGATCTTGCTCCATTAACCGAAGACCTGGGGCAGGTGTACGAAGGACCGAAATCCGCATTCAAGCCTTACCCCTCCGGCGCCTGCACCCACGCATCAATCAGCGCTGCGCTGGATCTGGTCGCGGAGCACGACATCCTGCCGGAAGAAGTCGAAAGTGTTGAGATTTCCGTTGACACCCAGAGTTATAACCTGGTTGCGGAGCCGCGGGAACTGAAAATCAACCCGCGGTTCATTGTGGATGCCCAGTTCAGCGTGCCGTTCACGGTGGCGCGAGCCATAGTGAATCGGGAGGTATTTATCGCCGATTTTACCCAGGAAACGATCCGTGACGAACGCACATTGGCGTTGGCCGCGAAGGTAAGCGTCTCCTGCGATGAACAGAAAGATGGCCGTGCAGGGGGGTTCCCCGCCGAGGTCAAAATTCACACTGGCCGCGGCGATTTTTACCGGCGGATCGATTTCGTGAAGGGTTCAATGGAGAATCCGATGAGCATGGAGGATATCGTGGTCAAATTCAGGAAATGCATTGCATTTTCGGCACGGCCCATGCCCGAGCAGACTGCCGAGCGCATTATCGAAGCAGTGGTTTCTCTTGAGCAGCTGGACAACATGGCCGAACTGGCCGGGTTACTGGCGTTAGACGAAAGGCTTACGTCAGTTTGAATCTGACGATGCCGATAGTCCGATATCGCCAGTGGCCTGTAACAGCCAAATCGGTACTGATCTGGGTGATGGATCACGTACCGAGGCAAGGCGCGAGGAGGAGTCATAGCAGGCGCTATGGCGCCGACGAGCAACGCCGCATCGGTGCGTGAGGCGCGCCCAGGCCGTATTGATTTGGCCACT
>CAVPUV010000014.1:0-86135 GCA_963708905.1 uncultured Gammaproteobacteria bacterium | reverse complement strand
ATTCGGCCGCCGGCCAGTCGATAAACGGCGGCCCGAAGGCATAAGGCATTGCACCCTCCAGCCGGCTGGCTTCACGCGCATAAGTGGCGGCGGCGAGATAATCCCCGCGGGCGTCTTCGATCCCGGCCAATAGTTCCTGTTCCAATACCGCCAGGCGCGCAAGGTAGAGCAGATCGGTGGGGGCGGATTCTTTCTGCGCGTGGAGCGCCTGTTCGAGTTCGGTTTTCAGCTGGCGAAACTGTTGCAGGTATTCGCTCGCCCGCGTCACCTGGCCAGCTTGCGCCGCACGCATGCCGCGAACAAAAGAAAAGTTCAGATTAGGATCAAAAGCGTCACCCAGGCGGAATTGCCACTGCGCTATCTCACCATTCCAGTCCCTGGATTCGACCAGGTAACGGGTCCACATTTGCACGACGGAACCCAGCGATGAATTGTCCGGATCCAGTATCATCCGGTCTTGCGGTGTTTTGGACTCATCAGCCTGCAAGTCCTGGAACGCGGACGTCAGCAAGGTCCGTGCCTGTTCCATGCGTCCCTGTTGCAGATAGCCATAAAGCAGCCAGAAATTGTAATGACCCCAGTGGTGCGGTTCCCGGCCCTGTTCCCTGCTCATCTGCTTTGAAACCTTGATGGCGGCTTCATTGGCCTGCACCACGTCGTCCCACATGCCCAGCGCAGTGAAAATGTGCGAGGTCATGTGCAGGGAATGACCGGCATCCGGGGCCATCTTCGCCAGTGCCCTGGCGGCCGCCGAATCCCAACACCGCGTGATCCGGGTCGTCGACACCATGAATGAGGTAGTGGGCGGCGCCGGGGTGTTGCGGGTTGGCCGTGAAAACGGACTGTGCAATGGCCGTGGCCATCATGTAAGTTGGAATGTCGCGCACCCCGGCCTGCACCCCGAACAGCGAAAGTGCGTACAACAACTGCACCTCGTGATCTTCCGGAAAGTGCGCCGCCATCCGTTCCATCGCCCGGGCGTAAGCGCGGTCGCGTTCGGCCTTGCCGCCCTCACCATAGAGAATATCGACCGCCTGCAAAAATGCCTTTTCCCTTGGGTCGGGCGTTGCAGCAAGCCGTTTTTCGCTGGTCACAGCCAGCTTGTGCAGGGCCGCACGCCCGGCTTCCAGATCCTGTTCATCCCAGATGGGGTGATTGAAGGTCATGGCCTCACCCCAATAGGCCAGCGCAAATCCCGGTTCGATCTGCTGCGCCTGGATAAACTCATCACGGGCAAAAGGGTATTCGAACAGGTGCAGCAGCAACATGCCGCGTATGAATGCCTGCTGCGCTTCATGGGCTGTGGCGGTAGTGGGAAAACTGATTTTACCCAGCACTCGGGCTGCCTTCCCCGCCTGGGTATCTTCATCTTGCGCAAAGAGCCCCGCACTGTTGCCTGCCAACATCAGACAAAGCGCAAACTGCAAACCGAATAATGCTTTTTTCATGATAACAACCTTGTCGTCTGCCTGTTCAGGTCATTCATGATCGCAGCATTACGCCACGCAAGTAAACCGTGAGGATCCCTGGCGCGTACAATCACTGGTAGACTGAATACACGGCTGCATACGGGTGTAATCAAGGATCGGCTTGGGAGTCTGGAAAAAAACGGCCGGTATTCTAGCAAAAAAAATAATGGAATATCAGCGGATAATGAGATGCATTGAGCCAAATCAAAAACTCCGGGTTTTCATTTTTGCATAAGCCCGTTTCAGGTCTAGACTGCTTTTGTTGAGTTTACGAATAACAACAAAAGGATAAAATGGGGTAATTTTGTTTATTGCCGAATCTGTGTGGGAGTAGAGCAATATGAAGATCAGAATGTATTTCGCCTGTGCCAAAGTAACGCGGCTTGCACTGTCTCTGATGCTGATGGCGGTTGGGAGCCTTGGGTTCAGCCCGCCGCTTCTGGCCGAGTCAGGCGTTCTGGAAGAGATCATTGTCACTGCGCAGAAGCGCGAGCAGAGCTTGCAGGACACGGCGGTTTCCATCACCGCGTTTTCGGGTGATTCGCTACGCCGTCTCAACCTGACCAACAGCGTGGACGTCGCTTCACAAACGCCCAATTTCAGTATCGGCACGCCGGTTGGAGCGGGCAACAACTCATCCATCGTCTTGCGCGGCGTCGGGCTGAATGATTTCAACGATAACAACGAGAGCAATATTGCCGTATATATCGATGAGATTTATCAAAGCGCAATGGCCGGCCTGACGTTCCAGTTGTTCGATGTCGACCGCATCGAGGTACTGCGTGGGCCGCAGGGCACGCTTTATGGCCGCAATGCGACCGGCGGCCTGGTGCACTATGTGACCAAAAAACCGACCAGGGATTTCGATCTGTATGGCGACCTGAGCTATGGAAGCCATGACCAGATCAAGTTCGAGGGCGCAGTGGGCGGCGGTACCGATACCGTCATGGCCCGTTTGTCGGTAGCCACCAACCAGGCGGATGGCTATGTGGAAAACCGCGTCGGCAAGGATCCAAACGATGCCGACAATATCGCCGTACGCGGGCAAATCCTGTTTCAACTCGCGCCACAATGGTCACTATTGCTCAATGCGCACTACTCCGACTCCGATGCCCTGGCTGCGGCCTATCAGCATCAGGGCACGGCCGGAGACGGGTTCGATTTTTTTGGTTATAAAGACACGGACGGTGATGTCTGGGCCGGTGACTATGACCGCACCGGGCCGCTGCAAATCGAAAACAGCGGGGCCTTCGTGGATCTCGACTGGCAGGGCGACGGTATCGGCATGAAGTGGATAACCGGCTTTGAGAACGTGGAAAAATTCCACCAGGAAGACACCGATGTCGGCAACATTGACTTCGGCGCGGGCTCACTGGTACGCCCTGACTTTGTCGCCGACACGGAACAGATAACCTCAGAACTCAGGTTTTTCGGTGAAACCGAACGGCTCCACTGGGTAGCCGGTGCTTATTATTTTGACAACGAAGTCGATGGCTCCGGCACCAGACTCGATCTCAGTGGGCTGTTCGATGTCGATTTTAACGTCTCTTACTTGCAGGAAACCACGTCGATTGCAGCATTCGGCCAGGTCGATTATGCACTGACCAGTCGTTGGGAGGTAAGCGGCGGCATTCGTTTCACTACCGAGGAAAAGGACTATACCTATGTCAACAGGGAAACGAATTTCGACGCGTTTGTGTACGAGTTTTCTCCAGCGACCGCCGGCGACCTGGCCAGCCAGGATGACAACGTCGTTTCCGGCAAAGCCGGGTTGAATTTCCACGCCAACGAAGACTTGCTGCTTTACGCCAGCATCTCCTCATCCTTCAAGAGCGGCGGTTTCAACTCGGGCTTTCTCGACCCGTCGCTGGAATTGGATAACCTGCCCTTTGGCAAGGAGGAACTCGTCGCTTATGAAATTGGCCTGAAATCGAGCTTTGCCGACGAAAAAGTCCGTTTCAACGCCACGGTATTTTATTACGACTACACCGATCTGCAGGCGCTGACTTTCGAGGGCGTAAGCTCCTTCATCAGCAATGCTTCAGACGCCGAAGTCAAGGGCGCCGAGTTTGAACTGTTCGCCAACCCTGCCGACGCGTTGGAACTGGGTCTGGGTCTGGGTCTGCTGGACGCCACCGCCGATGGCATCGCCTTGCCGGACGGTTCGGTATTGTCAGACCGCAACCTGGTGCTGGCACCGGATGTGCAATTCAACGCCCTCGGGCGTTATTCGGTACCGATTGGCGAGAGTTCACTGATCTTCCAGGTCGATACCAACTATTCAGACAAGGTATTTTTTGACATCGCCAACCAGGATATTGCCAGCCAGGATTCCTATTGGGTGTGGAACGGCTCGGTCAGTTATCGATTCAACGAACAATTCGAACTGTCTGTCTGGGGCAAGAATCTGTTCGAGAAAGAATATAAAGTCTATACTTTTGACTTCTCGGATTCCTTCGGCTTCAATCAACAGATGTTCGGTCCGCCGCGCTGGTACGGGGTGACCTTACGCTACCAGTACTAGTGTCGTGTCACGAATGATATGTCGTATATATCATGCTAAACTTTTGCCATCTCTGACAAGACGGCGAGGGTTTTTCAATGAAACTTTACAAAGTGACGCTGCTGGCGGTTGAAAGAGAGGAATTGGAGGCTATTACGCATAAAGGCTCACACCAGTCCCAGAAAGTGATCAATGCGCTGATTCTGTTGAACTGCGACGAGGGTGAGTTCAACGATCATCGCGCTCGCGGAGAAGACGTGGCGAATATTTTGCGCATCAGCATGCGCAAGGTTGATCGGGTTAAGAAGCGCTTTGTCGAGGAGGGATTGGACGCGGCGCTGGGGCGGCAGCAAAGTCAGCGCGTCTATGCGCGCAAGGCCGATGGCGAGCTTGAGGCGCATCTGGTCGCCTTGAGTTGCGGCGATCCGCCGGCGGGCTTCGCTCGATGGTCGTTGCGCTTGCTGGCCGATCGCGCGGTGGAACTTGAGTACGTCGATAGTCTTTCCTACGAGACGGTTCGCCGCGTGCTAAAAAAAACGAAATCAAGCCGTGGCGGAAGCTTGGCTGGATAATTCCTCCCGCAGCCAATGCGGAGTTTGTTGCTGCGATGGAACGGGTTCTCGACGTGTACCGTCGACCTTACAACGCGGACATCCCAGTTGTGTGCATGGACGAAACACCACGACAACTCATCCGCGAGACGCGCACGCCAATTGCGGCTTGCCCCGGACAACTGGAACGGCACGACTACGAATATGAACGGTGCGGCGTGTGCAACGTATTCATGGCAAGCGAGCCGCTGGCCGGAACGCGGATGACCAAGGTGACGGAACACAAGGCCAAAGTGGATTGGGCGCAATTTCTTCAGGACATTGCACAACGCTATCGGAACGCAAAGAAGATTACATTGGTGATGGACAATCTGAACACGCATAGCCCGGGCGCGCTATACCAGGCGTTTCCCCCTGACCAGGCGAAGGCGCTATGGGATCGCTTTGAATTCGTCTACACGCCGAAACACGGCAGTTGGCTTAACGTCGCGGAAATCGAGCTCAACGTATTGATCAGCCAGTGCCTGGATCGACGCATCGACAGCATGGAGAAATTAGCTGGCGAGGTTACCGCTTGGCAAGCGCGCCGCGACCAGATTCGCGCCAAGGTAAACTGGCAATTCACAGCAGAAAATGCACGGATCAAACTTAAACGGTTATATCCGACATTCGAGGCGTGACATGACACTAGGGCCTGTTCACACTTACCCGATCACCGCGGCGTGGGCTTAAATTAAACCCACGCCGGGGCTTGACACGCCTTACTGTGAATCACGGAAATTATGGCGGCGCGTAAATTTATTGCCATTGCAGGAAATATCGGTTCCGGGAAATCGTCCCTGCTGGACTTCCTGAGCAACACCTACGATGTACAGCCTTTTTACGAGCCCAACGATGAAAATCCCTATCTGCCGGATTTTTACCGGGACATGCAACGCTGGGCTTTTCAGTCACAGCTGTTTTTTCTCAGCAACAAGTTCCGCATCCACCAGCAGGCTGATCGCATGGCCGGCGTGGTCGTACAGGACCGCACCATTTTTGAAGACGCGGAAATTTTCGCCACCGCGCTGCAGCGCATGGGTCACATCGATCAACGGGACTGGCAGACGTACTGGGCGTTCTATCAAGCCATACTGGGCGCCATCCAGCCGCCTGACCTGATGATTTACCTGCGCTGCTCCATGAGTACCCTGAGGCGCCGCATCCGCCTGCGTGGCCGCGCGATGGAACAGGATATTCCGCTGAGCTATTTGCAGCGTCTTGAGCGTTTGTACGAGGAATGGATCAGTAACTACACTTTGAGCGATGTGCTGGTGCTGGAGTCCGACCGGCTGGATTTCGTCCACGACCTGATCGACCGGCAGGATGTGCGCGAACGCATTGAGGCCTTGCTCCCGGCCACGCTGCGGCGCGCAGGCAGAACGCTTTAACCACGGGGAGCAAGTGCTATGAAAAGAAGTTGCATGGTCATGTTTGCCAGCCTGATGCTGATGCCCCTGCTGGCGCAAGCACAACTGTACCGCCTGACCGTCACCGTACATGATCTGGTGCCCGCCACCGGCACGCTCGAGGTTTCGCTGTTCAATTCGGCCGAGACTTTTATGCACCAACCGTTCTTGCAGCGATCAGAGCCTGTTGCCGGCAAGGAACAAATCACCGTTGAATTTGCCGGCTTGCTGGAGGGTGAATATGCCGTCGTCGCGGTGCACGATGAAAACGGCAACGGTGCGTTGGATACCGGTTTCCTCGGTTTCGGCGGCGAAAATTTCGCTTATTCCAACGACGCAGCCACCTGGCTGGGCCGGCCAAACTTCGAGGCGGCTCGATTCACCTTGGGCGCAGACGATCTGGCAATAGAGATCCATCTGGACTAATGCATATCGCAACAGCCGCTCTCGAGTCCCGGTCAGGCCCGCACCCGTGTCAGCCGCGCGATGGCAGTCAGCAGCGGCGGGCATAGGGCCAGGATGGCGGCCACTGCCGCGCCGGAAGGTGACAAACGCAGGCAGGCGTGCAGCGCCGCGGACAGGCGCACCGGGCGGCGCACGCGCCGCGCCAGCGCCGCATGGTATGACCGGCCGCCGCCTTCCGCGCCAGCGGCCATGACGCCACTGATCACCGCCATCGCCATGCCATCGCCGGTGAAACTGTGCACTACCGCGAACTGGTCACCAAGCCGTATCAGGCCGGGAGGATCGTCCGCTGCCGCGCAATGCACAAAGCCATAAGGCACGCCCGAGATGGCCAGCGGGCGATCGAACAGCATCTCCGCGCCGGCGAGGCGCTCCCCCAGGTTGGGCGACGCGGTGCAAAGCTCAGCCAGAGCATGTTCCCATGCGACACTGCCGGCGGCGAGCTTGCCGCGCGGCAGCAACAGGCAAAGATTCGCCGTCGCCCCCTCGACCAGCTGCAGGCCGGCATAGCCCCCCGCGCCGGACAGGTGCAGTTCGACCGCGCCGGCGAGCGCCCGGGTCTGCGCCGGGCGCAACCGATAGTGCGCCTTGAACCCGACCAGATCGTCGGTGACCTGCTGTCCTTCGATCCGGCGCGCCAGCCCCCGCAACGTGGTCTTGCCGGTGGCCAGCAGCAGTTCACGCGCCCGCAGCGTCACGCCGTCAACGTCAAGATCGAAACCACCCGCACACGCCGTCGCGGCGCGCACGGCGGAGCCGCGTTCGATGCGCGCGCCGCAGGACGACGCATGGGCCAACAGCGCCTCGTCGAGCACCAGGCGGCTGATCCCGATCGCGGGCCGTGGCAAGTCCGCGATGACCGACCGCCGCCCGGCGAACAATCGCACCTGGCCGATGCGTGAGCCGCCGATCGCGTGCGCATCGAAACCCACCGCGCGCAGGCCATCCGCTGCTTCCCACGACAGGAACTCGCCGCACACCTTGTGCTGCGCACCGCTACTGCGCTCAAGCAACAGCGGCGCGTGGCCGGCGCGTGCCAGTACCGCAGCCGCAACGGATCCGGCCACGCCGCCGCCGATGATGACCGCATGGCGCATTATTTCAGCCGGTCGACGCCAAACCGGAACAGCGGATGCCAGCGGACCTTGGCGGTATCGGGCGCCACGCCGGCGCCGGCGAGCCGAGCGCGCAGTTCAGCGGCGGTGAAACCCCGCAGTACTGAGATGGCGCCGTCATGGCGCACGATGGGATGCCAGCGCATCACCATGGACAGGGCGCGGAAGCCGGCCCAGGCCAGAGGGTGACGGTGCAGGTCATTGATATGCCAGCCACGCGCCGCATGGATTTCCATCCAGGCGATGAAACGTTCCACCGCCTCATCCGGCAGGTGATGGGTAAAAAGCGAGCTGACGATGAAATCGGGAGGCGGATCGGGTACGTAGGCGAAGATGTCGCCCGTGATGTAGGTGATGCCAAGACCGGTGGGAGTGGCGGCGCGGGCGGCTGCCGTCGCAGCAGGTGACAGGTCCACCCCGGTCAAGGTCGCCGCTGTGCCGCGCGCCCGTGCCCAGCGAGCGATGGCGCGCAGATAATCGCCATGGCCCGAGCCCGCATCCAGCAGCCGGAATGCGCGCATGCCGCGGGTTGCAACGCGCAGGAAGGCAAATGTCGGATAAGTAGCGAACAGCGCCCGATTGGCCTTTTCCAGGTCGACCATTGCGGCGGCATAGTCAGCGGCGGGCAACGCGGGGTCGTCGATGCGCTCGGTGAGGTCACTGCGCTTGGAAAACCCGCTCATAGCCGGGTAAAGCGGAAACTCTCCGCCGCCAGCCCCGGACCGAATGCAAACCCGACGCCGCGCGCACCCGCAGCACCTGCATCGGCAAGCATACGCGCCAGCACGAACATCAGCGTTGCCGAGCTCATGTTGCCGAAGTCCCGCAGCACGCTGCGCGAGACATCCATGGCGTTCGGGCCAAGGCCGAGTCCGTTTTCAACGGCATCGAGGATGGTCCGCCCACCACCATGAATGGCCCACAGGGCGATATCCTCCGGTCTGGCGCCGCGCAACAGGCCGCCATCGTCGTTGCGCGCGGCCTCGGCGCGCATTGCTGCTTCGATACGCTGCGGCACATCCCCCGAGAGGTGCATGTCAAAACCCTGATCGCCGATTTTCCAGGTGATCATATCCTCCGACCCGGCCAGTGCCGCTGACCTGAAATCGTGCAGCGCCGCGCCGCTGGGATCGGCGCTGACCAGGCCTGCCGCCGCGCCATCCGCGAACAGCATGGAAGACAGGTTGCGCTGCAGATCCGCGGTTTCCTGAAAATGCAGGCTGCACAGCTCGACGTTGACGACGAGCACGCGCGCAGTGGGTTCGGAGCGGACGATATGATGCGCCAGCCGCAGTGCGGTTACCGCCGCATAGCACCCCATGAAGCCGACCACGGTGCGCTCCACGTTATGTTTAAGGCCGGCAAGGGCGGCAATGTGCTGGTCGAGTCCCGGCGCCGTGAAGCCCGTGCAGCTTGCCACCACCAGATGGGTCACGGAGCCGGGGTCAAACGCCAGGCCACCGATCGCCGCCATCGCCAGCCTGGGCGCGTGCAGCGCATACCTCGCCATGCGCTCAGCTGTTCCGGGAAACGCGCCAGGGCGATAAAAGCCTTCGCTGTCAACAGCCTGGCGCAGGTCATCTGCCACGGAAAATATGCTGTAGCGCCGCTCAATCCCGGAACGCCGCGCCATCCGTTTGAATACCAGCGCATCGCGCCGGTCCATCCGGTCAGCTACCAGCGACAGATAAGCGTCATGGATGTCATGTGCCGGCACGGCGGTCGACACGGCGTTGAGATGGGCGGTGTTGTGCACGACCTTTAATGGATACCTTGCAAGGCAGGAGCGATCATTTGCCCAGGTGAAAAACGCAAATTATGTAGAGAAACATACTCTTTCCCAGCCGTGCAGTCGACGCTGGCCAGTTAAAAAAAGCATTAAAACTGCACCGGTAAGGGCTAGCCGGTATTCTGGATGCCCAGAGAAATACCATTGACCGTCGACATCAGGGACTTGAGCAGATCCTCATCCTGCCGCTCACCTTGCCGCCAGCGCCGCAACAGATCGATCTGCAGCAGGTGCAGGGGATCGACATAGGGATTGCGCAAGCGGATGTTCCTTTGCAGCGTGCGCTGGTCATCCAGCAGCTGTGCAGATTGTTTCACCTCCAGTATCCAGTTTGTAGCCAGCTTGAATTCTTCCTCGATCAGCGCAAACAGATCCGCGTGGCTGTGCGCAACCAGACTGGCATAGCGCCGGCCGATATCCAGTTCCGATTTGGCCAGCACCATCTCCACGTCTTCCACCAGGGCCCGGAAAAAACGCCAGTCCGCCAGCAGTGCGCGCAGCGTGGCAATACCGAAATCAGCGACCGCTTGCTGCAAGGCGGTGCCCATGCCGAATACACCCGGAAAGCCGATGCGGGTCTGGGCCCACGAGAAAACCCAGGGAATGGCCCTGAGGTTGCCAATGCCCTCACCGGAACGGCGTGCCGCCGGTCGCGATCCAATGGTCAGTCGTTCGATCACGTCGATGGGTGTGATGGCGCGAAAAAAATCCTGGAAGCGGCTGTTCTCATAAACCAGGCCACGATACCTGGCGCGGGATACCCGCGCCATGCAGGCCAGAATTTCGCCGGCTTGTTTTGCTGCAGTCTTGCCGGCCGCAGTGGCGGGGCTCGTGGCATGACCAGCCGGCATCAGGCTGTGCGACAGCGTGGCGCCGGTGATCAATTCGAGATTGCGCAGGGCAATGGGGCGCACGCCGTATTTCTGGTTGATCACCTCACCCTGTTCCGTCAACCGCATGTAACCATTAATGGAACCGGCCGGCGCGCCGAGAATGCCATTAACGAGATTACCGCCGCCGCGGCTGACCGTTCCACCACGACCGTGAAAGAACACGATCTCCACACCCTGCTCCGCGCCTGTCGCCAGCAGTTTTCTCTGCGCTTCCTGCAAGGCCCAGCGTGACGCGACGATACCGCTGTCCTTGCTGCTGTCGGAGTAGCCGACCATAACAACCTGCCGGCCGCCACGCGCCAGCACATGCTCGCGATACACCGGCTGTTGCAGCAAAGTGCCGATGATGGCAGAGCCTGAAGACAGGTCATCGACGGTTTCCAGCAAGGGCGCGATATCCAGCGCTGAAGCCGCGCGGCCATGGCCATTGGCCGCACGATCCAGCGCCAGCGCAGTCAGGACATCATCCACGTCCTGGGTCATGCTGATGATGAACAGGCCGACGGCATCATCCCCGAACCTGCTTCTGGCTGCGGCGATGGCGCGAAATACCGCCACGGTCTGCTGCCACTCGGCCGTGGCGGAATGCTCATGTGGAAACAGCAGCAGTTGCTCCCGCGCCAGCAGGTCCGCCAGGATTCTCGTGCGCTCGGCCGCATCCCGCTGCAGCCAATCCGGGTCAGCCAGCCACTGCGCCATGGCCCGCCGATGCACCAGCGCATCCTGTCGCACATCCAGCGTCATCAGGTGAAAGCCGAAGGTGCGCGCCCGCAGCAACAGGCGCCGGACCCCAAACAAGCCGGCGTGCTCGCCCTTGTTCGCCAACAGGCTGGTTTCGATGCTGCGGATATCCTCAATGAATGCCGCAGCGGATGGATAGGCGCCCTCGCCTTCCACCCGTGTCGCTTCCAACCTGGCGGCAACCCACTTCAGCAGGCAGCGGTAAGGCATATCCCGATGCCGCTCGGGAATGCCCTGTCTGACTTCCGGCAAGAGTTCAGCGTATTCATCCAGGCGTTGCAGCACTGCCGGGGACACGCCGATTTCGCTGCTGGTCTGGCTGAGATAGCGGCCCAGACGCCCGACTTCTGCAATATATTTCCGCATCACGACCTGACGCTGCCGCGCCAGCGTTTCGGCGATACTGGCGGCAGTGACATTCGGATTGCCATCCATGTCCCCGCCCACCCAGGAGCCGAAATGCAACCGCAGGGGTTGATCCTGCTGCAACATTTCCTCACCGTAGTGGCTGCTGACGGCCATGGCCAGTGAGTCATGAAAAACCGGTACGACACGGTAGAGAATGTCGGTGAGGTAAAACAGGATGTTGTCCAGTTCATCGGCTACCGCAGGCCGGGCATGGGGTACCAGGCGGGTCTGCCAGGCTGAAGTAAGCGCCGCGCTGATGCGCTGCAGGACCAGGGCTTCCTCATCCGGGGTGAGCTCCGGGTTGAGGCGCTCGACCAGGCGCAAAACAATGTCGTATTCCTTTTCCTGGATGGTGCGGCGGGTTGCCTCGGTCGGGTGGGCGGTGAATACCGGCTGTATGTGCAAATGGCCGAGGGCGTCACGCAGCGCTGGCGCACTGACGCCGGCGCTGCGCAACTCCCCGATGACCGCTTCCAGGCTGCCGCGTTGCGCTGCCGAACGCGCCCGCTGGTAGGTCCGGCGGCGCCGGATGCGATGTACCTTCTCCGCCAGGTTGACCATGCGCAGGTAGGAAGAGAATGCCTGGATCACCTGCCGGACTTCGACCGGCCCAAGGCGGGCCAGCACGTCTTCCAGGCGGGTTGTGTTTTCGTCGTTCTCCTCACGGCGCAATATGGCCGCCTTACGGATCGATTCCACCTGCCGCAGCAGACCGGGCCCGTGCTGCTCAGCCAGCATGCGGCCGAGCAAGGAGCCCAACAGGCTGACGTCCGCCCGCAAGGGAAGATCTTTCTCCGGCAGGTCGATGGGGCGGATTTCGGTCATGCGCAATAGGCGGGCACCATGCGTACACGAATGACCCCTTCAGCCCCGGCGATGGCGGCCAGTATGGTTTTATCCGGCTGGTTTTCCACATCGATGATGTTATACGCGATATCGCCCCGGCTCATGTTAACCATGTCGCTGACGTTGATATCGTGGTCCGCCAGCACCGATAGCACGCCACCCAGCACGCGCGGAACGTTTTCATTGCTGAAGGTGATGCGATGGCCGCCATTGCGCATCATGCGCGTGGCGGGAAAATTGACCGAATTGCGGATATTGCCGTTGGCCAGAAAGTCCATCAGCTGCTCTGCTGCCATGACGGCGCAATTTTCTTCAGCTTCGAGGGTACTGGCGCCGATATGCGGCAACAGCAAAACATCCTTGCGGCCGAGCAAGGCCGGCACCGGGAAGTCGGTCACGTAGCCCGCCAGGCGTCCCTGCTCCAGCGCGGCAATGACTGCCGCAACGTCGACGATCTCCTCACGGGCAAAATTCAGCAGCCGGGCCCCCGCTTTCATGCGCGCAACGGAGGCACGATTCATCAGGTGACGGGTCTGCTCGATCGCCGGCACATGCAGAGTGACAAAATCGGATATGGACAACAGAGCCTCCAGACTGTCCACTTTCTGCACGCGATGGGACAGCCGCCAGGCGGCCTCAACGGAAATCGCCGGATCATAGCCGGCCACTTTCATACCCAGTTCCAGCGCCATGTTGGCCACCATCGCGCCGATCGCGCCCAGACCGATGACGCCCAGCGTTTTGCCGGTGATTTCGGTACCGGCAAAATGTTTCTTCTCCTGTTCCAGACGCCGGGCCATCTCGGCTGCATCGTCGACATCTTTCAATCCCTGCACGAAATTCATGCCACCCAGGATGTCGCGTGAACTGAGAAAAAGCGCCGCCGCGACCAGTTCCTTGACGGCATTGGCATTGGCGCCTGGCGTGTTGAACACGACAATGCCGCGATGCGTGTAATCTTCCAGTGGAATATTGTTGACCCCGGCGCCGGCACGCGCAACCGCGACCAGGCTGTCCGGTATGGCTTCACCCTGAAGTTTATGACTGCGCAGCAGGAATGCGTCAGGCTGCTCCAGGTCCGGGGCAACGGTATAGCAATCCGGGGAAAACTGGCTCAGACCGAGGTCGGAAATGCGATTATAGGTACGGATTCTGAACATACCGGAATTACTCCTCTCTCACGGTGCGCCAGGCCCATTTGAGCCAGGGCATCAGCCGTTGCAGGTCAACGGTCTCCACGGTGGCGCCACACCAGATGCGTAAACCAGCAGGTGCATCCCGGTAGGCGCCGATATCGAAGGCAACCTGTTCTGATTCGAGCAGTTTGACCATCGCTTTCACCTGCTCGGCGGGGAGGTCCAGCGTCAGGCATACGCTGGTATTGGAACGTTGCGCAGGATCCGCCGCCAGGAAATGAATCCACTCGTGGTGCGCGACGAAATCTTCGATCACCGCCAGGTTGCGTTGTGAACGGGCGATGGTTTCCGCCACGCCGCCGATCTGTTCAACCCAGCCCAGGGCGTCCAGGTAGTCAGCCACACAGAGCATGGACGGCGTGTTGATGGTTTCGCCGGAAAAAATACCTTCGATCAGTTTGCCGCCTTTGGTGAGGCGGAAAATTTTTGGCAGCGGCCACGGCGGGGTGTAATTTTCCAGCCGTTCGACGGCCCGCGGGCTGAGGATCAACATGCCGTGCGCCCCCTCGCCACCCAGGACTTTCTGCCAGCTGTAGGTGACGACATCCAGTTTCGTCCACGGCAAGGGCATGGCAAATACGGCCGAGGTCGCATCGCACAGGGTCAGCCCTTGACGATCATCCTGGATCCAGTCGCCATCGGGCACCCTCACCCCCGAGGTCGTGCCATTCCAGGTAAACACGATGTCGTGGTCCGGGCGGGCCTGGGACAGGTCGGGCAACGCGCCGTAGGGTGCATCGAAGATGCGGACACCATCGATTTTCAACTGCCTGGAGATATCGCTGGCCCAGCCCTGGCTGAACGACTCCCAGCAAAAAACATCCACCGCACGCGCGCCCAGGACCGACCACATGGCCATTTCGAACGCGCCGGTGTCTGAAGCGGGCACGATGCCCACGCGATAGCCGGCTGGCAAATCCAGCAAGGCTGCCGTTTTGCGGCAGGCCTGAAGCAGTGCCGACTTCCCCAGCGCGGATCGATGCGAGCGGCCCAGGGTATTCAATTGCAGCCGGGACACAGTGTAGCCGGGCCGTTTACTGCACGGTCCGGACGAAAAGTTGGGGCTGACAGGCTTGACCGATGGTTTCATGCATACTCCTTGGATTAAATGGCAACGAGTTTGCTATCATACGTCAATCAACGCCGGCAACATCGTGTGGAGCACATCATGTCCAACAGGCGATTGAATATGAAGCGTGTGTACTTGCAGTGCGCAGTGCTGCTGCTGCTGCTGTGCTGCTGCTGGGCGCTTGCGCCAATACCACGGCCAGAACGTCCCGCCTGCCCCCTTTGCATAATCTGCCATCTTTCCATGTCGCGGATCTCGCTGTACACGCCGTTTCACCGGCGATGGAGGCATTTCTGCATCGCTACGTGAGCACCGCCAACAGGCTGGAGAGCCGCGTGTGGAACCTGGTCTGGGCCACGACCGACCGCAGTGTGCTGCCCTTTAAATATTCTCCCAACCTGACGCAGACCTCGGTGGAAACTTTTTCCTCGAAAGCAGGGAATTGCCTGGCTTTCTCCAATATGCTGGTGGCGATGGCGCGCAGTCAGGGCCTCCAGGCCTGGTACCAGGAAGTGGAAATTCCGCCAAACTGGAGCAGCACCAATAATACGGTGCTGGTCAACATGCATATCAATGTGTTGGTGCGGGGCGGGAACGACGAGTGGGTCGTCGATATCAGTGGTGACAATGTCAACTCGCCGCGCAAAATCAGGCGTATCAGTGACAAGGATGCATTGGCTCAGCATTACAACAATCTGGGCGCGGAGGCCCTGATCGACGAAGACCTGGTCAAGGCCTATGCCTATTATGCCAAGGCCATTGAAATCGGACCCAATCTGCCCTACCTGTGGTCGAACCTGGGCGTGGTATACAGCCGCAATGGCCAGAGCGAAGACGCACGCCAGGCCTACCTGAAGGCATTGAACATCGATCCGGGACATGCCGTCGCGGCCAGCAACCTGTTCCTGATCTATGAACGCGAAGGCGATCTCGATGCCGCGCGGAAACTGCAGGCGCGGGTCGACCGTCACCGCCGCAAGAACCCTTATTATCTTTATCAGCTGTCCTCGAAGGCGGCCGAACAGGGACACTACGAGGAATCCACGGCCATGTTGCAAAAGGCCATCAAAATAAACGAAACCGAATATCGTTTTCACTACGAACTGGCCCGTTTGCAGGCGCTTGGCGGTGACCTGAAAGCCGCTCAGCTCAGTCTCGACCGGGCAACGGAACTGGCGCCGGATGGTTTGCCGATCAGCGGCGCCAACGTCGAAAACCTGCCCGCCTTGCCGGAGTAACGGCCCCCCTTCAGGCAGCCAGAAATTCCAGCACTTCTTCCATGCGGCGGAACACTTCTTCCATCTTCGAGGCATCCGGCAAGGTGGTGATGCGGAAATGATCGCGGTAAGGCACGTTGAAACTCGAACCAGGAGCAATGAGCACGTGTTTCTTTTCCAGCAACTCCATGGCGAATGCCCGGTCGTCGAATCCCGCCATCAGATCGGTATTGACACGTACAAAGGCATACATCGCACCGCGTGGCGCACACAGCGACAGAAAACGGCTGCGCGCAACGCCTTGCATGATCGCCTGGCGTGACTCAAACAGCCTGCCGCCAGGCGCAGTCAGTTGCTGGATGCTCTGAAAGCCACCCAATGCTGTTTGCATGGCCCATTGACCCGGAACGGAAGCGCACAAACGCAATGACGCCAGCAATTCCACGGCGTGCATATACGCACCGGCATGCTCACGCTCACCGCTGAATATCATCCATCCCACCCGGTAGCCACAGGCCCGGTATATTTTTGACAAACCATTGAAAGTGACACACAGGGAATTCCGCACCAGGCTGGCCATGGGCACGTGGACAGCACCTTCATACAGGATCTGGTCGTAGATTTCGTCACTGAAAATGACCAGCTGGTGTTTCGCCGCAAGCTCGGCGATGGCCTGCAGCCTTGCCTGTTCATACACTGCGCCAGTGGGGTTGTTCGGATTGATCACCACGATGGCCCGCGTACGCGCGGTAATCAGCGACTCGATTTCCCCGGGGTCCGGTTGAAACTGCTGTTCCGGCCGGCAGGCGTAGTACACCGACTTGCCATGATTGAGCGCCACCGAGGCGCTCCACAGTGGATAATCGGGACTGGGCACCAGCACTTCGTCACCGCTGTTGAGCAGGGCCCGCATCGCCAGTTCGATGCATTCGCTGACCCCATTGCCGATATATACATCGTCCGCGGTGACATCCATGTTGCCACGACTCTGTTGCTGCATGACCACCGCTTCGCGGGCGGGAAAAATGCCTTTCTGATGGCAGTAAGCCTCGGACTGATGCAGGTTCTCTATCATGGCCAGGCGCATGGTCTCGGGCGTGCGGTAGCCGAACAAACCGGGATTGCCGATGTTCAGGGAAATGATCTCGTAACCCTGCCGTTCCAGCTGCATGGCCCGCGCCGCCAGTTCACCGCGGATCTCATATCGCACGCCCTGCAATACCGCGTTGGTTTTGATTTCCGCAAGTTTCATATTTATTCCTGGTCGTTCAGCATGTATTCGCGGATGGCGAAGAAAGGGGGTGATCCTGCACCCACCAGCCGCTCATTGAACTGCTTCCAGGTGAACGCCGCTCCATGGCGCTGGCGGTACTCGGTAAGAATGTTTTCAATGGCCAGTTGACCGGCGAAGTAACTGGTCAGCTGCACCGAGCCGAGCTTGGCCCGCACGAGTTTTCCCTTTGCTTCACCTTCCTCCTGAAAGCCTTTTTCCACCATCAGTTTGACTGCTTCCTCTTCCGGCCAATGGGTGCGCTGCAGCCGGATATCGATCATCGCGTTGATCACGGACCTCAAAGTCACTTTGATAGAGGTCATCTGCTGCAACTGGTGTCCCAGCGGCTGGTTCGGGTAAACAGTAAAGCCAAGATCCACAAGTTCTGTCGGAATGAAGGCAGCCCAGCCTTCCACCATGGGCCCATTCCAGAACACTTTGGGAATGACACGTTCTGAACGGTTGGAATACGCCAGCTGCACGAAATGGCCCGGCACCCCCTCATGGATATAGACCATGGCCAGCATGGGGCGGTTGTATTCCTTGAGGAAATCTTCTGCGCCGGCGAGGAGTTTCAGGTCCCAGAACCAGACGGATTGCAGCTGGGGTTCAAATGGCGGCGCGGTCTGAATCTGCGCGACCGCGTTGCCGGCCAGATGGGGTGGGGTCTCTTCAATGCGCAGTTTGGAAGTCGGCGGCAGGTCCATCAGGTTCTGTTCCCGCACAAAGCCGACGATGGAGTCGGCGATGGCGTAACTGTCCGTGATCAGGGTCCCGGCAGTGGGGCGGTCCTCGGCCAGTTTGGCGAATATATCGCGTACCACCTGCTCGTCAGAGAGGCCAGCCGCCACCTTCACGGAGCCCTGCTTGATTGCTTCGGCCAGATAAGCGTCGTGAATTTCGCGGCCGGTGCTGACCAGTTCATTGCCCTTGAGGGTCAACCAGGCATCCGCCACCGCGAGCAGGCTTTCCGCATCCAGCGGATAGTCCATTTGCAGCGCATATTTTTCATCGTAGAGCGTTCTTCCCAGCCGCCAGTCGCGGTTTTCCCGCGGCACGATCGTCTCTTCGAACCAGGTGGCAAAAGCATCGATGCTGCTGACGGCGGCGGCGCAGGACTTTTGAATCGTTGCCCGGGCATCCGCGTCCAGGGCGGATGCCGTCAGCAGTTCAGGTAATGTCTTGTCGTACAGAGCGCCTTCGGCCGTCATTCCACCCAGCCTTTGCAGAGTCACCGTTTTTTCCATTTCCGTGGGTCTGACCTCCGCCGGCAGCAGAACTTGCCGTACCTGATCCAGAAACGCGCTGGTGGCGGCACAGCGGGCGCCGAAACTTTGCAGTCGTTCTTCCACCGGGGCGTAATCCCGCAATACCAGGCCGGACATCGCCTCGCCCAGGGTTGTGACCCAGTTCAGCGGATTGACCAGGACCGCCAACTTCTGCACCTGGAATTGATCCAGCTTCACTCTCTGCGTGAGGATGTGCAGATCGATCTGCCCGGCGCGGGATAAAGTCTGGGCGTCGATTCCCTCCAGCTTGGCCAGCAGGAACTGACGTCCGGATTCACCGAGCGCGCCGCGCGCCGCACTGGCGTCCGGTAACCGCCGGTCATAGTAGCTGCTGTCATCCACCTTGCCGTGAATGCCCAGACTGGCGCTCTGCGTGGGATCCTCCTCCAGCATGAATTCGATATACAGCCGCCCCAGCCGGTCGATATTGCTCTCGGCGGCGACCCGCTGTTGCCAGTCATCCATGGAAAAATCCGCCTGCGCGGCAAGGGTGAAAAACAGCCCGATAAAAATGCTGAAGCCAGTCAGTAAACGCATGATGTTTATCCGGTTATGGTTAATGTCTGTCCATAAACGGGCATCCCAGCCCGTTATGGAATCGCGAAGCAAAAGCGTGGTTTTGCTTCGCTCTCATTTTCAATGACTTACATCATTGAAAATGGCGGCACTTCCATGTGCCGCGTTAGCGTGCATCCATTTCCGGATGCGACACTAGTTAACATTGTCGCAGCATACAACAATTGCCTGAAGCCAGCCTGCCGCGAATTCGCTGGAACTGCCTTCAGCCAAAACGGCCTTCGATATAGTCCGCGGTCTGCTGCTGCCTGGGAGTGACAAACATTTGACCGGTTTCCGTGTGCTCGATGACTTTGCCCATCAGCATGAAAATGCATTCATCGCTGGCCCGCCGCGCCTGGGCCATGTTGTGCGTCACGATCAGGATGGTGTAGGCGCCGCGCAAATCCCAGATCAGTTCCTCGACCGCTTCGGTACCCTTGGGGTCCAGCGCCGAACAGGGCTCATCCATCAGCAGCACCCCGGGCTTTACCGGCAACAGGCGGGCGATGCACAGTTTCTGTTGCTGCTCCAGTGAAAGACCGGTGGCCTTTTGCCTGAGCTTGTCCTTAACCGTGTCCCACAGCAGCACCTGACGCAAGGCTTGCTCAACGATTTCATCCTGTTCCGCCTTGCCGGGCTTACTGCCGGAGTGGAGTTTGTGGCCGAACAGCACGTTGTCGCGAATTGAAATCGGCAGCGGGTTGGGCCGCTGGAACACCATTCCGACCTGCTTGCGCACCTGCACCAGCTCCACCTCCGGCTGATAAATATCCTCGCCCATCACCTCGACGCTGCCGCTGATGCGAACATGGCCCAGGCGCTCATTGATGCGGTTCACGCTGCGCAAGAAAGTGCTCTTGCCGCAGCCGGATGGACCGATCATGGCGGTGATGATGCCCTGACGGATACCGAGGTCGATATCGAACAAGGCCTGAAAGGTTCCGTACCACAGGCTCAGGGAGCGGGTGGCAACGGCAAATTGGAGCCCTGCTGCATCAGTCATCAGCCGAACCTGCCATCGACGTAATCGCGGGTTCTTTGATCTTTGGCTGCACCGCTGAACAGATCCTCGGTGACGCCGATTTCAACACACCTGCCGGCAAGAAAGAAAGCCGTACGATCGGCCAGACGCCGCGCCTGTTGTACCAGATTGGTGACCAGGATGATGGTGACCTCTTTTTTCAATTCTTTGAGACAATCCTCGATGCGCATGGTCGTGACCGGATCCACCGCAATGGAAAATTCATCCAGCATCAGCAATTCAGGCTCCTGCGACAAGGCACGGGCAATGGTCAGGCGCTGCTGCTGACCGCCGGACAACATGCTGCCCAACGCATCCAGGCGGTCCTTGACCTCGTCCCACAGTGCGGCGCGGCGCAAACAGCGTTCCACGATGATGTCCAGATCGGCGCGTGTTTTCCGCCCCGCCAGTCGCGGCGCCAGGGCCACATTGTCATAAACCGAAAGCGGCAAGCCTACAGGCAGCGGAAACACCACGCCAATACGGCGGCGCAGGCCATAGATATTTCTGACCTTGCTGGTGTCGATGCCGTTGAACGTGATCTGTCCCTGCACGTGCATCGCGGAATCGAACATGTCCATGCGGTTGATGGCTTTGAGAAAGGTGGTTTTACCCGCGCTCGAAGGGCCGATGATGCCAAATATCTCGTGTTCGCGGACATCCAGGGTCACGTCTTCCAGTGCGGTCTGCCTGCCGTAGCGGATGGTCAGGTCGCTGACGCCCAGCTTGATGGTGGCCGGCTTCACCATTTTTTCTTGCCGCGCAGATACATGCGCAATGCGATGGATGTGCTGTTCATGATCAAAACGATGGAAATCAGCACCAGCGCGACACCGTAAGGCAACTGCTCTGGCATGCCGGGAACCTGGGTAGAGACCACAAACAGGTGCAGGGATAAGGCCATGGTCTGATCGAACACCGATTGCGGCAGCAAGGGCAGAAAAAACGCGGCGCCCGTGAACATGATGGGCGCTGTTTCCCCGGCGGTGCGTGATACTTCCAGGATCACACCCGTGAGCATGCCGGTAATGGCATTCGGTAGAACCACCCGGCGGATGGTCTGCCAGCGCGTCGCGCCCATATTCCAGCACGCTTCACGGAATGCCCGCGGCACTGCCTGCAGGGACTCACGCGATGCGACGATGACAACCGGCAAGGTCATGATGGCAAGTGTCAGACTGGCCGCGAGTATGCTGGTGCCGAATTTGAAGAAAATGACGAAGGCGCCCAGGCCGAACAAAGCATGCACGATTGAGGGCACACCGGCCAGGTTGATGATGGCCAGGTTGATCGCTCGCGTGGTCCAGTTATCCGGCGCGTATTCGCTGAGGTAAATGGCGGCGGCAATTCCCAGTGGCACTGAAGCGAGCAAGGCAACCAGCACCAACAGGATGGTGCCCAGCAAAGCCGGGAAAATACCGCCCGCGGTCATGCCATGAGTTGGACTGGTGAACAGGAACTCAAAGGATATGATGGGACCCCCCTTGTACACCAGCACTGACAGGATGATGATCACCGGCAGGATGAGCAGCCCGGTCATGCTGCCGAGCACCAGCCGGGACAGCTTCTGGATGCGCTGATTGCGCCGGTTGAGCCGGGTCGCTGTAAACATGGAGGCTTACCCCTTGCGCACGCCACGCACCACCAGGTCGGCAGCGAGATTGATGACAAAAGTAATGGCGAACAGAAAAATGCCAATGGTGAAAAGGGCTTCGTAGTGTCTGGAACCAACCGCGGTTTCGCCCAGTTCGGCGGCAATGGTGGCGGTCAGCGCACGTACTGAATCAAACACGCTGGTCGGAATATTGATCGAATGCCCGGTGGCCATCAGCACCGCCATGGTTTCGCCGAATCCGCGCCCCAGGCCCAGCAGCACGGCCCCCAGCAGCCCATTCCTCGCGGCCGGCAGAACCACCTGGTAAATCATCTGCCAGCGTGTTGCACCCATGGCTTCGGCGGCTTCGCGATAACGGTCCGGCACCGCTTTGAGCGCATCCTCGGCAATCGACGTCATGATGGGAGCGGCCATCAAGCCCAGGATGATACCGGCATTGAGCACGTTGAGCCCCACCGGCACGTGAAACCATTCGATGATCAAGGGGTTCATGATCACGAGGCCAATGAAACCCCATACCACGGATGGGATCGCCGCCAGCAGCTCCACGGTTATTTTCAGCCATTCACGTGTTTTACCGGTGGCGAATTCGGCCATGAAAATGGCCGCGCCCAGAGAGAATGGTATGGCTACCAGCATGGCCAGGCCGGTGACGCTGGCGGTGCCGGCCATCAGCGCCAGTATGCCAAACGATTCCTTGCTTGAAGATGTGGGCCGCCAGTTCGGTGACAACAGGAATTCACCGGGATCGAAATCAGCAGCCAGAAAACCGAACCCTTCCTTGGCAATAAAAATGAAGATGCCGATGATGAATACGATGGCCGAAATGCCGCCGATGAACATGACCGCCTGGACTGCCTTGTCGATATACCAGTCCCTGTTGCGACGATCAAAACCGGAATCCATGGCGGCATCCGGCGGATAATCAATTTGCTCTTTCATCCAGCCGGTCAGCCCGCTTCTTCACCGACCAGCAGGTCGATCAGTGAGGATATCTCAGCATGCAGCATCCGGTACAAGGAAAGAAACTCTTGTTCCGAGCTGTCCAGTGCAGGCGTCCAATCAAGCACCGAGGTATGAAACGGAATCTTGCTGACGTAATCCTTCACTGTCCCGCTGACACTGATGATCAAATCGTAGTCGGACAGATCGTGTTCCAGGCTAACGATATTTTCCGTATCCAGCTGTTCATCCGGCAGGCCGGTTTCGGCCAGGAATGTTCTCAACGACGCGGACACTGATTGCGCCGCACCGGGCGTCGCGGCAGCAAAAATTGCGGCGGTAGGAAAATACTTGCGCCCAATCGCAACCGCCAGCTGTCCCCGGTCCGAAGCGCAATGATCGAGAAACAGAATGTGGTAGGTCTTGGGTATTTTGGCCACGCCACGGATGGCATAGAAAGTCTGGTCACAAATATTCTTGGCCTGGTCCGCCACCCGCTTGAGCATGTTGAAGACCACGAAAATCGCCAGCGCCCTGCTCGCGCTCAAGTCGTTGTCGGCAGAGAATAACTGCTCGTACAAAACACTCATCTTATTCTGCACCCGTTTGGCCATCTGCATCAGCGCCTTGGCGAGTTCGGCATTGCCGTCACGAAATGCGATGCGTGACTCGTGCAGAATCTGAAATGATTCATCCGCCACGGCGTCGATCTGGAACACCAGTTTTTCCGGCAAATTCCGCTCCAGTTGCAAGGATTCACGGCTGATCGTTACCGCGTAGTCACCAATTCGCTCCAGCGCCACGTTGACCCGTATCGTTGCCGCCATTTCGCGCAGATGCCCGGCTCCCGGCAGGTGTCGGGCGATGAAGGTGTGGCACAGGCGGTCGCAGGCACGCGAATCGCGGTTGATCGCGTGGTCACCGAGAACGGTAGCGTAAGCCAGCTTTTCATCCCGCGTCAGCAAGGCTTTCTTGGAGTTGCGCAAGGCCTGTTCGACCTCATCGCCCATCTTCCACACCCACTCGCGAATCACGTTCAGATCCGCTTCGAGACGCTCTTCAAAATGGCTCATGCAAACCTACCTTCACGGTTTTTGGAAAATGGCCGCAAACGGCGTCACGACCTGTTTTAACGCTTGACCGCTCTACTGACAGGTGACGGCCCTGGCTGGAGCGTAGCCCTTCTGCATGATAATGCACTGGGCCGCGTCACTCTTGATCCAGTCCAGGTAACGGGCCACAGCTCCTTGCGGCTGGCCATTGGAATACATCAGCAAGGAACGGGCAATCGGGTAACTGCCGTCGCTGGCGGTCGCCTCTGAAGGGCGCACGCATTCGCCACCGGTATGCTGTGAAATGCAAACCATTTTGACACGATCGGTGGCATAGGCCAAGCCGCTGTAGCCAACCGCACAGGGCGTATTCTCCACCATGTCGACGACGTCCTTGGAACCCTGCATATCCCGGGTGCCGAGGCGAAAATCCCCCTTGTCCAACGTCGTTTCGCGGAAATATTCATAGGTGCCGGAGTTGTTCTGGCGACTGACGACAACGATGCTTTGATCAGAACAACCCGGCACCTCCACACCCAGATCGGTCCAGCGGGTGACGGCGCCGCCGTCGCCATAGATAGCCGCAAGTTGCTCCAGGCTGAGCGTGTCGATCGGGTTGTCGGGATGCAGAAAAACCGCTAGTGCATCGTAGCCCACGATGTGTTCCACGGGTTCCTGACCGTTCTTCCGGGCCAGTGCGATTTCTTCCTCCTTGATTTCACGACTGGCATTGGCCAAGTCAACCGTGCCATTGATCAGCGCCGCGATGCCGGTTCCGGAACCGCCGCCGCTGACGGCCACTACCACCGATGGGTCGACGGTCTGGTAGGCCTCGGCCCACGCCTGGGCGACGTTCACCAGGGTATCTGAACCCTTGTTCTGAATCAGCTGCCGCTGTTCACCGCCACCACAGGCTGCCAGCACACCAGCCGCGCTGGCGATCGCCAGGGCTAATAATTTATTTTTCAATGACATATAAACACTCCGAAAGAAAAATTCTAGATCGATAAAATCCAGCCCTGTGCGGGCCAATCACCCAAGGCACTTTAACTGGTCCTGAGGCGTGTTGCACTGCTGCGCGTCGACGGGCTCAGCATCGCGGCCAGTACCCGCTGCAAGAACTCGCCACTGGTTTGCCGCGGCATGGTGCCGTTACGGCACGTCGCCTCGCCGAACTTGAGGCCGGCGCCGCCGGACCCCGTATGCGGCAGGCAAAGTAGTGTCGGCACCGGGTCCGGGGTATGTATTCCGCTGTTGCTGTCCGTGGTGTGGTCGGCGCAGAGCGCAATCATGATGCCCTGCCGCAACATCGGCGCCAGTGCCCGGTCCAGTCGCTGCAGGAAGTCCCGTTTGGCCACAGGCTGGCGATCGTGCGCACAGATATCGGCCGCCTTGACATGCACAAATACCAGATCATGGCGTTGCAGCGCGGCCAGTGCGGCCTGGACTTTTGCTGCGATATCGGTGTCGGCGGCGGCGGTAAACCGGGTATCGCTGATCACCTCGAGATCGAATATCCGTCCCAGGCCCCGCACGGTATTGCAAGCCGTGACCAGCGCAGCGCTCAAGCCCATCTGCCGGATGATGTTTGGCATGGCAACCCAGGCTCCGGCGCCACGGGTGATCACTCCATTGGCGAGTGGCCTGCCCACCGCAGTGCGCGCGATATTCACCGGATGATCCTGCAGCAAATGGTGCGCCATGGCGATGAATGTATTGACTTTAGCGGCAGTTTTGCGCGCCCTTGATTGCAAGGCCTGGCAGGACAACAGCGGCGCCGGTATTCTTTCATCACCGGGATCCGTGTCCGAAATCGCTGCATCCAGGTCATCTCCGGCAAGCACCAGCACGCCCCGATGCTGGTCGGTGGAGCGAAATTCGGCCAGCACACCATCGCCCAAATCGAGATGAGCCAGACAGGTACTCAGTTCGGCAGCACCCTGGGTTATGCGCCCGGCGCGGCGATCCGTGATCACAAAACCGCCAGACACCGGTTTGACCGAAGCAAAATTTGCCCGCAGCGCCAGCTCGCCGGCCTGTAATGCCCGCCCTGCTCCGGCTGCTTCGACCGGTCCGCGCGCCAGTGTGTCTGCTTGCGCAGCAGGCATGCCGAGCAGAATCCCGGCCCCGGAATGGGTATTTGGCGTTGTGCCCGGCCCAATCGGATCGACCAGGCCATACATTCCTGCCGCCGCAAGAAAATCCATGTTGGGCGTGTGGGCGGCCTCCAGTGGCGTCTTGCCGCCCAGCGTGGCAACAGGAAGGTCGCCCAGGCCATCGACAATCATCAGGATGCACTTGTATTTTTCAGCGCTCATGATGCATCAGGAAGGTGATTTTGCGCGCGCCGGCGTATTCTTGGAGTTGATCAGATAAGGTACTACCTGCTGCCAGGACTTACCCCTGGCCTTGCGCGCGAGGCTGTTCATACTGCTGCCGAAAACCTCGGCCGGATTTCCCGCAAATCGCTGCGACAACTCGGAGTTGACCGTGCCGATGATCTGAAAAATGGCCACTTCCCTGTTGTCATTGGGAATGACAGGAGTGTCACAGCGTTCCGCCTCACTGACCAGAAATGACTGCAAGCGCCAGATGGAGTCAAACTTTTTCAGGTAACGCCTGGAGCGCCGCAGCGGTACTTCGGTTCCACGACCGCGCAGGCGGGCCTGCAAGGCCTGGTAATTCATCACGGCCAGGGTGACATGCACGATGATGGCGTTGTTCCCCGCCGGCAGGCAATGCAACAAATGGGGATGGCTGTGCACGCCTTCGACAATCAATGACACGCTTTCCTTGACGGCCCGCCGCATGACCGCCTCGCACGACACCGCCAGCAAATCGGCCTGGCCGCGATAGCCCTCGGCGATCAGCATGTCCCTGTCGCGCTGCTTTTTATCCTGGATCGGCAATGTCTTCCAGGCATCGAATGACGAGCAGTGCAATATGGGCAGAAGTTTTTTCGGAATCATCGTGCGCATCACTTCGCGCAACATGTCGGTGGACTGGGTACGGACGATTTCCAGCCGGTGCGCAATTTCAGTGGCAATGGAACTTTTGCCGCTGCCCACGGCGCCGCCGATCAACAGGATCAGCGGGCGGCCGCTGTGCTGAAACTCCATCCACACCAGGTATTTCTGCGCCGCTTCCTTGCCCAGTTCCTGTTGCAGGCAAAGGTAGGTCAGGTAGCTGAGCTGGACGGTCGCAATCCTGATCGTGCCGGCGGCCAGCAACTGGTCGAATATTTTCGTGGTGATTCGTTCCGCGTCATCCAGGCGCACGCCGCTGGACTGCAGGTAACGCTGGTGCTTTCTGCGGGAAAATGCACTTTCGCTGCCGCCCTGGCTGGTGACCAGAATTCTGGCGGGCGCCACGGACGGCGAGCGGTAGGTCTTTGACAGGCTGACATCACCGGCTTCGAGTATCAGGCCGGCTACCTTCTGCCTTAACTGCCCGGAGGAGATCTCTTCGGTAGTGGACAACTGATCGCGCACCAGCGTAGCCAGATCGTAGGCCTTGTCGAAAGGCAGGCCTGCTTCCAGCAAGGTACGAATCAGGATACCGCGTAAAAACGGCACCCTGGTATTCTCGCGCTGGTTGACGACGTAGGTTTTCACACAGGCTTCCCGCAAGATGGAATTGTAAAGCGTGTCAGTATCGTTGAAAATACAGCGTTTTCCCACCCCTGCAGGTCTGCGCGAAGGATATGAATTGAACCAGACTCCAGCTACCAGCTATGCCCACACTCTGGAATGCGCGGCGGATAGCGGCCAATATCCATTGATCGGACCGGGTGACCCGCCACCCTACATGAGCTACAACGAGGCCGGTAGCGCCAGGGTCTTGCTGGTTGCCGACCATGCCTGCCCCTATTTCCCGGCGGCGATGAACCAGCTGGGTGTGGCCGACTGGGTACTCGAGCGGCACGTCACCTGGGATATCGGCTCGGAGATGCTGACACGTTGCCTGGCCGACCTGATCGATGCGCCCGCCATCCTCGCCGGGTTTTCCCGCCTGATCGTGGATCCGAACCGGAACCTGGATGACCCCACGGCGTTTGTTGAAGTCAGCGACGGCATCGCCATACCGGGCAACCTGGGCCTCAATGACGCACAAAAAGCACTGCGGGCAAAATCATTCTTTCATCCCTACCATGATGCGATTGCAGCACGGCTCAGGGAATTCCATGCGCACGGAACGGTGCCGGCGCTGATTTCCATGCACACCTGTACCCCGGTATTCGCCCAGGTGGTCAGGCGCTGGCATGTGGGCGTCATGTGGGACAAGGACGCGCGCATTGCCCTGCCCCTGATAGAAAAGCTGCGCCAGACCGATGGCATCTGCTGTGGCGACAACGAGCCCTATTCCGGCCGGCATGTCCACGATTACACCATCGACCACCATGCCGAACCTTTGGGTCTACCGCATGTCGGCATCGAAGTCCGGCAGGATCTGGTCGGCACCGCCGAGGGCGCACGCAAGTGGGCCGGTATCCTGGCCGCGGCGCTGCGGGATACGCTGGCGGATAATGATCTTTACCAACCGCCTGCAGCATAATCTGCCGTATTGCAATTGCGCTTTTCCGGAGAACCCTGATGTTGCCCACCCGCTTGCATTTGCCCACCCGTTTGCATTTAATGTTGTTCGCGCTGACATTTACCGTCTGCAGCTCTGCAGCGGCCCTGGATGAGCAGCCCACAAGCACGCTGCCCTACACCCCCACTCTCGACCCCGGCGCCATGGATGTGAGCGCAGATCCGTGCGAGGACCTTTATCAATACGCCTGTGGTGGCTGGATCAAAAACAACCCGATCCCGGCCGATCAGTCCGCCTGGAGCACTTACGGCAAAGCCTATGTCGACAATCAGCGTTATCTGTGGGGCATCCTGCAGGACGATGCGGTGGATCATCCGCAACGCAGTGCAACGCAAAAGCTGATCGGTGACTATTTTGCCGCTTGCATGGACGAGACCGCCATTGAAGCCCTTGGCAGCACACCACTGGATGCCGATCTGCAGGCCATCAGCGCGCTTGACGACAAGAGCGGGCTGGCCGGTTTGATCGGCCGGCTGATCAGCCATACCGATGCCGCCGCCTTTTTCCTGGCCGTGGGTTCCGAACAGGATGCGCAAGAGTCATCGACGATGATTGGCGCCGTTTATGCCGGTGGGTTGGGTTTGCCGGACCGTGATTACTACCTCGAAAAAAATGACAACAAGGAAGCCACGCGCAAGGCTTATCTCGCGCACCTGACGGCCATGTTCGTGCTGCTGGGTGAGTCAGCGGATGAAGCACAGCATTCCGCGGCTACGGTCATGCGTATCGAGACCGCGCTCGCCGGCGCGACGCTGACCCGCGTCGAACGCCGCGACCCGCACAAGGTGTATCACCGCAAGTCGGTACAGGAAGTGACGGAGCTGGCGCCAGGATTCGACTGGCGGGCGCTGTTCGCACAGACCGGACTGGATCCCAGCCCCTGGCTCAATCTGTCACAACCGGCTTTCATTGCCGAGATGCAGGCCACGATCGAACGCGAATCGCTGGAAAACCTGCAAACCTATCTGCGCTGGGGGCTGGTGAACAGCCGGGCGCAACTGCTGGCCAAGTCATTTCGTGACCAGGATTTCGCGTTCTACAGCACCCACCTGCGGGGTATCAAGGAACAGCGCCCGCGCTGGCGCACCTGCGTCGGCCAGGTGGATGCACAACTCGGTGAAGTTCTGGGCCGGGAGTTCGTGGAACGCAACTTCCCGCCCGAGCGGCGCGCGGATGCGCTACGCATGAGCCTGCAAATCCAGCAGGCGATGGCGGAACGCATCAACGGGCTTTCGTGGATGAGCCCGGAAACGCGGGCGCAGGCCCAAAAAAAGCTGCAAAAGATGCGAAACAAGATCGGCTATCCGGACAAATGGCGGGATTATTCCGCCATCCGCATCAGCCGCGATGACTACTTTGGCAATGTCACCCGTGGCACCGGTTTCGAGCTGCGGCGTCAGCTGGCGCGTATCGGCAAACCGGTGGATCTGGACGAATGGTTCATGACGCCGGCAACGGTGAATGCCTATTACAACCCGTCCATGAATGACATCAACTTTCCCGCCGGTGTGCTGATGCCGCCACTGTACGATCCGAAAATGGATGATGCGCCCAATTACGGCGATACCGGCGGCACCATAGGACACGAACTGGTGCACGGATTTGATGACGAAGGCCGGCAGTTCGACGGCGACGGCAACCTGCGTGACTGGTGGACGGCTGACGACGCCGCGGCCTTCGAGCAGCGCGCGCAATGCGTGCGCGATCAATACGCCAGCTACCGCGTCATCGACGACATTTTCATCAATTCACAGCTGACCGCCGGCGAAGACATCGCCGATCTCGGCGGCCTGATCCTGGCCTGGGAAGCGTGGAAAAAGGAGACTGCAGGTCAGGAATTATCCGCGTCGGATGGTCTGTCGCCCGAACAACGTTTTTATGTCGGTTATGCGCAATGGGCCTGTGGGGACGAACGGCCCGAGTCGCTGCGTTTGCATGCGGCCACGGACCCGCATTCGCCACCAAGGTATCGCATCAATGGCAGCGTTGCGAACATGCCGGAGTTCGGCGAAGCATTTGCCTGCAAGGCCGGCGCAGCCCTGGTCAAACCGGCTGGGGAAATCTGTCGAATCTGGTGATGGAAAGCTGCTGATTAGTGTCTGCCCATAAACGCCACATGCAAACGCGGCACACGGATGTGCCGCCATTTTCGATGACGTATTCATTGAAAATGTGAGCGCAGCAAAACCATGTTTTTGCGTAGCGAATCCATAACGGGCTGGGATGCCCGTTTATGGACAGACACTCATTAGATGTTTTGCAACCTGGCTGCCGCCTGGCGCAGCGTTTCATCTTCCTTGGCGAAACAGAAACGGACCAAGCGCTGGTCCGGCGGCGCCGCGTAAAACACCGATACCGGGATCGCCGCCACCTTGTATTCGCGGGTCATGCGAACGGCAAAATCCGTGTCGGTTTCAGCGCTGATGTCACTGTAGTCCACCAGCTGGAAATAAGTGCCGGCCGAGGGGCGCAGGCGGAAGCGGGACGGCTCCAGCAAGTGACAAAACAGATCGCGCTTGGCCTGGTAAAAATCAGCCAGGCCAAGGTGGTGCTGCGGACAGTCACGCAAGAAATCGGCCAGCGCATACTGCATGGGCGTATTGGTGCTGAAGTTGATGAACTGGTGAACGCGCAGAAACTCTTGCATCAATGGCGCCGGCGCGACGCAATAGCCGATGCGCCAGCCGGTCGCATGGCAGGTCTTGCCAAACGAATAAACCGCAAAAGCCCTGGCGGCCAGGTCGGGATAGCGCAACAGGCTGTGGTGCGGCTGGCCGTCAAAGACCATGTGTTCATAAACTTCGTCCGCCAGCAGATGGATACCGGTTGCGGCAATCACCTCGCGCAAGCACTGGATGTCAGTCCCTGTCCAGGTGGTGCCGGATGGGTTATGCGGGGTGTTCAAAATAATCAGGCGTGTTCGCGCGTTGATGGTGTCCCTGACCCGATCCCAGTCAATGTGAAAATCCGGGTAGGTCGCCGGCACATGGCGCGTGATGCCGCCATTCAGTGTCACCGCGGGCTCATAGGTATCATAGGCCGGGTCGAATACGATCACTTCGTCACCCGGGTGCACGACCGCGGTCACGGCGCAATAAAGCGCTTCGGTAGCACCCGGTGTCACGCACACCTGTGTTTGCGGGTCAATGCCATGGCCGTACAGCAATCGGATTTTTTCGGCTATTTGTTCACTCAGTTCCGCAACGCCGGCCAAAGGCGCATACTGGTTGTGCCCCTGTTCGAGGTGGTGGCTTACCCGGTCACGCAAGGTTTGCGGGCCGTCGAAATCAGGAAATCCCTGCGCCAGATTGATGGCGCCATGCACTTGTGCCAGGCGCGACATGACCGTGAAAATGGTAGTGCCGGCCGCGGGTAATTTGCTTTTCAATTCGAACATGGCAGTAAATGTAGCAGAGTTTTTATGCTGTTTTCAGTTCTGATTTCAACCACGGAGCGGGAGAGGCCGTTTTGCCCATACTAAGCGAAATACAGGCGCGTGTTTTAGGCTGCCTGATCGAGAAAAAAGAAACCACACCAGAGCAATACCCCTTAACCACCAATTCATTGCGCCTCGCCTGCAACCAGAAGACGGCCAGGAACCCCATCAGTAATTATTCCGCAGGCGAAGTCGGACACGCGGTGCGTGAATTGATCGGCATGGGCATGGTGCGGGAAGCCTGGGGCGCACGCGTGGCTAAATATGAGCATGAAGCCGGCAAAGCCCTGGGCTTGCAGGGCAAGGCGCTGGCCCTGCTCTGCCCGCTGATCCTGCGTGGACCACAAACCGCCGGCGAGCTCAAAATTCATTCCCAGCGTCTGTTCGCATTTGATGACCTGGATGATGTGTTGCACATGCTGCAACGGCTGGCCGCGCACGAGCCGCCGCTGGTGGTCTCCTTGCCGCGCCAGCCGGGACAGAAAGAGGAACGTTTTGCCCACCTGCTGTGCGGTGAGCCCGTAATATCCGAATCGACCAGATTTACGGCCGCCACTGCCAGCAGACAGGAGCTTGAGGAACGCATCAGCGCACTGGAAGCAGCCGTGGCTGATCTCATGTCCAGGCTGGGTCAGCTCGAACCCGGCGCACGGCCGCAGCAGGCCGAGGACGACTGAAGCAGGCCTGCGAACGCCAGCCGCGGATGAAAGTCTTCATCAAATCCATCGCTCGTGCTCTATTCGACAGTGGCAAGGATTTGTTTCCCATCATCCTGGTAGTAGGCGTGTTCCAGGTCGTGGTGTTGCAACAGCCTGTGCCGGAACTGGGCCGATTGCTGGCTGGACTGCTGCTGGTTCTGCTGGGGCTGACGCTGTTCGTGCGCGGCCTGCACCTGGCCCTGTTCCCGCTGGGCGAGGAGATAGCCTACAACTTCGTGCGCCGCGGCAATCTGTGGTGGCTGCTGATTTTTTCCTTCACGCTGGGCTTTGCCACCACGGTCGCGGAACCGGCGCTGATCGCGGTGGCGAATGAGGCGGCGCAAGTCGTGGCCGAGGCCGGCATCATCGAGCATGCGCCGGCGGCCGAGGCGGCTTACGCACTGGGATTGCGTTTATCCGTGGCCCTGTCGGTCGGTGTCGCCCTGCTCATCGGCGTGATGCGCATCCTGCATGGCTGGCCGGTTCATTACCTCATCCTGGGCGGTTACGCCGGCGTCATCATCATGACCTGGTTTGCCCCGCCCGCAATCGTCGGCATCGCCTATGATTCCGGTGGCGTGACCACCTCTACGGTTACGGTGCCGCTGGTGGCGGCATTGGGCGTTGGCCTGGCCAGCAGTATCAAGGGCCGCGACCCCATGCTGGATGGCTTCGGTCTGATCGCTTTCGCCTCGCTGACACCGATGATTTTTGTCATGGCCTACGGCATGCTGACGTGATGGACGCTGTGCTGCATTTCAGCCACACGCTGCTGCTGTTGTTGCGCGATGTGCTGCCCATCATGGCCATTCTCCTTGGCTTCCAGTGGCTGGTGCTGCGCCGCCCGATCATCAACACGGCGCGCACCCTGATGGGGCTGGTGTTCGTCGTTCTTGGGCTGGCGCTATTCCTCGAGGGCCTGGAAATGGCGCTGTTCCCGATCGGGCGCCTGATGGCCGGACAACTGACGGCGCCCGGTTTCATTTACGGCAATGCGCAGGCTGTGCCCGCTGAGGTCATCTGGACAGATTACGCCTGGGTGTATGTTTTTGCCGCCGCCCTTGGATTTGCCAGCACCATCGCCGAGCCGGCCCTGATTGCGGTAGCGATCAAGGCCAACCAGGTATCGGGTGGCACCATCAGCGTCAACGGGCTGCGCGTGGCGGTGGCCATGGGCGTGGCCGCCGGCGTGGCGGTAGGCGCTTTCCGTATCGTCACGGGTACACCCCTGCACTGGTACATCATCTGCGGCTACGTGGTGGTGATGGGGCAGACGTTTTATGCCCCCCGGCGCATCATTGCGCTGGCCTATGACTCGGGTGGTGTGACCACATCGACCGTCACCGTCCCCCTGGTTGCCGCGCTGGGGCTGGGCCTGGCGGAGACGATTCCGGGCCGCAGCCCGATTCTGGACGGCTTTGGCCTGATCGCTTTTGCCAGCCTGTTCCCCATTATCGCGGTTATGGCCTATGCCCAAATCGGGGCGCACCGCGCGCGCAGACAAGTAAACATGATAAAACTGGACGAAAAAGAGCATTTGCCGGAGGATTGAATCATGCATTTCAAACTGATCATCGTCATGGTCGAGGATACCAAGACCAAAGCCGTACTCGAAGCCGCCAGGGAAGCAGGCGCCAAGGGAGCTACCGTGCTGAACCAGGCGCGCGGCGAAGGCGTCATTCCAGGCAAAACTTTCCTGGGTCTGAGCATCGACAGCCACGTCGACGTGCTGTTGATCCTGGTGGAGGAACACTTCAGCCGCCAGGTGCTGGAAGCCATCGCCCGCGTCGGGGAATTTGATGAATCCTCCGGCTCCGGCATCGCCGTACAGATCGATGTCGAGGATGCCATTGGCGTGCGCCACCAGATCAAGGCGCTCAGCGGCGACGTGGAGGAGTTGTTATGAACCAGGAAACCAAGCCGATCAGGGTTCGCCAGGTGATGAAGCCGGGGGTGGACATCGTCGACGGGATGATGACCGTAAGTACCGTTCTCAAGTCCCTGAAATACCCGGAAACCCGTACCATCATCGTCGACAAACGTCACGCCGACGATGAATACGGTGTCGTCATGCTCAGCGACATCGCGCGCCAGGTCGTGGCCACGGGCCGCTCGCCGGATCGCGTGAACATTTACGAAATCATGTCCAAGCCGGTGATCTCGGTGCACCCGACCATGGACATACGCTACTGCGTCGCGCTGCTGGGCCGCTTTGGCCTGTCCCGTGCGCCGGTGATCGAGAACGGGCAGATTATCGGGCTGGTGAGCTATTCCGATATCGTACTCAAAGGCATGCTTGGAAACACTTCGGAGAGGTAGCGGCGCATCATGCCGGAACGTGTCATCTTTACGGTGGAAAGCGGCATTGCCCGCGTGCGGCTCAACCGCCCCGACAAACGCAATGCGCTGGACCTGGCGATGTTCGAGGCCATAGCGGCCGCGCAGAAAAAAGTGCGTGCCGAGCGCGCCGTGCGCGTGGTCATTGTCGATGGCGCCGGCGAGGATTTCTGTTCCGGACTCGACGTCAAATCGATGCTGTCCAATCGCCGGGCAATGGTCCGGCTGCTGTGGAAATGGCTGCCATGGCAGGCCAATCTGGCGCAACAGGTCAGCGTCGGCTGGCGCCGTTTGCCGCTGCCGGTGATCGCTGCCATCCACGGACGATGCTGGGGCGGTGGCCTGCAGATTGCGCTGGGCGCCGACTTCCGCATCGCCCATCCGGCGGCCTCGCTTGCCGTGATGGAAGGTAAATGGGGGCTGATCCCGGACATGGGCGGCACCCTGGCGCTGCGGGAATTGCTGCAGCGCGATCAGGCCACGCGCATCGCCATGACGGCAGAAACGCTGGATGCCGCCACAGCCAGGGACCTGGGCCTGGTCACGGCCATCGACCCCGACATCGAACAGGCGGCCATGCAACTGGCGGCGCTATTGCGCGAGCGCTCACCGGACGCGGTGGCAGCCGTCAAGCGCCTGTACCGCAACAGCTGGAACGGCAGCGAAGGCGCGGCCCTGGCGCGGGAAACCCTCTACCAGTGGCGGATACTTGCCGGCAGCAACCAGCGCATCGCCGTGCGCCGGCAGCGCGGCGAGGATATTCCTTTTCGCATCGGCGGCGGTAAATAATCGCATTGCCGGATACCATGGTCCGACCTGTGTGTGCCAGCACACAGACGGCCGCCGGAAAATCCGGGATAATCGACGCACATGCTTGATAATACCGTGGTGGAGGGCATCATCGACATCCGTGCCAGCGAGGAGGCGCTGCTCAAGGCGGGGGCTCTGCAGAAAGCGATTTTCAACAGCGCTAATTTCTCCAGTATCGCCACCGATGCCAGGGGCGTTATCCAGATCTTCAACGTCGGCGCGGAACGCATGCTGGGCTATGCGGCTGCCGAGGTGATGAACAAGATCACGCCGGCCGATATCTCCGATCCACAGGAAGTGATTGCACGCGCGCAAGCACTCAGCGTTGAGCTCGACACGTCGATTACGCCGGGCTTTGAGGCGCTGGTGTTCAAGGCCTCGCGCGGCATCGAGGACATCTATGAACTGACTTACATCCGCAGGGATGGCAGCCGCTTCCCGGCGGTGGTGTCGGTCACGGCGCTACGCGACGATCAAGACGCCATTATCGGCTATCTGTTGATCGGCACCGACAACACCGCGCGCAAGCAGGTCGAAGCGGAAAGGGCACGGCTCGATCAGGTGCTGCTGGACAAGAACGCCGAGTTGGAGAACGCCAGGTTCGTGGCGGAAAAAGCCAACCTCGCCAAATCGGATTTCCTTTCCAGCATGAGCCATGAATTGCGCACGCCGCTCAATGCCATCCTCGGTTTCACCCAACTGATGGAATCCGGATCTCCACCACCGACGCCCATCCAGAGGAAAAACCTCGACCAGATTCTCAAGGCCGGCTGGTACCTGCTGGAGCTGATCAACGAAATTCTCGATCTGGCGCTGATCGAGTCGGGCAAGGCAACGCTGTCGCATGAACCGGTCTCTCTGGTCGAAATCATGCTCGAATGCCGCGCCATGATCGAGCCACAGGCACACAAGCGCGGCATCAGCATGACGTTTCCACGCTTCGAACTCCCTTGCTTTGTCAGTGCCGACCGGACCAGGGTCAAACAGGTTCTGATCAACCTGCTGTCCAACGCCATCAAGTACAACAAACCGGAAGGCGCGGTTACCGTGGAGTACGCCCTGTGCCCACCGAATTCGATCCGTGTCAGCATCCGGGATACCGGCGCGGGTTTGTCTCCGGAGCAGTTGGCGCAGCTTTTCCAGCCGTTCAACCGGCTTGGCAAGGAAGCCGGCGCGGAGGAAGGCACGGGCATCGGTCTGGTGGTGACCAAGCGGCTGATCGAACTGATGGGCGGTACCGTAGGCGCGGATAGCGCGGTCGGCATGGGCAGTGTGTTCTGGTTCGAATTGAACCTCACGACCGCACCGCTGTTTGTCCTGCAGGAAACCGAGCGGGCAACGCTGATGCGGCCGCAGGTACAGGCTGGCACTCCACAGCGCACCCTGCTGTACGTGGAAGACAATCCGGCCAACCTGGAACTGGTCGAGCAACTCGTTGCGCGCCGGCCCGACTTGCGCATGCTGAGCGCGGCGGACGCAAATCTCGGCATCGAATATTCGCGCGTGTATCAGCCGGAGGTGATTCTGATGGACATCAACCTGCCCGGCATCAACGGCCTCGAAGCCATGAAAATTCTGCACGCCGACCCGATCACGGCGCATATCCCGATCATTGCGCTCAGCGCCAATGCGGTGCCCCGTGATATCGCCAGGGCCCTCGAGGCCGGATTCCTCAGCTATCTCACCAAACCCATCAAGGTCGGCCAGTTCATGGATGCACTGGATGCGGCACTGACCATCGCGCAAACGGCATCAAGTCTCACGATTAATACCGCGGGAGCGGACAAAACAAAGGAACCAGCATGAAACTTACCGAATCCGACATTTTAAACGCCAGCATCCTGATCGTTGATGACCAGGAGTCCAATGTCATTCTGCTTGAGAACATGCTTGGCGAAACCGGCTATACCTGCGTTTCTTCGACCATGAATCCGGAGGAGGTCTGTGCGCTGCATCGCAAGAACCGCTACGACCTGATCCTGCTCGATCTGCAGATGCCCATTATGGATGGATTCCAGGTGATGGAAAGCCTCAAGACCAACGCTGCGGACGGCTACCTTCCGGTGCTGGTCATCACCGCCCAACCCGGCCACAAACTGCGCGCATTGCAAGTCGGCGCCAAGGATTTCGTCAGCAAGCCGTTTGATCTGGTCGAAGTCAAGACGCGCATTCATAACATGCTGGAAGTACGCCTGCTGTACAAAAAACTCGAAAACTACAGCAAGCTGCTGGAACAGACGGTGGCGGAACGAACCGCCGAACTGCGCGAAAGCGAAGCGCGCTATCGCAGCCTCACCGAGCTGGCCTCCGACTGGTACTGGGAGCAGGACGACAACGGAAAGTTCACCAAGGTTTCCGGCCCGGTCCTGGAGATGCTCGGCATCCAGGTGGATTCCCTGGCGGGGGATACCGGCAGAAAACCAGTGGAGGGCTGGAATGAAGCGCAGCGCAAAGTACTTCAGGACACCATTGCCGCCCGCCAGCCCTTCCTGGATTTCGTCTTCAGCCGCGTCAAACCCGATGGTTCGCAACAAACGTTTCGGGTGAGCGGAGAACCGATGTTCAGCCAGTCCGCCCGCTTCATCGGATACCGCGGCATCGGCGTTGAATTCACCCTATAGAAACAGAAAACGAAATGTTGCTGCCTTCGTCTCATAGTCCGAGTCAGAATCATCTGCTTGCCGCGCTGCCGACGGCGGATTTCGAGTCGCTGGCCAGGTATCTGGAACTGGTCCCGCTGCCGCTCGGTGAAATGCTCTACCAACCCGGCACCCAGTTGCAGCACGCTTATTTTCCCACCACGGCTATCGTCTCGCTGCACTATGTCTTGGAGACTGGCGCATCGTCTGAATCCGCCGGGGTGGGCAATGAAGGCGTGGTCGGCATTTCGCTGTTCATGGGCGGGGATACCACGCCAAGCTCGGCGGTGACGCAGACCGGCGGCCACGCTTACCGGGTGGAGCGCCACAAGCTGCTGCAGGAATTCAATCGCGCTGGCCTGCTGCAAGGTTTGTTGCTGCGTTATACCCAGGCGCTGGCCACCCAGATGTTCCAGACTGCGGCCTGCAACCGGCACCATTCGGTGAAGCAGCAACTGTGCCGCTGGCTATTGGCGACCCTCGATCGTGCCCCCGAGCGTGAACTGGTCATGACGCAGGAATTGGTCGCCAGCATGCTCGGCGTGCGCCGCGAAGGCATTACCGAGGCCGCCGGGATGTTGCAGCATGCCGGTTTGATCAGCTACCGCCGTGGCCACATTGCCGTGCTTGATCGGGCTGGACTTGAGACGCGCGCCTGCGAGTGCTATGCCGTGGTCAGGAACGAACTGCGCCGCCTGCTGTGCGACGTGCGCTACCGTTGAAACGAAACCGCTGCGGAAACCTGAGTGATCTCGGGGAGTTTCATGCGGCCAAAACTTCATCCCGGACGTAGTGCAATCGGATGACAGTGGGTGATGCGCCCTCGTCGAAGTGGCAACGCACGGCGTCCCGGACCTGCTCGCGCAGGTCATCGAGGTCTTCTGCCTGCACGAAAACAGACTCGCCAAGGGCACGTGCGGTGGGTCCTCCCTCGTGACGGTTTCAAACACCTATACCTCCCCGAGGATTCGCTGACGCTGGCGCTGATATTCAAGCTCTGATACGGCTCCTTTATCAAAGAGCGATTTGAGTCTGGCCAGTCTTTGCTCGATGTCAGAGTCGCCCAATCGGTGTGTTGTTGGCTTAGAAACGTCTTCGGCTTGGGAGGCGCTAATAACTTTAAGCCAAAACTCCTCAGCCGCATAAATCGCGTTTCTGTAGAATGAATTTGCATCATTGCTTTCAACCAACAATTCTCTTATCCCTTCGTCAAAGGACGACTCCATATTTGAGTATGAGCCCTCGACTGCTTCGTTAACCTCAGAACTAATTTCGGCAATAAATCGGTGAATTAGATCAAGCCTTTCAGGCCCAGCAGCAAGAACAGGTGCGTCATTGACCTCTTCCCAAACTTCTGCTCCAAATCGCTCCACGCAAATATTCTCTGCTGCTGCAATTGCGGCAACATACGCAAAAAAATCCTCGTCCAGAATATCCACAATGCCTGAACGATGGGCCAATGCCTCACAGTCATGAAACATTGTGATCATTGTATGGCCCATTTTTTGCGTTCTAGCTTGCCGGTCCCAGTTCACATCAAAGGAATCATGCCCATCATCATCTATAGGGTCCCAAGCGATCTGGCGGTCGAATGCGAACTGATACGCTTGGCCAGCAAGCCCCGTCTGCCCATCGAAAGTGGAATGCTCGATCCATTGAGACATTCGTTGTTCATTGAATATTTGTAAATCAGTCAATATGGGAAAGATCGGTTTTTCGATATCTCGAATTCTGTCCAACTGACGATCAGCTTCCGCAGAACTGGAATCACCTGCGTGCTTGCCATCAAGAATGCGAATGATTAAGTGGCCGCGAGGAACATGTGCTCTATAGCGTTGGTCGGGGAAACTCGACTTTTTGCAGGACTCAATTTCAAGGATGTTATTCACAATCTTCGAAAATTTGGCCAGATCAGCATCGACAGTATCGGAATTCTCCTCAATTTCGGCGCTTAACTTTTCGATGTCCTCCCGTAGTTGCTCTAGACGCCCTTGTACCCCCTTTTCGTCGGGTAAGGACTTTTGATCCAACCCAATAAATCCCCCGTCTCGGGCGACCAACCAAACACGTGAAATCAATTGTCGAACTTTTTCATGCTTGAGCAGTTTTTGGTCGATGATGAACAACTCTGTCGGGGCACCTTCGAAAATGAGCTGCATGTGGTCTGGACCGTGGAGTATGTTTGCTATGTCTCCGAGCCTTAAAGTTGTAGATTTGGAGTGACCATGAAACACAAGTCGCTTGGTTGTAACGAAAAGGCGGCCGGCTGATATGTTCTCAACTGATTCTGAGGGATCTGATTGACCTCCTCCTCCGCGGAGATAAACGCCACTGGCTACTCGAACCGTTAGGCCGCCCCCTTTGTAAGTGCGGCGACTTTTCTGTCGGCGTGCCCATATCGCGGGAACTTCCAAGCAACAAGACTCGTCACTTTCAAGACGTATTTCAGCCTGAATATGCGGAACCTCAGTAGTAGAGTGCCCAATGTCTTCAGGAATATGCTGAATTTCCTCGGGATCACGCTCGTTCCCAAAAAGCTTCTTCCACATCGCAAGACCTCCCGATTGGGTATGCCATTTGCTGCTGGTAGTGATTACTGTGCTTCAATTACGGTGTACTTTAGCGAACCAGAAACGTCATACCAACTTATTGAGTAGTTTCCTGTGATCGTTACTTCTGAATCTCGTTTGCCGGTTGGTTTCCTAACCGTGCCTGTGAGATTGCGACCACCACGGAAAAGTCCATAAATACCGCCCTGCGCGCCCTCGTAAAACAATCTATCTTCCGCAAAGATGACCACAAACGTCCTATTGAATCCTGATCGCTTCAAATGACTCTTTCCATTTTATTGGCAGGAAAGTCTCCTTCCGAAAACCGCGATATTTCTACTCTACCTTTAGTGCGTTGTAGCCCGCGTTCCAAACTCGTTGAACAGGATGATGCGCTACCCTCCATTCGTTGACTGTTAACTATCTTCATCACGTTGCATTGCGGACACATATCTTTGTGCCGTTCTAAATCACCGGCGCGCTCCATCTCACGACATCTGATATTTATGGTCTGTCGCGGCTTCACGGACGACAACGACGAAAGGCAATCATCACACATAGGACCCGACGCCGTTAAAGCGGTCCAAATTTTGTCGGTAATCTTCAACGTGTTTTTGCTAGCCGCAGACAACCCAAGGCAGAACTCTAACGAGCGTCGCTTTCAGGAGCGTGAAGTACAGCAAAAGGCCAGGGGCGGCTAATTGCACCATTGTGACTCGCGGGAAGTGCCGTCATTATCGCCGTCGATTTTTTGTGGATAGTAAGTATTAACGCCCTTTTCTCCAGAATCCGCAAGTATTCAACAACCATACTCCTCATTTATTGAGCGGGCCAGGCAGTTCAACGATGGACAAGCCTGTAGAACACTTCGCTGATTGCTCACGCCAACGAACTCTGATTTCCTATTCTCAGAGAGGTAACACGGGTAAATACTAACCGAGCACCCATTGTTGAGAGCAAGGAATTTCCTTACTATAAGAATAGTGGCAAAATCCATCATGATGCATATGATCCTCAGCAAACTCACCTCCAAAGCCCAGACCACCATTCCGCAGGCGGTACGCCGCGCTTTGCAACTCAAGCCCGGTGACGAGCTTGAATATCAGATCGTCGATGATCACGTCATTCTTACCAAAGCGCACGGTGGAAAGATGACGGATGACCCTTTCCGCACATTCGATGAATGGAGCAGCGCGGCGGATGCAGAGGCTTATGCCAAACTTTAAGCAAGGGGACGTTATCAAGGTCCCTTTTCCCTACACCGACAGGCCCACTCGGCAGTCAAGACCGGCTTTGGTCATTTCCACCGGTAAACTGGGAAAACGGCATGGCTTGTTGTGGGTCGCCATGATTACCAGTGCCCGTAATCGTGCCTGGCCTGAGGATGTTCCCGTTGCGAATTTAAAGATGGTGGGACTGCCCTTTCCATCGGTAATACGCTCAGCCAAGATCGCCACCATCGAAGCTTCCGATGCAGAGAAAATCGGCTCGGTAAGCCCGGCCCGGCTGCAGCAGGTGAAAGAACGGATCACTGCGGAATTGGGTGGCTAATCGCGAGGATGAGCATCGGCTCCGTAGTGGCGGAATTTCTCGATCACACGCGCCATTTCCGCCGCGTCCAGCAGCACGGGTTTCCCCACCGCCAGGCACTGGCAATAAGTCCGCGCCAGGTTTTCGACCTCGATCGCCAGCGCCAGCGCTCGCGGCAGATCACTCTCCAGGCACACCAGTCCATGATTGGCCAGCAGGCAGGCTTTGCGCCCGGCCAGAGCCTGCAGCACATGATCCGATAATTCCTGCGTGCCGAAGGTGGCATAAGGGGCGCAACGGATGTCTGCGCCGCCGGCGACAGCCACCATGTAGTGGAAAGCCGGGATGGCCTTGCCCAGGCAGGCCAGCGCGGTGCAATGCACCGGGTGGGCGTGCACCACGGCATGGGCGTCCGCGCGCTGGCGGTAAATGTCGCGGTGAAAGCGCCATTCGCTCGACGGCTGCCGGCCTTCATCCCACTGTCCCTGCAGTGACACCGGAACGATGTCGCCGGGGCGCAGATCGTCGTAACAGGCGCCTGATGGCGTGATCAGCATGCCGTCTCCGTGACGCAGGCTGACGTTGCCCGCAGTGCCGCAATTGATGCCGCTGGCGTTCATGCCCACCGCGGTCTCGATCAGTTGGCGGCGCGGATCCTGGATCATGCGCAGGCCACTCCTTGTTCCGGAAACAGCGACAACAGGCCGCGCTCGCTGGCCGCGCAGACTCCGCGCTCGGTGATCAAACCCGTTACCAGGCGCGCCGGCGTGACGTCGAAAGCAAAATTACGCGCCGTGGTAGCGGCCGGAGTGATGCGCACGCTCGCCAGCTTGCCGGTGGAATCGAGACCAAGCACTTCGGTCACTTCAGACGGATCGCGTTCCTCGATGGGGACCGAGGCCAGCCCTCCCGACATCGACCAGTCGATGCTCGGGCTCGGCAGCGCCACGTAAAAGGGCACGTCATTATCGAATGCCGCCAGGGCTTTGAGGTAAGTGCCGATCTTGTTGCATACATCGCCATCGCGCGTGGTGCGGTCGGTGCCGGTGATGCACAGGTCGACCAGGCCATGTTGCATCAGGTGCCCACCCGCATTGTCTACAATCACGTCATGGGGTATGCCGTGGGCGGACAACTCCCAGGCCGTCAGCGCTGCGCCCTGGTTGCGCGGCCGCGTCTCATCCACCCACACGTGCAGCGCCAATCCGCTGTCGTGCGCCTGGTAAATCGGCGCCAGCGCGGTGCCCCAATCCACGGTCGCCAGCCAACCGGCATTGCAGTGTGTGAGGATGTGCAGCACTCCATCCCTGGCGCGTCGCTGGTGGATACCCTGGATTAAACCCAATCCGTGTTCGCCGATGCGCCGGTTGATTTCGACATCTTCGTCACACACGGCCGCGGCCAGGGCATAGGCGGTTTGGCTGCGCCGCTCTGGTGCTTGCCGGTTCAGCGCAGTGCGCATACGCTGCAGCGCCCAGCGCAGATTGACCGCGGTGGGACGGGTGGCGGCCAACAATTCGCAGCTTCGTGCCAGCGATGCATCGTCCGGCGCGTCGCGCATGGCCAGTGCCAGTCCATAGGCTGCGGTTGCCCCGATCAAGGGCGCGCCGCGCACCCTCATCACCTGAATCGCCTCGGCGGCGTCTTCGACGCAACGCAAGTTGCGCATGACAAAAGCGTGCGGCAAATGCGTCTGGTCGATGATGTCCACCGACCATCCATCCCCACCCAGGCGGATGGAGCGCTGCGGTGTGCCGTTGACTTTCATGGATGCCTGAGACGAATGGCGGTCAATTACTTGACGCAGGCGGCGAAGCTTGCGCCCAGGATAGCCAGACCTTCATCCAGGTGATCGAACGGAATCGTCAGTGGCGCCAGAATGCGAATCACGTTGCCACGCACGCCGCAGGAAAGCAGCAGCAAGCCGTTTCTACCAGCCGCGGCAATCAGCGCCCTGGTCAGCTCGGCATCCGGCTGCCTGGCGTCCCCATACTGGATCAGTTCCATCGCCATCATGGCGCCTTTACCGCGCACATCGCCGATCCGGTCGGGGTATTGCGACTGCAAACCGCGCAAACCGTCCGCCAGCCGCCGGCCGACTTCGACCGAGCGCTGGCACAGTTGTTCTTTTTCCATCACATCAAGTACCGCCAGAGCGGCCGCGCAGCCCAGCGGCGAGCCGGCATAAGTACCGCCCAGGCCGCCGGGTTCCGCTGCGTCCATGATCTCGTGTTTGCCGATCACGGCAGCGATGGGAAAGCCGCCGGCCAGGCCTTTGGCCAGGGTGATGATATCCGGCGCCACGCCCTCGTATTCACAAGCGAACATGCGGCCGCTGCGGCCGAAGCCGGTCTGGATTTCGTCACAGATAAACACCATGCCGTGGCGGTCACACACTTCCCGCAAACGAGCCAGGAAGCCATCCGGCGCCGGGTAAAATCCGCCTTCGCCCTGTATCGGTTCAATGATGATGGCGGCGACACGAGCAGGCTCGATGTCGTTCCGGAACAGCTGTTCCAGCGCCTGCAGGGAATCTTCCGCACTAACGCCCAGGTACTCCGCCGGAAACGGCGCATGATAAATCTCCGGGGTAAACGGCCCGAAACCCTGTTTGTACGGAACCACCTTGCCGGTCAGCCCCATGCACAAATTGGTGCGGCCGTGAAATCCGCCGGAAAATGCAATCACGCCCGGCCTGCCGGTGTGAGCGCGGGCGATCTTTACCGCGTTCTCAACCGCCTCGGCGCCGGTCGACAGGAAAACCGCCCTGCCCGCTGCAAAAGGCGCGGCAGCAAGCAGGCGTTCCGCCAACTCAACCGCGTTGGTATAGGGCGCGACCATCAGGCAGCTATGGCTGAAGGCTTCCAGTTGCGCGCGCACGGCCTGAACGATATGCGGATGGCTGTGACCGGTATTGACCACCGCAATACCGCTGGCAAAATCGATGTAGCGCTTGCCTTCAAGATCCCACACTTCCGCATTGCGCGCGCGCTGCACGAACACCGGCAGCAGGTTTCCCATGCCGCGGGCAAACACCTGGTTCTTGCGTTGCTGCCACTGTGAATTATTCATAGCCTCACGTTTCTGGTGGCTCCGGGGACTTGCCGGAACCCACTATCGAAGCGATGACGCCGACCAGCAGGAAACCGAGAATGATGCCCAGCGATACCCCGGCAGGAATATGATAATGGTTGCTGATGAGCATTTTCACCCCCACGTAGGCGAGCACGAAAACCAGCGACTGTTTCAGATAGCGGAATCGTTCCATGTAGCCGGCGAGGACGAAATACAGCGAACGCAGGCCCAGGATGGCAAAAATATTCGAGGTAAAGACGATAAATGGATCACGCGTCACCGCGAAAATAGCCGGGATGGAATCCACCGCGAACATGACATCGCTGCTCTCCACCATCAACAAAGTAAGGAATAAGGGCGTGGCCACCAGCTTCCCATCGATCTTGACGAAGAAATGACGATCGTGAAAGCGATCGGTAAAGGGCAGCCAGCGATGGGCGATTCTGATCAGTGTATTGCCGCCGGGTTCCACGGTATCCTGCCGCAACAACATCATCCTCACCGCGGTATAAATCAATAATACGCCAAAGGCGTAGACCATCCAGTCGAAGCTGTTGATCAGGGCCACGCCGAACCCGATCATGATGCCGCGCAGAATGACGGCGCCGAGAATGCCCCAGAACAGTACCCGGTGCTGCAACTCCCGCGGCACGTGGAAATACGAGAACACCATGGCGATGACGAAAATATTGTCTACCGACAGGGAATATTCGAGCACGTAACCGAGCAGGAACTGCGATGCCGCCTCGGCTCCGGTGAGGCGCGCGGTGGCCAGACCGGCCCATGAGTAGTTATTCTCATAGAGCAGGTAAACGACCACGTTGAAGGCCAGTGACAGAGCAACCCACACCGATGTCCAGATCAAGGCGTCGCGCACGGTCGGAGTCTTGATCTCGCGATGAAAGACGCCGAGGTCAAACGCGATAATCAGAAATATAAAAAGCAGGAAAATAACCCAGATGTGTAAAGCCATTTATGTTTCCGGAACCGGCAAGCGGAAAGCAGACCCTATCATCATTTCAGGCCGGCCACCAGAAGGCGCACAGTGAAAAATGTTTGCGATCGGGCCGCGGTAATGGTCTGCTATGGACGCTATGAGCATACAGATCATGCTGGGGCCGCAGACGCCGCAATCCCATCTCGGTGAGGCCATCGGGACTATGGGGGTCGATGGTCCGATCGTGACCATTACCGCCGGCTGGCGGGATGCGGAGGGGGAAATCGATGAACTGCAAGCCGAAATTGGAAGCCCGTTGGAAGATTTGGGTATCTACCACCGGGCGGAAGACATATTCGCCCGCGAACCACAATTCCAGGCCCTTCATCGTGAGCGCCAGGACAAGCTGCAGGAGTTACAACGCCTGTATCGCCTGCGCCTGAACCCGACCCTGGCCGCCGCGCGCACATTGCTGCGCGCCTCGGGTCAGCCCGCGCTGTTACGGCTGGAACAGCGCGCTGCCATTTCCCAGGTGCGCGCTCTGGATCGCCACCATGTGCGGCGCATCGCCGCCATACATCGTGAATTCGATCAACGCCGGGCGGCCTTGCAACTTCCTGTCGCCACCACTCACCGCGATGCCGTGCAGCAACGGGTGGCCGCCGCGGGTCTGGTGCTGATTGCGGGTGGCCACGTGGCCGTATTGCTCAACCGCATCCGCCTGTTCCGGCTGGGTGAATTGCTGGCGCAAAAAACCCTGATCGCGTGGTCGGCCGGCGCCATGGTGCTGGCCGAGCGCATCGTGCTGTTTCACGATGATGCGCCCCAGGGCAGGCGTGATGCGGAAGTGCTGGATGCCGGTCTGGGGATCGTCCACGGCCTCATTCCCCTGCCGCACGCGAAGTCCCGGCTCGACGGGTCAAGCCGCAGCCGCATGGCCTTGTTCAGCCGCCGCTTTGCACCCGCCCTTTGCTGCACTCTGGATAATGGCTCCATGATCTTGCTGGAAAACGGGCGTATCGAGAGCGCGCAAAAATCCTGCGTGATGACCAGAAGCGGACGAAAAAAAGAACTGAGCCTGCGATGAACCCACTGATCGAGGCCCTGTACCGGCATGATGTCCCCACCGCTGCGGAAGTGGACAGCTTCATTGAGCAAAACGCGTTTCCACTGGTGCAGCCGGGCAACGTCACTTTTGTTTATCGCGGCGTGGCGGACGAAGTCCTGTTGCGGCGCTGGATTTCGGGCTTGAGTACCGCACAAGCGCTGCAGTCACTCGAGGGCAGCGATCTGTGGGCCCTGACCATGGAGTTGCCCGACAACTCACGCTTCGAATACAAGTTCGAAGTAGTCAGGGATGGACAGCACCATCTCGTGGTGGACCAACTGAACGGGGTACTGGCACATGATCCTTTTGGCGCCAATTCCGTGTGCCAGGGTTTTGGCTACGAACGCCCCGGCTGGACCTTGCCCGACAGCGAAGCCTGTCAAGGTATTTTGACCACGCTGGACGTGCACAGCCAGGCATTCCAGCAGCAGCGCGAATTGCATGTTTACCTGCCTGCCAGGTTCCGCCGTAGCCGCACTTATCCCTTGCTGGTGGTGCACGATGGGCTGGATTACCTGCATTACGCTGACCTGCAGACCGTGCTGGACAACCTGATTCACCGCCAGGAAATTCCCGCCATGATCGTCGCCCTGACCCAGTCTCCCGAACGCCTGACCGAGTATACCGGCGATGAGCGGCACGCCCGTTTTCTCGGCGCAGAACTGTTGCCGGCAGTAGCGGCAAAATTTCCCCTGCTTGACGACGGCGCCGCGCGCGGCCTGGCGGGCGCCAGCCTGGGAGGCGTCGCCGCCCTGCACGCCGCCAGCCGCTATCCACACCTGTTCGGCCAATTGCTGTTGCAATCCGGTTCCTTCGCCTTCAGCGACCTGGGCCATCACCAGAAAGGCCCGGTGTTCGACCCGGTGGTGCGCTTCGTCAATGAATTCCGCGGCAATCCTTTTGCGCTGGCGGAAAAGATCTACATGAGTTGCGGCATCTATGAATCGCTGATTTACGAAAACCGTTCCCTGGTTCCCCTGCTGCAGGCTCAGGGCATGCAGGTCAATTTCGAGGAAGCCCGTGACGCCCACAACTGGGAAAACTGGCGCGACCGGCTGCGGCAGGGTCTGAGCTGGTTGTTCCCTGGACCGCTGTGGATGGTTTATGAGTAAAGTACGGGGCACAGATCCAATCGGAAAAGTTCTTCGACGGGCGTTCAAGGGACAAAATCTTGCAGGTGGATTCCACATGAGACCGGCGCTGAGGAAGACACGATGGTGGAGCGGTTGCTCAAGATCGAGGACACCGAGAAACCAATGGAGATTGTCATTGCCGGTTGCTATCTATGCTTTAGCAACTCATCAAGCGCGAGCCCGATATCTTTGGCTATTTGACGGAGCAGGATTGGGGAGAGATCCCGACCTTGATGAAATGGAACCGTTGTGCAACGGCCTGCGCTATCGCGGAATTGTTTGTGCGATCCGCGTTGGCGGACTTCGGTGAAACCGAGTTTGATCAGGATGGCGATGACTTCATGGGGCTTGAGGACGGGAATGTTGCCCATAATTCAAGCAATGGCTACGTTTTGGACCCCAACAAACTCGGACTCAAGCTTGGGTTCGCCGTCTTCCAGAAGCATGGTAATAACATCGTGCAAATTGCGGTTGACTTCATCCAGTGTTTCCCCCTGGGAGTGGGCGCCGGGGAAACCGGGAACAAAACCGACGAACAGGCCAGTTTGTGGGCATCGTTGAATTACCGCTGAGTAGATTTTCATCACCAGGCTCCAAAACTGCAAGGAAAATGTGATTATCAATCCATGCTCTGTGATAAGCAATCGTTGATGCCGGCGAGGAGCCGAGGAGTCTAATGCTGCGGAATCGTGGTGTAGTCTGCCCGCATGAGAAACCCGAAACCCTCGAACTCGAAGGTCACGACGCCTTCCCAGGTTGGCAGCGGGGTGGCTTTGCCTTGCAGCACTACATCGAACGCCTTCTGTGCTGCCAGCAGCAGGGCGGGAGCGGCTTTCGGCGTGTTATGGGCGGGCAACACGGCTTTCAGCTGCGGGGCGAGCGCCGCCAGACGGGCGATAGATTGCCGGTAGGCGGCAAGGTCGGTTTCAGGGGCGTACAACCAGATGGGCCCCTCGTAGAACGTGTCACCGGACCACAGCAATCCGGCCTCCCGGTCCAGCAGGGCAATGGCATCGTCGGTATGACCGGGGACCTGCAGAATTTCCAGTTTACGGTTGCCCAGGTCGATGATATCGCCTTCCCTGACCGTGGCGGTAATGGTGAAGGGTCTGATGCGGTGACCGGCCTGGGTGACGCCCGCGGGCAAGCCCTTGCACAGCGCCTGCGGTGAGGCCTCCACAGTCACCGTGTCATTGGCCAGGCCGTGACTGTTGGCGATGGAAAAGGCCGTCGAGACCGACAGAATCCTGTCAAACTGGTAATTACCGCCAATGTGATCAAAGTGGGTGTGGGAGTTGAGCACCGTGACTGGCTTGTCGGTCAGCTGATCAACGACAGCCTTGATGTTACCCATGCCGTTGCCGGTGTCGAAAAGCAGGGCTGAGCCGGTGCCGATGATCAGGTAGGAAATAACCTCCTGCCACTGAAAAGGCTCGTAGATGGCGAATATGCCGGATTCCACCTCGTAGACCTCAAACCAGTCGTTGCTGGCCGCATGCTTGGCAAGCGCGGCATAGGCTGGTCGCGGCAGGCGTTCACAGAAAGTGGCCAGGTCTGCGGCAGATGCCGCCCAAGGGGCGAGCAATAGTACCGGCAACAGGGCCAGGACCTTGATTGCGTCGATATGTAACAGGCGCTTTAGTGTGGCGGTCATAGTGGTTACATTACCAAACTCCCTTGCAGATGATACATTGGCCCGGCACGGGTATTTTTTATAAGAAATACGTATCATTGGCAGTCCCACACAGCCCAGGACAAGCCAGTGGCACACAGCACGCGCAGAATCGGTCTTTCGTTGGGTGCCGACATCTGCTGGCCCATTTGCTACGAGGCCCTGCTCAAGCAACTCGATCTGCGCCTGTCCATAGGCGGCAATACCATCAGCATCGAATCGGAACGCGTCCATATCGAGCCCTTCGATTTGCGCCAGGCTTGCTCCTACGATGTCGTCATCGACCGGCTGACGCACTGGTATCACACCTCGCGCGAGTGGATCAAGAAAGCCGTACTGGTCAATGACCTGTACGTGTTCAATAATCCCTGGTCGCTGCAATCGATGGAAAAGCAGACCACGTATGCAGCCATGATGCGCCTGGGTTTCCCGGTACCCGACACGTGGATGATTCCGCCCAAGGAATATGAGAACTCGGCCGACCTGCAACCCACCTTGTCGCGCTACGCCAGGTTGTTTGACCTGGGGGCCATCGGCGACCGCATCGGTTATCCGCTGTATATGAAACCTTACGACGGCGGCGCCTGGGTCGGCGTAACCGCCATCCATGACCGCCAGGAGTTGCTGGCGGCTTATGAGCTCAGCGGAACCCGCGTCATGAACCTGCAAAAGGGCGTGCTGCCCAATGATGCCTTCGTGCGCTGTATCGGCCTCGGGCCGCAGTTCCGCCTGGTCAATTACGACCCGGGCGCGCCGTTGCACGATCGCTACCGCATGGAACAGAATTTCCTGCCGCCGGGCCAGGCCCGGCAGCTGGCCGACATGACCCTGGTCATCAATGCTTTTTTTGGCTGGGACTTCAACTCCTGCGAGGCGCTGCGCCAGGACGGAATTTGGCATCCCATCGATTTCGCCAACGCCTGCCCGGATTCACAGGTGACCTCACTGCACTACCATTTTCCCTGGTTGATCAAGGCCAACCTGCGTTGGTCGATCTTCTGCGCGGTTACCCGGCGGCGCATGAAAACCAACCTCGACTGGCATGCGTACTTCGCCATCGCCGGCCAGGATATTTCCTTCGGGGAAAAACTGGCGGGCTACGTCGAACTGGCAAGGCGCCATTTTGATGTAGATGCCTTCGAAAGCTTCTGTGCCACCCACCTGGCGCAACTGGACCAGGCGGCAAACCGGTTTTTCGCCACCGCTACCGCGCGCGACGCCATCCGGCAAAAAGTCACTGCGCTGTTCCCGGCCGGCGAAGTCGAAACCTTTACCGAACTGTTCTGGGGCCGCGTGCAGCAGTGGCGGAGGCTGGAAGGGCCGGGTTCGTGAAAGACCTGTTCCGCTGGCACTCGGCGCGTGTCGAACAGGAGATCCAGCTGGTCCGCTGGGGCCACTTCGGCACCCCGGTGCTGCTTTTTCCCACCGCCGGCGGCGATGCCGAGGAAGTGGAGCGGTTTCACCTGATCGGCGCCATGATGCCCTTGATTGAAAGTGGGCGCATCAAGGTGTATTCCACCGATTCGATTGCCGGCAAGGCCTGGATCTCCCGCCAGCATTCGGCGGAATTCTGCGCGCATCTGCAGAACAGGTTCGATGCCATGATTTATTCCGAAATCGTCCCTGCCATCCGTCAGGACTGCAGCAGCCCCGGCATCGAAATCATCGCCACGGGCGCATCCATCGGCGAATCCTGGCGCATGGCCTCGGTGCTGGGCGCCAGGAGCATTCCCAACCGTGTTGATGTCTGGGGTCCCGAGTGGCACCACGACTGGATCACCTGGCGCGCCATGCTGCCCAAGTACCTGGCGGATTACGCCTGAACCTCCAGCAATTTCCGAAAACTGGATCAGTGATTGATAATAGAATGGATTGCAAATGCCAAACCTGGGAGTAAGAGCGATGCTGAGAATTATTGTGGGAATATCAGGGGCAAGCGGTGCGATATACGGGATTCGCCTGCTTGAGGCACTGCGTAGCACGAGGCAGGCGGAAACCCACTTGATCATCTCCAAGGGAGCGAGCCTGACCATCGCATATGAAACAAATTTCAGCCTGGAAGAAGTCAAAGAACTGGCTGATGTTGTCTATTCCAACAGCAACCTGGGGGCCAGCGTCTCATCAGGCTCCTTTAAAACCGCTGGAATGGTCATCGCCCCATGCTCAATGAAAACGCTATCAGGTATCACTCATTCCCACGCCGACAATTTACTGGTCCGGGCAGCGGACGTGGTGCTGAAGGAACGCCGCTTGCTGGTGTTGATGCCGCGGGAATCCCCATTACACACCGGGCATTGCAAGCTGCTGTATGAGGCCTCTCAATTAGGCGCTGTCATAGCGCCACCCATGCCGGCGTTTTATAACAAACCTGAGTCAGTGGATGATATCGTCAATCATTCAGTAGGCCGTATTCTGGATTTGTTTGGTCTGGACACCGGCACGGTCAAGCGCTGGCAAGGCCCACCGCCATGACCGATTGGGACGACAGGCGCCTCATTGAAAGCTACCTCGCCTGTCACAACACCATGACGCTCGCCACTTGTGGCAGCGATGGCCCCTGGGCAGCGGCAGTGTTTTATGCACACGATGCCGGCCTTACGCTTTATTTCAAGTCCGATCCCAAAACCCGGCATATGCAGGACCTGGCAGTACTTCCTGAACTTGCGGCAACCATACATAACGATGGACAGGACTGGAAATCACTTCGCGGCCTGCAAATATCGGGTTCCTGCAGTGAGGTCAGTGGCCACGATTTTCCCAGGGCCGATCGCTGCTATATTGAGAAATTTCCTTTCCTGGCTACAGTGATGGAACATTCCGCAGATGCAGAGGAAAGGATTCTTGCGGATCGTCTTAAAAACACGCCGTTTTTTCAACTACGCCCGCACTGGATCCGGCTCATCGACAACGCCAGGGGTTTCGGCCACAAAACCGAAATTCGCTTGAAGCAAAGACCAGGATATTGACACCCGCATGGCTGAACATTCACTGAACATCTGCCTGGTAAGCTCGGAGTTGGCGCCGTTGGCCAAGACCGGCGGGCTGGCGGATGTGACCGCCGCCCTGTCGGCCTATCTTGACTGCCAGGGACACGACATCCGCGTACTGATTCCGTTCTACTCCGCCATCGACACCGCTGCGCTGGACGTCAGCCCGGTCCACTTCCTGCAGAACCAGTCCCTGCAACTGGGGCAGCAGCATTTTTTCTACTCGATCGACACCGCGACACTGCCCGGCGGCCAGCTGAAAATTTACCTGTTGCGCTGCCCGGAACTGTATAACCGGCCCGGTATATACAGCAACGACGGTGATGAACATCTGCGCTTCATCCTGCTGTCCCGCGCGGCGATTGAAATGTGCCAGCACATGGGATTCGCGCCGGATATTTTCCATTGCCACGACTGGCACACAGCACTGGTGCCGCTGTACCTGCGCGCGCGTTATGCCTGGGACCAGTTGTTTGCCCGCACCCGCACCGTGCTGACCATCCACAATATCGGCTACCAGGGAATTTTCCATGCCGGCATTGTGCACGAAATGGGACTGCTGGACGCGCAAGAACGGCTGCACCAGGAAGACCTGGCGCTGGGCCGGGTCAACTTTCTGAAAACGGGTATCTTGCACGCCGATCTGCTCACCACCGTCAGCCCGACCTATGCACAGGAAATCCTCAGCCCTGAATACGGCATGGGCTTGCAGGACCTGCTGCTGCAGCGGCGCGATTCGCTGGTAGGCGTTCTCAATGGGGTGGATTACACGGAATGGAACCCGGGCAATGACATGCTGATTCCATATTTTTACGACAGCCGGCGCATTTCCGGCAAAAAGAAAAACAAGCTGGCGCTGATGCAGGAACTGCAGCTCGATGCCAGCGACGATATGCCCCTGATCAGCATGGTCACCCGCTTGACCTATCAGAAAGGCATTGAGCTGGTGCAGAAAGTGGTGCCTGAACTGTTGCAGCAGCGGCGTTTCGCACTGGCTGTCCTGGGCAGCGGCGAGCCGCGTTACGAGCAGTTTTTCAGCTGGTTGCAGCAGCACCACCGTGACCGCGTGTGCTTCTACCTCGGCTTCAACAATCGCCTGGCGCACTGGATAGAAGCCGGCAGCGACCTGTTCCTGATGCCTTCCCGTTTCGAGCCATGCGGGCTGAACCAGATGTACAGTCTGCGCTATGGTACGGTCCCCATCGTACGCCGCACCGGCGGGCTGGCCGATTCGGTATCCCTGTTCGAGCCGGCCAGCGGCAAGGGCACGGGTATCGTGTTCAATGATTTCAATGACCTCGCGCTGGACTGGGCGCTGAACACGGCGCTGGACCTGTATCAGGATAAAAAAACCTGGGGCAAACTGAGACGCAACGGCATGAGGATGGACTACTCCTGGGAACGGCAGGGGCAGGTTTATGTCGACCTGTTTCAACGTCTCGTTACGCATTAGAACAAACTTCGGCAACGCGCCCGGAATCCATCATGAATATCATTTTCATCGAACCTTGTTTTCCCGATAACCAGCAGGAGTTCGTGCGCGCCCTGCATGCGGCCGGCGCCACGGTCATCGGTATCGGTGAACGCCCACGGGAAAACCTTTCTTCCGGGCTCAGGCAGTGGCTGAGTCACTATGTCCAGGTGCCCTCGGTAGTGCACGAGCCAACCCTGCTGCAGGCGGTTCAGGAGGTGCAGAAGAAAACCCCGGTGGACCGTCTGGAAGCCATTGTGGAAGCACACATCATGGCGGCGGCCCGGGTGCGCGAAGCCGCGGGTATCCCCGGAACATCGGTACGTACTGCCTACCTGTGCCGCGACAAACCGGCGATGAAGGAAGCCCTGCGCCAGGCCGGTATTCCCTGTGCCCGCTCCACCCGCGCGGCCGATGCGCAAGCGGCGCGGGATTTTGCCGGGCTCGCGGGATTTCCGCTGATCATCAAGCCGCCTTCCGGTGCCGGAGCATACGCCACCTGGAAAGTGCGTGACGCGCAGGAACTGGAGCACGTTATCGTGGAATCCGGCCTGACCGATGGCGATGAAGTGGCCATCGAGGAATTCATCGAAGGACACGAAGGTTTTCTCGATACCCTCACCATCAATGGCGAAGTCACCCACGAATTCATCACCCATTACTATCCCAATGTGCTGATCGCCATGCGCGAACGCTGGATTTCGCCGCAGATGATCACCACCAACCGCATCGAGGCCGAAGGCTACCGCGAGCTCAGGCAAATGGCGCGGGATGTGATCCGCATCCTCGGCATCGGCACATCCGCCACCCATATGGAATGGTTCGCCAGCCCCAGGGGCCTGAAATTTTCCGAGATCGGCTGCCGACCCCCAGGCGTTGCGCAATGGGACGTGTACAACGCGGCCAATGAATTCGACCTGTACGCGGATTGGGCGGCGGCACTGGTGCACGGCCACGCGCAAAGCACGCCTTCAAGGCGTTATTCGGCCGGCATGATTGCCTTGCGACCCAGTTGTGACGGGCGGGTTAGCGGTTATTCCGGTATCGAATCCGTTTACAAAGCCTACGCTGAGTGGATTGTTGCTTCCCACTTTCCGCCAGCCGGCGCCTCCACCCAAGCGGTCGAAGGCGGTTACATGGCCAATGCCTGGATGCGGGTCAGACATCCGGACTACGACGCGCTGCGGCATATCATGAATACGATCGGCGAGACGGTTAAAGTTCACGCTGCTTGAGCTTGCGGGTGTCGATTATCAGAGCCGGCCAGGAGCCACGAGGCAACAGGCCTTCACAGCATATGGGGACAGATGAGCACGACACCGTCATCGGTGACGTGGAAGCGGCGCGCGTCGTCGGTACCGACATCGCGCCAGTAACTTTGCGCCTTGGTGACAGAGCGGGTCTACTGCCGATGATTGCTGGCTAAGTTATAAATCAAAGTAGTGCGATTATGCACGCCAACCTTTTCATAAACAGACCGCAAATGGTTGTTTACGGTACGTACGCTGATACAGAGTTTCTCGGCAATGTGCTGGCTGGGGAGGCCTACCGCTAATAGTTGAGCAACATCTATTTCTCGTCTGGACAGCCCTAGACCCCGCATGCGATTCAGCATCGTGGGAGTGTCAGGCGCACCCTCAAACGTAGCATCCAACCGGACAATGAAACGTTGACGCTGGAGTTTGTCACCAGCAATCGGGTTTATTTCCGCACGGATTGGGCGCCCCTTATGGAAGAATTTAAATCTCAAGGGGCCCTCTGAGGGGGACTGCTCGCTCAAGCTATTTGAGCATTTGAGAAGAAAACAATCCGGTAATGCAGCGTCGCTTACTCCAAGCATCTTCCTGGCCTTCTGACTGATAAAAAGCGCTTGCATTTTATGGTCAAGTACGGCGATGCCATCGTTGGCTAAACTATCGGCAAAAACCTCAGTAAGCCAGCGGCTTTTGTGCAGCATTTCCTGCGCCATCACCCGCTGGAATGCCCCCCTGAGGTGTGGCACCAGTAAATTCGCTTTGGTAACCTCCCGCGCTGAAAATGCAGGTGCATGAATCGGTCGATGCAATCCATAGACGCCAACGGGCTTATTTTCATCTGACTTCAACCCGATGATCATCACGTGATAGATGGATTGGGGTTTCATAAACTCATTGTAAAAAGGGGTCGAAATATATTCTTTGTGGCCGATGACTTCACTGGAGATGATGACACTGCCGGACCGGGTTGAAAGCCTCGTCAGATACCGATGCATAAAGGGGTCGGTGGAGTGGTACTCTGAGCACCACCGCGCCAGAGCACCCTCGGGAACGCCGTGTTCTGCACCTTGTGTAAAATAGATCTTCTTCTGTTTTTCGGTGATCTGCGCGTAAATGCTGCTGCGAGCACCCAGCGAACGCTCCGTAAGGGTTAGTGTTTCCCTCTGCAATGCTTCCATACTATTGCATTCGAGCGCGCGCTGGCTTACCTCGATGATATCTTTTAAATCCTGGGTATATAAATTAACCAGTGTTGGCTCCTTGTCGTAGAGTACCGGCTGGTTAGATAGGCTTCCAATCAGCCGCCAAGACGTAGTTCCCGCAAATCGTTTTACATGCCGCTTGGTATTTCTGAAGTATATACAAAGTCTTAGGCTGCTGAGAAGCTATATATGTTCAGGGCTTTTATGCTGGCAGTTTAAGTATCTGAGTAATTTTTGCTATTAAATATTTTTTTTGGCGTTGTTAGTCTGTTCCATGGGTAGTGCGATAAACATAGCATGAGGTGTAGTGCGTGCCCATCATCGGTGTCGCCTATCCCAACCTGAATCTTGCCAGTTTGCCTCCCGATGCTGGGTAGTAAATCATAGCTTACGACTTAATCAAAATCAAAACGGGCAAAATCAAAACGGGCAAAATCAAAACGGGGTTTATGATGCTGCTGAAAAAAGAGCAACTGCTGGACGCTTACTCCCGAATGAAAACCATTCGCGAGTTTGAAGAAAGAATTCACATTGAAAATACTACCGGCGATATCCCCGGCTTTGTTCATCTTTATGCGGGACAGGAAGCCATTGCTACAGGTGTCTGTATTCATCTCCAGGATAATGACTATATTGGCAGCACGCATCGTGGGCACGGACATAGTATCGCCAAAGGCTGTGATGTTCACAGGATGATGGCGGAGATTTTTGGCAAGCAAAACGGGCTCTGTGGCGGAAAAGGTGGATCCATGCACATTGCCGACCTGGGGCAAGGCATGCTTGGAGCGAATGCCATAGTGGGGGGCAACGCGCCTTTAGCAGCTGGTGCAGCGCTGACGGCGAAGGTCCAAAGGACAAACGGAGTTGCGGTGTCTTTTTCCGGTGACGGTGCTTCCAATCAAGGCACCACCTTTGAGTCGATGAATATGGCGGTCGTATTACAGCTGCCGGTCATTTTTGTATTTGAAAACAACGGATACGGAGAAGCAACGGGGTGCAATTACGCCGTCGGAGGTAGCAGTATCGCTGAACGCGCTGCTGGCTTTGGCCTACCGGCTACGACGGTGGATGGGACCGATTTCTTTTCCATGGAAAGCGCAGCTTTTGAGGCGATTGGCCGCGCCAGGTCAGGCCAGGGTCCCGGCGTGATCGAGGCAGTGGCCATGCGCTTTTATGGTCATTTTGAGGGAGATCCTCAGATTTACCGCTCACGCGAAGAGCTGAGCAGGGTTAGAGAACAAGGTGATTGCTTGAAGAAATTTCGCGAAGTTGTTCTATGTCAAGGAATTATCAGTGTTGATGAGCTGGATAAGATTGACAGTCAGGTTATGCATCTAATAGATGATGCAGTAGAAAAAGCACGCAGTGCTGACTTCCCTGGACTCGACAAGCTGTTGGCGGACGTTTACGTCAGCTATGAATAGTTGGAGTAGCCCACTATGAGCCGGAAAACGATTCGCGAAGCATTGAATGAAGCGTTACGACAGGAAATGGAGCGGGACGAGAATGTCATCGTACTGGGAGAAGACATTGCCGGGGGTAAAGGTGGTAGCGGCGTCGACGATGCCTATGGCGGTCCCCTGGGCGTTACTAAAGGTCTGACCGCGAAATTTGGAAATGGCCGGGTCATTGATACGCCGATCACGGAATCAGCGATCATGGGCACGGCCGCTGGCGCTGCATTGACTGGATTAAGGCCTGTAGCCGAACTTATGTTTGTGGATTTTATGGGTGTATGTTTCGATCAGATATTCAATCAAGCTGCCAAATTCCGTTATATGTTTGGCGGAAAAGCGAAGACTCCTCTGGTTATTCGCACCACCATTGGCGCTGGCATGCGAACGGCGGCGCAACATTCTCAATGCCTTTATCATATGTTTACTTCCGTGCCGGGACTGAAATGTGTCATGCCCAGCAATGCCTATGATGCAAAGGGACTACTGATCGAGGCCATACGGGATGATGATCCGGTGATTTTCTTTGAGAACAAACTTTTGTACGACTTGAAGGGGGAAGTTCCCGACGAACCCTACTCCATACCCTTTGGTGAAGCTCACGTGGTGCGCGCCGGAACTGATGTCACGATAGTGGCTTTCTCCAGGATGGTGCATATCGCCGAACAGGCGGCGCAGAAACTCACAAAAGAGGGAATATCCGTTGAGGTTATTGACCCGCGAACCAGTTCTCCGCTGGATGAGGATACTATTTTGGAATCGGTGGCGGCAACGGGCCGATTAATAGTCGTTGACGAGTCCGCCGCACGTTGCGGCTTGGCTGCTGATATTGCTGCCTTGGTAGCCGAGAAAGCCTTTGATAGCCTGAAAGCGCCGATTATAAAAATAACCCCACCTCACACCCCGGTTCCGTTTTCGCCGCCGCTGGAAGATGCCTATGTTCCCACAGTGGACAAGGTGGTTAACGGCATTTATGAACTGCTGGGCCAGAGGCGAACAAATTGACGATAAAGGCCATTACTGTCCCTAAATGGGGCCTGGCAATGGAAGAAGGTGAGTTCCTGAGTTGGCTGGTTGCCCCGGGCGATGAAATTCGCCTAGGACAGGAAATAGCAGAAATTGAAACCACCAAGATCGCAGGCACCGTTGAGGCTGCGGCCTCCGGCACGGTACGCCGATTGGTGGCGAAAGAACAGCAAGTGCTGCCGGTGGGTGCGTTGCTGGCTGTGTTAACCGACGAAAATGAAAGCGATGAAGACATAGAGGATTTTATTGAGAAATTTCAAGTTCCGGGTTGTGATGACTTGGGCAAAATGACAAACGCCGCCCCCCGGACTGAACGGCTCTCATTGGGTGACCTTGATATTTTCTACTTCGAATATGTACCGGAGCAGGTGGACTTACGGAAGCCGCCGATTTTGTTTGTTCATGGTTTTGGTGGTGATTCCGGAAACTGGTTGTTTAACATTGAGAAATTTGCAGCAGCTCAGAGGGTTATTGCGCTCGATCTGCCAGGCCATGGCCAGTCATCAAAACGGTTCGCGGATGGCTCCATAACCGGTTTAGCCAAAACGCTGCAATTATTTCTGGATAATCTTGGTCTAGCCCGCGTTCAGGTTGTGGGACACTCGCTGGGGGCTGCCATCGCATTGCGATTTGCGCTCCTCAACCCTGAAAGAGTTGCGGGCCTGGTGCTGATTTGCCCTGCTTTAGTAGGAAAAGCAGTGAATAGAGAATATATATCCGCTTTCATCAATGCCCGCACCAGGAAACAGATGAAACCCGTATTGCAAACACTGTTTGCCGATGCAGAGCTTGTAACCGGTGAAGTGATTGAAGACATATTGAGGTATAAGCGCCTGGATGGTGTTGATGCCGCGCTGCAATGCATTGCGGAGGCCAGCCTGTTGCACACTGATTTTGCATTTAATGCAACTGAAGTAGCGCGCTTGAACGTCCCAATTACATTAGTCTGGGGAGTCAGCGATAAGATTCTCGCGGATGGCGCCACTTGTTTGGTAATAGAAAAACCGGCAGCAGAATACCGCGTCAAAAACTCCGGACACATGCCGCACGTGGAAAATTCAGCGATGGTCAACGGTATTATCGAACGACACTTGCTTTTGTCCTAACAACACATCAACCAGATCCGCCGCTTTTTTCGACTGCTTAAACACCAGGCGCAGTGATAAACCTTGCCGGCCCGCCCGACGGCTTAAGCAAATGAGTAATTCTTGCTATTAATTTTTTCTGCAGCATTGGTAATGCTACCGTACCCCTGGTGCGAATGGTTGTGGAGGAAATCTGATCATGAAGATTAAGTATTTACTTATCAGTTCAGCAATTCTCTCAATGCTTTCCACGGATATTTTGGCTGTTGAGCAACTGGAAGAGATCATCGTCACCGCCACACGGCGTGAAGTCAACTTGCAGGATACCGGTATTTCTGTGAGTGCGTTTTCCGGCGAAGCCTTGGAGCAGTTAAATATCACAGATACAGATTTACTGAGCAATATTACCCCGGGGCTCATGTTTCAAAATGGAGGTGGCAGTCCGCTGGCGGGCCTGGTGTCCATCCGTGGGGTGGCGCAAAATGATTTTGCGGGACATATTGAATCACCCAATGCCCTCTATGTGGATGAGGTTTATCAGTCATCCATCTCAACCAATTCGGTGAAGATGTTCGACATGAGCCGGGTGGAGGTGTTGCGAGGCCCGCAGGGCACACTCTTTGGCAGGAATGCAACGGGTGGCCTGATTCAACTGATTACCAATAAGCCGACCGACGAAACCGAAGGGTACCTGAAATTAACCGCGGGCAGTTATGACTCCTATGGAATTCAGGGAGCGCTAAGTGGCCCGATCAGTGACAATTTCAAGGCCCGCCTGGCGATATATGGCAACAAAGCCGATGGCTGGGTCGGCAACGCAATTGGTCCTGATCAAATTGAAGACGATACCAGAGCAGCCAGACTGCACCTTGATTTCACGCCAAGCGAAAAACTCGACATTCTGATCAGCGCCGATATTTATAAAATGGACATTCAGAATGTGGGTGCGGCATATTCTCAGGCTGCGGCTGTGGATCCTGTCACAGGATTGGGCTTCAATGTGGGTTCGACCAGCAATCTGATCACCGGGTATGTGGATGCCGATGGTGACAAGTACACCGGTGCATTTGATCAGCCAGGCCTCCTTGATCGCAAATTCCACAATGTTACGGGAAGAATAACCTATGATTTTGATATTTTTAAGCTGGTTTCCCTGAGTAATGTTAATAGCGTTAAGGTCAACTATCTCGAAGATAACGACTTAAGCCCTTTCCCATTCATTGAATTTGGCCAGACCGGTGATAGCGACACCTTCAGTCAGGAATTGCGTTTAGAAGAGGTCGAAGGGACAACCCGTTGGACGGCGGGTGTTTATTATCTGAATATTGATGGCGTTTACAGTCAGGAGCTTAATGTTCTGCCACCTCCTTTTTATGATGCCAATGTCGTTTCGCTGGGTCAAAAGGCAACCTGGTCAGTCGAAACCAAGTCCTACTCGTTTTTTGGTCAGTTTGAATTTGATCTGTCTGAACAATGGATGCTGACGGCAGGCGCCAGGTGGACCTATGATGAAAAGGATTATTCCTACATTGCGGTTCCACGATTTGCCCTTGGGGGCGTGCCCATTCCCGGTGTTGCTCCGCTAGGTGCGCCACCAGGCAGCCTGATTGAAGCTTCGTTAGCCAATGGTGGCGTCAGCGATAATCATAACGAGGATGGAATTTCGGCGCGCTTGCAGCTGGATTATTCGGTTAATCAGGATTGGCTGCTGTTTGCCGGTTTTAACAAGGGCTACAAGGCATTTAATTACAACGCCGGCTTTGCCGGCCATGCGCCATTTGCCGGTGTGCGTTTTGACGGTGAAGATATATATGCTTATGAAATTGGCAGCAAACTGGATTTCTGGTCCGGGAAAGCTCGTTGGAACATCAGTGGCTATTATTACGACTACAGGAATTATCAGGCCTTTGACCTGCGCGGGATTAATTTCACGCTGTTTAATACCGATGCCACCATCTATGGCCTTGATACGGAACTTCAGTTAAAACCTGCTGATAACACAACATTGATGTTCAGTGCAGCATTATTGGATACCAAGGTTAAAGACGTACTCATAGGTACAGACCCGCTAAATCCGATCTCCGTTGACAGAGAAGCTCCGCAATCACCTTCACTTACGCTGAGTGCCGCCATCGTGCAGGATTTCAACCTGGGCGGAGGCGTCTTGTCGGTTCAATTCAGCGGTTACTACAACAGCGGCTATTATTCTCAACTGACCAATGCACCGAACACGGACATTCCCGATTATACGATTTTTAACAGCCGTATCAGTTTTGGCGGTGCCAGTGGGAGGTATGAGATTGCCCTGTTCGCCAAAAACCTGTTTGACAAAGAATATTTCACCTATACCTTCGATATCGCCTCCAACGGGCTTACCGAACAAAGTCTTGGTCTGCCGCGTTGGGTAGGCGTTGAGGGGCGCTATAACTTTTAAATCTTTTACAGCAACTGCCCGATAATAAATGTTTTTTTACATGAGGAGGGAAATCTTATGAGCCAACCGGGTGGAACAGTCATGCAAATAGCCTATGTGGTAGAAAACATAGACGCCGCACTGGAGCACTGGCTGGGCAAAGTAAAGGTTGGCCCATTTTTTGTGTTGCGGAGCCTGGAGGCTTTGGACAAGCGCTATCGCGGCGCGCCCACCGATGTGGACCTGGATATCGCGCTCGGTTTTTCCGGAAATGTCTGCATCGAGCTGATTCAACAAAACTGCAAATCACCTTCAGTTTATCGTGAGCTTTTGGAAAGCAAAGGCAGCGGCTTTCATCACTGGGCACTTTTTGCTGAATCCTTTGAAGAAGACGTGGCCAGGTACCAACAGCAAGGTCACGCCCTGGCTTTTAGTGGATCGGTCGCGATTGGTGGGCGTTTCGCTTACATGGACACGGTAGCGGAATTGGGCGGCATGATAGAGCTTATTGAAGCGACACCGGTCGTGCGAGAGTTATTTGCCAACCTTGAAAATGCCGCACTGCAATGGGACGGCACAGATCCTGTTCGCTATATGAATTAACCAACAAACTGATGTCAATTAATAACCCCTGATAAGAAGAACCAATGGTTCTCCTTGCGGGAGGTTACTTTTAGGAGTTACAGAGATGGAATGCACAGTCAGCGCAATGTTACTCGCCATACTCAAAAAGCATGGCGTGAAATATATCTGCGGTTTGCCCGCGGCACAAATCGGCTTGATCATGGATGGCGCTTCCCGTGACCCCCATTTTAAGTATGTTACAACCCGGCACGAAGAAGCCGCGGCGCACATGGCTGCTTCTATCTCCCGCGTTACCAATACGATGGGCGTGTGTTTTGCTACCGTCGGCCCAGGCGCAACCAATATTGTGCCCGGCGTTGCCGCGGCGTTTGCGGATAATATTCCGATGCTGGTTATCACCGGGCAGAACCAGGCTCGAACTATTGATCCGAGCATCGATCAACTGCAATCTGGGGATCAGCTGGGACTGTTTAAATCAATCACCAAGTGGAATGCTTCCATTCATCATGCCGAACGTGCACCAGAGCTGGTTGAAAGAGCGGTACATATCGCACGCTCGGGCCGCCCGGGTCCGGTACATTTGGACATTCCCTGCGATGTGGGTACGCAGCTCTGCAATTACGACCTGGACATGATCCCGCCCTACCAGCTGAAACGGCCCACACCGAGCCGGCAAGAGTTGCAGCAGGTTGTGGATGCCTTGTCGGCAGCACGCAAACCGCTGCTGATTGCCGGGGGGGGAGTGGCAAGATCCGGCGCAGTGCAAGCGTTCAGAGCGTTGGTAGAAACAACGGACATGTTGAGCATGGCCACTGCGAATGGTCGTGGTGTGCTCCACCCAGCCAGTCCCAATAATATGGGGTCGGCTGGCCTGGTGTCAGGACAGGTGGCCATCGATGTGGGTCAGGAAGCGGACCTTGTTTTGGCGATAGGCTGCAAATTCTCCACTTTCACACCGATTCATAAACCGCCACATTACCCCAAGCCCAAGGGGCAAAAAATCATCCAGATCGATATTGATGCTGAATGCATTGGCAAAGCGGCGCCAATTGAAATCGGCTTGGTTGGGGATGCAAAATCCACGCTCGAGGCGCTGCTGGACATGCTCGACGCTGGTACTGAATTTCATCAGGATCACGAATGGAAACGCTCAATGCAACGCAAACGCCGCGAGTGCGACGAATTGTATCGGGCAACTGCAGTTAATGCGAAAGTGGTCGGCGGCACTGGGTTGTTGAACGAGTCTGCCGTCGCCAGAGCGATCGCCGAGCTGCTACCAAATAACGCCATCGTTGCCCATGATGGCGGGCAAACCATGATGTGGACGCTCTCACATATTCAGGTCGACAGCCCGGAAAAATCACTCTTTGTTCCAGGCATGGGACATTTGGGTTTCGGCCTGCCTTATGCGAATGCAGCCAAGTTGGCGCATCCGAATCGACCGGTATTTTGCCTGACCGGCGATGGCGCATTCGCTATGACCATACAGGAATTGGAGACGGCGGTGCGCCATGGTTTGAATGTCATCACCATCGTCTTCAATGACAGCTATTGGGGTATGTATAAGCCCTTTGGGGACATACTCGACAATCCTGATTTTGGCACAAAGCTCACCACGGTTGATTTTGCCACGGTGGCGCAGGGGTTTGGCTGTTATGCGGAAAATGTGACGGAGCTAAAGGAATTGTCTGCTGCAATCAAGCGGGCAATGGAGTCGAAAAAACCCGCGGTTATCAATGTGGGCGTCGACTATACACCGCATCCGATGGATTTTCTGTGGCCAAATATTATTCTGGATGGGTTTCAGTTTCCCGAAGTGCAGAAAAATAAAATGCAGGCAGTTGCCTGATTGATTCATAACGGAGACAAAGCAAAATGAATGCCGTTGCAGGAAGAGTTGGGGGTAAAGTCGCTCTCGTCACCGGGGGAGCGTCCGGCCTGGGTCGTGCCATTGCTGCCCTGCTCGTTAAACAGGGTGCTACAACCATCATCACCGACGTGCAGGAAGAGCTTGGGCAAAAAACCGCAAAGGAGATCGGTGCTGCTTTTATGCTGCAAGATGCATCTTCGGAAACACAGTGGCAGTCAATTCTGCAAAGCATAAAAGGTGCTTATGGTCATTTGGATATTCTGGTTAACAATGCCGGAATCAGCGGACCAATTGAGAATGCGGATCCGGAAACCACGTCACTCGTGGATTGGCAAAACGTGCAAGTGGTTAACAGCCAAAGTGTTTTTCTCGGCTGCAAACACGTTATTCCCCTGATGAGAGAAGCCGGGGGTGGTTCAATTATAAATATCTCATCGATTGCCGCGCTTGTCGCCACACCCTTTATCGCGGCATATGGCGCGAGTAAAGCCGCGGTTCGCCAGTACACAAAATCGGTCGCCTTGCACTGTGCCACCACGGGCTCAAAAATTCGCTGCAACAGCGTCCACCCGGGACAAGTTAAAACGCCGATGCACGATAAATTGATCAGCGAAACAGCTCGTTTAACGGGAGTCAGTGAAGCAGAGGCCAAGCAGCAATTTCTCTCTCTCATACCATATGGCGAATACGGCGAACCAGATGATATCGCTTATGCCGTTTTGTACCTTGCTTCGGACGAGGCAAAACACGTGACGGGCATTCAAATGGTGGTTGATGGTGGGATGGAATTAAGCGGCTAGAAAACCCAAGAATAAGCCCGGGTTGAATATAATCAAGGGGAAGTCCCCTGAAAGTCACAGCATATGGGGACAGATAAGCACGACGCCGTCATCGGTGACGTGAAAGCGGCGTGCATCCTCGGCCCGGTCTTCGCCGATGATCATGCCGTCCGGGATGTCACAGTTCTCATCGATGATGGCGCGGGTGATGCGGCAGTTTTTGCCGATACGGACATGGGGCAGCACCACGGCACGCATCAGCTTCGATTGCTCCTGCACATGCACATCGGAAAACAGCAGCGATTGATTGACCAGTGCACCGGAGACGATACAGCCACCGGAAATCATCGAGTTCAGCGCCATGCCCCGGCGGTCCCCGTTGTCCAGCACGAACTTGGCCGGTGGCGCCTGCTCCTGGTAAGTCCAGATCGGCCATTCATTGTCGTACAGGTTGAGTTCCGGGTTTACCTGGATCAGCTCGATATTGGCCTGGAAAAACGCATCCACGGTACCGACATCGCGCCAGTAACTTTGCGCCTTGGTGACCACGTCATTGAACGGGTAAGCAAACACCCGGCCGTGCTCGATGCTGCCGGGGATGATGTTCTTGCCAAAGTCATGCTCCGATGCCGACTGTACCGCATCGTCTTCAAGCGTTGCGATCAGGAACTCACGGTTGAAGACATAGATACCCATCGATGCCAGCGCAAGATCCGGCTTGTCCGGCATCGGATGCGGATGGTCCGGTTTCTCGTCGAAGCGGGTGACGCGGTCGCTGCCGTCAACGGTCATGACCCCGAAACCGCGTGCTTCCGCCAACCGTACCTGCACCACCCCCACCGTGATGTCGGCATTGTTTTCCGTGTGGAAAGCAATCATCGGACCATAGTCCATTTTATAGATGTGGTCACCGGCCAGGATGATGACGTGCTCCGGGATGTGCTGGCGAATCAGACCGAGGTTCTGGAATACCGAATCCGCCGTGCCCTTGTACCAGGATTCATCGACCTGCTGCTGCGCCGGAACGATCTGGATGAACTCACCCAGTTCGCCGCGCAGGTATCCCCAGCCGCGATGCATGTGCTGGATCAGGGAGTGGGCCTTGTACTGGGTCAGGACGAAAACCTGACGGATGCCCGAGTTCACGCAATTGGACAAGGGAAAATCAATGATGCGGAACTTGCCGCCGAACGGGGTGGCCGGCTTGGCCCGGGTTGCGGTCAATTCACCCAGGCGGTTGCCGCGGCCGCCGGCCATGATCACGGCCATCGTACTGCGCGTCAGGCGGCTGACGAAGCGGCCGGATTTTCGTGAGATCAGCATCAACCGGTCTGTTCAGGCGAAACGCTGTCGCAAGACGTCGCCGGTTTCACCCGATGAACGTAGTTCACCCACTTCGATAATGACGTCCGCCGGCACGCCTACCCTGTTCGCTGCTTCGCGGATGGCTTGAGGGTCGGAAGCCTCATACAGGCAATAGGTCTTTTTCTTATCGGCGCTCAGAAAGGAGATGAGCCACTGTACTCCCACCTCACCATTGATCCGGTTGATGTTGACAGCGTCTTCAGGACTGACTGCAAGTTGCTCGGCAAAATTTCTTTCTATGAGAAATACTGGCATGGCATGGTCCTTCCATTCGTAGTGAACCGGTCTTATGCTGGCGGGCCGGTAACAAGGCTGTTAGGGAAACTCTGATTAATTCAGAGCTTCTTTAGATTACGCCACAGAGCCTATGCCCCGTCAATGGCTTTGTCTTTCTCCTTTCCCTTCAATCTTTGCCGCAAGGTTTTGCATACCCAGCCTCTGGGCAATTTCCAGCGCCTCGGCCAGCAAGGCGTTTGCCTGGTCCCGGTCATCGGCTTTACCGCGCAGCAGCAACATGGCCGCATACTGCTGCTTCGAGTGTGCCAGCCAGGGCAGGGCCTGCAGCCTGGCGTTGAATTCGATGGCGTGGCGGAAATGTTCTTCGGCTTCCTGCCAGCGGGACAGGATTGCCGCCAACTGGCCGAGGTTACGCGACGCGGCGCCGTAGCATGCCACTGAGTTGCCGACCACGATAGCCAGTCGCGCATAGGGCAACAGCAGTTGGTACAGGGTTTTGGCGCGCCTGGCATCACCCAGAAAGGCACATATATCACTTAAATAGGACAGACAGGTTTGCCACAGAGCATCCTTTGGAATGTCCGCGAAGTCGTTGACCGACAGGCGTTCGAACTCTGTTCTGGCTGCCGTTTCGTCACCCAGTTCGCTATAGACCAACGCCAAGCCCGGCTGCCACGCGGACGCAGCCGAATGATTCTGCACAAAATGCCTGATCACCGGCGCCAGGCCCTGCAGCCGGCCCTGCTGTCTTCGTATCGAAAACATTTGCATGCCGAACACACCTTCGGCGTTGTCAACGTCCAAATGCCGGCTACATTCCATGCCCTGCTCTGCGTAGCGCTCGGCTTCGTCGAAACGCCCCTGCAGCAGCGCACGCATGGCGCGCTTGGTGGTCAGGCAATAATCGTAGAAAGGTTCCGCTACCTCCTCGACAATGCTTTGCATGGCGGCGATGTCCGCATCCACGGCTTCGATGTCGCCAATGGCAAGCAAGTCATCGATGCGTAACATGTAGGCATCGAGCAACGGCTCCTGGTCACCGATCCGGAGCGCCGATTGCAGGAGATCCTCCTTTATCGCCAGACGTTCTCCTATCCTGTCTGGATGACGGTGCGTATACAGCTTGGCTTGCAGCGCCGTAAACAGGGCCATGGGGTTGTCCAGGCGCTGAGCCATCGCGATGGCCTGTGCCAGCAGAGTGGCCAGTATCGTTTCGTTCATCCTGTGCCCTTCCGCGCGAACCAGTCCGCACACCACGCGAACTCGCAGCATCGAATCTTCTTCACCCAGAGCGCCCAGAGCCTCTTCGAGCAAATTCACCGCAGGCTGCGTGGGGAAGTTGAAGCGGTAGCGCGGGTCGTCGTAACCCAGTGCAGCCTGGGCAAGATATTCGCCCGACTGCATTACTCTCGCAGTCTCCGCGGCTTGTTGGTAGGTAGCCATGGACTGAGGGGCAAGACCCATTTTCCACTGCGCCTTGCCCAGGGCCAATTGCAGTTTTACCGTGCGTTCGGTGTTCCCTGCACAGGTGGGCAATGTTCCCAGCAGAGCCAGGCCATGCTGCAGCAGCTTGACCGCTTCGTCGTTGGCGAACAAGCGCATTGCCCTCTGTCCGGCCACAAGATAATGGTCTGCCGCCCGGTCCGGAACCTGCGCCTGTTCGTAATGCCAGGCCAGCTGCCCGGCGATTTCCTCGCCGGAGCCGCCGTACAGCTGTTCGAGAACCTGCGCCACGCACTCGTGCAGAATTTCCCGTTCGGATTGACTGATGTTGTGGTAAAGATAGTGTTGTAACAGGCTGTGCCGGAAGCGGTATTGGCTCAGGCGCTGATCACCGATCCGTTTTACGCCCTCTTCGTGCACCAGTCGATGTTGCTGCCGGAGTTCCTTGTCCAGGCGGTGCAACAATTCGCGCTCACCCAACTTCTGCACTCGCGCGACAACCTGGGCGGAAAACACCTCACCCTCTACGCTGGCCACAGTCAGCAGTTCCTGCAGCTCCAGCGCAATACGTTTAATGCGCTCTTCAATCACTCCTTCAACCCGTGCCGGCAGGACGTGCCAGTCAAGGGTCAAACCTTCCACCAGGTAGCCATTGGCATCCTCCACCAGGTCGCCCCGCTCCCGCATGCCGTTGAGCAATTCGGTGGTAAACAGCGCTTGACCACCGGTATGGTGCAACAAAGATTCCCGAAACCGGGGTCCCAGCTTATTCGGCTGGGCATCGAGCAGCGCATCTATGAACCGGCGGCCATTTACCTTGTCGTCGTGCTCCAGCCGTAGCTGAATATCTCCATAAAGACGCTTGATTTCGTTGACGACACTTTCGAGCGGATGCCTGTCGTCGCTGCGCCCGAGAGCGACATCCTCCGGACGGTAGGTGCACAGCAGCAGGATACGGCTATGCGCGCTGCGGCGCGCCAGATGAAACAGCAGGCTGATGGAGGAACTATCAGCCCAGTGCAGATCGTCCAGCATGATGATCAACGGTCGTTGGGCCGCCAATTCGAGCAGCACCCGGGTGAACTGCTCGAATATGTGATTCTGCTGGGTATCCTGTAAATTGATGCGGGTCTTTTCGTCTCCCTCCGGCCGGTAGGGTTGGCTCTGTCGCAGCAGGCCCAGGCGGCTGCGCCAGCCAGCGTTACCAGCCACCAGCGCCCCAGCCTTGGTGACCAGGCCGGCACCGGGCAAAAAAATGTCAATCAGGTCGGGGCCCAGATCCATTACCACCTTGCTCGAAACGCGCCAAAAGCCCTGCAGACGCCCGGCGTTCTCCTGACTTATCGCGCCCTGCGTCAATTTGCTTTCGACATCTCCGGTCAGCAGGCTCAGGACTTCGCGAAAAGGCAGGTAGGGGTCGCCGATCCCGGTGTGGGCATTACAGTTGCCCACCGCGATCAACAGCGCGGAATGTGCAGTCTGTGCCTGGTTGGCAAACTCTTCCATCAGGCTGGTCTTGCCGGCGCCCGCCTCACCCGTTATGAAACAGACCTGGCCCTGGCCTGACAGGGTACGATCGAGAATCTCTCGCAGATGGCGTAATTCCTGTTCACGGGCAACGAAGAGCGATTCGGTCATACTGGATCTCGCAAGACGTCTGGTTTTTCATTATGCCTGCGCCTGCCCGCCGCCACAAACAGCGTCCCGCCCAGTATCATCGCTGCGGCGAGCAGCAGGCGCAGGGAAACCGTTTCACGCACAAAAACGATGCCGCCGAGCGCCGCGATCAGCGGAACCGATAACTGTGCAACGGCTGCCTGGGTGGACGATAGTCCGCGTAAGGCCATATACCAGACGGTATAACCCACGCCGGAGGCAACGGCGCCGGACAACACCGCCAGCAAAACGCCGTCCCGCTCAAGGTGGGCGTTGCGTATGCCCAGGAGCATCAACATCACAACGAATGGCAAGGTGCGGTTGAAGTTTCGTGCCGTGTCGGCCAAAGGGTTGCGCGAACCCCGGCCCAGAAAGGTATAACCACCCCAGGCCATGCCGGCCAGCGTCATCAGTGAAAATCCGCTGAAGGATGGCGTGGATAAATTGGGTAACACCAGATACACAAAACCGGCAAAAGCAGTCACCATCCCCGCCCATTCCAGCCGATGCAACCGATCTCCGGAAATCAACGCGGCAATGATTAATGTCAACTGCACCGCACCAAACAACACCAGGGCGCCGGTTCCTGTTTCCAGTGTGATATAGGCCAGGGAAAAACACGCTGCATAAACAAACAGCATGAACGCAGACAGCCAGATGCCTTGACCTGGTGGCGCGGCTTTATTGCGCGATAACTGGATAATGATCCATAGTGCGACGGCACCGGATAACAGACGTATGACGGTAAAACTCGCGGCATCGATGACCTGTTCGCCCAGAGCCAGCCGGCACAATACTGAATTTGCGGCAAAGGCGACCAGCGCAAGCAGGGTCCACAACAGGGTTTTCAGTAAGGCCTGAGAAGATGTGTTTGACTCAGGCATACCGCCTCCCGCACAGACGTGGAATAATGAACCACAGGTAACCTGAATTCATCATACGTTCTTGCGCTGCATAAATCAGCACGTCAACCGGAGGAATTCTTTATTCGCAGACCAGGCAACGAAAGCGCGCCGCCGTCTCCTGCGGCGGAACCCGCTGTCGAAGATGCGGTAGTTGAGAACCTGGGCAAACTGTCCACGGGACGGCATGGTGACCCCTTCGCGTTTCTCGGACGGCACCAGACCGCGCATGGCGAGGTACTGCGCTGCTTCATTCCACGCGCCCGGCAGGTGTGGCTGGAAGATGAAAGCAAACCATTGAGCCGGTTTCCGCATTCGGACCTGTTCGAATATCGCGGTGATTTCTCCAATCTGCCGCGGCAACCTCTGCTGTTGTGGCAGACCGATACCGGTCAGCGTGTGCAGCGTAACGATCCCTACAGTTTTGCTTCGGTACTGGATCCGCGCGCCATGGAGGCATTTCATGCCGGCCGCAATTATCACGCCCAGGACCTGCTCGGTGCGCGCCACTTTGCCATCAATGGTGTCAGCGGTAGCTTGTTCGCCGTGTGGGCGCCCAATGCGGAACGGGTCAGCGTGGTGGGTGATTTCAACTCGTGGGACGGGCGCTGTCACCCCATGCGCTTGCACCCGCAACAGGGTATCTGGGAGCTGTTCATCCCCGGCCTCGATGCCGGGCCGTACAAGTTTGAAATCCGCAACGCCGGCAGTGGCGAAATCCTGCTGAAATCAGATCCATTCGCGCGCTGGATCGAGCAGCGGCCAGCCACCGCCAGCCTGGTCCCGCAAGCGGCTGCGCAGCCGTGGCATGACAGCCAATGGCTGCAATCGCGCACGCAGATCAACGCCCTGGACCGCCCCATCGCGATTTACGAAGTACACCTCGGCTCCTGGCGCCGGCAAGCCGATGGCAGCTTCCTGAGCTACCCTGAACTGGCCAGGCAGCTGTGTGAACACGTCCGCGCCCTGGGCTTTACCCACATTGAACTGCTGCCGGTGATGGAACATCCGCTGGATGAATCCTGGGGCTACCAAACCACCGGCTACTTTGCGCCCACCAGCCGCCACGGCACTGCCGATGATTTCCGTGCGTTTGTCGATCATTGCCACCAGCAGGGTATCGGTGTGTTTCTCGACTGGGTGCCCGCTCATTTTCCCCGCGATGCGCACGCTTTGGCCCGCTTCGATGGCGATGTCCTGTTCGAATACCATGAATGGCAGAAAGCCGAACAGCGCGACTGGGGCACACTGGTGTTCAATTACGAACGCCACGAAGTGCGCAGTTTCCTCATCTCCAGTGCTTTGTACTGGCTGCAGGAGTTTCATCTTGACGGGCTGCGCGTGGACGCAGTCGCCTCCATGCTGTACCTGAATTTCTCCCGCCAGGCGGAACAATGGACGCCGAATAAATACGGCGGCCACCACAAGCTCGAAGCCATCGATTTCATCCGCGAACTGAACCAGGCCGTACGCAGCGAATGCCCCGGCTGTCTGATGATGGCCGAGGAATCCAGCGATTGGCACGGAGTCACCCATGAGCTGGCAGCCGGCGGCCTGGGATTTCATCTGAAATGGAATATGGGTTGGATGCACGATACCCTGAATTACATGAGCAAGGAGCCTGTTTACCGTCAGTACCACCATGACTGGCTGACGTTCGCGCTGGTTTATGCCTTTGACGAAAACTTTATCCTGCCGCTGTCCCACGACGAGGTCGTGCACCTGAAAAAATCCCTGTTCGGGCGCATGCCCGGCGATGAATGGCAGCGTTACGCCAACCTGCGTTTGCTGTACAGCTACCAATGGCTGTTCCCGGGCAAACCATTGTTGTTCATGGGCGGCGAGTTCGCCCAGGCGGGAGAATGGGATGCCGCCGTCGGCTTGCCCTGGCATCTCGCCAACGCGCCAGGCGCGCAAGGCATCAGCCGTTTGTTGACGGCCCTGAATCGTCTGCAGTCGATCCAACCCGCGCTGTCACAGTGGGATTGCGATCCGCGCGGCTTCGAATGGCTGAATGGTGAAGACCGGCAGAATTCCGTGATCTGCTTTTTGCGTCATGGCGCCACCGGATCAGTGCTCATTGTGCTGAATTTCACCCCCGAACCGAGGCAGGCTTACCGCATCCCGTTGCACCGCGCCGGGCGCTTCCACGAAATCTTCAATTCGGATGCGGCCGAGTTCGGCGGTAGCGGCCTGCATCATGCAGCCGCCGTGGAATCTGCGTCCATCGCTTATGGTGGCCGGCCTTACAGCCTGCTGTTGAACCTGCCGCCGCTGGCGGCGCTGGTGCTGCAGCCCGAGCAGGCAACAGACCCGGGGGGAACACATTGAACAGTGAAGAGACTGCTGGTGAAAATGGAATGATGCATCACGCGCCACGCGAGTGCCATATCTCCCGGTCATAGCTGCGAATCGCCCGGTCGGATGAAAACCAGCCCACGTGGGCGGTATTGAGAACTGCGGACCGCGCCCAGTCGTCACGCTGCCGGAAAGCCTGCTCGACTGCGGTCTGGGCAGCCAGATAAGCCGCAAAATCGGCCGCCACCATGAAGTAATCGTGGTGATAGAGATGGTCGCTGATGGCTTTGAAGCGCTCGCCGTCTCCCGCCGAGTAAGCCCCGGAACGAATATCGCTCAACACCGAGGACAGGACTGGATCGCTGTCGATAAGGCCGGCGGCATCGTAACCGCCGCGGCGGCGTTCTACCACGCCCTCTGCGGTCAAGCCGAAAATGAACATGTTGTCCGCGCCCACCTGTTCACGAATCTCGATATTGGCGCCATCCAGCGTGCCCAGGGTCAGTGCACCGTTCAGGGCCAGTTTCATATTGCCGGTGCCGGAGGCCTCCATGCCTGCAGTCGAAATCTGCTCGGAAAGATCGGCGCCCGGAATAATGATTTCGGCCAGGGAAACGTTGTAATTGGGCAGGTAGATGATTTTGAGGCGGTCGCCCACCAGCGGATCATGGTTCACCCGGGCGGCGATATCATTGATCAGTTTGATAATCAACTTGGCCATCATATAACCCGGAGCCGCTTTGCCGCTGAAAATCTTCACCACCGGCAGCCAGTCGGCAGCGGGGTTTTCCACTATCGCCCGGTAACGGGCCACCACTTGTAACGCATTGAGTAACTGGCGCTTGTATTCGTGGATGCGCTTGATCTGCACATCGAACAGGGCTTGCGGGTCGACGCTGATGCCCGTGGCCTGCAGGATCTTGTTGGCCAGGCGGAGCTTGTTCTGCTGCTTGGCAGCCATGAAGGCTTCACGGAACGAGGCGTCATGAGCATGCGGTGCTATATCACGGATGTTTTCCAGATCGCCAATCCAGTCTTCACCAATGGTTGCGCTGATCAGGCTGGCCAGGGCCGGATTGCAGTGATACAGCCAGCGTCTCGGCGTCACGCCGTTGGTGATGTTGACAATTTTCTGCGGATAAAGCCGGTGCAGATCACCGAAAACGGTCTGTGTCATCAGGCGCGTGTGCAGCGCCGATACGCCATTGACACGATGGCTGCCGATGAAAGCCAGGTTGCCCATGCGCACTTCTCCACCCTGATCGTCATGGGCGAATATCACCCGCACCTTTTCCGCCTCGATGGCGACACCCGCGTCGCGCACTTCCTGCGTCACCCATTGATCCAGTTCGCGGATGATCTGCAGGTGCCGCGGCAACACGCGGGCAAACAATTCCAGCGGCCAGCGTTCCAGCGCCTCCGGCAGCAAGGTGTGATTGGTATAGGAAATGCAGGCACGGGCCACTTCCAGCGCCGGCCGGAACTCAAAGCCGTGTTCATCGATCAACAGCCGTATCAATTCGGCAACCATGATGGCGGGATGTGTATCATTGAGCTGGATGGCGACGAAATCGGGCAGTGTATGCAGATCATCGTGGTCCTGCAGAAAGCGACGCAGCAGATCCTGTACCGAAGCCGAGGTAAAAAAATATTCCTGTTTCAGGCGCAGCTCGCGGCCGGTGCCGGTGGAATCATCCGGGTAGAGCACGCGGGTCAGGGTTTCGGCCAGTACCTGGTGCTGCGCGGCTTGCAGGTAATCCCCCTGATTGAAGCGCGACAGGTCAAACGTCTTGGCCGGGGTTGCCGACCACAAACGCAGCGTATTCACATGGTCCGCGCCCCAGCCGGCAATGGGCATGTCATTGGCACGGGCCAGCACCTGCTCCGCCGGCTGCCAGCGTTCTCCGGCATCACCCTCGGTACGCACCGCACCGCCAAAAGAAATACTGTAAGACGCCTCCGGCCGCTCGAATTCCCACGGATTCCCCCCCTGGATGAGCCAGTCTTCCGCCTCCTCGATCTGCCAGCCTTCGCCGAGACGCTGGCGGAACAGTCCGTGCTGGTAGCGGATACCATAACCGAAACCGGCGATGCCCAGCGTGGACATGGAATCCATGAAACAGGCGGCCAGACGGCCGAGACCTCCGTTGCCCAGCGCCGCGTCCGGCTCCTGCAGCAGGATGTCATCCAGATTGATACCCAGATCCGCCATGGCGAGACGGCAAACATCACCCAGGCCCAGGTTGGAGATGGTGTCACCCAGCAGGCGCCCGATCAGAAACTCCATCGACAGGTAGTACACCCGTTTCTGCTTTTTCTGATAGATCCGCTGCGTGGTTTCAATCCAGTTATCCACGATCTTGTCGCGTATCACCAGGATCAGGGCGACGCACCAGTCCCTGGGCACGGCATGTTCCACGTCCTTGCCCACGGAATAGACCAGACGTTCGAGTATGCGTATTTTCAGATCTTCTTTTTTCAGTACTGCGATCATGTGTGCTTGCTATCGGTGGCAACGGCCAGCGTGCGATTCAACTACAAAAACCGCGCGGACGCAACGATTGAAGATCAGGACAAGACCGGCCGTCTTATTATTTGGCAGCCAGCAATTGACGCAACTCCACTGCATCCGCAACCGGTGCCTGGCAGCTGAAACGCTCACACAGGTAGGCCGCCGGCAATCCGTTGAGCATCGGCCGGCCCGCCAGCACGGGCACTGCGACCGCGTCCTCGCCACTACCCGCGGCAACCACCAGATTCGGCCGGTACTGTTCATTTACCACCGCCCGCATGCCTTGCAGAGCTGGCAGCGGGCCAGCCAGTGCGAGTTCACGTGGCTGGCCGAGCATGAAGCTGGCCACGTTGAGCCACTCGCCAAACCCGGCTGGATAACGCCGCATCATGTCTGCCACCGCGGCCACGGCATCCTGTGCCACTGCGAAGTACTCGGCTTTGCCTGAATAAAGCCCCAGGCGGAACAGCACCAGCGCCGCTTTGGCGTTGCCACTGGGCATGGCATTGTCCTGCAGATCGCGCGGCCGGTGCAGCAGGGCTTCATGATCATCGGAGGTATCGAAAAAACCGGGCTGATCGGCAGCCTTGAAATGCTCGAGCATGACACGCGCCAGCTGCCCGGCCCAGCAATACCATTCTGCTGCAAAAGTCGCTTCGTACAGGGTGAGCAAGCCTTCGGCCAGGCAGGCATAGTCTTCCAGGTAGGCGTTATATTTCGCCGCCGCTCCGGCTTTCCAGGTGCGTAACAGCCGGCCGTCCTGGCCAGACAGTTCACGCCGCAGGAATTCCGCATTGGCGGTTGCTGCCGCCAGGTAGTCGGCGCGCCCCAACACCCGGCCCGCCTCTGCAAACGCGCTCAACATCAGCCCGTTCCAGGCGGTCAGTATTTTATCGTCCAGTCCGGGCCAGACACGCTGCGAGCGCGCCTGCAGAAGTTTTTGCCGGCTGCGCTGCAGCGCCTCGGCGGCATGCTGCTGACCCAGACCCAATTCCGCCGCGACGTCCGCCGCGTCCTGTTCCCGGTGCAGGATGTTCCTGCCTTCCCAATTGCCGCCCGCGGACACGCCATACACCCGCATGAACAACTCGGCGTCAACGCCCAGCAGCGCGCAAATCTCGTCTGCGCTCCAGACAAAGAACTTGCCTTCCTCGCCCTCGCTGTCGGCATCCTGGCTGCTGTAGAAACCACCGTCCTCATGGCGCATTTCACGCATCACGTAATCCAGTGTCTGTTCGGCGACCTCGCGGAAAAATGCATCCCCCGTGACCTGCCAGGCCCGCAGATAGAGCCGCGCGAGCTGGGCGTTGTCGTAGAGCATTTTCTCGAAATGCGGCGCCAGCCACTGCTGATCGGTGGAATAACGCGCGAAGCCCCCACCCAACTGGTCATACATCCCGCCCTGGGCCATTTTACGCAAGGTCAAGGTCAGCATGTCCAGCGTTGTTGGCTGCGCGGCACGCAGGTAGTCCCGCAGCAGGAACTCGAGCACCATCGGCTGCGGAAACTTTGGGGCAGTGCCAAATCCACCCCACTGCCGGTCAAACTCGCCCTCCAGCTGGCGCCGGGCCTGATCCAGAAGTTCAACTTGCAGTTCCTGCGCGGAGGAAGTTTGCAGACCTTCCTGCAAGTGCCGGGACACACTGTCCGCACTGCGCTGGATTTCATCCTGCCGGCTCTGCCAGGCTTGCGCGATGCTGGCCAGAACCTGGCTGAAGGCCGGCATGCCGTGGCGCGGTTGCGGCGGGAAATAGGTGCCGCTGAAAAACGGCTTGCCCTGCGGCGTCAGGAACACGGTCATGGGCCAGCCGCCATGACCGGTCATGCTGGTAACCGCGGCCATGTAGATGCTGTCGAGGTCAGGCCGCTCTTCGCGATCCACCTTGATATTGACAAACCATTGGTTCATCAGCTGCGCGGTGTTTTCATCCTCGAACGATTCATGCGCCATCACATGGCACCAGTGACAGGCGGCATAACCGATGCTGAGCAAAATGGGCTTGTGTTGATTTTTTGCCAGCGCCAGCGCTTCTTCACCCCAGGGATACCAGTCCACCGGGTTGTCGGCATGCTGCAGCAGATAGGGGCTGGTTTCGCCGGCGAGGTGGTTGCTCATTCAGGCTCCTGGCGGTCGCGCGTCAAGGTCAGTGAGACTTACTATTCGTTCGCTGTAATAGCCATTGAAGCGGGTGCGCCCGCTCAGGCTGTAAGCTCCAATGCTGCCGAATTCGATGAAATCACCGCTGCGGATATCCGCTGGCAGCTGGATGGGGGCCGGCAACACATCGCTGGCATCACAGGTGGGGCCATACAGGCGGAATGGCTTCATCTCCCGCTGGTGCGGACGGCCATCACGGAAGACCCGCAGCGGAAAGCCCTCGTGCTCCTTGAAGCGCAATTCCCAGAAAATGCCGTACATGCCATCATTGAGGTACACGCGTTCCTCCTTGCGCAGCAATACTTCTACCAGCGCGGACATGCCGGGCGCGGCCAGCGCACGGCCGGGCTCGGCCATGATCTCACCGCCCGGCGCCAGCGGCAGGGCCGCGACGGCTCTCGCCACGGCGCCAAAATAGTCCGCCAGCGCAGGCACCGGGAAACCGGGATAGGGGTGCGGAAAGCCCCCGCCGATATCGACCAATCTGACCGCAAAAGGCAATGCCGCCAACACCTCTGCCGCCACGCCGATCGAGTGCGTGTAGGCCTCGGTGCGTATGACCGATGAACCGACATTGAAAGCCAGCGCGGGCTCCGCGCCACGCGCCGCCAGCGCCTGCATCAAGCCGGGGACGGCAGCAGGTGGTGCGCCGAATTTCGCTGATAAATCCTGCAGTGCGGCGGCATGGTGCACCGCCATGCGGGTGAAAACCACCGCTTGGGACAGATCGATTTCCGCTGCCAGGATATCGATACCATCCACATGATCGATCATGAAGTGCCGCACGCCATACTGCTCGAAGGCCTCGCGCGCGGCGCCACGCAGGCGCACGGGCACCATGAAATAACAAGTGGCCTGGGGGCAAAGCTCATGCACCAGTGCAATCTCGGCAATCGATGCGCAGTCAAAATGCACCACGCCTCCTGCATGCAACAGACGGACGATGGCGGGATGGTCATTGGCCTTCACCGCGTACAGCACCCGGCCGGGAAAGCCGGCAACGAAGTCCTGTGCCGTGCGGCGGTAGACCTCGGGATAAATACAGTACACGGGTTCAGGCGGACGCTCCATGGAAAGCAGCTGCGCAACATCGGTGCAGGTCCGGAAATTTTTTTCGGTGATGGAGTTCAGCATTGACGTTTACAGTAATGACCGCTAACTTGCGTCATCAACTTTACCACAAGACCTGAAGCCTCCATGCAAGCACCATCATACGATCTGTCCGTTCACAGCGAAGCACTGCGCAAGACCACCAGGGCCTGGTTACTGCTCGGCCTGACTTCACTGGTCGCCGCGGGAGTATTTTCCCTGCTGCTGGTACTGGCGCGAACACCGGCCATTCAGGAACTGATCCCGCTGATCGATTTTTTCCGCATCGCACTGGTGGTGCACGTCAACCTGTCCGTGCTCATCTGGTTGTTGTCGATGGCCGGGGTGCTGTGGAGCCTGGCCTGCGCCGATGATGCGCCACGGTGGGACCGGCTGTCCTTCGCTCTCGCCGCCGGCGGCACCGCCATCATTATCGCCGCGCCTTTCATCGGCGCCGGCGACCCCTTGATGAACAATTACGTGCCGCTGCTGCGGCATCCGGTGTTTTATGCCGGTCTGGGCCTCTTTACTGCCGGTATTTCATCGCACCTTTTGCGCTGCAGCCTGCGGCGCCCCTACCGCGACGCGCCCGCCAGCGGCCATATCAGTGGTGGCGACGCCCTGCGCGCCGGCAGCCGGCTGGCAGCCATCGTCACCGGCATCGCGATATTCGCTTTCCTGGCTTCTCTGGCCGGCATGCCGCCGGAAGTCACCGGACAAGTCTATTTCGAATTCCTCTTTTGGGGCGGCGGCCATGTGCTGCAGTTCACCCATACCCTGCTGATGATGGTGGCCTGGGTCCTGCTGGCCAGCGCCAGTGCTTGCCGCTTGACGCTGACGCCCAGGGTGACCGTCACCTTCCTCATCATCCTGGCCTTGCCGGTGATCACGGTGCCCTTCTTTTACCTGGCGCACGACGTTGTTTCCCCGGGACACCGGCTGGCCTTTACCGAACTGATGAAATTTGGCGGACTGTCCTGTCTGCCGCTGGGCCTGGCGGTCGTGGCCAGTTTGTGGCGCGCGGCGCAACCCGCCGGCGAAGCCCGCTACCTGCGCTCGGCCCTGCTGTCTTCGATGGTCCTGTTTGCCACCGGCGGCGTGTTGGGATTCCTCATATCGGGGCTGGACATCGTGATACCGGCGCACTACCACGGCTCCACGGTCGGCGTCACGATAGCCTTCATGGGGCTGTGCTACTACCTGTTGCCGCGCCTCGGTTTCGGCGCCATACCCCCGCGCCTGGCATACTGGCAGTCGATCATTTACGCCTGCGGCCAGTTGTTGCACATCACCGGCCTGGCCTGGAGTGGCGGCTATGGCGTGCAGCGTAAAACCGCCGGCCTGGAACAGGGTTTGCACCGCATCGGCGAGGTTGCCGGCATGGGTTTGATGGGGCTGGGGGGATTGATTTCGGTTATCGGCGGCCTGCTGTTCCTGCTGGTCGCCTACAAGTCGATCCGCGGCCGGGTTAGAATCTGACCACCTTCTTCATTCCAGGCGCCAACGCAAATGTCCGATCTGATTTTATTCACGCTCAATGCGATCGTGATCTACCTGCTGGCAGATTGGCTGCTGCGCAAACTGGAGCAACGGCGCGGCGCCGCGCTCAAGCAACGGCAAGTGGTCTTTTTCGTCATCTTTCTCGGCCTGGCATTGCTGAGTTTTGCCGTATTGCGAGGGATCCTGGGAACGGGCTGAGAAAATGTGTCCGGTCTTTAATTCGTCATCAGTGGCGCAGGCCGTTCTCGTCTCCCAGCTGACCACAGGGACAGGGATTCAATGCTCTTTTGCAGTTTATGCCGATTAAGCGTAAGTCATTGAAACGAAAGGAAACAGATTTTGAGCCCCATACTCTGGGAGAGCACCTCAGGAAGCGACGGCTGGAACTGAAGCTCACGCAAAAGGAGGTTGCCGATCAGCTCGGGGTCAATCCCTGGACCGTCCTGAACTGGGAAAAGGGCCACACGGAGCCGCCGATTGGCGCAATTCCCGCCATTGTACGGTTCTGGGCTACGCCCCCTTTCCACAGCCAGAGACCCTGTCCCAACACTTGCTCGCCAAGCGCCGGGCGAAGGGTTGGTCGATTAGGGAAGCTGCCCGGGCGCCGGGTGTCGATCCGGCCTACGCACGCGGGCCACAAACCGATTCCGCATAGCCGTCAGCTGCAATCCGTGAATTACGCGTCCCAGCCGCTGTGGTCCAGAACACACGCGAGCAGGTAGATCTTGTGCCGGCCGAGGCGGTGCCCGCCCCAGACTGTCTGCCCTTGGTTTCTAAGAAAAGTGTATAGATATCAAAGTACTATGGAAAAAATAGGAGATATCAATCCGTCCGTATTGACATGGATCAACATGTATCAATTTAGGCATCCTGTATCGTTGGAATTAGGAGTAAAAGTTGCCGCGTGTAAGTCACTATCCGCACTGTCTTCAGGGGTGCGAATGGCATTCACCCTGAATTCTACAAATGAAGTAGACGAACATGAGGGCTATGAGATTTCTGTTGTGTGTGCTCGCGATTCTTTCGGAATCGGCGATTGCACAATTTCACGATCAAGGACTCGTCAACGCCAAGTGCGAACGGACTACAACAGTCAAACAGAGGGAACGTCCTCCAATCCCATCACCTACATCAGTCCTTGTCTATTTCCGCTGGAAATATGTGGAAATAGTCCGACCGTCTTCAGCGCTAACAACTGGTTTTCCCAAAATGTCGCAGGCTATCCGCAGTCGAACTTTTGGGTTCTCGACTTTAATAACGAACCGGCTTACAACCGAGGAGGCCAGACCACAAATAATCCCGGTCCGCCGAATCAATCAATCCCACGATCTTCCCCAGGATATGGCCTGATGGGCTTCACCGCCATCAAAGATACCCCGGCAGGCGAGAATTTCTATCGCGCTCATCTGGTTATGAACGGAACTTTTCCGAACCCAAAGTATGACGCCACGCCCTTCATGGCAGTCGGGGCGGAGCGTGATCGTGGCAATGCCGGGCTTACTCCTGGTTACATTAACTCTGGGTCGGGAATCAGGAAGGTTCAATTCAAAGCGAAACTGTGGGGATTCACGTTGCCGAAGAAGTTCGAACTGTCCCCGGGGGTCCCTGACCCTGATGCTCAAAAACCGTCATTGGTCTTCAACCTTGTGGCGATTACGGAATGGGGTGGCAAGAAGAGGGGTCTCCAAGTCTCTTTGGCCCACTGGCTTTTTGACAACTCCACTCTGAGTACATTCGATGCACAATATAAATGGAATTGGCCCATGCAGGAATCTTTTTATCATTCCGGGGCGGAATGGGCATTTATCGACGCAGAAGATGTTTTCGCTCATTGCGGCTTTCCGGTTTCCCGACTTACGACAATTGGGCAACAAATTTCCTATGACATAAATTTGCACAATCTATTTCGGTGCCTTGGAAGCAGCACCAAGAATGGATGGGACGCGGTGATTCCAACCACTCAAGTTCTCAATATTACCGGGGTGCATTGGGCGGTGGAAATGACGGGTGACAAGGGCGCGCTCTGGACATCCGTTCACGACATGAAGATGATGCCGTAATCTGACGTGTGAGGAACTAAGTCATGTACAAATTCTCGAAGTTGTTGCTGATTGCCCTTATTGCGTCGGTGCTGTGGCAAGACGTGACCCCAGTTTTCGCTCAAGACTCGCCCAACGATGGAATTAAAGCCTGGCGCGAGTTGGATGAGGAATTAAGGCAAGCAATTGTCGAAGTGATCGCGGCGAGGCGTGGTTTGGATCCGAATGTTCAGAACCCCGACTGGCTAATTCGTTCGGCGGAAGATATAGCGGAAGCCTTGAGAGTGAGCTGCGACCTTTCCGGTGCATGTGATGACGCTAGGCTGGGAGAGAATCTCATTTCGTTCCCGGAATATGACGAACAGGAAGGTAGGTTGAATGCCCAACGGATTCGGCGGAATAAGGCAGGATATGATGACTAAGCTACTTTTTTTAATTTCACTTTCAATAATTGCGGCTGGCAGCGACTTGATTTGGGCACAAGACGAACGGGAATTGTTGATTGAACCCAGACTACCCGATTCTGGTGACTTGATCACTATTTCGGTGACCAACTCGCGTTGTTACGGCAATGCGGAAGTTTTTCCGCCAACCCCTGAAGACCATTCTATGTGGGTGCGGTTAACTTACCTAACTGGCCCTTATGGCCAGTGTCTGCAAAGTAACCCAGATGCTCCCGACTTTGAGACCACAATCGGACCAATACCCACCGGTGATTACAGTGTTGCGTTGTTTGTAAATACCGGAACGCTTGGCAGCCGTGTCACCGATGAAAAAAGTTTTTCAGTTATCGATGCGCCACCGGCTGTAAAGCTGTCCGAAGGCGGAATCACTGGGCTTTATTACGACCCGGACGCCGATGGTCACTATGTGTACGTGCTGGAGACCGATTACACCACGCTGATCGTTTGGACGACCTTCGATGCGGACGGCAATCAGGCGTGGGTATATGGCACCGGCGAACTGAAAAATGGAAATTCCGTGGTTGCCAACGCCTACATCAATCGCAACGGACGGGTGTCGTTGGATGGCAACATCGATCCAGCGCAAGAGGAACATTGGGGTTGGCTGAGGGTTGATATGACCTCATGCGGGGAGGGTGTAGTTAGTTTCCATAGCGATTTGCCTGAATTTGGCAGTGAAGATTTGCCTGAATTTGGCAGTGGACAGTTTCCCATCGAGCGCTTGGCCTTTGCGAAACAGATCGGGTGCGCTGAAACCGAATAGCTCGTGTTGTTGCACATCACCGGCCTGGCCTGGAGTGGCGGCTATGGCGTGCAACGTAAAACCGCCGGCCTGGAACAGGGTTTGCAGCGCAGCGGCGAGATTGCCGGCATGGGTTTGATGGGGCTGGGGGGACTGATTTCGGTTATCGGCGGCTTGCTGTTCCTGCTGGTCGCCTACAAGTCGATCCGCGGCCGGGTTAGAATCTGACGACTTCCATCATTCCAGGCGCAAACGCAAATGTCCGATCTGATTTTATTCACGCTTAATGCGATCGTGATCTACCTGCTTGCGGACTGGCTGGTGCGCAAGCTGGAGCAACGGCGTGGCGCCGCGCTCAAGCAACGGCAAGTGGTCTTTTTCGTGATCTTTCTCGCCCTGGCATTGCTGAGTTTTGCCGTATTGCGCAGAATTCTGGGAACCGGTTAAGAAAACGTCTATTGAAACGTGCCGTGAATGCGGCGCTGCCGTCAACATCATCGCCAACATTCGGCTGCAGGAACGTAGGAATCCTGCTGAGCGGTAGGCCTCCGTGGTTTTTTTGGCCGGCTCAGATCTGGTTTTCCCTGCATCAACTGTATTCCCGACTGAACTCGCTAACCAACTGGAGCATGCGTTCATAATGAGAGCCACGCCAATAGATTTTCCTGCAGTCCTGACACTCCCAGAATTCCCCGAATCGTTGGAAGATGTTCGGCTCAATCTGGCCTCTGATGATGGCTTTGTCGACCGGGTGAATCCGGCCGTTGCAATCCAAGCAGCGTGTAAAGGGTTGCAGTTGACGAAACAGGTCCAGTGCGAGCAGGACTTCCTGCAGTTGCTGCCAGGGCTCACGATGTCGCAGCCAGTAAGCGCGCTTTACACGGGTTTGCTTCAGTATCCCCAGGCCCCGGGTGAGGATAATTCGTTCATGCCGCAGGGATAAATCAATCAGCGTGGAATTGTCCCAGTCCCGGTCATAAGCGGTGTCGAACCCCAGCATGCGAAGATAGCGAGCGAGCTTTCCCAAGTGCACATCCAGGATGAAACGGGTGCAGCGCAAAGGCTTGGGGCGCAGCCGAATGACCGGACTGATATCCAAGCGCTCAAATACAGGATAGACGGCAACCCGTTCACCGCCCCGCAGCCTGTGCGAAAAATCCACCGATCGGCCGTTTACCAGGATCAGATCAATGGCTGTATGGGGCACGCCTATGGCCTGGATCGTATCTTTAACCGACGGGCTGCCGAAAAAAGGCGAGCGAAAGCTAGTCTTGTGGTGCTCCGCCGGCAGGAAATCATTCAGTTCCTCGTAAAAACGAAACTCGGCAAAGCGGGTCTCAGCGGGATGGCTGTTAGTTGTTGCCATGAAATCCAATATTACCCGATGCGAAGGCTGCTTTTATTCATGCGTTATTCACCGAGCGGCGGGTCAACGGTTGATCCCCATAACGGTCTGGCCAGCCGTTCTGCATAATGGGAAAACATCAAATTGAAACTGATACTTATTCTCGGCTTGCCACTCTCGTTTGGCGCAACCGAATGTGCCAGGTAGGATGGAAAAATCAGCAGCGTCCCGTCGCTCACTGTCACCACGACCTGATCTGTATTGTGGGACGTTAGGACTC